>NZ_JAUQYQ010000002.1:0-21705 GCF_030588085.1 Isoptericola sp. b408
AACCCGGAAGCTCAGCCCTTCAGCGCCGATGGTACTGCCCTGGAGACGGGGTGGGAGAGTAGGACGCCGCCGGACACCCTTCACAGCAGGCCCCCCACCCCACAGGTGGGGGGCCTGCTGCATTTCCCCACCGCGCTGGACCGCCATCCCCCGAGCGTCGACCACCGAGCCGCCGGCCGGACCGCGGACCAGGGACATGGTTCACACGTCCGGTGGTCCCCACGTCATCGGGGCGTCACGTCGGCCCACTAGACTGGCGGCCATGTCCACCATCTCCCGTGACGAGGTCGCGCGTGTCGCCGCGCTGGCGCGGATCGAGCTGCGCCCAGACGAGCTGGACCGCCTCGCCGGCGAGCTCGACGTGATCGTCGAGTCCATCGCCAAGGTGAGCCAGGTCGCGACCCCCGAGGTCCCCGCGACGAGCCATCCGCTGCCCATGTCCAACGTGTTCCGTGCCGACGAGCCGCAGCCGGCCCTGCCGGTCGACGACGTGCTCGCCGCCGCGCCGGAGGCCGAAGACGGCCGGTTCGCGGTGCCGCAGATCCTCGGGGAGGAGTGAGATGACGGACCTGACCCGACTCTCGGCCGCCGATCTGGCCGAGAAGCTGCGCCACCGCGAGGTCACCAGCGTCGAGGCGACGCAGGCCTACCTCGACCGCATCGCCGCCGTCGACGGCTCGGTGCACGCCTACCTGCACGTCAACGCCGACGAGGCGCTGGCGACGGCCCGCGACGTCGACGCCCGCCGGGCGGCCGGCGAGGAGCTGCACCCGCTGGCGGGTGTGCCGATCGCCGTCAAGGACGTCGTCGTCACCCAGGGCATGCCGTCGACCGCCGGCTCCAAGATCCTCGAGGGCTGGGTGCCGCCGTACGACGCCACCCTGGTGGAGAAGATCCGTGAGGCCGGGCTGCCCATCCTGGGCAAGACCAACATGGACGAGTTCGCCATGGGCTCCTCCACGGAGCACTCCGCCTACGGCAACACCCACAACCCCTGGGACCTCGAGCGGATCCCCGGTGGTTCGGGCGGTGGTTCGGCCGCCGCGGTGGCGGCGTTCACCGCCCCCCTGGCCATCGGCACCGACACCGGCGGGTCCATCCGCCAGCCGGGCGCCGTGACCGGCACCGTGGGCGTGAAGCCGACCTACGGCGGCGTCTCCCGCTACGGCCTCATCGCGCTCGCCTCCAGCCTCGACCAGGCCGGCCCCGTGACCCGGACCGTGCTGGACTCGGCGCTGCTGCACGAGCTCATCGGCGGGCACGACCCGCGCGACTCGACCTCCATCCCGGAGCCGCTGCCGCCGCTCGTCGAGGCCGCGAAGCAGGGCGCGCTCGGCGACCTGTCCGGCGTGAAGGTCGGCGTGGTCAGCCAGCTGCAGGGCGAGGGCTACCAGGCCGGCGTCCAGACGCGCTTCGAGGAGTCCCTGGACCTGCTGCGCCAGGCGGGTGCCGAGGTCGTCGAGGTCTCCTGCCCGCACTTCGAGTACGCGCTCGCCGCCTACTACCTGATCCTGCCCGCCGAGGCCTCCAGCAACCTGGCCAAGTTCGACGGCATGCGCTTCGGCCTGCGGGTCGAGCCCGAGGAGGGCCCGGTCACCGCCGAGCGCGTCATGGCGGCCACCCGCGGCGCCGGGTTCGGCGACGAGGTCAAGCGACGCGTCATCCTGGGCACCTACGCCCTCAGCGCGGGCTACTACGACGCCTACTACGGCAGCGCGCAGAAGGTGCGCACGCTCATCCAGCGCGACTTCGACGAGGCGTTCGCCCAGGTCGACGTCCTGGTGTCCCCGACGGCGCCCACGACGGCGTTCAAGCTCGGCGAGAAGCTGGACGACCCGCTGGCGATGTACCTCAACGACGTCGCGACCATCCCGGCGAACCTGGCCGGCATCCCCGGCATCTCGGTGCCGAACGGCCTGTCGGACGACGGGCTGCCGGTCGGGTTCCAGGTGCTGGCACCGGCCAAGGCCGACGACCGCCTGTACCGTGTCGGCGCCGCCCTGGAGTCCGCCCTGGAGAAGTCCTGGGGCGGCCCGCTGCTCGACCGCGCGCCCGAGCTCGGCTGACGGACCCACGAAGGAGATGACTGTGACCCAGCTGGTCGACTACGCCGACGCGGTCCGACGGTTCGACCCGGTGCTCGGCATCGAGGTGCACGTCGAGCTCGGCACCCGCACCAAGATGTTCTGCCCGGCCGAGGTGTCCTTCGGGGGCGCCCCGAACACCCAGACGACTCCGGTCAGCCTCGGCCTGCCCGGTGCGCTGCCCGTGGTCAACGGCACCGCCGTCGAGTACGCGATCCGGATCGGCCTGGCGCTGAACTGCCAGATCGCCGAGTCCTGCCGGTTCGCCCGGAAGAACTACTTCTACCCGGACGTCCCGAAGAACTTCCAGACCTCCCAGTACGACGAGCCGATCGCGTTCGACGGCTGGCTCGACGTCGAGCTGGAGGACGGCACCATCCACCGGGTCGAGATCGAGCGCGCCCACATGGAGGAGGACGCCGGGAAGAACACGCACGTCGGCGGTGCCGCGGGACGCATCCACGGCGCCGACTACTCCCTGGTGGACTACAACCGAGCGGGGATCCCCCTGGTCGAGATCGTCACCAAGCCGATCACCGGCGTCGGTGACCGGGCCCCCGAGGTGGCACGCGCCTACGTGCAGGCGCTGCGGGACATCTTCCGGGTCCTCGACGTGTCCGAGGCGCGGATGGAGCGCGGCAACGTGCGTGCCGACGTCAACCTCTCCCTGCGGGCGACGCCGGACGCCCCGCTCGGCACCCGGACCGAGACGAAGAACGTGAACTCGTTCCGCTCGGTCGAGCGGGCCGTGCGCTACGAGGTGTCGCGTCAGGCGGCGATCCTGGACGCGGGCGACACCGTGATCCAGGAGACCCGGCACTGGCACGAGGACACCGGCATCACCACCTCCGGGCGCGTGAAGTCCGACGCCGAGGACTACCGGTACTTCCCCGAGCCGGACCTCGTCCCGGTCGAGCCGTCGCGCGAGTGGGTCGAGGAGATCCGCGCGGGTCTGCCCGAGCTGCCGCAGGCGCGGCGCCGCCGGCTGCAGGACGAGTGGGGTTACGCCGACGCCGAGATGCGCGACGTCGTCAACGCCGGAGCGCTCGACCTCATCGAGGCCACGATCGCGGCGGGCTCCAGCCCCGCCGCGGCGCGCAAGTGGTGGATGGGTGAGCTCGCCCGCCGTGCCAAGCAGGACGAGGTCGAGCTGGCCGAGCTGTCCATCACGCCGGCGCAGATCGGCGAGCTGCAGGGGTTGATCGACTCCGGCCGGATCAACGACAAGATCGCCCGCCAGGTCCTCGACGGGGTCCTCGCCGGCGAGGGCGACCCGGAGCAGGTCGTCGCCGCGCGCGGTCTGGAGATCGTCTCCGACGACGGTGCGCTGCTGTCCGCGATCGACGAGGCGCTGGCCGCCCAGCCGGACGTCGTCGAGAAGGTCCGCGGTGGCAACCAGGGTCCGGTCGGCGCGATCATCGGCGCGGTGATGAAGTCGACGAAGGGCCAGGCGGACGCCAAGCGCGTGCGTGAGCTGGTGCTGGAGAGGATCGGGTCGTGACACCCCCCGTGCTGCCCGGCGAGATGGTCCGGCTGCGTCCGATCCAGGCCCCCGACGCCGAGCGGCTCTGGGAGTCGCTGCACGATCCGGAGGGCATGCGCCTGACGGGGACGACGGCGAGCTTCACCCGGCAGCAGATCGACGACTGGGCGGCCACGGTCGCCGACCGCGACGGCCGGTTCGACTGGGCCATCACGCCGGCCGCGATGCGCGACGGCGAGCTCGTCAGCGACGACCTGATCGGGGAGATCGTCCTCAACGACATCGACCCGGTCAGCCGCAGCGCCAACCTGCGCCTGCAGATGCTCCCGGACTACCGGGGCCGCGGCTACGGTCGGGAGGCGATCGAGCAGGTGCTGCGGTTCGCCTTCGACGACGGTCCGGACGGGCTGCGCCTGCACCGCGTCGGGCTGGACGTGCTCAGCATCAACCCGCGGGCCAAGGCGCTCTACGCCTCGCTCGGCTTCGTCGAGGAGGGGCGGCTGCGTGACGCCTACCGCGACGGGGACGACTGGTCCGACGCGATCGTCATGAGCATCCTCGAGGACGAGTACCGCGCGATGGTCCGCGGGTCCTGAGCGCGGCGCCACGCCAGACGACCGGCCGCCTCCGGCGGGGTCTCACCTGCCCCGCTGGAAGTCGTCGAGGCTGACCTTGCGCTCGTGCGCGTGGTCGACCAGAGGCGCCGGGTAGTCGGCCGGCGGGGTGTCCAGCTTCCAGGGCTGGTGCACCCGCCGGCCGGCCACCTCGCGCAGCTCGGGCACCCAGCGGCGCACGTACTCGCCGTCGGGGTCGAACTTCTCGCCCTGGGTGACGGGGTTGAAGATGCGGAAGTAGGGCGCGGCGTCGTGCCCGGTGCCCGCGACCCACTGCCAGTTGAGCTGGTTCTGGGACACGTCGCCGTCCACCAGGTGCGCCATGAAGTGCTCGGCCCCGCGCTGCCACCGCACGTGCAGGTCCTTGACGAGGAACGACGCCACGACCATCCGTACCCGGTTGTGCATCCAGCCGGTGGCGAGCAGCTGCCGCATCCCGGCGTCGACGAACGGGTAGCCGGTCCGTCCCTCCGTCCAGGCCGTCAGCCACTCGGTCTCCTGCTCGCCCCGTGTCCAGGCGTCGTCGGGCACGACGGCGCGCAGCGAGCGGGTGCGGGCGTCCGGCCGGTGGTACAGCACGTCGGCGTGGAACTCCCGCCAGGACAGCTCGGAGCGGAACGTCGCCACGGCCTCGGAGGGGGCGCCGTCGGACTGGGCCGCGGCGAGGTCGGCGAGCATCGTGCGCGGGTGGATCTCGCCCCAGCGCAGGTGCACCGACATCGCCGAGGTGCCGGCCAGGTCGGGTCGGTCCCGCGCGGTGGGGTAGTCCGCCAGCCCGTCGTCCAGGAAGTCCCGCCACCGCCGTCGGGCCGCCTCCTCGCCCGCGCGGGGCAGTCGCGCCGTCGGCTCGGGGGAGTGCGGGAGGTCCTCGCCGGGCAGGTCGGCCCACGGGATCTGCCGGGGCCGGTGCACCGGCTCCCGCCAGCCGTGCTCCAGCCAGGCCCGACGGAACGGGGTGAACACCTGGTACGCGCCGCCGCTCTGCGTGAAGAGTCGACCGGGGGCCACGGCGTACGGGGACCCGGTGCGCACCAGCGGGACGCCCGGACCGTCCAACGCGGCGGCCACCTCGTCGTCGCGTCGTCGGCCGTACGGCTCGTAGCCGGCCGCGGCGTGCACCTCGGCGGCACCGGCCTCGCGCACCACCCGTGGCACGACGTCGACGGGGTCGCCGCGTCGCACCACGAGCCGTCCGCCGCAGGCCTCGTCCAGGGCGCGCAGCGACTCGCGCAGATAGGCGAGCCGGTTGACGCCGGCCCGGCGCCACAGGACGTCGTCCAGGACGTAGAGGCCGACGACGGCGGAGTCGTCGGCCCGCGCGGTCTCCAGCGCGGCCAGCAGGGCCGGGTTGTCGGCCAGGCGCAGGTCGCGCCGGAACCACATCACGGTCGTGGGCATGCGGCCACCGTACGGTGCCCGTCCCGTCGGCGCCGGGGGAGCCGTGGGCCCGGTGACCAGCACGCGGGACGGGCGTCCCAGCATCCGGCACGACGGCGTACGCTGCCCAGGCACGTCGCTCACGGTGCGTCCGTGAGCCGGTCCGAAGGAGCATGCAGATGAGCCGCCCCCTGCGTTCGCGCACGTCCACCCACGGCCGCAACATGTCCGGCGCCCGCGCCCTGTGGCGCGCCACCGGCATGCGCTCGGAGGACTTCGGCAAGCCGATCGTCGCGATCGCGAACTCCTACACCCAGTTCGTCCCGGGGCACGTGCACCTCAAGGACATGGGCGATCTCGTCGCGGGCGCGATCCGCGACGCCGGAGGAGTCGCCAAGGAGTTCAACACCATCGCCGTGGACGACGGCATCGCGATGGGCCACGGCGGCATGCTCTACTCGCTGCCCAGCCGCGACCTCATCGCCGACTCGGTGGAGTACATGGTCAACGCGCACTGCGCGGACGCGCTGGTGTGCATCTCCAACTGCGACAAGATCACCCCGGGCATGCTCAACGCGGCGCTGCGGCTGAACATCCCCGTCGTCTTCGTCTCCGGCGGGCCGATGGAGGCAGGCAAGGCGGTCGTCGCCGACGGCGTCGCGCGGACGAACCTCAACCTCGTCAACGCGATCAACTACGCGGCGGACGAGAACGTCTCCGACGAGGCGCTGGCGAAGGTCGAGGAGAACGCCTGCCCGACCTGCGGCTCCTGCTCGGGCATGTTCACCGCGAACTCGATGAACTGCCTCACCGAGGCGCTCGGGCTGTCGCTGCCGGGCAACGGCTCGACGCTGGCCACGCACGCCGCGCGCAAGGAGCTGTTCCTCGAGGCCGGGCGCACCGTCGTCGAGCTGGCGAAGCGCTACTACGACGACTCCGACGACACCGCGGCGCCACGGGGGATCGCCACCAAGGAGGCGTTCGCCAACGCGATGGCGCTCGACGTCGCCATGGGCGGGTCGACCAACACCGTGCTGCACGTGCTGGCCGCCGCGCAGGAGGCCGAGGTCGACTTCACGCTGCGCGACATCGAGGAGATCTCGCGGCGGGTGCCGTGCCTGAGCAAGGTCGCCCCCAACCACCCGAACTTCCACATGGAGGACGTCCACCGGGCCGGTGGCATCCCGGCACTGCTCGGCGAGCTGCACCGTGGCGGGCTGCTGGAGAAGGACGTCACCAGCGTGCACACCCCGACGCTGCAGGAGTGGCTGGACGACTGGGACGTGCGCGGCGGGAAGGCCACCGAGCAGGCCACCGAGCTGTTCCACGCCGCTCCGGGCGGGGTGCGCACCACCCAGGCCTTCTCGACCGAGAACCGTTGGGAGTCCCTCGACACCGACGCCGCCGAGGGCTGCATCCGCGGCGTCCAGCACGCCTACACCGCCGACGGCGGTCTGGCCGTGCTGCGCGGCAACCTCGCCGAGGACGGCGCCGTGTTCAAGACCGCCGGTGTCGACCCGGATGTCTTCCACTTCACCGGTCGGGCGCTCGTGTGCGAGTCGCAGGACGAGGCGGTCGACAAGATCCTCACCAAGCAGGTCGAGCCCGGGCACGTCGTGGTGGTGCGCTACGAGGGTCCCGCCGGCGGACCCGGCATGCAGGAGATGCTCTACCCCACCTCGTTCCTCAAGGGCCGCGGGCTGGGCAAGGTCTGCGCGCTCATCACCGACGGCCGGTTCTCCGGCGGGTCGTCCGGCATCTCCATCGGGCACGTCTCCCCGGAGGCGGCTGCGGGCGGCGTCATCGGCCTGGTCGAGGACGGCGACGAGATCGAGATCGACGTCGAGTCCCGCTCCGTGCGCCTGAACGTCTCCGACGAGGTGCTCGCCGAGCGCCGCGCCGCGATGGAGTCCTCGGCGACCCCGTGGCAGCCGAAGGACCGCGACCGGTACGTCTCGCCGGCCCTGCGGGCCTACGCCGCCATGGCGACGAGCGCGGACAAGGGCGCGGTGCGCGACGTCGACCTCGTCGCGCGGCGCTGAGCGTGCGGGTCGTCGACCTCTCCGCGGCCGACGTCGACGCCGTCCAGCGGCTGCTCGCCGACGACGGTGGGTACGCGCGGCGCGTCTCCGGGCGTCCGCCGAGCCGTCAGGACGCGGTCGACGCGCTCACGTCGCGTCCGCCGGGCACGACGCCGGACGCCAAGCACGTCCTCGGGATCCTCGACACCACGGGTGTGCTCGTGGGGCTGGCCGACGTGATCCGCGGCTGGCCCACCGCCGACCAGGCGCACGTGGGCCTGCTCGCGATCGCCGCGAGCCGGCACCGGCAGGGGCTGGGCAGGGCGCTCCACGCGGCGGTCGAGGAGCGTGCGGGGACGTGGCCGGAGGTCGTCCGGCTGCGGCTCGGCGTCGTCGACACCAACCGTGCGGCGGCGGAACCGTTCTGGCGTGCCCTGGGGTACGCGCCGACCGGCGAGTCGGCGCGGTTCGTCTCCGGGAGCGTGCGGACCCGGGCGCGCATCTGGGTCCGTCCGGTCCCGCGCCGGGAGACCGCTGGGCCCCGTGCCGCCGTCGGCCCTAGCCTGAGGGCATGACGAGCACCGACGCCGGAACCACCCCCGACCTGAAGCCCCGTTCCCGTCAGGTCACCGACGGTCTGGAGGCCACCGCCGCGCGCGGGATGCTGCGCGCCGTCGGCCTGGGGGACGACGACTTCGCCAAACCGCAGATCGGCGTCGCGAGCTCGTGGAACGAGATCACGCCCTGCAACCTGTCGCTGGACCGGCTCGCCGGTGCGGTGAAGAACGGCGTGCACGCGGGCGGCGGGTACCCGCTCGAGTTCGGCACGATCTCCGTCTCGGACGGCATCTCGATGGGCCACGAGGGGATGCACTTCTCGCTGGTCTCCCGGGACGTCATCGCCGACTCCGTCGAGACGGTCATGCAGGCCGAGCGCCTGGACGGCTCGGTGCTGCTGGCCGGCTGCGACAAGTCCCTGCCCGGCATGCTCATGGCGGCCGCCCGGCTGGACCTGGCCAGCGTGTTCCTCTACGCGGGCTCGATCATGCCCGGCTGGGTCAAGCTCTCGGACGGCACCGAGAAGGACGTGACGATCATCGACGCCTTCGAGGCGGTCGGGGCGTGCTCGCGGGGGCTGATGTCCCGCGAGGACGTCGACCGCATCGAGCGGGCCATCTGCCCGGGCGAGGGCGCCTGCGGCGGGATGTACACGGCGAACACCATGGCCTCGGCCGCCGAGGCGCTGGGCATGTCCCTGCCGGGGTCCGCGGCCCCGCCGTCGGCCGACCGGCGGCGGGACACGTTCGCCCACGCCTCCGGCGAGGCGGTCGTGGAGATGCTGCGCCGCGGCATCACCGCGCGCGACATCCTGACCAAGCAGGCGTTCGAGAACGCCATCGCCGTGGTCATGGCGTTCGGCGGGTCGACCAACGCCGTGCTGCACCTGCTCGCCATCGCCCACGAGGCCGACGTCGAGCTCACCCTGGAGGACTTCGACCGCGTGGCGAGCCAGGTCCCGCACCTGGGCGACCTCAAGCCGTTCGGCCGCTACGTCATGAACGACGTGGACCGCATCGGCGGGGTCCCCGTGATCATGAAGGCGCTCCTGGACGCCGGTCTGCTCCACGGCGACTGCCTCACCGTGACCGGGCGCACCGTGGCCGAGAACCTGGCTGACATCGCCCCGCCCGACCCGGACGGCAAGATCCTGCGTGCCCTGGACGCCCCGATCCACCCGACCGGCGGCATCACGATCCTGCACGGGTCGCTCGCCCCGGACGGCGCCGTGGTCAAGAGCGCCGGGTTCGACTCCGACGTCTTCGAGGGCACGGCGCGGGTCTTCGAGCGGGAGCGGCACGCCCTCGACGCGCTGGAGGACGGCACCATCACGGCCGGGGACGTCGTCGTCATCCGCTACGAGGGCCCGAAGGGCGGCCCGGGCATGCGCGAGATGCTCGCCATCACCGGCGCGATCAAGGGCGCGGGGCTCGGCAAGGACGTCCTGCTCGTCACCGACGGCCGGTTCTCCGGCGGCACCACGGGCCTGTGCGTCGGGCACATCGCCCCGGAGGCCGTCGACGCCGGGCCGATCGCGTTCGTGCGCGACGGCGACCGTATCCGCCTGGACGTCGCGGCCAAGACGCTCGACCTGCTCGTCGACGCCGACGAGCTGGCCGCCCGGCACACCGACGACTGGCGGCCCGTGCCGCACGGCTACACCCGCGGGGTGCTCGCCAAGTACACGAAGCTCGTGCAGTCCGCGTCGAAGGGTGCCGTGCTCGGCTGAGGACGCGCGAGCTGCCCCCGACCACGGCACGGTAGGTGGATCGCACCGGCCACCGCGGGAGGGACCATGGCCACCGAGTCCGACGAGATCACCCCGGACGCCTTCGAGAAGGCCGACGCCACCGGGCACTGGCGCGTGCTGTCGCACGGCGCCTGCGCACTGTTCCGCGCTACCGCACCGGGGGCGGGGGCCGTGCTGCTCGAGGACATCAAGGTGCTCGCCGACGCCGCGAACCACCACCCCGACGTCGACCTGCGCCCCGACGCCGTCGTCGTGCGGTGCGTCTCGCACGACGTCGGCGGACTGAGCCGCCGCGACGTCGCCCTCGCGCAGGACATCTCGGCCGCGGCCGAGCGGGTGGGCCTGACCCCCGACCCGGCCGCGCTGCGGGACGTCGAGCTGACCATCGACGCCACCGACCGCGAGCGCGTCATGCCGTTCTGGGAGGTCGTGCTCGGCCACCGCCGGGCCGGTGACGAGGACCTGCTCGACCCGGACGCCCGGTGGCCCGGCGTGTGGTTCCAGCAGATGGACGAGCCCCGGCCGCTGCGCAACCGGCTGCACCTGGACGTCTTCGTCCCGCACGACGACCGACCCGCGCGCGTGCAGGCGGCGCTCGCGGCGGGCGGCCGGCTCACGACCGAGGAGTTCGTCCCGCACTGGTGGACCCTCGCGGACCCCGAGGGCAACGAGGCCGACGTCGAGGCGTGGGAGGGCTTCGAGGAGGATCTCCCCGAGGGCCTGGTCTCCCCGGACGCGTTCCGCGCCGCGGACGGGGTGGACGACTGGCGCGTCCTGCAGGGGGCGTGCGCGCGCTACGTGACCGGCGGGTTCGACGCCGGGGTCGACCTCGCGGCGACCGCCCAACGCCTCGCCGACGACGCCGGGGTGCGGCTCTCCACGGACCTGCGCCTCGGCCACGTCACCTTCCGCGTCGGCGCCCCCGAGGACGGCTGGATCGACGACGCCGCGCTCGACCTGGCGCGCCGGATCCAGGCCGCCGCCCGTGAGGCCGGTGTGGAGCCGGACCCGGGTGCCCTGCGGGACCTCCAGCTCACCTTCGACGCCCTCGACGTCGACGCCGTGCGCCGGTTCTGGGCCGCGGCCCTCGGGTACGCCACCCGGGAGGACGCCGACCTGTACGACCCGCTGCTGCGTGGCCCGTCCGTCTTCATCCAGCAGATGGACGCACCCCGCGAGCAGCGCAACAGGATCCACGTCGACCTGTTCGTCCCGGCGGACGTGGCCGACGAGCGGGTCGCCGCCGCGGTGGCCGCCGGGGGGCGGGTCGTGTACGACGCCGAGGCGCCGCTGTGGCGTACCGTCGCGGACCCGGAGGGCAACGAGATCGACATCGCCGTCTCGATCGGAAGGGACCAGGACCATGAGTGACCGCATCACCCCCGCGCAGTTCCACGACGCCGCCGGGACCGAGGACTGGCAGGCGCCCGAGGACGGGCCGGCGACCGCGACGTTCCGCACCGGTGCCTTCACCACCGGGGTGCGGCTGGTCGAGGAGATCGGGGAGCTGGCCGAGGCCGCGAACCACCACCCGGACGTCGACCTGCGGTACGCCACCGTCGTCGTGCGCACGATGTCCCACGACATCGGCGGGCTCAGCGATCGGGACGCCGCGCTCGCGGCCCGGATCTCGGAGGCGGCGCGCGAGCTCGACATCCCCGCCGACCGACCGTCGTCCGGCTGAAGGAACCGCGAGGGACCTGTCCCGGGTGCCCGCCGGGCCGCTATGCTCCGCAGCACACCCGGCGTCCGTCCAGGTGGGAGCGGTCGGCGTGGCCCGCGGGGCCACCGGGAGGCATGTGGTGATCGACGGCGAGCTGGCGGTCGAGACGTGCGGTTTGCGCAAGTCGTTCCGCACCCTGCGGGGGCCTCGGGTCGGTGTCGAGAACCTGGACCTGCGGGTCCCCCTCGGAGGCGTTCACGGGTTCCTCGGCCCGAACGGGTCCGGGAAGACCACGACGATCCGCATGCTGCTGGGTCTGGCCCGTCCCGACCGGGGCACGGCCACGATCTTCGGTCACGAGGTGCCGCGGCACCTGCCCGACGTCGTGGGAAGGGTCGGTGCGATCGTCGAGAGCCCCCGTTTCTTCCCGGCCTTCACCGGGCGGTCGAACCTGCAGCTGCTGGCCGACGCCATCGGCACGCCGCGCGGCCGGGTCGACGCGGTGCTCGAGGAGTTCGGTCTCAGCGGCCGCGCCGGGGATCCCTACCGGACCTACTCGCTGGGCATGAAGCAGCGGCTGGCCATCGGCGCGACGCTGCTCAAGGACCCCGACCTGCTCATCTTCGACGAGCCGACCAACGGGCTCGACCCGGCGGGCATCCACGAGATCCGGCGGACCATGCGGGACCTGGCCGACCGCGGCAGGACGGTGCTGGTCTCCAGCCACATCCTCGCCGAGGTCCAGCAGGTGGCCGACACGGTCTCCATCGTGGCCCGCGGACGGCTGATCGCCGAGGGCCGGGTCGCCGACCTCGTGTCCGGGCAGGCCGGGGCCGCGGTGCGGGTCGGGCTCGCGCCCGACGAGGTCGCGGTCGCCGCGAGCGTGCTCGGCGCCCGCGGGCTGTCGGTCGAGCGCGACGGTGCGGCGCTCGTCGTCGAGGGTGCCGAGGCGGCCGCCGTGAACCGGATGCTCGGCGAGCAGGGGGTGTGGGCCCGTGAGCTCGCCCCGCGGCAGGTCGACCTGGAGTCGGTCTTCCTCGGGCTGACGCAGGCCGAGACGGCGGGGGAGAGCGTCTGATGCGACTGGTCCGGGTCGAGCTGCGGCGACTGTGGATGCGCCGCGTGACGTGGGGTGGGCTGCTGCTGGCGCTCGTGGTCGCGGGGCTCGCCGTCGTGACCCAGGTCGGCGCGGCGCAGCCGCCGTCGGCGCAGGAGATCGCCCAGGCAGAGCAGTTCTACGCCGACCAGGTCGAGTGGTGGCAGGAGAACGGCGCGCAGGAGACGGCCAGCTGCCGGGAGGCCCAGGCGGCCGAGCCGGGTGCCGACTACGGGTGCGACCGGCTGGACCCCGGCTCGAGCAGTTCCTGCCGTCGAGCTCGACCTTCGTGTCGCACGAGACCTCCGGCTCCTCGGCGACCGGCGGGCTGACCGGGACGGAGACCGCCGCCGCGGCCGTCTCGGCAGAGGTCGCCGCCGTGCAGGAGTCCCTGTGGTCGGGCTGGTCGAGCCTCTCCGCCGCCGCGCGGAGTGCCGCGCCGGCCTTCCTCATGCTGGCTTTCGTCGTCGGCGTCATCTTCGTCACGGCGGAGCAGCGCACGGGGGCGCTGGGGCTGTGGCTGACCTTCGAGCCCCGCCGCTCGCGGGTCTACGGGTCGAAGGCGGCCGCCGCCGCGCTGGGGACGGCGCCGCTGGTCCTCGGGGGCTGGCTGGCCACCGTCGGTGGCCTCTACGCGCTGCACGCCGCCGCCGGGACCCTGGGGACGGTGTCGGGGGCCGACTGGGCCGAGATCGCTGCGTTCTCGGGGCGGCTGCTCCTGGCCGGGGCGCTGTGCGCCGCCGCGGGCGTCGCCCTGGGGGTGCTGCTGCGCCACGCGGCCTCGGCCATCGGTGGGGCGGCGCTCCTGCTGTGGGCGAGCGCCGGTTTCGCGTTCACGCTGGGGGCCGCGCAGCGCTGGCTGCCGGTGCTGAACCTGGACGCCTGGCTCCGGGGCGGCGCGACCTACCAGTACCCCGCGAGGGCGGCCGACCCGTCCGGGGAGGCTTCGGTCCCGTGGCTGACGGGCGTGGTCGACGGTGTGCACGGGGGTCTGTACTGGCTGGCGGTCGTGGCCGTGCTGACGCTCGTCGCCGGTGCCGTGTTCCGCCGGCGTGACCTCGACTGACCGACCCCGGTCCCGGCGGCGTCCCATCATCTGGGACGTTCCGACCAGCGCGTGACATCCGCGGCCCGACGGCGTAACGTGCGTCACGTGCAGACGATCATCCTTGTAGTACTTCCTGGGCGCGCCGGCTGAGGCCACGTTCCGGACTTCGTCAGCGCGCTCACCCCTCGTTCGTCCCCCTTGTGGTCGGGACCGAGGGGTTTTTCATTGCACAGAGACACCCCACACACCCCAGATTCCGTTCCAGCGGCAGGAGAGACCGATGGGCCAGCCGAACCCGACACCCGCCCACGTGGCAGCGCGCACCGCTCCGCGCCCGGTCGAGCACCGGGTCGAGGAGCAGGTCACGGGCGCGCAGTCGATCGTCCGGTCGCTCGAGGAGATCGGCGTCGACACCGTCTTCGGCATCCCCGGCGGTGCGATCCTGCCGACCTACGACCCGCTGATGGACTCCCAGAAGCTGCGGCACATCCTGGTGCGCCACGAGCAGGGCGGCGGGCACGCGGCGTCCGGGTACGCCCACGCCACCGGGCGGGTCGGGGTGACGATGGCGACCTCGGGCCCCGGGGCGACCAACCTCGTCACGCCGCTGGCCGACGCCAACATGGACTCCGTGCCGATGGTCGCGATCACCGGTCAGGTCGCCGGCCCCGCCATCGGGACGGACGCCTTCCAGGAGGCGGACATCGTCGGCATCACGATGCCGATCACCAAGCACTCCTACCTGGTCAAGGACGCCGACGACATCCCGCGGACCATCGCCGAGGCCTTCCACATCGCCTCGACCGGTCGTCCGGGTCCCGTGCTGGTCGACATCGCCAAGTCCGCGATGCAGGCCCGGACGACGTTCTCCTGGCCGCAGCAGCTGACGCTGCCGGGCTACCACCCGGTGACCAAGCCGCACGCCAAGCAGATCCGGGAGGCCGCCAAGCTGCTGGCCACGGCGCGTCGCCCGGTGCTGTACGTCGGCGGCGGGGCCGTGCGTTCCGGGGCCGCGGCCGAGCTGCGCCGCCTGGTGGACGTCTCGGGCGCGGCGGTGGTGACCACGCTGATGGCCCGGGGTGCGGTCCCCGACTCCCACCCGCAGCACCTGGGCATGCCGGGCATGCACGGCACGGTGCCCGCCGTGGCCGCGCTGCAGAAGGCCGACCTCATCGTCGCCCTCGGCGCCCGCTTCGACGACCGGGTCACCGGCAAGCTGTCCAGCTTCGCCCCGCACGCGGCGATCGTCCACGCGGACATCGACCCGGCCGAGATCGGCAAGAACCGCGCCGTCGACGTGCCGATCGTCGGCGACCTGCGCGAGGTCGTCGCCGATCTGGTGCCCGCCCTCGAGGCCGAGCACGACAAGGTCGGCAGACCCGACATCGAGGCGTGGTGGCACCAGATCGACACCTGGCGTGAGACCTACCCGCTCGGTTACAGCTCCACCGACGACGGTCACCTGGCTCCCCAGTCGGTGATCTCCCGGCTCGGCGAGCTCGTGGGCCCCGACGGGATCTACGTGGCGGGCGTCGGCCAGCACCAGATGTGGGCCGCCCAGTTCATCCGCTACGAGCGCCCCAACACCTGGATCAACTCCGGCGGGCTCGGGACCATGGGGTACTCGATCCCGGCGGCGATGGGGGCCAAGGTCGGCGAACCCGACCGCGACGTGTGGGCGATCGACGGCGACGGCTGCTTCCAGATGACCAACCAGGAGCTGGCCACCTGCGCGATCAACGACATCCCGATCAAGGTCGCGCTGATCAACAACAGCTCGCTCGGGATGGTCCGCCAGTGGCAGACCCTCTTCTACAACGAGCGGTACTCCAACACGGACCTGCACACCGGCCACGGCACCGCCCGCATCCCCGACTTCGTCAAGCTCGCCGAGGCCTACGGCTGCGTCGGCATCCGCGTGGAGCACGAGAACGAGGTCGACGCCGCGATCAAGAAGGCCCAGGAGATCGACGACCGGCCCGTGGTGGTCGACTTCACCGTCTCGCGGGACGCGATGGTGTGGCCGATGGTCGCGGCCGGGGTCAGCAACGACGACATCCAGTACGCGCGGGGCATCTCGCCGGCCTGGGAACGAGAGGACTGAGCCGATGAGCCGTCACACGTTGTCCGTGCTGGTCGAGGACAAGCCGGGTGTCCTGACCCGCGTCGCCGGGCTCTTCGCCCGTCGCGCGTTCAACATCCAGTCCCTGGCGGTGGGCCCGACCGAGCACGAGGAGATCTCGCGGATCACCGTCGTGGTCGACGTCGAGGACCACCCGCTGGAGCAGGTCACCAAGCAGCTCAACAAGCTGGTCCACGTCATCAAGATCGTCGAGCTCGACCCGGAGGCGTCCGTCCAGCGCGAGCTCCTGCTCGTCAAGGTCAAGGCGGACCCGACCACCCGGTCGGGGGTGCTCGAGGTCGTCGAGCTCTTCCGGGCCAAGGTCGTCGACGTCGTGCCCGACACGGTCGTCGTCGAGGCCACCGGGACCGGGGCCAAGCTCGAGGCCCTCCTGACCGCCCTCGAGCCGTACGGCATCCGCGAGATCGTCAAGTCCGGGACCCTCGCCGTCGGGCGCGGGTCGCGATCCATCACCGACCGGGCGCTGGAGCGGGTCCGCAGCGCCTGAGACGCCTGCGCCCCGCCACCCCGTGCCTGCCAGAATCCCCCTGACGCGTCACACCCTGAAGAAAGAGGAGCACCACCGTGGCTGAGATGTTCTACGAGGATGCCGCCGACCTGTCCATCATCCAGAGCAAGAAGGTCGCCGTCATCGGCTACGGCAGCCAGGGCCACGCCCACGCGCTGAACCTGCGCGACTCGGGTGTCGACGTCCGCGTCGGCCTGCGCGACGGCTCGTCGTCGGCCGCCAAGGCCGAGGAGCAGGGCCTGAAGGTCCTGCCCGTGGCCGAGGCCGTCGCCGAGGCCGACGTCGTCGTCATCCTGGCCCCGGACCAGGTCCAGCGGGACCTGTACCGCGACGAGATCGCCCCGAACCTGCGGGACGGCGCCGCCCTGGTCTTCGGCCACGGCTTCAACATCCGCTTCGGCTACATCAAGCCCGAGGCCGGCCACGACGTCTTCATGGTCGCCCCCAAGGGCCCCGGCCACCTCGTGCGCCGCGAGTACGTCGACGGCCGTGGCGTGCCGGTCATCGTGGCCGTCGAGCAGGACGCCTCGGGTACGGCCTGGGACACCGCGCTGTCCTACGCCGCCGGCATCGGCGGCCTGCGCGCCGGGGGCATCAAGACCACGTTCACCGAGGAGACCGAGACCGACCTGTTCGGCGAGCAGGCCGTGCTGTGCGGCGGCGCCTCCCAGCTCGTCCAGTACGGCTTCGAGGTGCTCACCGAGGCCGGCTACCAGCCCGAGGTCGCCTACTTCGAGGTGCTGCACGAGCTGAAGCTCATCGTCGACCTGATGGTCGAGGGCGGCATCGCCAAGCAGCGCTGGTCCGTGTCCGACACCGCGGAGTACGGCGACTACGTCTCCGGGCCGCGCGTGATCTCGCCCGAGGTCAAGCAGAACATGAAGGCCGTGCTCGCCGACATCCAGTCGGGTGCCTTCGCCGAGCGCTTCATCGCCGACCAGGACGCCGGCGCCCCGGAGTTCACGGAGCTGCGGGCCAAGGCGGAGAACCACCCGATCGAGGCCACCGGCCGCGAGCTGCGCAAGATGTTCTCGTGGATCAAGCCGGCCGACTCCGACTACACGGAGGGCACCGCCGCTCGCTGACAACCACCCTGCGTCAGCGATCGACGTGAGCGGCCGTCGCCCCCACCCCGGGGCGGCGGCCGCTCGCACGTCCGACCCGACCCCGGGCCACCACCCCGTGCCGAGTCAGGGCGGTTGCCCGCGAGGCAGGAGTACTCCTGCCGAGTCAGGACGGCTGCTGCCGAGTCAGGGCGGAACTCAGCGAGTCAGAGGGCTCCGGCCCAACCCAGTCCGATGTCGACGAGGTCGACCCGCGGAAGGTGCGCCACGGCGTCGAGCGGGTGCCACGCCACGTCGTCGGTGGAACCGTCCTGCTCGACGGTGAGCGACCCCCCGACCACGCGGGCCCGGTACACGACGCGGATGCCGTGCAGCGGGTCGACGTCCGGGTCGTCCTCGAAGCCGATGAGGTCCTGGGGTTCCACCACGTGGCTGTCCACGCCGAGCAGGCCGTCGAGCTCGACGTCGTACCCGGTCTCCTCGCGCACCTCGCGCACGGCCGCATCCTCCGGGTGCTCGCCCGGGTCGATGCCGCCGCCGGGCAACGTCCACCCCGACCGTCCCGTCGCGGACCAGTGCGGCAGGAGCACCTGACCGTCGTCGATGATCACGGCGTAGGCCGCCACCCGAAGGAACATGCCGAGATCCTGGCAGATCGCGGCCCCGCTCGGGGGCGGCGGAGGCCTGATTCACCGCGTTCCGTCCTGACCGGACGGGAACCGTCCTGACCCGTCGAGTTCCGTCCTGACCCGCCGAGATCCGTCCTGACTCGCAGAAGGCGGGGTGGGGGCGCGGTGGACCGGCGGCGGTGGCAGGATGTCCCGCATGACGGACGACGGCGCCTTCACCGGCCACGACGCACCCCCGCCCGAGGCGGCCGCCACGGCCGACCAGGGTCCGCAGCTGGACGACGTGGCCCAGGCCGAACGGATCACGGCCTTCTGGGACACCGCCCGGCCCAGTGCCGGCCGGACCAGCCACGGCGGAGCCGTGGGGGAGCGGTCGGAGAACGTCGTCCCGCCGCCGGCCTGGGCGTTCGGCGACTCGCCGCGGCTGGCCGACGAGCTGCTCCGTCTGGTGCTCGTCGGGACGAAGACGGCGACGGCGTCGCTCGTCGTCGAGTACGAGGACGCCGGGGAACCCGAGCCCCGCAAGGGGGACCTGTCGATCCTGCTCGACGGGGCGGGCGAGCCCCGGGCGCTGATCCGGACCACCCAGGTCGACCGCGTGCCGTTCAGCGAGGTCACCGCAGAGCACGCCTGGCGTGAGGGCGAGGACGACCGGACGCTGGAGTCCTGGCGCACCGAGCACGAGCGCTACTGGCGCCGCACGCTGGCGGGCACCGCCCACGAGTTCGACCCGTCGCTGGAGGTCCTGTGCGAGCGGTTCAAGGTCCTCTACTCCGAGTGAGGTGATCGCGACATGCCGCTGCGCTGGTACTCGACCGTCGTGGAGTCCACCGACCCGCGTGCCCTGGCGGGCTGGTGGGCGGAGGCCCTGGGATGGGAGTTCGCCTACGAGTCCGACGAGGAGTGCGTCCTCGTCCCGCCCTGGGCCCGGGAGCTGGGCAGGAGCCTGACCTTCCACCAGACGCCCCCGGGGATGGTGTTCGTGCGTGTGGAGCACGAGAAGTCGTCGAAGAACCGCCTGCACTGGGACTTCGCGCCGCACACCAGCGACGACCGCGACGCCGAGATCGACCGGCTGGTGTCGCTCGGGGCGACGCGGATCGACGTCGGGCAGCCGGCGGACGCGTCGTGGACGGTGCTGGCGGACCCCGACGGCAACGAGTTCTGCGTGCTGTCCTCGCGGGAGATGTAGCTCGCGTCCTGTCCGCATGTTGAGACGCGCGTCCGCATGATGGCGTGCCCCCGCGTAGTATCGGCGCATGACGCGCAACATCGATCTGGCCGTGGTGGCAGGGGACGGTATCGGTCCCGAGGTCGTCGAGCAGGGTCTCACCGTGCTCGACGCGGCGCTGACCGGCGCCGACGTCAAGGTCTCGACGACCGAGCTCGACCTCGGCGCCCGTCGCTGGCACCGCACCGGCGAGACCCTCACCGACGAGGACCTCGCGCGCATCACGGACCACGACGCCATCCTGCTGGGCGCGATCGGCGACCCCTCGGTGCCGTCCGGCGTGCTGGAGCGCGGTCTGCTGCTCAAGCTCCGGTTCGCCCTCGACCACTACGTCAACCTGCGGCCCGGCAAGCTCTTCCCGGGCGTCACCAGCCCGCTGGCCGACCCGGGCGACGTCGACTTCGTCGTCGTCCGCGAGGGCACCGAGGGTCCGTACGTCGGCAACGGCGGGTCCGTCCGCACCGGGACGCCCCACGAGATCGCCACCGAGGTGTCGGTCAACACCGCGTTCGGTGTCGAGCGGGTCGTCCGCGACGCCTTCGCCCGTGCCCAGGCGCGCCCCCGGAAGCACCTGACGCTGGTGCACAAGCACAACGTGCTGGTGCACGCCGGTCACCTGTGGCGGCGCACCGTCGAGGCCGTCAACGCCGAGTTCCCGGACGTCACCACCGACTACCTGCACGTCGACGCCGCGACGATCTTCCTGACCACGAACCCCTCGCGGTTCGACGTCATCGTCACCGACAACCTCTTCGGCGACATCCTCACCGACCAGGCCGCGGCGATCACCGGCGGCATCGGGCTGGCCGCGTCCGGCAACATCAACCCCGACCGCACCACGCCCTCGATGTTCGAGCCGGTGCACGGGTCCGCCCCCGACATCGCGGGCCAGGGCAAGGCCGACCCGACGGCGACGGTGCTGTCCGTGTCCCTCCTGCTCGACCACCTCGGGCTGACCGAGCAGGCCCGCCGGGTCGAGGCCGCCGTGGCGGCCGACCTCGCCGAGCGGGGCGACCGGGTACGGTCCACGGCGGAGGTCGGGCGCGAGCTCGCCGCGCGCGTCGCGGGCTGACCCGCCGGATCAGCCGCCCGGGATCCGCACGGCTCCGGGCGCGCGAGGGGGTCGGCGCAGGGGCGGCGCCGCACGGGGTCCCACGATGCCGAGAGTCGTGGGACCCTACAGGGGTTACCTGGTGAAAGGCCTCTGATATGACCACGACCTCGCACAACGTGCTCCCCGAGGAGCTCGAGGACCTCGTCGCCCTGTTCGACGTCCGCGGCACCGACGAGCCCACCCCTGACGCCGAGCGCGAAGAAGCGCTCGCGGCACCCCGTTTCGGCACGGTGTTCACCGACCACATGGCCCGGGTGTCCTGGCGGCAGGAGGACGGCTGGCTCGACCGGCGCGTGGAGAAGTACGGTCCGCTGCAGCTCGACCCCGCCACCGCCGTCCTGCACTACGCGCAGGAGATCTTCGAGGGCATGAAGGCGTACAAGCACGCCGACGGGTCGGTGTGGACCTTCCGGCCCGAGGCGAACGCCGACCGGTTCGCGCGCTCGGCGCACCGGCTCGCGCTGCCCGCCCTGACGGTGGACGACTTCATCGGCTCGATCGCCGCGCTGGTGCGGACCGATCGCGCCTGGGTCCCCGGCGGGGAGGACTCGAGCCTCTACCTGCGCCCCTTCATGTTCGCCTCCGAGCCGTTCCTCGGCGTCCGGCCCGCCGCCGAGGTCGAGTACCTGTGCATCGCCTCGCCCGTCGGCCCGTACTTCGCCGGCGGCGTCAAGCCCGTCTCGATCTGGGTCTCCCAGGACTACCACCGGGCCGGGCCGGGCGGTACGGGCAACGCCAAGTGCGGCGGCAACTACGCCGCCAGCCTGCTGCCGCAGACCGAGGCGCAGCAGAACGGCTGCGACCAGGTGTGCTTCCTGGACGCCAGCACGAACTCCTACCTCGAGGAGCTCGGCGGCATGAACATCTTCGTGGTGATGGACGACGGGACCGTCCACACCCCGGAGCTGACCGGTTCGATCCTCGAGGGGATCACCCGCAAGTCCATCCTGCAGCTGGTGGCGGACCGCGGCCACGAGGTCGTCGAGCGGAGGATCTCCCTCGCCGAGATCGAGGCGGGCCTCGCCGGCGGCAGCGTGCGGGAGATGTTCGCCTGCGGCACCGCGGCGGTGGTGACGCCGGTGGGTCGTCTGGCCAGCAGCAACTTCGACCACACCGTCGCCGACGGTGAGCCGGGCGAGCTGACCATGGCGATCCGCAGCGAGCTCACGGACATCCAGTACGGGCGGGCGCGGGACCGGCACGGCTGGATGCGCCGGCTGGCCTGACCGCTCCACGACGAGGGGGCCGGGGCGGGCCGCCGCCCCCGGCCCCCCGGCGGCGGATCCTCCCCGCGGCGGGCCCCCCCGGCCCCCCCCAGGCCG
>NZ_JAUQYQ010000002.1:21715-196511 GCF_030588085.1 Isoptericola sp. b408
GGGGGGGGCCCCGGGCGGGGGGGGGGGCGCGGGGGGGCGGCGCGGGCCCCGGGGGGGGGGGGGGGGGGGCCCGCCCCCCCGGCCCCCCTCGTCGTCGGATCCTCAGCGCGGCGGGACCGTCGGCACCACGAGCGTCCGGGTGATGACGCTGCCGAGCATCGAGGCGACCGCGATCCCCAGGACCGCCCACACCAGCGCGGTCATCGCGCCGGACAGCGGGTCGGGGTTGCCGGTGAACGGCAGCACCGCGAGGATCACCGTCGTCAGCCCGACGAGCCAGCCGAAGAACATCCGCGGCCGCGGGGCCACGACCACGAGAAGGTTGAGCACGATGGCGGCGGCGAGCGCGAAGAGCGCCCCGGCGGCGGCCCACGAGGCGTCGTCCCCGCCGCCGGCGACGTCGGGCGGCGGGATCAGCTCGATGCCGAAGACCTCGTCGAAGATCACCGAGGCGGTGAAACCGAGCAGGGCGCACACGAGCACGGTGGCGGCGGCTCCGGCCCAGTACCGGCCGATGTCGAGGCGCGGCTCGGGCGGAGGCGGCTTCGGTGCGGCCTCCCAGGTCGGCTTCTGCGCCGGCATCATCCCGGGAGGCTGTTCCGCCGGCTGGTTCACCGGCCGGTAGCGCTGCGTCGGGTCCTCGGACCCGTACGGACGCTGTTGATCGCTCACTGTCCCTCTCCTCGCCGTCGTCGTGCCCCTAGAGGACCACATCCGGGCCGTCGGCGCCCCCCGGGACGTCGCCCGGGAGCACCTCACCGCGCCGCGCCGACCGGGTGCGCGAGGCCCTGCAGCGACATGACGAGATCCTTGACGGACGCGGCCGGCACGGCCCGGTCGTCGTCGTGCACCCACGACGCGACGGGGTCGGGGACGGTCGGGTCGGAGCACAGCACCATCGGGGCGTCGAGGGCGGAGTCCGGCAACCGACCGTGCGTGCCGCCGACCCAGGAGGCGTCGAGCGGCACGGTCGACATCGCGTACCGCAGGCCGAGCCTCTTGCGCACGAGGTTCAGCCCGGCCCTGGCCTTCGCGAACCGGTCCGCGGGGTCGAAGAACAGCTCGGCCGGGTCGAACCCCGGCTTGCGGTGGATGTCCACGGCGCGGGCGTACTCGGGGGCACGGTCGTCCTCGAGCCAGAAGTAGTAGGTGAACCAGGCGCCCGGCTCGGCGACGACGACGAGCTCGCCGGAGCGTTCGTGGTCCAGCCCGTGGCGGGCCTGGGCCTCGCGGTCGAGCACCTCGTCGACGCCGGGCACGGTGCGCAGCAGGGCGGCGACCCGGGCCACGTCGGAGGCGTCGTCGACGTACACGTGCGCGACCTGGTGGTCGGCGACGGCGAACGCCCGCGAGGTCCACGGGTCGAGCTGTTCGCGGCCCGCCTGGGTGTACACCTCCAGCAGGCCCTCGCGACGCAGGACCCGGTTGAGGTGCACGGGGCGCTCGGCCCGGGTGATGCCGTACTCGGAGACGACCAGGACGGTCACGCCGTCGGCCTCGGCCTGGTCGAGCAGCGGCGCCAGCACGCCGTCCAGGTCGGCCGCGGCGGCGTCGGCCTGGGGAGACTCCGGGCCGAACCGCTGCAGGTCGTAGTCGAGGTGCGGGACGTAGGCGGTGGTGAGGTCGGCGGCCCGGGTGCGCAGCAGGTGCCGGGTGGCGTCCACGACCCAGCGGCTGGACGTGAGCGACGCCGTCGGGCCCCAGTAGGTGAACAGCGGGAAGTCGCCGAAGCGCTCGACCAGCTCGTCGTGCAGGCCGGGCGGTCGCACGTAGGCGTCGGGGGACTTGCGGCCGTCGGCGTGGTAGATCGGCCGGGGCGTCACCGTGACCTCCGTGGTCATCCCCATCGCGTACCACCAGCACACGTTCACCGCGGAGTACCCCGGACGGCGCCGCCGGGCGGTCTCCCAGACCCTCTCGCCGGCGACCAGGCGGTGGTGCTGGCGCCACAGGTGGACCTCGCCCAGGTCGCGGAAGTACCAGCCGTTGGCGACGGCGCCGTGCTGGGCGGGGGACAGGCCCGTGAGCATCGTCGACTGGACCGTGCAGGTCACCGCCGGCAGCACGGTCGCCAGCGACGAGGACCATCCGCCGTCGGCGAGACGGCGGAGCCGGGGCATGTGGGCCAGGGCGCGGGGCGTGAGCCCCACGACGTCGAGCAGCAGGACGGGTCTCACGGGGTGCTCCTCCCGGCGGGGGTCAGGACGGTGTCACGGGCGGTCAGGTGGTCGGCGGCCCAGCGCAGCTCGGCGGCGATGCCCGCCACCAGCTCGTCGGTGCCGGACGGCAGCACGTCGGGGGGCAGGACCGACCAGGTGTAGGTCTCCACGTCCAGGTGCGCCTCCTCGCCGTGCGGCGCCGCGGCGACCGCGGCGACGGCCTCGCGCAGCACGTCGGTGGTGGCCGCCAGGGGCGGCGCCGGGTCGTGGTGCAGCGGGACGTGGAAGTGCACGCGCCACGGCCCGCGGCCCGGCAGACCGCCCGCCAGCGCCTCGGTCAGGTCGTCGACGCCGTGCACCCGCCCGTCGGCACCGAGCTCGCGGGTCTGGTGGAGGTAGCGCGGTTCGGCGAACCGACGCACGGCATCACGGGCGGCGGGCGCCGCCGGGTCGGCGACGTGCAGGGCGGCGGAGGCCTGCACCTTGACGACCCGGAGCCCGGCCCCGGTGATGCGCCGCACCGCGGCGGCCGGGTCGGCGAACGACACCGCCAGGTGGCAGGTGTCGAGGCAGACGCCGACGAGTGCGGGGTCGATCCGCGCGGTCGCGGGCCGGTCGGCGCCGGTCCGGGCGCCCAGCCACCCCACGACGTCGTCGACGGTGTCCAGCACGCAGCCGGGTTCGGGCTCGACGGCGAGCCGGACGACGACCCCGCTGCGCTCGGCGAGGGCGCGCAGCTCGGCGGACAGCGTGGCCAGCGCCCGGGTGGCGGCCTCGTCGTCCGACGCCGTCCAGCCGGTGCGCCACCCCAGCGGGAGCGTCGAGACCGACCCGTCGGCGCCCGTCGGCAGCAGGTCGGCGAGCACCCGGGCGCAGGCGAGCGTGTAGGCCAGGCGCTCGGGCCGGGTCCAGTCGGGGCGGTAGACGGCGCGGCCCACGACGTCGGCGTGGAACCCGCCGGCGGGGAAGGCGTTCAGCGTGCGGACCTCGAGGCCGTGCTCGTGCAGGGCGACACGCAGGCGGTCGCGGTCGGCCGCGGAGGCGTCGAGGCGGTGGGCGAGACGGGAGGGCAGCCACAGCCCGATCCCGAGCCGGTCCAGCCCGGCGGCGCGGCGGACCGGGCCGGCGCTGCGGGCGAGCTGGTCCAGCACGCCGTCCAGGTCCTCGGCGGGGTGGACGTTGGTGCAGTACGACAGGTGCATCGGGGTCCTCAGACGCGCGCGCCGCGCAGCACGGAGGAGCCCTCGAACTCAGCCGGGGCCGGGACCTCGCCGGCGACGACGCCGGGGACCGGCTCCAGCACAAGGTGGCCGGAGGCCCCGTAGAAGGTCACCGGGTTGCGCCACAGGACGCGGTCGACGTCGTGCTCGGTGAACCCGGCGGCGAGCATCTCGGCGCCGGTACGCGCCGTCAGCAGCGGGTCGCTGCGGCCCCAGTCGGCGGCCGAGTTCACGATCATCCGCTCGGTGCCGTACTCGTCCAGCAGCGCCACCATGCGGTGCGGGTCCATCTTCGTGTCCGGGTAGATGGAGAAGCCCGCCCAGGCGCCGGCGTCGCGCACCATCGCCACGGTGGTCTCGTTGAGGTGGTCCACGAGCACCCGAGCGGGGTCGATCCCGGACTCGCGCACGACGTCGAGGGTGCGGCGGGTGCCGTTCAGCTTGTCCCGGTGCGGCGTGTGCACCAGGACGGGCAGCCCGGCCTCGCGCGCCATCTGGAGCTGGGCGGCGAACACCTCGTCCTCGGCGGGTGTCATCGAGTCGTAGCCGATCTCGCCGACCGCGACGACGCCGTCCTTGAGCAGGTAGCGCGGCACCTCGGCGAGCACCTCGCGGCAGCGCGGGTCGTTGGCCTCCTTGGGGTTGAGGGCGATGGTGGCGTGGTGCCGGATGCCGAACTGCTCGGCCCGGAACCGTTCCCAGCCGAGCAGCGAGTCGAAGTAGTCGGTGAACGAGGACACCCCGGTGCGCGGCTGGCCGAGCCAGAACGCGGGTTCGACGACGGCGCGCACCCCGGCGGCGTACATCCGCTCGTAGTCGTCGGTGGTCCGGCTGGTCATGTGGACGTGCGGGTCGAAGATGCGCATGGTCACTCCGCGGTGGTCGGGGCCGGGACGGCCGGGTCGGGTCGGTGCTGCAGCAGCCGGTCGACGTCGGCGGGGACGGGGCGCCCGGCGGCGCGTCGTTCGGCGGCGAAGTCGGACACCATCCGCGCGGTCTCGGCGTCGACGCGGTCGGCCAGCCTGGCGACGGCGTCGAGCGGCACCCCGAGGAAGACGAGCTTGAGGACCGTGTGCCGCCACGTGTGCTGGTCCAGGTGCGCCGCGCCGAACGGTCCGACGGCGGCGGCCACGAGGGAGGGGTCGTTGGCGCGGTGCGCGTCGTGGGCGAGCTCGACGCCGGTCCGCGCCAGGGGGGAGCCGGCCGCGACCGCGCCGTCGGACTGCAGGGCGTCGAGGCCGCGCAGCACCCCGCGGCGCTCGCCGGTGTCCCCCTGCGTGAACAGGTCGCGCAGCCGTCCGGCGACGTCCTCGCCGTCGCCGGCGGCGTGGGCCAGCGCCACGACCAGGGCGGCGCGGGCCTCGTCCTCGAACGTGCCGTGCACGAGGCCGTGCGGGTCGGCCCCGGGCCGCCGGGGTCCGCGGCCGGCCCGCCGAGGAGCCAGGGCGAAGGCGCGGGGCAGCGTGCGCGGGTCACGGGCGACCTCGGCCCGGGTCCGGTCGATCCAGGTGTCGCTCATCAGGGGGCCTCCGGGTGGGGGTGCCCGACGACGTCCGCCCAGGCGCGCCGCACCGCGGCGAGGCTGCGGCGGGCGAGCGCCGGGGAGTCGTGGGAGTGGCGGGGCAGCTCGACCGCGGCGACGCCGCGGTAGTCGATGTCGGCCAGGGTGGCGAGCACGAGCGGCAGGTCGAGGTCGCCCTCGCCGAAGGGCCGGTGCTCGTGGTGGGTGCGGGGCATGTCGTCGAGCTGGAAGTTCGTCAGCACCGGGGCGGCGGCGCGCAGCGCGCCGACCACGCCGTCGGGTTCGACGACGAGGCAGTGCCCGACGTCGACGGTCAGACCGAGACCGGCGGGGTCGCCGAGGTCCGAGCGCAGCCGCAGGGCGTCCTCGACGGTCTCGACGAGCATGCCCGGCTCGGGTTCGATCGCGAGCTGCACGCCGTGCTCGCCGGCCTCCTCCAGGAGGACCGGCAGACGGTCGAGCAGCCGGGCCCACCCCTCGGCAGGGCGGTCGCCGTCCGGGAGCACGCCGGAGAAGAAGGACACGCACGTCGCGTCGAGGGTGGCGGCGACGTCGATCGCCCGCGTCAGGTAGCGCATCCGCAGGTCGGCCTCGCGGTCGACGAGGGTGGGCCGGTGCTTCGTCCACGCGTCGAGGGTGTAGCGCGTCCCCGTCTCGACGACGACGTCCGCCCCCGCGCCGTCGTGCATCCGGCCCAGACGGTCGGCCAGCCGGGCCGTCACGGACGCGGCACCGGGTGCGAACGGGTCGAGGTGCGGGTGGCCGAGCGTGAGGGCGACGGCCTCGTAGCCGAGCGTGTCGAGGACGTCGAGCGCGGCGGGCAGCGGGTGGTCGCCGAACCCGTTGGTGCCGTACCCGAGCGCGAACGGGGGCCGGTCGGGGGCGGGGTGGGTGGTCACGTGATGCTCACCTGCCGGCGGCCCCGGCGCAGCAGCCGTCCGGCGGCGACGGCGCCGGCCAGCACGGCGGTGCTCGCCCACCGCCCGCCGCGCGCCGTCCAGGCGGCCTGCAACGGGATCATGGCCTGCAGCCCCGCCCGGGTCGCGGTGCGTGCCGCGGGGGCCGTGCGGTCCGCGGCCGCGGTGCGCTGCGCCGGCAGGCACGTGGCGACGTACCCGGCGGTGGCGGCCAGCGCCGCGACGCGCCGGACCGTGGGACCGCCCGGCGAACCGGCCGGTGCCCGCCACGCCGCGACGGCCGTGGTGGCGGCGACGGCCACGGTGCCGGCCACGGCGGACCCTGCCACGCCGCGGGTGGTGCCGTGGACCTCGCCGCGCGACAGCGCCGTCACGGCGAGCGTGTGCGTCGTCAGCACGGCGGCGGTGGGCAGCGCCGTGCGCAGGGAGCCCGGGGCGGCGCCCAGCAGCACGTCGAGCCCGCGGCAGGCGGCCATCACGACGGCACCGGCGGGCCGGTCCTTCGCCGCGAGGTCGTAGGTGAGGACGCACGCGGCGAGCGGCACTGCGACGGCGAGCCCCCGCCGGCCGCTCGCCGCACCCGCGGCCGCGACGCCGGTGGCGACGAGCCCCGTGCCGACGGCGAGCGCCTGCCGGGGCGTCACGCGTCCGGAGGGGATGGGGCGTTCGGGACGTTCGACGGCGTCGAGGTCGCGGTCGCCGTAGTCGTTGAGCGCCATGCCACCGAGGTAGAGGCAGGTCGAGGCGACGGGCAGCAGGGCGTGCCGCGGCGGGCGGAGGTCCGGCGGCCGTGCCGTGGCCATCCCGGCGAGGGTGTCGCCGAGGACGGTCAGCGCCGCCGGGGCGCGGACGAGCTCGACCAGGTCGCCCGCCCTCATGGCCGCCGTGCCACGGCGTCGGCGGTGCGGCCGGCCCAGTCCGCGAGCTCGACCGCCTGGGCGGCGGCCCCGTGCACGTCGGACCCCCAGGGGTCCTTGAAGAAGTACCCCAGCTCCGGGACGGGGCCGGCCAGCCCGGCCGCGTGCGCGAGGGCCAGCAGGCGGGCGAGGTCGAGGACCATCGGCGCGGCGAGCATGGAGTCGTGCGCGCTCCACGTGGTCTGCAGGGTGAGGCGCGAGCCGAGGAACCCCTCGACGTGCACGTGGTCCCACGCGACCTTGACGTCGCCGAGGTCGGGGACGTTGTCGATGTGCAGCGGGGTGACGTCGGTGCCGGTCAGGTCGCGCAGGCCGCGGTTCTTGGAGGTGAGCTTGCTGCGGGCCGCGACGGGGTCGGCCAGGGTGGCGCCGTCGCCGCCGCCGAGGAGGTTCGTCCCGGCCCAGGACAGCACCCGCAGGCCGCGGGCGGTGAGCGCGGGTGCCAGGACGGTGCGCAGCCAGGTCTGTCCCGTCTTGCCGTCGCGGCCGGCCACGGGGAGCCCGGCCTCGGTGGCCCAGCGGGTGAGGACCGGCACGGTCATGCCGGCCGACGGGGTGAACGAGGCGTAGGCGCAGCCGGCGAGCACGGCGGCGTACGCGGTCACCGAGGAGGCCGGGAGCACGGCGCGGTCCGGGTCGAGCAGCGCGGCACGCAGCAGCTCGGGGTCGTCGTGCTCGGGGACCGGGTCCAGCGGCGGTTCGGTCGAGGCGACGTCGATCACGACGACCCGGGCGAGGCGGTGGCGCTCGCGGAAGTCGACGAGGTCGGCGGCGAGCGTCTCGGCGGCCTCCTGCTGGGAGCCCAGGTGCCGGCGGGGGTCGTGGCCGGGCCGGATCTCGGCGTCGGCGGCGGCCAGGGCGTCGCGCGTGCCGGCCAGCAGGTGGCCGGGGATCATGCCGGCGTCGGCGAGCGCCTCGGCCTGCTTGACCACCGTCGTCGGGGCGACGTCGTGCCCGCCGACGACCAGGTCGTCGAACGCGGGCAGGGCGAGCCGGTCGAACGGTCCGGCCGCCGTGACGCAGCCGGTCGGCGGGGCGTGGCCGGCGGCGAGCGCGGCGAGCCCGAGCGTGGCCGTGGTGGCCACCGAGCCGCGGGCGCCGACCAACCAGAGGCCGGTGCGGCCCGTCGTCGCGGGCGGCTGCGTGGCGGTCGTGGTCCCGTGGTGCATCGTCGCTCCCCCCAGAAGCCGGTCGCGCGGACCGGTCGTGGCGTCGGAGGCGTCCCTGCCTCCGGCCGTCACGCTAGCGGGACTTACGGCGACATGCAATCAAAAGATGACCAACTTTGGTTAGAACTGGCGAGGGGTGTCCGCGGCTCGGACGGGGCTGACCGATGGGTGGCCACCTGTGGCACCATGTGACGTATGACTCACGCACGGCGGTGCGACCAGCGCCGTCACTGCCTCATTAGCTAGCGCGTCCGGTGCACCCCCGCCGGACGCGCAGACCTTCCGTACCCGGAGGGTCTTTTTTGTTGCCGCCACCGCACCTACGGAGCCACCGATGGCCACCGCACCGTTCCATGTGTACGACACCACCCTGCGCGACGGCGCCCAGCAGGAGGGCATGAACCTGTCCGTCGCGGACAAGCTCGCGATCGCGCCGCTGCTGGACGAGCTCGGCGTCGGCTTCATCGAGGGCGGCTGGCCCGGCGCGATCCCCAAGGACACCGAGTTCTTCCGGCGTGCGGCCAAGGAGCTCGAGCTGAAGAACGCCGTGCTGGCGGCCTTCGGAGCCACCCGGCGCGCGGGTTCCCGGGCGTGGGACGACCCGCAGGTGCGCGCCCTGCTCGACTCCGAGGCTCCCGTGGTGACGCTCGTGGCCAAGTCCGACGTCCGGCACGTCGAGCGGGCGCTGCGCACGACGCCGGACGAGGGACTGGCGATGGTCACCGACACCGTGCAGTTCCTCGTGGGGGAGGGGCGCCGCGTCGTGGTGGACGCCGAGCACTTCTTCGACGGCTACCGGTACGACCCGGCCTACACGCGGTCCGCGGTCGCGGCGGCGTTCGAGGCCGGTGCCGAGGTGGTCGCGCTGTGCGACACCAACGGCGGCATGCTGCCGGACTGGGTCACCGACGTCGTCGAGGAGCTGCGGACCGGGCTCGACCTGCCGCACGGCCGCGACGCCCTGCCGGGGGACCCGCTGCTCGGCATGCACGCGCACAACGACTCCGGCTGCGCCGTGGCCAACACGCTGGCCGCCGTCGCCGCCGGGTGCGCGCACGTGCAGGGCACCGTCAACGGCTACGGCGAGCGCACCGGGAACGTGGACCTGGTGTCCGTCGTCGCGAACCTCGCGCTCAAGCGCGGCCTGCCGACCCTCGCCGGCGACGGGCTGGCCGACTCGACCCGCATCGCGCACGCCGTCGCCGAGATCACCAACATCGCGCCCTACACCCGCCAGCCGTACGTCGGGGCCAGCGCGTTCGCGCACAAGGCCGGCCTGCACGCCAGCGCCATCAAGATCGACCCGGACCTGTACCAGCACATCGACCCCACGGCCGTGGGCAACGACATGCGGATGCTGGTCTCCGACATGGCCGGGCGGGCGTCGGTCGAGCTCAAGGGCCGCGAGCTGGGGTTCGACCTGGCCGGCCAGGGAGAGCTGCTGACCCGCGTGACCAACCGCGTCAAGGACGCCGAGGCGCAGGGCTACACGTTCGACGCCGCCGACGCGTCGTTCGAGCTCATCCTGCGCGAGGAGCTCACCGGGCAGCGGCCCGCCTACTTCCGGGTCGAGTCGTGGCGCGCGATCGTCGAGACCACGGGCGGGCGCGGCGGCGTGCCGGACGCCGACCAGCGGGACGCCGAGGCGCTGGCCGAGGCGACGGTCAAGCTGCACGCCGGTGGCGAGCGCATCGTGGTCACCGGGGAGGGCAACGGTCCGGTCAACGCCCTGGACCAGGCCCTGCGGCATGCCCTGCGGAAGGTCTACCCGACCATCGAGACCTTCGAGCTGGTGGACTTCAAGGTGCGGATCATGGACGCCGAGCACGGCACGGACGCCACCACCCGGGTGCTGGTCGAGACCACGGACGGCCACCACACGTGGTCGACCGTGGGGGTCGGGCCCAACATCATCGAGGCCGCCTGGGAGGCGCTCATCGACGCCCACGTCTACGGGCTGCTGCACGCCGACGTCGAGCCGCGCTGACTCCTCTCCCGTTGTGGGCATGAGATCTGCAGCTCCGGGCGCACCCGGAGCTGCAGATCTCATGCCCACAACGGTCCGCGCGGGGCGGTTAGGCTGGCGGGGTGCATGGTGAGTACAAGGTCCCGGGCGGCAAGCTCGTCGCGGTCGACCTTGCGGTCGACGAGTCCACCGGCCACGGCGTCCTGACGGACGTGCGCGTGTCGGGCGACTTCTTCCTCGAACCCGACGAGGCGCTGGGCGTCATCGACACCGCCCTGAGCGGGCTGCCGGCCACGACCGGCACCGGCGAGCTCGCGCGCACCGTCACCGAGGCGCTGGAGAAGGCCGAGCAGGGCGGGGAGATCGCCGGACCCGTGGCGATGGTCGGCTTCGACGCCCGGGCCGTGGCCGTCGCCGTGCGGCGCGCGCTGGGCCTGGCCACGACGTGGGAGGACCACACCTTCGAGGTGCTGCGCCCCGGACCCCTGCCCCCGCGCACGCTCGCCGCGCTCGACCAGGTGCTCACCGAGGAGCTCGCGGCCGGCCGCCGCGGCCCGACCCTGCGGTTCTGGGACTGGGACGAGCGGGCCGTGTTCATCGGTTCCTTCCAGTCCTACCGCAACGAGATCGACGAGGACGGCGTCGCCGAGCACGACGTGACCGTCGTGCGACGCATCTCCGGCGGCGGCGCGATGTTCATGGAAGCGGGCAACTGCGTCACGTTCTCCCTGGTCGTGCCCGGCTCACTCGTCGACGGGATGAGCTTCGAGCAGTCCTACGCGTTCCTGGACACCTGGGTGCTCGGCGCCCTGGGCGAGCTGGGTGTGGAGGCGTACTTCAGCGGCATGAACGACGTCGCCTCACCCGGCGGCAAGCTCGCCGGGTCCGCGCAGAAGCGGCTGGCGGGGGGAGCGGTGCTGCACCACATGACGATGGCCTACGACATCGACGCCGACAAGATGATGCAGGTGCTGCGCATCGGCCGGGAGAAGATGTCCGACAAGGGCACCCGCAGCGCGAACAAGCGCGTCGACCCGCTGCGCTCGCAGACCGGCATGACGCGCGACGACGTCGTGGAGGCGTTCGCGGTGTACTTCGCCGAGCGGCACCGGACCGAGGCCTCCGACCTGCGCCCCGAGGAGCTCGAGCGGGCCGAGGACCTGGTGCGCACCAAGTTCGACACCGCCGAGTGGATCCACCGGGTGCCCTGAGCCGGTCAGGCGGGTGGGCGCGCGCCGAAGACGGCGGTGCCGACCCGCACGACGGTGGCCCCCTCGGCGACCGCGAGCTCGAGGTCCGTCGACATCCCCATCGACAGCTCCCGGGCGTCCTCGGTGGCGGGCGTGCCACCGGCCACGACCTCGTCGCGGACCGCGCGCAGCCGGGCGAACCCGGCACGGACCTCGTCCTCGTCGGGGGTGTTCGCCCCGATGGTCAGGAACCCGGTCAGGTGCAGCCCCTCCAGCGCCGCGACGGCGGTCGCGAGCTCGACGGCCTCCGCCGGCGCCACCCCGGACTTGGACCCCTCGCCGGAGACGTTGACCTGCACCATGACGTCCAGCGTCCGGCCGTCGCGCACGCAGCGCCGCGCCACCGCCTCCGCGAGGGAGAGCCGGTCCACGGCGGCCAGCCCCGTGACGGTCGGCAGCATCTGGTTGATCTTGTTGCGCTGCAGCGTCCCGATCATGTGCACCTCGAGCCGGCCGGCCGCGACCAGGTCGGCCAGCGCCGGCGCCTTGGCGACCAGCTCCTGGACCCGGTTCTCCCCGACGAGCACCGGCCGGTCGTCCCCCCGCGCGGCCGCCAGGTCGGCGGCGGCGTGGACGGCCGCGAGGACGGTCCCGGCGTCCTGGGTCTTGGTGGCCAGCATCAGCCGGACGTCGTCGGGGCGCCGGCCCGCCGCGGTGGCGGCGTCGTCGATCCGTGCGCGTACCCGGGCGATCCGGTCGGGGAGGTCGGACGGCATGGCGCCCAGTGTAGGAACCTCCGGGGCAGGATCAGGGACCTCCCGGATGCCCTGCCCGGTCCCACGGGGCAGAATCGACGGCGTGAAAGCGATCCTCAACGTCATCTGGCTCGTCCTGTCGGGCTTCTGGCTCGCGATCGGGTACGCCGCCGCGGGCATCATCTGCTGCCTGCTCATCGTGACGATCCCCTGGGGGATCGCCTCGTTCCGCATCGCCGGCTACGCCCTGTGGCCGTTCGGTCGCACCGTCGTGGACCGCCCCGGCGCCGGCGGCTGGTCCGTGCTGGGCAACATCATCTGGATCGTCGTCGCGGGCTGGTGGCTGGCCCTCGGGCACGTCGTCACCGCGATCCCGCTGTTCGTGTCGATCATCGGGATCCCGCTCGGCATCGCCAACCTCAAGATGATCCCGATCTCCCTGCTGCCGCTCGGCAAGGACATCGTCTCCACCGACACCCGGTACCCGACCTACCAGCCCTCCTGACGCCGTCCGTCCCCGCCCCGGCACCGGGCCGCCCGGGGGCCGGCCTCACCGGGCCAGGGGAGCGGTGGTGGCGCCGGTGAGCCGCACCAGGTCCGCGGGGGCGAGGGAGAGGTCCAGGCCGCGCCGACCGCCCGAGACGTAGACGACCGCCAGCGACGTCGCGGAGGCGTCCAGGACCGTGACCAGGCGGGTGCGCTGCCCCAGCGGCGAGATGCCGCCGGCGACGTAGCCGGTGGCGCGCTCGGCCCGGGCGACCGGCGCCATCACCGCCTTCTTGCCGCCGACGGCGCGGGCGAGCGCCTTGAGGTCGAGCTCGCCCGTCACGGGGACCACGGCGACCACCAGCTCGCCGTCGACGTCGGCGACGAGCGACTTGAACACCTGCTCGGGCGGGACGCCGATCGCCCGGGCCGCCTCGAGCCCGTAGCCCAGGGTGCTGCGGGGGTCGTGGTCGTACGGGTGCAGCCTGTGCGGGATCCCGGCCCTCTCCAGGGCGAGCACGGCGAGGGTCGGTGCGCTGTTCCTCCGGCGTGTCACGCGGCCAGTGTGCCCGACGACTCGCCGGCGGGCAGGTCCGCCCCACGGCACGGTCCGGCCCGCCCGCCCCGCTCGGCGTACGGTGGGGCCGTGCTCGCCCTCCTCGTCCTGGCCATCCTCGTCGGTGGCGTCCTGCAGCGGGTCTCGGGGATGGGGTTCGGCCTGGTGGCCGGACCGTTCATCGTGCTGATCGTCGGGCCGCTCGAGGGCGTGCTGTTCGTCAACCTGGCCGGTGCGACCGCGTCGACCCTCATCCTCGGCCGCGTGGTCCGGGACGTGGAGTGGCGCAAGTTCGCGTGGCTGACCCTGTCGTCGCTGGTCGTCACCGTCCCCGCCGCCCTCGCCCTGCGCGAGGTGAGCGCCCCCGCCCTCGAGGTGACGATCGGGGCGTTCGTCATAGCCGCGATGACCCTCGCGGTGGTGACGACCCGGCTGCGCCGCGAGGGCCGGCACCCGGTGGACGCCGCCGCGGGCTGGCCGCTCGCGGTGACGGGGACGGCCAGCGGGATCGGGTCGGTCGCGGCCGGGATCGGCGGGCCGCCGGTCGCGGTCTACGCGGTGCTCAGCGGCTGGGACCCGAAGCGGTTCGCGGCCACGGCCCAGCCGTTCTTCGCGGCGAACGCGCTGGCGGCCATGGTGGCCAAGCTGGTGCTCTCCGACGCCTCGTTCCCGTCCATGGCGCCCTGGGAGTGGGTGGTGCTCATGGTCTCGATCCTCGCGGGTCTCGTGGTCGGCGACCGGCTCGCCCCGCGGGTCTCGGCGACCGCGACCCGCCGGGTGCTCATCGTGCTCGCCTACGTCGGCGGTGTCGCGACGCTGGTGCGCGGCCTGACCGGACTGCTGTGAGCTACAGCCGCCCGACCGCGAGGACCTCGAGGACCGGACGGCCCGCCTCGTCGGAGGCCGGCAGGTCCACCAGCGCGGTGATCGCCCAGTCGCGGTCGCCGTTCGCGTCGTCCAGGATCTGACGGACCCACCAGGTGTCGGCCGGCACGGTCGAGGCGTCCGACGGCGGGGCGCCGGCGGGCAGGGCGGCCCCGGGCTCCAGCATGGTCAGCAGCGCGGCCGAGCGGGCGTCCGCCCCGAAGCCGATCGCGTCGTCGCCCTGGGTCTCGAAGAGGTCCTCCAGCGCGTCGGCCCAGGCGTCCCCGTCCCAGCCGGAGGCCTTGTCGAGGGTCTCCAGGGCGTCGTAGTCCTCCCGGGCGGCGAGCTCGACCCGGCGGAACATGGCGTTGCGCACGAGCCGGCGGAACGAGCGGGGGTTGCCGGTGACCGGGCGGGCGGGCGCCTCGGCGCCCGCCTCGGCGAGCTCGCCCTCCACCACGGTGTCGGCGTCGTCGTCGACGGGGTTCTGCAGCCGCTCCCACTCGTCCAGCAGCGAGGAGTCGACGCCGCGCACCAGCTCGCCGAGCCACTCGACGACCTCGGCGACCTCCTCGGTGCGGTGCTCCTCGGGCACGACCTGACGCACCGCGCGGTAGGCGTCGGCGAGGTAGCGCAGCACCACGCCCTCGGTGCGCTCCAGGCCGTAGGTGCTGACCATCTCGGCGAAGGTCATCGCCTGCTCGAGCATGTCGCGCACCACGGCCTTCGGGGCCAGCTCGGCCCCGGCGACCCACGGGTTGGACTGCTTGTACTGCGCGAACGCGGGTTCGAGCAGGTCCGCGAGCGGCTTCGGCCAGGACACCTCCTCGAGCAGCTCCATGCGCTCGTCGTACTCGATGCCCTCGGCCTTCATCTCGGCGACGGCCTCGCCGCGCGCCTTCTTCTGCTGGCCGAACAGGATCTGGCGCGGGTCGTCGAGCGTGGCCTCGATGACCGAGACGACGTCGAGGGCGTGCGTGGGGGAGTCGACGTCGAGCAGGTCCATGGCCGCCAGCGCGAACGGCGACAGCGGGGCGTTGAGCGCGAAGTCCCGCGGCAGGTCCACGACCAGCCGCACGCTCGGGCGGTAGCCCGCGGGGCGGGTGTCGTCGGGGACGCGGACCCTCTCCACGACGCCGGCCACCCGCAGCGAGCGGTAGATGCGCAGCGCCTGGCGCACGTGGCCGGCCTGCTGGGCGGCGGTGTCGTGGTTGGCGGTCAGCAGGTGGCGCATCGCCTCGACCGGGTCGGCGGCGGCGCCGTCGCCCGTCCCCCGGGTGCGGGCCAGCACGTTGAGCACCATCGCGTGGTTGACGTGGAACTGGCTGGCCAGCGGCTCCGGCGGGGCGTCGCGCAGGCGGTCGAAGGTCGACTCGGTCCAGTTGACCGCGCCGGACGGGGCCTTCTTGCGCACGATCTTTTTCTTCTTCTTCGGGTCGTCCCCGGCCTTGGCGAGGGCCTTGCGGTTCTCGATGACGTGCTCGGGCGCCATGACCAGCACCTCGCCGAGGGTGTCGTAGCCCGCGCGACCGGCTCGGCCGGCGATCTGGTGGAACTCCCGAGCCGTCAGATGGCGCATGCGCTCGCCGTCGAACTTCACCAGCGACGTCATGAGCACGGTGCGGATCGGCACGTTGATGCCCACGCCCAGGGTGTCGGTGCCGCAGACGACCTTGAGCAGCCCCTTCTGGGTGAGGCGCTCCACGAGCCGGCGGTACTTGGGCAGCATCCCGGCGTGGTGCACCCCGACGCCGGCGCGCAGGTACTTGGACAGGATCTTGCCGAACCCGGTGCCGAACCGGAACGCGCCGATCTCGTCGACGATCGCCTGCTTCTCCTCCTTGGAGGCGAGCTTGGTGCTCAGCAGGGCCTGGGCCCGGTCGACGGCGTCCTTCTGGGTGAAGTGCACGACGTACACCGGGGCACGGTGGGTGTGCACGAGCTCCTCGATGACCTCGGGCAGCGGCTCCTGGACGTAGGAGAACTCCAGCGGGACCGGCCGCTCGGCGCCGGTGACCTCGGCGACGTCACGGCCGGTGCGCTCGGTGAGGTCCTCCCGCAGCCGTGTGGTGTCGCCGAGCGTGCCGGACATCAGCAGGAACTGGGTGTGCGGCAGCTCGAGCAGCGGCACCTGCCAGGCCCAGCCACGCTGCGGGTCGCCGTAGAAGTGGAACTCGTCCATGACGACCTGGCCGATGAAGTCGTCGTCGCCCGGGCTCCCGGCCCCGTTGCGCAGCGCGAGGTTCGCCAGGATCTCGGCCGTGCAGCAGATGATGGGGGCGTCGGCGTTGACCGCGCTGTCGCCGGTCATCATGCCGACGTTGCGCGACCCGAACGCGGCCACGAGGTCGAAGAACTTCTCGCTGACCAACGCCTTGAGCGGTGCCGTGTAGTAGGTGCGCCCGCCCAGGCCGGACCGCCGCGCCGCCAGCGCCGCGAACTGCGCTCCCATCGCCACCATCGACTTGCCCGACCCGGTCGGCGTCGCCAGGACGACGTGCGAGCCCGTCATGAGCTCCAGCAGCGCCTCCTCCTGGTGCGCGTACAGCGGCCGTCCGGACGCGGCCGCCCACTCGCCGAAGCCCTCGAACAGCGCGTCCGGGTCCGGGGCCTGGCCCGTCGGGGCGGGCAGGTGCGGCAGCAGGGTGCCGGCGGGGCGCGGTGCGGGCGTGACGGACGAGGAGGCGGTGTCGGTGGCAGTCATCGTGCGGTCATTCTGTCAGCAGCCCCGCATGACCCCCGACGAGCGTGCTCGTTCGGTACGTCAAGTGCTTGGTTGGGGTACCGAACGAGCACCCTCGTTGGCGCCGGGGCGTGCGGGCGGCGGGGAGCACTCCAGGGTGCCGGTTCTCCGCAAGCCCGCTCAGCCCAGGTCCCACAGGCGGCGGTAGAAGGCGATCCGCTCCGCGTCGGGCTCGATGTCGTAGGCCGCGAAGAAGAGCGGCTCGTACCCGTCGCCGTAGTTCCAGCCCAGGCTCAGGCTTGCCGTGGCGAGGTCCGCCCACCGGTCGGCGACCCCGAGGGTGCCCAGGTCGACGTGCCCGGCCCAGGTGCCGTCGTCGGCCACCAGGGTGTTGGGGGCGCAGGCGTCGCCGTGGCAGACCACGAGACGGTCGACGGGCGGCACGGGTCCGACGTCGGCACCGACGGCGGGCTCGAGCCGCGCGACCCGGTCGGTCGCGCTCGACGAGAACGGGCAGTCCGCGACGGGCAGAGTGTCGTGCAGCGCCCGCAGCCCGGCGCCGATCGCGCGGACCGCGGTCTCGGGACGGGCCAGCCAGGTCGGGTCGACGGCGGACCGGCCCGGCAGCGCCGCCGTCGCCAGCCAGCTCCCGGTGGCGTCCTGGCCGCGGCCCAGCACACGCGGCACCCGGGTGTGCCGGCCGGCCCAGACGAGGCGTTCCGCCTCGGCGTCCAGGTCGATCTCCGGCGTCCCCGTGGGCACCCACTTGACGTACCGCTCGCCCTGGCCGCCGAAGAGCCGGAAGGTCAGGCCACCGAGGGTGTTGCGCCACACCGGGGCGACGTCGTCGGCACCGGCCAGCGCGGCCACGGCGTCCGGGACGACGACGGGTCCGCGCGGCGGGGCGGCGAGGTCGCGAGACATGTCGTGATCCTGACAGGTCGTCGACCCGGCGGCCGGGACCGCCGCGGTCGCGCACCGTGCACGCCGAGCTGGTGATCCTCGGGGCGCGCTCACAGCAGGGTGACGTGGCGCGAGCTGCGCAACGTCAGCACCTGACGGTCGTTGAGGGTCGCCCCGTGGCCGGACGGCGTCATGAGGTTCGACGTGCTGCTGCCCGAGAGAGCGCTGCCCGCCCCGCCGGTGTGCGGGAGTCCCAGGGCGTGGCCGATCTCGTGCGCGAGCGTGCGCCGCGCGCCCAGCCCGCCGTCGTCCACGGTGACGTAGTCCGTCAGCGGGCCGAGGGAGCACCCGGCCTTGCCCTCGACGTCCTCGACGACGAACGCCGTCAGCGGGGAGCCGGCGCCTGTGAGCGTGCCGACGAGGTTGCTCGCGGCCCGAGCCCGGAAGTACCCGCCCGCGTCCGTGAGGTCGTCCTGCAGCGCGCCGCCGTTGCAGCGCACCCGCCGGGCCGGCGCGGGCGCCGGCTCGGCGTCGACGGTGACGAACCGCCGACCGGCAGGGACCAGGCGGAACCGCGCCTCGCGGCGGAAGAGCTCGTCGGCGACCTCGACCGCCTCACGGACCCGTGCGCGGGCGCGCGCGGCCGACGTCCCCGTCACCGGGGCGCCGTCAGCGCCCGCGAGGACGATCACCCGGAGCCGCAGCTTCTTCATCGGCCGGACGCCCAACGCACCGAGCGCTGCTCCCGGCAGACCGACGGCGCGGTTCACCGTCTCCTGGACGACGTGGAGACCGCTTGAGCCGACCGAGCCGGCGCCCTTGCGGACGCTCCGACCGGCACGTCGCGCGACGCGCGCGGTCTTCTTCCCCGCGCGCCGGGCGCTGCGTCCGAGCGTGGTGGCCGCACCCTGGGCGCTGCGCCCGACCTTCTTCGCTGCGCTCTTCGCCTTCTTGGCGATCTTCCCGAACGTGCTGCCGAGTCCCACGGCGGGTCATCTCCTCGAGCTCGACCGGGGTCCGCGCCACGGGCCCTCTCCTGGAAGGAGGCGTCGCGGGGCTCGGGTGATACGAGAGCGCCGGTGCGACGCCGTCGCGGAGCGGTTCAGCCCTCGGCGGCGAGCAGCGCGTCGCAGACGTCCAGCAGCCGTGCCCGCAGCGCCTGCGCCCGTTCGGCGAAGGCCCGCTGGCGCCGCACGTACTCGGCCTTGCCGGCCGCCGTCTCGATCGCGACCGGTTCGACGCCGTAGGACGAGACGTCGTAGGGGGAGGCCGCCATGTCGGTGTACCGGATGTCGCGGGCCAGCTCGAAGGCGTCCAGCAGCAGCTCGCCCGGGACCGCGGGGCCGAGCTTCTGGCACCACTTGTACAGATCCATGTTCGCGTGCAGGCAGCCCGGCTGCTCCATCGCGACCTGGCGCTCGCGGGTCGGGCGGAGCTCGTTGGCGTCCCGGGCCTCCGGGGTGAAGAACCGGAAGGCGTCGTAGTGCGAGCACCCGACGCGGTGCGACTCCACGACCTCGTCCGTGCCGGACGCCCCCAGCCGCAGCGGCAGCGGGTGGCGATGGTCGCGTCCGGCCGCGGCGTCGCGGTAGACCATCGCCCACTCGTGCAGCCCGAAGCAGCCGAAGGTCCCGGTCCGACCGGCCGTGGCACCCACCAGCGACCGCACGTAGCGCACGGTGTCGCCGCGCCCGGCGAGGAACGCCGCCGTGTCCAGCGTGGCGCCCGTGCCGCCGTCGGGCAGGTCCACCGTGCGGTACCAGCGCCAGGAGGCGTGGTCGTCGGCCCCGGGCAGCACCCTGCCGGCACCCGGGTGCCAGCGCCGCAGGTGGCTCACCCGGGTGGGGTAGTAGGTGAACAGGAAGTCCTCGACGGCGTGCTTCTCGCCCCGGTCGCGGGCGGCGCGCCAGACGGCGGTGAGCGCGTCCGCACGCCGCGCGTGCGCCGCCGCGGGCTCGCGCCAGCCGTCCACGACGACGTCCCCGACGGGCTCGCGGAGAGCCTCGGGACCGGCGAGGAGAGAGGGCGGTGTCACCCGGCCAGGGTACGGCGGCCGTCGTATCGTGGAAGCAGACGGGAGGTGGTGACGATGGCCACCGTCGGCACGCAGTCGGACTTCGACCCGCACCAGGACGAGGTCGAACCCACGCCGCACGTCCCGCTGGACACGTGGGTGGAACGTCACGGCACAACGGTCGGTCTGCTGGTCGGGATCGCGGCCGTGATCGCGACCCTGCTGCGCTACGTGGACTGATCCGCGCGGCGCCGGGGGTCGTCCGGCGGTACCTTGCCGCCATGACGAGCTTCCCGTTCCGTCAGGTCGACGTCTTCGGCGACGGACCCCTGGCCGGCAACCCCGTGGCCGTGGTGCACGACGCCGGGACCTGGGACGAGCAGCGCATGGCCGCCTTCGCGCGCTGGACCAACCTGTCCGAGACCACCTTCCTGCTGCCCGCCACGCACCCCGATGCCGACTACCGGGTGCGCATCTGGACCCCGGGCGGCGAGCTCCCCTTCGCCGGGCACCCCACGCTCGGGACCGCCCACGCATGGCTCGAGGCGGGCGGGACGCCGGGTCGCGAGGACGTCGTCGTCCAGGAGTGCGGCGTCGGGCTGGTCGAGGTCTCGCGGACCGCGGACGGGTTGGCGTTCGTGGGGCCGCCGCTGCGCCGGTCGGGACCGGTCTCGCCGGCCGACCGCGAGCGGATCGTCCGGGCGCTGCGCATCCGGGACACCGACGTCGTCGACGCCGCGTGGGTCGACAACGGACCGGGCTGGGTGGGCGTCCGGCTCGCCGACGCCGCCGCGGTGCTCGCCGTCGACCCCGATCCCGCCGCGCTCGGCGGACTCGCCGTCGGCGTCGTCGGGCCGTACGGTCCGGGGGAGCCCGACGCGGACGTCGAGGTGCGCGCGTTCATCGCGGAGATCGGTGCGGCCGAGGACCCCGTGACCGGCTCGCTCAACGCCGGGCTGGGGGAGTGGCTCGCGGGCACCGTCCTGCCGACGGCCTACGTCGCCTCCCAGGGAACGGTGCTCGGTCGGCGGGGGCGCGTGCACGTGCGCCGCGACGGCGACGTCGTCCGGGTCGGTGGCTCCACGGTCACCACCGTGCGCGGCGAGGTCACCGTCTGACGAGGGTCAGCCGCCCCGACGCTCCTCGTACTTCCGGGTCAGGCGGTCCTCGACCTGCCGGCCGTCGATGAGGTACGCGAGCGCGTGGAAGGCCAGACCGACCGCCCAGGGCAGCGTGGTCCAGAAGGCCCAGTCCACCCCCGGGTCCGTGGCCAGGTCGATGGCCCACAGGAAGCCGTTGACGATCACGAAGACCCCGACGTGCCACATCAGACCCGTCGCCGCCTTCGCCCGGCGCCGTGCCGGGTCCGTGGTCTCACGGTCCGCCATGACGCTCACCCCCTCCGTCCTGCCCCGAGGCTATGCCGGTGGCCACCCGCCGCGTAGAGGCTTTCGGCCCCCGGGCGCGGGCCGAACGGTCACCGCGGGTCGGTGGTGCTGACCCGCGTCGTGGGTGGCGGGGGAGCGGTGCGTCGTGCCACCGCGGTGAACAGCCGCTCCAGCGGGCCGCGGCCCAGCCACAGCCGCCACAGCGTGGCCGTCACCAGCGAGGCCAGGATCATCACCAGCAGCGGCCCGTTCGTCGCGGACCCGATGAGGTCCCACCGCCAGATCGCCACGATCTGCAGCGAGTACACGGTCAGCGCCATCGAGCCCACCGCGGCCAGCGGGGACAGCACCCAGCCGCTGATCCGCCCCACGGACAGGCACAGCCCCACCACGGCCACCGCGAACCCACCGGTGGCCACCACCTCCAGCCAGCTGTCGTCGTGCGGGCCGGCCAGCGCCAGGTACACCGGCGTCGGCCACGGGTCGGTCCAGGACCAGCCCGGCGTGGAGGCCGCCTCCACCTGGTCGCGCACCACGAACTGGCCCCCGAACCGGTCCACGACCGCCGAGGACGCCAGCGTGCCCACCACCATGGCGCTCAGGCCGCCGATCACGAGCCCGCGGCGCAGCGCGGTCGAGGAGAGGTCGCACCGCCCGATCGCCATGCCGGCGAAGACGTAGGCCATCCAGACCACCGCCGGGTAGTGGCCGGTCAGCAGGAAGTCCGTGACGGCCCCGGACCCGTCGTCCGGCAGGTGCAGGCCCGCGCGGCTCAGGGCGACCGGGCCCCAGTACGCCACCGGCGGCCCGGCCACGGCCACCACGACCGCCGCCACGGCCAGCCGCCGCGGCCCCCACGTGAGGAACGGCAGCGCCAGCACGAAGTACGCCGCGTAGAAGCCCAGGATGAGCAGCACGCGCGTGCCGAGCAGGTCGAGGAGCGCCACGAGGGCGAGCAGGAGGACGGCCCGGACGAGCAGCCGGGCCCGCGCGTGGACCAGCACGTCACCGGCCAGGACCCGCGGGCCACCCGTGACCAGGGCGAGCGAGACGCCGGCGACCAGGGCGAACAGCACCGAGGACCGGCCGTCGGCGATGGTGAGCCAGGCCGTCGAGTCCTCGGCCACGCCGACGTGGGCGGTGAACATGCCCAGCACGGCCAGTCCGCGGGCGACGTCGAGCCCCACGACGCGTGCGGGACCGCCGAGGAGGCGCTCGCGGACCGTGGGCATGGCAGCGATCTTGCCAGCCGTCCCGTCTCGTGAGAAACGGGATGTGCTGACAGGACGTCTTCACTAGGTTGGCGCCATGAGTGATCTGCCGACGGGTTCCGAGCCCGACTTCCCGGAGCCCCCGAGCCTGGGCAGCCCGGCCGACGGCCCGAACGGGAACGCCTCCGACGAGCCGTCGGGCGCGGCCCTCTCCGACGCGATCGAGGCCCCGAGCACCCACCAGACGGTGCCGAGCCAGGAGTCGGAGTCCTACACGCACGGGCACCACGAGTCGGTGCTGCGCGCTCACCGCGCCCGGACGGCGCAGAACTCCGCCGGGTTCCTGCTGCCGCACCTCAAGGACGACATGCACCTGCTCGACGTCGGGTGCGGTCCGGGCACGGTGACGACCGATCTCGGGAGGGTCCTCGCCGGCGGGCGCGTCGTCGGCGTCGACGCCTCGGCGACGGTGCTCGAGGCGGCCCAGGCGCACGCCGACGCCCTCGGGGCGCAGAACGTCCGGTTCGAGCAGGCCAACGCCTACGAGCTCCCCTTCGACGACGACACCTTCGACGTCGTCTACGCCCACCAGCTCCTGCAGCACCTGTCCGACCCCGTCGCCGCGCTGCGCGAGATGAAGCGGGTCACCAAGCCCGGCGGTCTCGTCGCCGCCCGTGACGCCGACTACCTCGCCATGGCCTGGTACCCGGAGTCGGCCGGGCTCACCGAGTGGAACACGCTGTACCACGAGGTCACGCGCGCCTACGGGTTCGAGCCCGATGCCGGGCGTCGGCTGTTCTCCTGGGTGCTGCAGGCAGGGTTCGACGTCGCGGGCACCGTGCCCAGCGCGTCCTCGTGGTGCTACGCCACCCCGACGGACCGGGAGTGGTGGGGCCAGGTCTGGGCCGAGCGGTGCGTGGAGTCGAACTTCGCGCGGCAGGCCCAGGAGTCCCACCTTGCCGACGACGTCGCCCTCGAGCAGCTCGCCCACGACTGGCGGGCCTGGGCCCAGGCGCCGGACGGCTGGTTCGCCGTCCTGCACGGCGAGGTGCTCGCCCGGGCCTGACCAGCCGTGGCCCGGCCACGCCGTCGGACGCGGGAACGCCCGGTCCGCCAGGAGGCGGACCGGGCGTTGCCGTGCGGGCGTGCGGACCGGCGTCAGCCGTTGCCCAGCAGCTCCTCGATCTCCTCGTCGGAGTAGCCCTGCTCCTCGAGCTGGCGCTCCAGCTCCTGCTGGATCGCCGGGGCCTGCTCCTCGAGGGTCGACACGAGGAACACGTTGACGACGATCGCCAGGATGATCGCGACGACCGACAGCACCGTGCCGAACAGCGCCATGCCTCGGCCGGCCGCCGTCCCCCGCTTCGCCTGCACGAGCGCCATGATGCCCAGGACGATGCCGATGATGGCGAGGACGATGGCACCGATGTTGAGCACCGGGATCCACGAGCCGAGCACCGCGAGGATGCCGAGGACCAGCGCGGCGATCGCCAGCCCACGGCTCGGGGCCGGCCCCTGCGTGGGCGTGCCGCCGGCGTAGGGGGCGGCCGGTGCGCCCTGGGCCGCGTACGGCTGCTGGTGCCCGGCGTCGTAGCGCCCGGCGTCGCGGCGGTCGGCGTCGTGGTGCTCGGTGTCGTGGCGGTCGGGGCGGGGCGGTTCGTCGCGGTGCGGTGCGTTCGAGTCGTCGTGCGGCGTGCTCATGATGCCCCTTCGGTCGCTGAGTGTGTCGATGCAGGTTATCGGCTTCGGGGCGCCTGCGCCTCCGCCCACGGGGGCGTACGGCCGGTTAGCCTGGACCCGTGCGTATCGCGAGATTCACCACCGGTGACGACCCCCGCTTCGGCTTCGTCCAGACCGAGGGCGACAGGACCTACCTCGCCGTCCTCAGCGGCGACCCGCTGTCCATGCCGGCGATGCCGACGGGCGAGCGGATCGAGCTCGGCGACGGGGTGCGGCTGCTCTCGCCCGTGATCCCGCGCTCGAAGATCGTGGGCGTCGGCCGCAACTACATGGACCACGTCCGGGAGATGGGCGGGGAGCCGCCGACGGCGCCGCTGCTCTTCCTCAAGCCCAACACGTCCGTCGTGGGCCCGGACGACCCCGTCGTGCTGCCGGAGTGGACGACGGAGGTCTCCTACGAGGCCGAGCTCGCCGTCGTCATCGCCAAGCCGTGCAAGGACGTCGAGCCGGAGAACGCGCGCGCCTACGTGCTCGGCTACACCGTCGCCAACGACGTCACCGCCCGGGACGCCCAGCGCACCGACGACCAGTGGGCGCGGGCCAAGGGTTTCGACACGGCCTGCCCCCTCGGGCCGTGGATCGAGACCGACCTCGACCCCGAGGACGTCGGCGTGGTCTCGCGCGTCAACGGCGAGACCAAGCAGGACGGTCGCACCGCGGAGATGATCTTCGACGTCGACTACCTCATCTCCTACGCCTCCAAGGCCATGACCCTGCTGCCCGGTGACGTGCTGCTCACCGGGACCCCGGCCGGGGTGGGGCGGATCGAGGCCGGTGACCGCGTCGAGTGCGAGGTCGACGAGATCGGCGTGCTGGCCAACCCCGTGGTGCGTCGCGAGGACTGAGCGGAAAGAGGGCGTGCGATGGCGGCGTGCTGCGAGCCGCAGGGCTACGAGAAGGTCTTCGACGACCGCGAGGCACGTCGCGCCGCCGCGCGGTACGCCCGGTCCGGGCTGACCACGCTGCCGCGGCGCACGCTGGAGCTCTACCGCGACGGCGTGATCGGCGGCTCGACGCTGCTCGAGGTGGGCGGCGGCATCGGTGACTTCTCCGCCGAGATGCTCGGAGCCGGCGTGGACCGGGCCGTCTGCGTGGACATCTCCACCGGCTACGACGCCGTGGCCGCCCGCCTGCTGGCCGACGCGGGCCTGACGGGCCGGGCGAGCCGCCGCACGGGCGACCTGGTGACGCACCCGGACCTGGCCGGCCCGGCCGACGTCGTCGCCCTGCACAGCGTGGTGTGCTGCTACCCCGACGCCCGAGCGCTCGTCACCGCGGCCGCGGACCGGACACGGCGCTACCTCGTGCTGGCGTTCCCGCGGGACACCTGGTGGATGCGCGCGGCGGGTGGCGTGCTCAACGTCTACCCGCGCCTGCGGGGCAGCGACTGGCGCTTCCGGGTCCACCGGCCGGACGACGTGGCGCGTGCGGCCACCGACGCCGGGCTGCGCCTGGTGCGCGACGAGCGCTTCGCCTTCGACCACCACCTGGTCTTCGCGCGCTGAGCGGACCCCGGGCGACCCGTCGGCGTCGGACAACTAGGCTGTGCCCGTGATCCCCGCAGCTGGTACCTCCTCCGTCCGTGTCCGCTTCGCACCCTCCCCGACCGGCATGTTCCACGTCGGCGGTGCGCGCTCCGCGCTCTTCAACTGGGCCGTCGCCAAGCAGACCGGCGGCCGGTTCGTGCTGCGGATCGAGGACACCGACACCTCGCGCAACAAGCCCGAGTGGGTCGACGGCATCCTCGCGGCGCACGCGGCCCTCGGCATGCACGCCGACGACCCGACGTTCGAGGGGCCGTACTTCCAGTCGGCGAACCTCGACAAGCACCGCGAAGCGCTCCAGACCCTGCTCGCGGCCGGCAGCGCCTACTACTGCGACTGCACCCGCGACGACGTCACCGCGCGGACCGGCAGCCAGCAGTCGGGCTACGACGGGCACTGCCGCGACCGCGGGCTGACCGAGGCCCCGGGCCGGGCGCTGCGCTTCCGCACCCCGGACGAGGGCGAGACGCGCGTCGTGGACCTCATCCGTGGCAACCCCGTCTTCCCGAACGGCGCGATGGAGGACTTCGTCGTCGCGCGCGGCGACGGGTCGCCGGTCTTCCTGCTGGCCAACGTGGTCGACGACCTCGACGAGGGCATCACGCACGTCATCCGGGGCGAGGAGCACCTGTCGAACACGCCCAAGCAGCAGCTGCTGTGGATCGCGCTGGGCGCGGAGCCGCCCGTGTGGGCGCACCTGCCGGTCATCGTCAACGAGAAGCGCCAGAAGCTCTCCAAGCGCCGCGACAAGGTCGCGCTCGAGGACTACCTCGCCGAGGGCTACCTGCCCGCCGCGATGGTGAACTACCTCATGCTGCTGGGCTGGGCGCCGGGCAACGACGAGGAGATCCTGCCGTTCGAGGAGATGATCGAGCGGTTCCGCATCGAGGACGTCAACAGCGCCGCGGCGTTCTTCGACCTCAAGAAGCTCGCCGCGTTCAACGGTGAGTACATCCGCGCGCTGAGCGTCGACGAGTTCATCGCCGCCGTCGGACCGTGGCTGCGGGCCCCGCACGCCCCGTGGGCCGAGGAGCAGTTCGACCCTGCCGCCTTCGCCGCCGTCGCGCCGCTGGCCCAGTCGCGGGTCGCGCTGCTCGGCGACATCACCGACAACGTCGACTTCCTGTTCCTCGACGAGCCCGTGTTCGACGAGAAGTCCTGGAACAAGGCCATGAAGCCCGGCGCCGTCGAGCTGCTCACGGACGTGCGGGCCGCGCTGGCGACGCTCGACCCGTGGGAGGCCGAGCCGCTGAAGAACACCGTCGCCACGGCGGGGGAGTGGCACGGGATGAAGCTCGGCAAGGCGCAGGCGCCGGTCCGTGTGGCCGTCACCGGCCGCACGATCGGTCTGCCGCTCTTCGAGTCCCTGGAGGTGCTCGGTCGCGAGCGGACCCTCGGCCGGATCGACGCCGCCCTGGCCGCGCTCGCCGAGAACCCCCCGCAGGACCCGGTGCGATGACGACGTTCGGCGTCCCGCCACGCCGCGTCGACGGTGTCCTGCTCGACATCGACGACACCCTGGTGGACACGCGGGGAGCGTTCGCCGCGGCGCTGCGGGCCGTGGCGGAGGCGCACCTGCCCGAGGACGTCGACCACGGCGCGGTGCTGGACCACTGGCGCTCCGACCCGGCCGGCCACTACCGCCGCTACACGCGGGGCGAGACCGACCACCGCACGCAGCGCCGCCTGCGTGCCGACCTGCTGCACCGGACGTTCGGCGGGGCCCCGGTGGGCGAGGAGGCGTTCGACGCCTGGGACGAGCTGTTCTGGGGGACGTTCGAACGGTCGTGGCGGGCCTTCGACGACGCCGCCGGGTTCCTCGACCGGCTCCGGGCGGCGGGCGTCGCCCTGGGGGTCGTCACCAACGCCGGCGTGGCGCTGCAGGAGCAGAAGCTCGCCGCCGTCGGCCTCGACCTGCCGATCCTCGTCGGCGTCGACACCCTCGGCTACGGCAAGCCGCACCCGGACGTCTTCGTCGAGGGGGCGCGGCGCCTGGGGACCCTGCCGGGTCGCACCGCCTACGTGGGGGACGAGCCGCGTGTCGACGCGACCGCCGCGCACGAGGCGGGCCTGCTGGGCGTCTGGCTGGACCGGCCGGGCGCCCGGCGCGCGGACGAGCACGACGCCGACGTCGCGGCCATGCGGGCACGGGGCATCGTCGTCGTGCCGGGGCTGGCGGCGGCGCTCCCGGACCTCGTCGGCGACGCCTGACGGGCGCGCCGCGCCGACCGCGGGCCGGTCGGTCCGGCGGCGTCGAGCGGGCGCGGCGGGCGTGACGAAGGGCACCCGTCGGCCGGTTTGGATCCGGGGCTCTCGTCCGGTAATGTTTCCGGTCGTTGGGCCACGCAGGGAACGCCGACAAAGGTCGGATATGTCCCGCTTGGTCCGGACACCATGGGGTATGGTGTAATTGGCAGCACGAGTGGTTCTGGTCCACTTAGTCTAGGTTCGAGTCCTGGTACCCCAGCGCAGCGCTCTACGTCACACCTCACGAGGCCCTGATCCGGTCTCACGGTGCGCTAGAGTTCTCACCGGCGAGTCGCTCCTCGGATCGACCAACCATAGGCCCCCATCGTCTAGCGGCCTAGGACGCCGCCCTCTCACGGCGGTAACGCGGGTTCAAATCCCGCTGGGGGTACGCATCATCGTCCGTCACGGACGGTGCGCAGACTCCGTTCGCGGGGTCACGTCCGGCCCCCATCGTCTAGCGGCCTAGGACGCCGCCCTCTCACGGCGGTAACGCGGGTTCAAATCCCGCTGGGGGTACACATCGCGAAGGCCCGGTCCGACAGGACCGGGCCTTCGTCGTGCGTGGGGTGCTCGCCGCCGGGACCGACCCCGCCGCGTCACAGGAACGGGTCGGGGACGGTGGTGCCGCCGGTGGAGTCCTCCGCGTCGTCGCGGCCGGAGCGCCGCCGCCGGGCGCGTCGCCACGAACGCAGCACGTCCGACGGGCCCACCGTGGCCGGCTCCTCCGTCGACGTCGGGTGGTCCTCGAGCGTGGTGGGGGACCCCGTCGCCGGTGCGGGCTCTCCGGCGGCGACCACCGGGATCTCCGCCGTGCCCGGCCGCCGGGCGGCCCGCTCGGACGGGACGATCGCGGGCGGTCGGGGTGCCGGGTCGCCCTGCGCGGACGGTGGTCTCGGCGAGAAGATCGTGTCGCAGAGGGTGCGGTAGGTCTGGTCCGCGTCGGGGACGCGGTCGATCTGCCGCAGCACCTGGTCCTGGCCGGCCGACTCCATGACGAAGCGGCCGTAACCCAGCAGCTGACCCATCAGCGTCCGTGTGTACCCCATGTCCGTGACCTTGGTCATGGGCATCATCGCCACCTTGTGGATGATGAAGCCGTAGCTGAGGAGCAGCCGCTTGTCGGTGGCGACGAACCACTCGTAGTGCCATTCGGCCCACCGCAGCACCAGGCGCGCCACGACCGGGGCCCAGAGGATCCAGACCCAGCCCACCTCGGTCGCGGAGTGCAGCCACGCCACGAGCATCGTCACGGCGATCGTCGTCACGACCGGCTCGACGAGCTTGGACCAGTGCAGGCGGGTGGCCACCGTGACCTTCTCGCCGGCCAGCACGTAGCGCCGCAGGTGCCGGTGGCGCCGGACCGCGAGCTCGGGGTCGGCGAAGCTGCTCATGACATCAGGTTCGAGACGAACTCCCCGAAGCTGGCGAACGCCCCCACGATGACGTCCCACAGGGCCTGGACGATGTCGGCGGAGCGCTCAGGGCTCGTCACGATCGCGTAGATCAGGAAGATCACGACGATCCACATCAGCACGGTCTTGGCCTTTCCCGACATCCGGTCCTCACGCCTCTCGGGTCACGAGACTGTGTTGTCCCGCTGCTGGTGAGCCTACTGACCGGGACGTGATGTTCGTGACAATCGGGTCGGCGCGCCGTCAGTCCCCGGCGCGCTGCAGCACCTCGGTCAGGCGGTTCGCCGCGGCCATCACCGAGGCCGAGTGCAGCCGGCCGGGCTGGCGCGTGAGGCGTTCCACCGGTCCGGAGACCGAGACCGCGGCGACGATCCGCCCCGACGGTCCGCGGACCGGGGCCGAGACCGACGCGACGCCGAGCTCCCGCTCGGACACGGACTGCGCCCAGCCGCGCCGGCGCACGCCGGACAGGATCGTCGCGGTGAACACCGCCTCGCGCAGCCCGCGGTGCAGGCGGTCCGGCTCCTCCCAGGCCAGCAGGACCTGGGCGGCCGAGCCGGCCTGCATGGTCAGCGTGGCGCCGACCGGGATGGAGTCGCGCAGGCCGACGGGCCGTTCGGCGGCCGCGACGCACACGCGGTGGTCGCCCTGGCGGCGGTAGAGCTGCGCGCTCTCGCCGGTGTGGTCGCGCAGCGCGGTCAGCACCGGGTTCGCCGCGGCGAGCAGCCGGTCCTCGCCCGCCGCGGTGGCGAGCTCGTTGAGCCGGGGCCCGAGCACGAACCGTCCCTGCATGTCCCGTGCGACGAACCGATGGTGCTCGAGCGCGACCGCCAGGCGGTGCGCGGTAGGTCGCGCCAGTCCGGTCGAGGCGACCAGCTGCGCGAGGGTGGCCGGACCGGCCTCCAGTGCTCCGAGTACGGACGCGGCCTTGTCCAGTACGCCGACTCCGCTAGTATCGTCCATAGGTCGATACTGACGTCTCGCGTACTGAGATTGCAAGTTCTCAGCGGGTGAGGGCTCCCGCCGTCACGTCAGAGCCCGCACGATGGAATGGACGACAGCCGCTCACGAGGCGGCGGACGAGGAGGTCGCGATGGCCGGCACGTTGGCAGAGAAGGTCTGGGAGGCGCACCTCGTGCGCCAGGGCACGGACGGAGCACCGGACCTGCTCTACATCGACCTGCACCTGGTGCACGAGGTCACGAGCCCCCAGGCCTTCGAGGGGCTGCGTCTCGCGGGACGGCCCGTCCGCCGCCCCGACCTGACCATCGCCACCGAGGACCACAACACCCCCACGCTCGACATCGACCTGCCGATCGCCGACCCCACGAGCCGGACCCAGATCGACACCCTGCGGAACAACGCCGCGGAGTTCGGCGTGCGCCTGCACTCGCTCGGCGACGCCGACCAGGGCATCGTCCACCAGGTCGGCCCGCAGCTCGGTCTCACCATGCCGGGGCTGACCGTGGTGTGCGGCGACTCACACACGTCGACGCACGGCGCTTTCGGGGCGCTCGCCTTCGGCATCGGCACCTCCGAGGTCGAGCACGTGCTGGCCACCCAGACGCTGCCGCTGGCCCCGTTCAAGACGATGGCGATCACCGTCAACGGCGACCTGCCCCCCGGCACGACGTCGAAGGACATCATCCTGGCGATCATCGCCAAGATCGGCACCGGCGGCGGCCAGGGCTACGTGCTCGAGTACCGCGGCGAGGCGATCCGCCGGCTGTCGATGGAGGCGCGGATGACCATCTGCAACATGTCCATCGAGGCCGGCGCCCGGGCGGGCATGATCGCCCCCGACGAGACCACGTTCGAGTACCTGAAGGGCCGCCCCCACGCCCCCGAGGGCGAGGACTGGGACGCCGCCGTCGAGTACTGGCGGACGCTGCGCAGCGACGACGACGCCGAGTTCGACACCGAGGTGGTGCTCGAGGCCGCCGACCTCGAGCCGTTCGTCACCTGGGGGACGAACCCCGGCCAGGGACTGCCCCTGTCCGCCTCCGTGCCCGTGCCCGCCGAGATCGCCGACGAGGGCGAGCGCGTGGCCGCCGAGCGCTCCCTGGAGTACATGGGGCTCGAGGCCGGCACGCCGCTGCGCGACATCGCCGTGGACACCGTGTTCATCGGCTCGTGCACCAACGGCCGCATCGAGGACCTGCGGTCCGTGGCGAAGGTCCTGCAGGGCCGCACCAAGGCCGACGGCGTGCGGGTGCTCGTCGTGCCCGCGTCCGCCCGCGTCCGGCTGCAGGCCGAGGCCGAGGGTCTGGACGTCGTCTTCAAGGACTTCGGGGCCGAGTGGCGCAACGCCGGGTGCTCGATGTGCCTCGGTATGAACCCCGACCAGCTGCAGCCGGGGGAGCGGGCGGCGTCGACGTCGAACCGGAACTTCGAGGGCCGCCAGGGCAAGGGCGGCCGCACGCACCTGGTCTCGCCGCTCGTCGCGGCCGCCACGGCCGTGCGCGGCACGCTGTCCTCCGTGGCCGACCTCGACCTGGGCGAGGACATCGACCTGACCACGTTCGACGGGTCCCCGCTGGCGCCGCTGACCGCGCCGTCCTTCGTCTGAGCCCGCCCCGCGTCCTTCCGACAGGAGAACCCCTCATGGAGAAGATCCTCACCCACACCGGCGTCGGGGTGCCGCTGCGCCGCAGCAACGTCGACACCGACCAGATCATCCCCGCCGTCTACCTCAAGCGGGTCACGCGCACCGGCTTCGAGGACGCCCTGTTCGCCGCCTGGCGCGGGGACGAGTCGTTCGTGCTCAACCAGGACGCCTACCGCAACGGCTCGGTGCTGGTCGCCGGCCCGGACTTCGGCACCGGCTCCTCGCGCGAGCACGCCGTCTGGGCGCTGAAGGACTACGGCTTCCGCGTCGTGCTGGCCTCCCGGTTCGCGGACATCTTTCGCGGCAACTCGGGCAAGCAGGGCCTCGTGGCCGGCGTCGTGGCCCCGGACGACATCGAGCTGCTCTGGAAGATCCTCGAGACGAAGCCGGGTACCGAGGTCACCGTCGACCTCGAGCAGCGGACCGTGCACGCCGACGACGTCACCGTGCCGTTCCAGATCGACGACTACACCCGCTGGCGGCTCATGGAGGGTCTGGACGACATCGGTCTCACCCTCCAGCACGAGGACGACATCTCCGCGTACGAGCAGTCACGGTCGTCCTGGCGCCCCACGACCCTGCCGGCCAAGCACCTGCCGAAGGTAGAGATCGAGCCGGCGCGTCCGGTCAGCTGACGTCGGAGTCCTGGCCGCGCGGTGCGGCCAGGACGCCCCGGACCACGTCGAGCACGGCCTCGTCGGTGAGGCCGGCGGCCCGCGCCTCGACGACGAGCGCGCGGGTCCGCTCGACGATCACGGGCGGCGGGACCACGGTCCCGCCGCCCGTCGTCGTCCTCCCCGGCGTGACGACGGTGCCGGTGCGCCGTCGCGAGACCACCACGCCGTCGCCCTCCAGCTCGCGGTAGGCCCGCTGCACGGTGCCCACCGCGATACCGAGGTCGTGGGCCAGGGCGCGGGATGCCGGCAGCCGGTCCCCGGGCCGGAGCGTGCCCACCGCGACGGCAGCGGCGACCTGGGCCCGGATCTGCTCGTAGGCCGGGACGGGAGAGCCGAGGTCGACGACGACGTCGCTCATGCGACGGCCGCGTCCGCCGGGGTCGCGGGGTCGGGCGCCTGCCGCGGGGCCACGGTCACGAGACCCGCGACGACCGAGGCGAGCAGGATCGCGCCACCGGCCAGGGCCAGGGCGGTGCCGACGGCGACCAGTCCGTGCGGCGACGCCCCGTTCAGCAGCAGGGAGCTTCCCGCGTTCCGCAGTGCCATGCCGCCGACGGCGAGCACGCCCCCGAGCGTGACGCCGAGGCAGAGCTGGACCGCACCCAGCAGGCGCGCGGTGCTCGTGGCACGCACGGCGTCGTCGTGGTGCCCCGGGACCCCGTGCAGCGGCGGCCGTCGGACGATCGTGGCGAGTGCGAGGCCGGTCACCCCGAGGGTGATCAGGACGGCGACGAGCAGGGGACCGCCGTAGGGCCATCCGGGGTAGGGGCCGGTGGCGCCGCTCAGGGTCCCGCCGTCGGCGAGGGCGACCGGTCCGGTCGGGAACGCGCGGCCCGTCGGGTCGGCCGTGAGGCCGAACCCGACCAGCGTCGCGGCGAGGCATCCCGCGGTCATGACCATCAGGCGCAGGCGTGCTCCGCCGAGCGTGCGTGCGGTGCGGCGTCGCAGCGGGGCGCTGCGGACCTCGCCGCGCGGCCGGGGCCAGGTCAGCTCACCGACACCGCGCACGGCGGCGAACGTGGCCGCGACGGCACAGGGGGTGAGCGCCTGCAGCAGCCCCGGGGCCGGCGTGCCCGGCTGCCAGGTCACCGGCTGTGCGAGGAGCGCGCCCGCGCACACCGCGGCGGCGAGCAGCGCCGCGGTGGACACCAGCACCTCGTGGCGCCGGGCCGCGAGGGTGGGCTCGCCGACGTCGGTGGGCCGGCGCCGGAACCACAGCACGGCGCTCACGAGCAGCGCGGGCACGGCGGCCGCGGCCACCCCCAGCGCCAGGACGACGACCGCCACGGGAACCTCCCTGTTCATCCAATGAGTCAACACATTGAACCATTGAATCGGCGGCGCGTCGTCCATCGGTGCCGTCAGGTGGCCGGTGGTCCCTGGCGGACGCGGGCCAGGAGCGACTCGGGGGTGTCCTGCGCCGGGTCCCAGCGCGACTCGACCCACCACGTCGCGCCCGCCTCCCGCATCGCCGCGACGAGCTCGGCGGCCGCGGCGTCGTCGTCAGGCAGGCGACCCTGCACCACGACGTCGAACGGACGTCCGGCTCCGTCCCGCGCGGAGCGCTCGGCCTCGATCCAGGCGACGAGACCCGCGACGTCGTCGGGCCCCGGGACCTCGGCCGTGCCGCGCAGCTGGGGGACGACGCCGTCCCAGCGCAGCGCGCGACGCAGGTTCCGGGCCGGCGGCCGGGTGGCGTCCCAGACCCCCACCGGCCACACGGGGACGCGGCCCGCGACGGGCCGCTGCGGGAACTGGAACACACCGGTGCGCACGTGCTCGCCGTCGGCGGTGAAGGGCTCGCCCGACCACGACCGCTCGAGCCAGGCCAGGGTCTCGTCCAGGGCCGCCGCACGGTCCTTCAGCGTGAGCGGCTGCCCCGGCACCGAGCTGAAGGCGCGGTCGTCGGTGACGCCGACGCCCACCGGCAGCACGAGGCGGCCGCCCGAGAGGTGGTCGACGGTGAGCGCCCGCTGCGCCAGCTCCCACGGCCGGTGCCGGGGTAGCGCGAAGACCATCGCCCCCAGCGTGACGCGTTCGGTGACCGTCGCCGCGGCCGCGAGGATCCCGAAGGGGTCCCACGTCGCCACCGCGCCCTCGCCGAACTCGCCCAGGCTGACGCCGTCCCAGGTGAAGAAGCCGTCCCAGCCGTGCTCCTCGCACGCGCGGGCGATCTCCACGTGCTGGGCGGGTGTGCCGAAGCTGCTGATGAACCCGAACCTCATCTCCGTGACGCTAGACACCCCCTCCGACAACGAGCGTGCTCACTCGCTCCCTCGTCCGGCCCGATGAGGGAGCGAGTGCGCACGCTCGTCGGCGTCGGCGTCGGCGTCGGCGTCGGCGTCGGCGGCGGGGGCAGGGGTGCCGGGACGTAGGGTGACCCCCGTGAGCGACAAGCCGACCGTGGAGATCTGGACCGACGGTGCCTGCAAGGGCAACCCCGGCATCGGGGGATGGGGCGCCCTGCTGCGCTCCGGCGAGCACCGCAAGGAGCTCTTCGGCGGCGAGAAGGCCACGACGAACAACCGCATGGAGCTCACGGCCGTCGTCGAGGCGCTGCGCGCGCTGAAGGGCCCGAGCGACGTCACACTGCACGTCGACTCCCAGTACGTGATGAACGGCATGAAGTCCTGGATCGCCGGCTGGAAGCGCAACGGGTGGCAGACCGCGGCGAAGAAGCCGGTGAAGAACGCCGACCTCTGGAAGGCCCTCGACGCCGAGGTCGCCGAGCACGACGTGCACTGGGTCTGGGTCAGGGGCCATGCGGGCGACCCGGGCAACGAGCGGGCCGACCAGCTCGCCAACGACGGGGTCGACTCGGTGCGCTGAAACCTGCGACGGACCTCACGACGCACGCACCGGCGCGCACCCCATAGGCTGTGGCCCATGGCTTCTCACTACGACGTCGTTCTCCTCGGAGCTGGCCCCGGCGGCTACGTCGCCGCGATCCGTGCGGCCCAGCTCGGCAAGTCCGTTGCGATCATCGAGGAGAAGTACTGGGGTGGTGTCTGCCTCAACGTGGGCTGCATCCCCTCCAAGGCTCTCCTGCGCAACGCCGAGCTGTCGCACATCTTCCACGAGCAGGCCGACTACTTCGGCATGTCGGGGGACGTGAGCTTCGACTTCGGCAAGGCCTACGACCGGTCCCGCGAGGTGGCGGACGGCCGGGTCAAGGGCGTCCACTTCCTCATGAAGAAGAACAAGATCACCGAGTACGACGGCCGCGGCACCTTCCGTGACGCGAACACGATCGAGGTGGCGCTCAACGACGGCGGCACCGAGACCGTGACCGGCGACAACGTGATCATCGCGACCGGTTCCCAGGTCAAGCTGCTTCCCGGCGTCGAGCTCTCCGAGAACGTCGTCACCTACGAGAAGCAGATCATGACGCGCGAGCTGCCGAAGTCGGTCGCCATCGTCGGCGCCGGCGCCATCGGCATGGAGTTCGCCTACGTCATGAAGAACTACGGCGTGGACGTCACCATCGTCGAGTTCCTCGACCGGGCGCTGCCCAACGAGGACGCCGAGGTCTCCAAGGAGATCGCGAAGCAGTACAAGAAGCTCGGCATCAAGATCCTCACCTCCACCGCCGTGCAGTCCGTCGAGGACAACGGCTCCTCGGTCAAGGTCGAGTACAAGGGCGTCAAGGACGACAAGCCCGGCTCGCTCGAGGTCGACAAGGTGCTCATGGCCGTCGGGTTCGCCCCGGCCGTCGAGGGCTTCGGTCTGGAGAACACCGGTGTGCAGCTCACCAAGCAGGGCGCCATCGAGATCGACGAGCACATGCGCACGAACGTGCCGCACATCTTCGCCATCGGTGACGTCACCGCGAAGCTCATGCTCGCCCACGTGGCCGAGGCCATGGGTGTCGTCGCCTCCGAGACCATCGCCGGTGCCGAGACCATGACGCTCGGCGACTACCGGATGATGCCGCGTGCGACGTTCTGCTCGCCGCAGGTCGCCTCCTTCGGCCTCACCGAGGCGCAGGCCAAGGACGAGGGCTACGACGTCAAGGTCGCCAAGTTCCCGACCATGGCCAACGGCAAGGCACACGGCCTGGGCGAGACCGCCGGCTTCGTCAAGCTCGTCGCCGACTCGAAGTACAACGAGCTGCTCGGCGCCCACCTGATCGGCCCGGACGTCTCGGAGCTGCTGCCCGAGCTCACCCTGGCCCAGAAGTGGGACCTCACGGCCGACGAGGTGGCGCGCAACGTGCACACCCACCCGACGCTGTCGGAGTCCGTCCAGGAGGCCGTGCACGGTCTCGCGGGGCACATGCTCAACCTCTGATCCCTGCGACAGCACGGACAGGTTCGACCGTCCTGCTCGGAGGCCCTGAACTGCGGTATCGCCGCAGTTCAGGGCCTCTTCTGCGCCTCGACCGTGGTGGGCGACCAGGGTCGGCCGAGGGCGGGGGTGCTTCCCTGCGCCGAGGTCAGGAGCCGGTTGGGCAAGAGGTCGGGCGACGCGTGGGTAGGAGCTCTGGCAAGCAAGACATGTCAAAACACCCCCACTAGTGGTAGTTTTTTGACATGCCTGGTCCTGGTGAGGTTCTCGCTCGCGATGCCCTGCGTGATCTTGCGGAGGGGCAGAACGGCCTGGTGTCCCGCAGGCAGGCTGTCGACGACCTGGGCGTGACCCCGGGTGCCCTCGACCATCTCGTCGCTCGTGGAGGGCTGCTCCCCGTGGCTCGCGGCATCTACCGCGTGCCCTACCTGCCAGGCGTCGAGAACGAGCGGTACCAGGTCGCGCTCCTGCGCACGGGTGACCCGGAGGCGGCACTGAGCCATGAGACGGCCCTCGCGCTGCACGAGATCAGCGACGTGAACCCCGCCCGCTACCACGTCACCATCCCTACGGCTCGTCGGATTCGACGGTCCGACAACGACGCCTTCGTGGTCCACGTCGAAAGGTTGATGCCGGACCAGCTCGGCTGGTGGAACCTCATGCGCGTCGTCACGGCGACGACCGCGATCGAGCAGTGCATCGCCTACGGCACGCCCACGTATCTCCTGCGTCAGGCGATCGAGCGCGGGGAGCGGACCGGCGCAGTCCGGCGCGCCGACGTGGCCCGTCTGACCCAGCTCCTGGAGGATCGCGCATGACCGAGGCCGAGCCGCCCGCCAAGACGCTCGCCGACCTCAAGCCCAAGGCCAAGCCGCCGGCCAGCGCGTCGATCCTCGCACAGTGGGTCACCCATGCCGAGAAGGCGCTCGACGTGCCCGCCGCTGGTGGGCGGATGGGCTGGCTCGTCGCGTCCACGGTCGTGATCGCCGCGCTCCAACGCGCGGTCGACTCCGAAGGCGCACCCCGCTTCCTGCTCAAGGGCGGTACCTACCTCCAGCATCGACTGGGCAAGACCGCGCGTGCCACGAGCGACCTCGACGGCCTCGTCCGTGGAGACATCGACGACTTCATCGTCGCGCTCGATGCCGCGTTCGAAGAGCAGTGGGGACCGCTCACGCTCACCCGGTCCGAGGTCGAGACGATCCAGACCCCGACCCGTGTCGTCCAGCCCCGCCGCTTCCAGGTGTTCGTGAGTCTGAAGGGACAGGTGTGGCGCAAGGTCCAGGTCGAGCTCGCGCCAGACGAGGGTGGCGCGGGCGCGATGCCTGAGACGATCCCGGCTCCGCGCCTCGAGCCGTTCGGGCTGCCGACGCCGGACGCACTCGTCACGATCGCGATGCGCTACCAGATCGCGCAGAAGCTCCACGCGGCCTCGGATCCGCACGAGCCCCCGATGTGGGTCAACGACCGGCCCCGCGACGTCGTCGACCTCGTCCTCCTGCGGTCCATGATCGACGAGGACGGCGAGCCGAGCCTGAGCGACATTCGTCCGGCCGCCATAGCGGTGTTCGACGCGCGCGCTGAGGATGCGCGTGCACTGGGTCGCCCCGAGCGCTCATGGCCGCCGAACGTCACTGCTCATGAACACTGGGCGGCGCGCGACTACGCGACGGCAGCCCGAGACGCCGGCCTGTCGATGCCGCTCGACGGTGCGGTCGCGGCGGTCAACGAGTGGATCGTCCAGATCGACAGCGCGCAGTAGGTGAGTGCGTCCAGGCCGAAATCGACGTGGGCCTAGGTGCCTCTGCGGCGATATGCCTGGTGGCCAGCGACCACCGGAGGGCGGCCCCGTTCTCAGGAAGAACACAGCCCGACCACGTATCCTCGGCGTTCCTCGTCGCCCAGCACCCCGGAGGATCCCGGTGACACCCCTCGACGCCGTGCTCGTCGTGCTCCTCGTGGTGGCCGTCGTCGCCGGGCTGTCCCGGGGGCTGCTGGCCACGCTCGGCGGTCTGGTGGGTCTCGTCGTCGGCGGAGTCGTCACCTTCCTGGCCGTGCCCCTCGTGGTCGACGCGTTGCCCACCGCTCAGTGGCGCGGCCCGGCGACGCTCTTCCTCGCCGTCGTGATCCCGCTGATCGGTGCCTCGGTCGGTTCCGGGATCGGGCACGGACTGCGGCGGCAGGTCGACCGCACCCCGCTCGGTCCGCTCGAGCGTCTGCTCGGTGGCGTGGCGAGCCTGCTGGTGGCCGCCGTGGCGCTGTCCTTCCTCGGCACGACGGTCAAAGCGACCGGGTCGCCCGTGCTCGCGCCGGCCGTCTCGTCGTCGTCGGTCCTGCGCACCATCGAGGACTACACGCCGGCCCCCGTGACCCGATCGCTGGCCCAGGCGCGTGCCGCGGTGGTCGACGACGGGCTGCCGACCCTGGACGGGCTGCTCGATCCGCGTCGGACGCGCGTCGCGCCCGACGTCGACCTCGCGGACCCGGCCCTGGACACCTCCGCCCAGTCGGTGGCGCGGGTCTGGGGCACGGCCTACGCCTGCGGGACGGGGGTGACCGGCTCGGGGTTCGTCGTCGCGTCCGACCGCGTCGTGACCAACGCGCACGTCGTGGCGGGCGTCGAGCGGCCGCTCGTCGAGCTGCCGGGCCGGCCGGCCGAGGAGGGGCGCGTCGTCTACTACGACCCCGACGCCGACCTCGCCGTCGTCGCCGTCGACGGCCTGGACGCCGCGCCGCTCGCCGTCGCCCCGACGCTCGAGGTCGGCGACGCGGCCGTCGTGCAGGGGTACCCCTACGGCGGCCCGTTCACCTCGGTCGGTGCGGAGGTGCTCGACGCCGGGGGCGTGCGTGTCCCCGCGAGCGACGGCAGCGGCCGGGTCGAGCGCGACGTCTACGCGCTCGCCGCCGAGATCCGCGCCGGCAACTCCGGCGGCCCGGTGCTGTCCCCGGAGGGTGAGGTCGTCGGCGTGATCTTCGGCAGGTCGCAGTCCGACGACGGGCTCGGCTACGGCGTGACCACGAACGAGCTGATGCCGGTGGTCGCGCAGGCCCCCGACCTGCAGGACGCCGTCACACCGGGGAGCTGCTCCGGCTGAGCGGGCCCTCCGCGCGCACCACGCGTTCCGGGGTGCAGACCCGCTCCAACCATCGGGCCAGGCCCTCCGGGTCGCGCTCCGCGGTGCCGAACCCCACGAACCCGTCCGGACGAACGGCCACCAGGCCGTGCCCGGGACTGCTCTGGAGGCGGTGCGTGCTGACCCACGGGCCGAGGCCGCGCGCGTCGGGCGCCGGGGCGTCCCGGTCGAGGAGCAGGTGGATCCCGGGGTGCGCGGTCAGCTCGTGCAGCCGTCGGCGCCGTCCCTCGTGGACGACGGCGCGGTCGGGGAGGTGCCGTCCCGGGCGAGGGCTCCGTCGGGCGGACGTCCCGTCGGCGGACACGGGGCTGCTGCGGTAGTTCGTCCAGTCCTGGGACAGCAGCCGGACGAGCAACGCCATGACCCGCGGCTGTGCGGTGACGGTCGGGACCAACGGTGCGGCCCACGGCAGCAGGGTGCCCCGCAGCAGCGTCGGCAGCGGTGTCGTCGAGGCCTCCCCGTAGAAGACCAGGTGGGTCAGGGCCAGCACCCGGCGGTCGACCGGACGTCGCTCGAGCCCGTAGGAGTCCAGCAGTGCCTCGGGGTCCCCGCACCCGGACGCCGCGAAAGCGAGCTTCCACCCCAGGTTCACGCCGTCGAGGATCCCCGTGTTCATCCCCTGCGCCGCAGCCGGTGAGTGCGCGTGCGCCGCGTCGCCGGCGAGGAAGAGCCGACCGCGACGGAAGGCGCCGGCCATCCGGTGCTGGAGCCGGACGCGCGCCGACCACCGCAGGTCGGTGACGGCGGCGGGCAGGCCGGCGGCCTCCAGCAGCCGGTGCACCTCGGACGCGGGGACCGGCTCCCCGGGCTGCCCGAAGGGGGCTCCGTGCCCGGTCGTCGCTCGGGTGGCGAGGACACGCCAGGTGGCCCCCTCGCCCAGGGCGAAGAGGAAGACCAGGCCGGGGCGGCCGACCACGACGTGCAGCAGACCCGGTGCCAGGGCGGCGTCGAGCTCGACGTCGGCCAGGACGACCTCCTCGCGGTACGGACCACCGCGCCAGCCGACCCCCGCGATCCGACGGACGGTGCTCGCCGGCCCGTCGCACCCCGCGACGAACCGGCTGGTCACCTGCTGCACGGACCCCCCGACGCGCACCTCGGCGCGGGCGGCGTCGTCCGTGGTGGACGCCGTCACGAGCTCGGCGTCCCGCTCGACCGTGACGCCGCGCTCCTGGAGCGCGGCCCCGAGCACGGCCTCGACGTCCGCCTGCCGCACCAGCGTCAGGTGCGGGTAGGGCGTGCCCGGCCAGGTGACGTCGGTCAGCCGGACGTCGACCACGCGCCTCCCGAGGTGGACCGAGGCCCGCGGAGCACGGTCGGCGCGGTCCAGCAGCTCGTCCACCACTCCGAGCGGACGCAGGGACTCGAGCGTGCGCGGGTGCAGGATCATCGCCCGTGACGGGCGGAACGCCTCCGGGCGGCGCTCCATGACACGGACCGACGCCCCGTGGTCGTGCGCCTGCAGAGCCGTCGTGAGCCCGGTGGGACCGGCGCCCACCACCAGGACGTCGACGTCGGTGCTCATCCCTCGACCACCTGCCACCAGCCGCCGCTCCCCGGCAGTGCCGTCTCGGCGGACCGCCGGATCGCCTCGTCACGTCCCAGACCGGACTCGATCCGGTAGTCGATGGAGGTCGGCTCGCTCACGAGCGCGAGCACGCGCCACAGCGACCGGGCGTAGTGCTCGGCACGTTCGCTGCCGTCCCACTCGTACAGGCCGCGGTAGACGTGCCGTTCGTCGGCCGCGAGCCACAGCTTGGACACGAAACCCGGGAACCCGACGAACAGCGGGGTGTTCAGCAGGCTCTCGGCGCGGAACGCGGCGTGCCCACGTGGCCCCCGGACACCGCGCAGCCGGAACGAGACCGCCAGGAAGCAGGGGTCGCGAGGTCCCCGGGCAACAACCGTCTCGCGGTAGGTCGTCGCCGTCGTCCCGTCGGCGAAGCGGAACGTCCTGCCGAGGTTGTGGCGGGGGAGTCGCACCTGTCCGCGAACCAGCAGCGGGACGCTGACGGCGACGCACCGTGCGACCGCCGGCCAGGCGACCCGCTGGGGTGCGGGGCGCGGGCTCGCCATGTCTGCCTCCCTGCCTCGCGCGTCGGCGAGGAGCCGGCCCGTGTCAGACGGACGGTGGTGGCGGTCCCGGGTCGGCCGGTCCGCGAACGGTCTCCCGCGCGCCCATGTCGAGCCGGAACGGCGGGTACTCGTCCGTCATGAGTGCCGCGTACGCGGCGACCCGCAACGCCCAGCGCTGCAGGCCCAGCACGAGCTCGTAGATCCCGCGCGGGTAGTCGCCCCGGAACAGCAGCACGACCGCGGCGAAGAACACGAGCACGCCGACGAGCCCGACGCCGGGCGGCCAGTCGGTGACCACGACGGTCCCGTCGGAGGCGATCTCCGTCGTGCGCGAGCTGGTGCCCAGCAGGATGCCGACGACGATGTAGTGGGGGATGGCGAGCAGCCACCACTTCACCAGCACGAGACCGCGGGAGAGATGCTGCGGGGGCGTGACGTCGAGGTGGGTGGGGTAGTCGGGCACGTCGGCGAGGGTGAACGGCGGGTACCGGTCCGTACCGAGGGCACCGTAGGAGTAGTACGACACCCGCCAGGACCAGCGCAGGACACCGACGTTGAAGGTGAAGATCCCCTGCGGGTAGCGCCCCGTGAACAGGATCGCGAAGAACGCGATGACGGTCAGCACCGCGAAGGCGATCCAGAGCCCGATGAGGATCACGACGTGGGGGAAGATCAGCAACCACTTGACCAGCCACAGCCCGCGGGAGAGCTGGGCGGGCGGCTCGGCGTCCATCCGCAACGGGTACGGGGCCGGCCCGGTGGGTCGGGGCGGATTCGTGTCGGTCATCGGTGTCTCCCTGGCACGGTCACGAGGCGAGCGATCCCGGTGACGATCCCGATGACGCTGCCCACCATGGCCACGACCAGCAGGATCCGGACGACGATCGTCCAGTCGAACGACCAGCCCGCGAAGTCGAACGGGAAGACCCGCCACACGGCCACGGTGGCGACGAGCCCGACCGCCGTGACGACGAGGTCGCCGAGCGCTCGCAGCCAGAGCGGGTCCACCACGAGGTAGACGACGTTGGCGGCGATGCCGACGACGATCGAGGCGTCGACCAGGGGGAGGACTTCGAGGGTCGCCGGGGTCAGGAACGGCACCGCCTCCCAGCCGGGCCAGCCGTGGATGAGCACGAGCAGCAGGCCGTTGGCGAGCACCGCGAAGGAGTAGCCGACCCGTCGCGCGGCGCCGGGGGGCCGACGACGGGTGGTGTCCGTGGTCCGTGGAGCGTTCATCACACGCCCATCCCCGTCCGTGCGGGCCCCGGGGTCGGCGCCCGTCCTGGTTCGATCATGCTCCCCGTGTGCGGCGCTCGCCCGGGCCGTCGGTCCCGCGGTGGCGGGACCTTCGGCCCGGGCCGCTCCCGTTGCCGAACCGTGACCCGGCGACGTTGCGTCGTAGTGGTACTTCGTTCTAGGGTTTATTTAGACCTAAACGAAGGAGTTCAGGATGAAGCAGTCGTCGGACCGGGCCGACGCCCACAGGTCCGCCGTCCTGGCGCGTATCGGGGCGCGAGGGCCGATGTCCCGGGCGGACCTCGCCCGAGAGCTGGCGGTCTCGCCGGCGTTGGTCACGCAGACCACCAAGCGACTCCTCGCCGACGGGCTGCTCGTGGAGCTGCAGACCACCCCGTCCACCGGCGGTCGGCCGGCCCGGCTGCTGGGCCTGGCCTCCACGTCCGGCGCGGCGGTCGGCGTCAAGGTCGTCGCCGGCCACGTCACGGCCATCGAGGCGGGCATCGACGGCACCGTGCTGCGGTCCGTCACCGAGTCCTTCGACGCCACGGCGCCCACCGCGGTCGGCGAGCTGGTCGAGATCCTGCGCCGGTTCGTGGCCTCCTCGCAGCACGACCCGCTGCTCGGCATCGGTGTCGGCATCCCCGGCAGCGTCGACGCCCAGGCCGTGGGGACCGTCGACTCGACCCAGCTGGGCTGGCAGCACGTTCCGCTCGGCGACATCCTGCGGCGCGAGCTTGCGATGCCGGTCCTGGTGGAGAACAACGTCAACGCCTTGACCATGGCCGAGCGACTGTTCGGCCAGGCGCGGGGCCACGACGACGTGCTCGTCGTCACGATCGGGACCGGTGTCGGCGCTGGCATCGTCAGCGACGGCGTCGTGCTGCGGGGAGCGACCGGCAGCGTGGGCGAGTTCGGGCACCTGCCCGTCGTCCCGGACGGCCCGGAATGTCAGTGCGGGGCGCGCGGATGCCTCGAGGCGCTCGTCGGCGAGCACGCCCTCGTCCGCGACGCCGTCCGACGCGGTCTCCTGGAACCGGCCGGGACCATCGCCGACCTCCGAGCGCTCGCCGACGACGGCGACGACGGTGCGCGCCGATTCTTCGAGCAGGCCGGCGCCCTGCTCGGCCGCGCTCTGGCCGGGGCCGTGAACCTCCTCGACCCCGAGATCGTCGTGGTGCTCGGCGAGGGGGTCACCGCCTGGCCGTACTGGGCGACCGGCTTCGAGCCGGCGCTGCGCTCCGCCGTCATCCCGCGCAAGCGAGGGATCGTCGTCGCCGTCGAGACCTGGCAGGACGACCGCTGGGCGCAGGGGGCCGCGAGCCTGGTGCTCTCGACCCCGTTCGACGCCCAGGGACATTCCGGCGAGCAGGGCCGCCTGGTGCGCGAGCGCATGAACGTGGCCTCGCGCGAGGAGCAGCCCGAGGGGGCCCACTGATGGTCACCCCGACGCTCGCCCGTCCCCGGCCGAAGGCCCCCGCGCCCGCCGTAGGCACCCCGAGGCCCCGCGCGCGGCGGGTCCGCTACGCCCTGACGGTCGTGGGTTTCCTGCTGCCCAGCGCCGTCCCGCTCGCTCTGTTCACTGTCTACCCGATGATCGGCGCGCTGTGGACCAGCCTGCACGAGTGGAACCTGCTGTCCGACATGCGGTGGGTCGGCCTCGGCAACTACGCCGCGCTCCTGCAGGACCCGGAGACGCACCGGGCCTTCGGGAACACTCTCTACTACATCGCGGGGTACCTGCCGATCGTCTATGTCGGCGGACTCTTCCTCGCCCTCGCCCTCAACGCGGCGATCCCGGGACGCAACCTGCTCCGCGGCGTGTACTTCCTCCCGGTGGTCACGAGCTGGATCGTCGTCGCGATCGTCTGGCGGTGGCTGCTGAACCCGTCCAACGGCGTGGTCAACCACGTCCTCGGCCTGCTCGGCGTCGACGGACCAGGATGGTGGACCGATCCCACCTGGGCGATGCCCTCGATCATCCTCGCTTCGGCGTGGAAGGACCTCGGGTTCGTCATGATCATCCTGCTGGCCGGCCTGCAGCTGATTCCTGAGGAGCTCTACGAGGCCGCGACCCTCGACGGCGCGGGGTGGTGGCGCCGGCTCGTCTCGGTGACCCTGCCCATGCTGTCGCCCACGACGTTCTTCGTCCTGGTCATCTCGCTCATCAACGGATTCCAGGTCTTCGACCAGGTGTACGCGATGACCGGAGGAGGCCCCGCCGGCGCGAGCACCGTCGTCGTGCAGCAGATCTACGACCTGACGTTCCGCTACGGGTCGGCCGGCATGGCGTCAGCCCTGTCCTGGCTGCTCTTCGCTCTCGTCATGCTCGTGACGCTCGTCCAGATCCGCGGCCAGCGGAGGTGGGTCCACTATGCCTAGGAAGTTCGCTCTGACCGCCCTCGTGGTGCTCGGCGCCCTGGTGATGTTCTTCCCGTTCCTCTGGACGGTCGTCACCTCGCTGTCGTCGCAGACCGGCCTGGCAGCGACGCCGTCGCTGATCCCGGCCGATCCCTCGCTCGACGCCTACCGTGAGCTGTTCGGCAACACCCCGTTCGCCCGGGTCGTGCTCAACTCGGTAGGCCTGGCCGTGGCCACGACGGTCCTGCAGCTCGTGACCAGCGCGACGGCTGCGTACGTGTTCTCGCGCATGCCGTTCCGTGGACGAGGCGTGGTCTTCGCCGTCTACCTGGCCACGATGATGATCCCGATCCAGGTGCTCATCGTCCCCCTCTTCGTGCAGATGCGAGCGCTCGGGCTCGTCGACACCTATCTCGGGGTCCTGCTCCCGGGCGTCGCGTCTGCGTTCGGCGTCTTCCTGCTCCGGCAGGCGATGAACTCCGTGCCGCGGGAGCTCGACGAGGCCGCGACCCTGGACGGTGCCGGGCACCTGCGGATCTTCTCCCGCATCGTGCTCCCGCTCGTCGGTCCGGCCCTGGCCACGCTCACGGTCTTCTCGTTCATGAGCAGCTGGAACAGCTTCCTGTGGCCGCTGGTGATCCTGCGGACCGACGAGCTGCAGACCCTGCCGCTCGCGCTCGCCGGGCTGCAGGGCCAGTACACGACGCAGTGGGACGTGATGATGGCCGGTTCCGTCGTGTCGATCCTGCCGATGCTCGCCATCTACCTGGCCGCCCAGAAGTACGTGATCCAGGGGGTCGCCGGCTCGGGCATCAAGTAGCCCCCGCACGGCACCAGGAGTCCCCGCACGGCACCAGCCACCCCTCACCACCTGTCCGCACGACTGTCGAAGGAGACACGCTCATGTTCCGCTCACGACTCACCACCGGTGTCGCGCTCGCCGCCGCCACCGGCCTGACCCTCACGGCCTGCGCGGGCGGCACCGATGCTGCCGACGCCGAGGGCGGCGGCGACGTCACGATCACCTACACGAACTTCATCTCGAACGGCGGCAACGAGGAGAACCTCGCGACGATCGTCGAGGCCTTCGAGGAGGAGAACCCGGGTATCACCGTCGACGTGACGACGCTGCCGTACGCGGACTACTCCACGGCACTGAAGACCGACCTGGCCGGCGGGACGGCCTCGGACGTCTTCGACATCGAGTTCGCCGACTACGAGGGCTACCAGCAGAACGGCGTGCTCGCGCCGCTGGAGGGCGCCGACACCAGCGCCTACCAGAAGTCGCTCGCCGAGGCCTACGCCACCGACGGCACCCAGTACGCCCTGCCGTCGTCGTTCTCGAACGTCGTGCTCTACTACAACGCAGACCTGTTCGACGCTGCCGGTCTCGACCACCCGGACGCGGACTGGACCTGGGCCGACGAGAAGGCCGCCGCCGAGAAGCTCACCGACGCGGACGCCGGGGTGTTCGGTGACTACCAGCCGATCAGCTTCCACGAGTTCTACAAGACGGTTGACCAGGCCGGCGGCTCCTTCCTCAGCGAGGACGGCAGCTCCGTGGCGTTCAACTCCCCCGAAGGGCTGGAGGCGGCACGCTGGCTCGTCGAGAAGTCCGGCACCGTCATGCCCACGGCCGAGCAGGGCGCCGGCACGCCCGACTTCGACACCACCCTGTTCACGGACGGCAAGCTCGCCATGTGGCACACCGGGATCTGGATGTTCGGTGCGCTCGCGGACGCGTCGTTCGCGTGGGACATCGCCGTCGAGCCCGGTGACGATCGCCAGGCGTCCGCCATGTTCTCCAACGGCGTGGCTGTCTCGGCGGGCAGCGAGAACGTCGAGGCCGCGCAGCGGTGGGCGGAGTTCCTCACCTCGTCCGAGGTCATGGTCGACACCCGGCTGGAGTCCGGGTGGGAGCTGCCGCCGGTCGCTGACGAGGACCGGCTCGCGCCGTACCTCGAGCAGGGGAGCCCCGAGAACCGTCAGGCCGTGTTCGACTCGCTCGAGTCGGTCGCCCTCGCACCGTCGATCGGCGAGAAGCAGGCAGAGATGCAGGACATCGTGACGGAGGAGCTCACCGAGGCCGCTGCCGGACGTCAGTCCGTCGAGGAGGCCCTGGCCTCGGCCGAGGAGCGAGTCAACGCCCTGCTCGGCTGACGAGCACCTTCCCCGCCCGGGGCGGGCGCGGCACTGCGCCCGCCCCGGGTCCGACGACGCCTTCTGGAGAGAGACGCCCATGACGCCTCACCACCCGCACCCCGACCTCGACGCGCTGCTCACGAGGTCGCGCGAGGTCATCGCCACGCAGCAGGCCGACAACGGCGCCTACCCCGCGAGCCCGACCTTCTCCGCGTACCGCGGCTACTGCTGGCTCCGCGACGGCTCGTTCATCGCCGAGGGGATGTCCGCCGCCGGCGCGCCGGAGTCCGCCGGGCGGTTCTTCGACTGGTGCTCCACGGTGGTGCTGCGTCACGCGGACACGATCGACGCGATCGTCAGGGCGGCCGCCGCCGGGGCGCCTCTGCCCGACGACCGCATGCTCCCGGCACGTTTCACCATGGACGGCGACCTCGGCCACGACCAGTGGTGGGACTTCCAGCTCGACGGCTACGGCACCTGGCTGTGGGCGATGACCGAGCATGCGTCCCGCCACGGCCTCGACCGCGATCGTTGGCGGACCGCTGCGGGGCTGACCGTCGACTACCTCGTCAGCTCGTGGGACCGTCCCTGCTACGACTGGTGGGAGGAGCACGACGAGCACGTCCACGTCTCCACGCTCGGCTGCGTCGCGGCCGGGCTGCGTGCCGCTGTCGACCACGGCGTGGTCGACGGGGAGCGGGCCGAGCGTGCGCTCGCCGTCGTGGCCCGGATCCTCGACGTCCTGGAAACCCGGGGCACCGTCGACGGGCACCTGACGAAGTGGCTCGGCACACGGGAGCCCGACGGGTCGCTCAGCGCGCTCGTCGCGCCGCTGGGTCTGATCGACCCCGCCGGTGAGCTCGCGGGCCGGACGCTGGACGTCGTCGAGCGCGAGCTGTCCACGGACGGCGGCGTCTACCGGTTCAGGGCGGACACCTTCTACGGCGGGGGCCGCTGGCCTCTGCTGACCTGCTTCTACGGGCTCGCCCGCGCGGCTCGTGGCGAGCGGGACAAGGCCCGGGCCGCGCTCGACTGGGCTGCGTCAACCGCCACCGACGACCTCCTGCTGCCCGAGCAGGTCGACGGGGCCCTGCTCGACCCCTCGACGCGCCAGGAGTGGGTCGACCGCTGGGGCACCGTCGCCACGCCCCTGCTGTGGAGCCACGCCATGCTGCTGCGGCTCGCCGCGGCCATCGACCTCACCGACACCGAGGAGACCCCGTGATACGCCACCGTCCGTCCGGTTCCGGCCACCCGTACTCGCCCGACACCGAGCAGCGCTCGCCCGTCCTGCCCGTGGCCGGCGAGCCGCTCCGGCTGGGCGTCAGGACCTCCGGGGACGTCGCGTCCGTCGACCTCGAGCTGATCGTGGGCGACGACGAGACGCGGCGGATCCCCCTGTCGACCGTGCCGCGCTCGTCGAGGGGCCAGGCCGTCGACGGCGGGCACCTCGCCTCGGCGCAGGCGCGCCAGGCTCGTCGCGCAGGCGGCTGGCAGGTCGAGCTCCCGGCCCCCCGGGAGGCGTTCCGTTACCGCTTCGCCGCGACGTCGGCGGACGGCACGACCCGGTCGACGCGTTGGTTCGCCACCCGGCCGGCCACGTGGCGCCCGGCCGACGCCTCCGTGCTGGCCGTCGACGGCGACGCCGTCACGGTGCTGCCGGGTTCGGTCGAGGTGCTTGACGACGGCGAGCGCCTCCACCGGGTGCGCTTCGCCCTGCCGCTCGCCGGCACCGAGCACGTGGCCGGCTTCGGGGAGCGTTTCGACGCCCTGGACCACCGCGGCACAACGCTCGACTCGGTCGTGTTCGAGCAGTACAAGTCCCAGGGAGCCCACCGGCGGACCTACCTGCCGATGCCCTTCGCGCACGTCGTCGGCGGATCGGGGTGGGGGTTCCACGTGCGGACCTCGCGCCGGGTCTGGTTCGACCTCGGTGCGGCGGCTCCGGACCGGCTCGTGGTCGAGTCCGAGGTGTCCGCGCCGTCGGGCGCCGAGGGGGCCCTGTCCGTCGCGCTCTACGACGGCGACCCCCGGTCCGTGCTGGACGCGTTCCTGGCCGAGGTCGGGCGCCCCACGGAGCTGCCGGACTGGGTATTCCGGCTGTGGGCGTCGGGGAACGAGTGGAACACGCAGGCCGAGGTCGAGCGGCAGATGGCGCTGCACCGCGAGCACGACGTCCCGGTGGGCAACGTCGTGATCGAGGCCTGGAGCGACGAGTCGACCTTCGTGGCCTTCCGCGACGCGCGGTACACCGTCCGCTCCGACGGCGGGCCGCTGCGGCTGGCCGACTTCGAGTTCCCGGCGGACGGTGCCTGGCCCGACCCGAAGGGCATGGTCGACGCCCTGCACGACCAGGACGTCAAGGTCCACCTGTGGCAGATCCCGCTGATCAAGATGCGCCCGCACCCCACCGGACAGGCGAAGGCGGACGCCCGGGCGGCCGTCGAGGAGGGTGTGCTCGTGCGTGAGGAGGCCCCGGACGGTTCCCTGCGTCCCTACCGGAACCGGGGCTGGTGGTTCCCGCTCGGTCTGATGCCCGACCTCACGGACGACGGCGCGGCCGACTGGTGGACCGCGAAGCGCCGGTACCTCGTCGAGGAGATCGGTGTCGACGGGTTCAAGACCGACGGCGGGGAGCACGCCTGGGGCGCCGACCTGTCCTACCTGGACGGCACGCGGGGTGACGAGGGCAACAACCTGTTCCCGGTGGCGTACCCGGCGGCGTACGGCCGACTGCTCGAGTCGTGCGGCAAGGCGCCGGTCACGTTCAGCCGGGCGGGATTCACCGGGTCGCAGGCGCACGGCGCGTTCTGGGCGGGGGACGAGAACTCGACCTGGGAGGCGTTCCGCTGGTCGATGCTGGCGGGCCTGTCGGCCGCGGCGTGCGGGATCGTCTACTGGGGCTGGGACGTCGCCGGGTTCTCCGGTCCCGTCCCCGACGCCGAGCTGTACGTCCGGGCCGTGGCCGCCAGCGTGTTCGTCCCGATCATGCAATACCACTCGGAGTTCAACCACCACCGGACGCCGTCGCGGGACCGCACCCCCTGGAACGTCGCCGAGCTCACCGGTGACGGGGCCGTGGTCGACGAGGTGCGCGAGCTCGTGCACCTGCGCGAGCGCCTCGTGCCCTACCTGCGCCGGGAGGCGGCCCGCACCGTCGACACGAGTGCGCCCCTCATGCGGCCGCTCTACTTCGACCACCCGGACGACCCGGAGGTCTGGAACCACCCGGTGCAGTGGACGCTCGGCGACGCTCTGCTGGTCGCCCCGGTCCTCGAGCCCGGGAGCGAACGGTGGCCGGTGTACCTGCCGGCCGGGGAGTGGGTCGACGCCTGGAGCGGCGAGGCCGTCGGCGGCGCGCAGGTCGTGACGACGAGAATGCCGCGGCACCGGGTGCCCGTCTTCGTCCGCGCGGATCGGTGGGACGAGCTCGCCGGCGTGTTCCGCGGCTGAACGCACCGCGGTCCCGGACCGTCCGGCCCGGGACCACGGCACGCCGGCGCGGCGCGAGGTCAGGGCAGCTTGACCTTGCCGGCCTTCATCTTGGCCAGGGAGTACTTCTCGAAGCCGATCTTGAACGCGTGGTTCTGCGGTCCGGGGACCATGACGGCGGCCTTGCGCGGCGGCAGCATGTGGTCGGCGACCATCGCCACACCGTTGTTTCCGGCGTCCATGACGCACAGGGCCGGGATCTTGCCGAACTCCTTGGCGGCCGTCGGCTCCTCGCCGCGGACCTGGGCGACGATGTTCTCGGCGGCAATGTGCGCCTGCTGCTCGCTCGGGAACCCGGTCTTGGGGATGCCGGTCGCGACCTGGGTCGTCCAGGGCACGGGCACGGCGGCGGCGATGCCGACGGCGTAGACGTCGTCCCACTTCTCGGACTGGTAGGTCGGGCGGACCTTGACGTAGTTGCCGGCGTCGACCAGGTCCGGGGTCTTGGCGAGGAAGTCCTGCCCGCGGAACGGGGGGACGATCATGGCGAACTTGTACGGCAGCTCGCGCCCGTCGGACAGCACGACCGTGTCGGGCTTGATCTCCTGGATCGACTGGTTCGGCTCGACGGTGATGCCCTCCTTCTTGGCGAACATCCGCATCAGCGGCTTGGCGCCCGGCATGCCGTCGATGCCGAAGTGTCCCGCGAAGGGCTCGGAGGTGACGTAGGTCAGCTTGACCTTGCCGTGCAGGCCGGCGCGGCGCAGCTGGTAGGAGGTGTTGAAGAGGAACTCGTACGCCGCCCCGAAGCAGCTCGCGCGCTGCGTGGCGCCGATGACCACGTCACCGGGGTCGTCGAGGAACCGGCGCCAGGCGTCGTAGGTGCGCTCGGCGTCGTGGAGCGTGGTGATGGTGGGCGTGTCGCGCATCCCGGGGACGACGTCGAGGTCGTTGCGGTACCCCGTGGCGATCACCAGGTAGTCGTAGTCGAACGTGCCCTCGGTGGTCTCGACCCGGTGGTGGTCGGGGTCGACGTAGCTCGCCTCGCCGTGGACGAACCGCACACCCTTCTTGGTGAACGTCGGCTCCAGGGGGAACGTGATGTCGGTGCGGCCGCGACGGCCGAACGGCAGCCAGATCAGGGAGGGGTTGAACACGAACCGGTCCGAGGCCGAGACGACGGTGACGTCGACCTCGTCGCCCAGGTCGGACTTGATGGACAGGGCGGCCGTCATCCCTGCGAAGCTGCCGCCGAGAACCAGGACACGAGCGGTCATGATCGACTCCTTCATCGCGGACCTACCGTTGTTTCCAGGCTACTCCTCACACCCTGGGGGGTATGTGTTTGTGACGGACTTCACCCGCGTGTCAGAAGGGTGCGTCCGGGTCACGATCCGGCCTGCACCGCATCACGATCCGGCCAACCGTGGCGTGCCCCCGCGCGAGTCCGCGCCCGCGGAGTGAAGGTGTGGTGAACGTGAATACTGTGGCGGTGCCGGGTGTTGGCACCCGAGGGCCTCCGGGGGGAGGATCGTGCGCGCTGCGCACGACCGCGCCACTGCGAGCCGGGGGCCCGCACCGACGAGCAGCACCACCGTGCTGCGGATTCCGCGACGACAGGACGAACGACGACCTATGACTGATCTGCTGTACGTCAACGGCGGCACGCCGCTGCAGGGCACCATCGAGGTGCGTGGAGCGAAGAACTTCGTGTCCAAGGCGATGGTGGCCTCCCTGCTGGGAGAGTCGGCGAGCGTGCTGCGCAACGTCCCGCAGATCCGTGACGTCGCGGTCGTCTCCGGCCTCCTCGAGCTGCACGGGGTCAACGTCAAGTACGACCCGGAGGCCGGCATCCTCGACCTCGACCCGTCGAACGTCGAGTCGGCGCACGTCGCGGACATCGACGCGCACGCCGGGTCCAGCCGCATCCCGATCCTGTTCTGCGGCCCCCTGCTGCACCGTCTCGGTGAGGCCTTCATCCCGGACCTGGGCGGCTGCCGGATCGGCGACCGGCCGATCAACTACCACCTCGACATCCTGCGCCAGTTCGGTGCCGTCGTCGACAAGCGGCCCAACGGCATCCACCTGCGTGCGCCGCGGCGCCTGCAGGGCACTCGGATCGAGCTGCCCTACCCGTCCGTCGGGGCCACCGAGCAGCTGCTGCTGACGGCCGTGCGGGCCGAGGGCATCACCGAGCTGACCGGTGCGGCGATCGAGCCCGAGATCATGGACCTCATCGCGGTGCTGCAGAAGATGGGCGCGATCATCTCGGTCGACACCGACCGGGTGATCCGCATCGAGGGCGTCGACCGTCTCGACGGCTATGTCCACAACGCCCTCGGCGACCGCATCGAGGCCGCGTCCTGGGCCTCGGCCGCGCTGGCGACCGGCGGTGACGTGACCATCAAGGGCGCCACCCAGCCCGAGATGATGACGTTCCTCAACACCTACCGCAAGGTCGGCGGCCAGTTCGACGTCCAGGACGACGGCATCCGGTTCTGGCACCCGGGCGGGGAGCTGCGCTCCATCGTGCTCGAGACGGACGTCCACCCCGGTTTCATGACCGACTGGCAGCAGCCGCTGGTCGTCGCGCTCACGCAGGCCACGGGTCTGTCGATCGTGCACGAGACCGTGTACGAGAACCGGTTCGGGTTCACCGAGGCGCTGCGCCAGATGGGCGCCACGATCCAGGTCTACAAGGAGTGCCTCGGCGGCGCGGCCTGCCGTTTCGGCCGCCGCAACTTCCAGCACTCCGCCGTGGTGTCCGGGCCGACCCCCCTCGAGGCGGCCGACATCGAGGTGCCGGACCTGCGCGGCGGGTTCTCCCACCTCATCGCGGCGCTGGCGGCCAAGGGCACCTCGACGGTGCGCGGCATCAGCCTCATCGACCGCGGGTACGAGTCCTTCCAGGACAAGCTGGCGGCGCTGGGCGCCGACGTCGCCCGGGGCTGACGCCTGCGGTCGGCAGGTAGGCTTCCGGCCGTGCCCATCGCCAGACCTGAGTCGCGGCTCTACCGCGTCATCGCGAAGATCGTCCGGCCCGTGCTGTTCTCGATGTGCCGCTACGAGTGGAGCGGCAGCGAGAACCTCCCCACGGACGGCGGATTCATCGCGGCCGCCAACCATGCGACCGAGCTCGACGCCCTGACGTTCGTGCACTACCTGTTCGACCAGGGTGTCGAGCCGCGCGTGCTGGCCAAGCGCGGGCTGTTCGACGTGCCGGTCGTCGGGGGTGCGCTGCGTGCGACGAACATGATCCCCGTCGACCGGGGCAGCCAGGCGGCCGCCGCCTCGCTGGAGCGCGCGGGTCGCGAGCTCGGGGAGGGCGCCTGCGTGGCGGTGTTCCCGGAGGGGACGCTGACGCGCGACCCCGACCTGTGGCCGATGGAGCCGAAGACGGGTCTGGCCCGGATCGCCCTGGCGTCGAAGCTGCCGGTCGTCCCCGTGGCGCAGTGGGGCGCGACGGACATCCTGCCCCGCTACGGCAAGCTGCCGCGGCTCTTCCCGCGCAAGCGGGTCCAGGTCACGGCCGGCCCGCCGGTCGACCTGAGCGACCTGTACGACCGACCGCTCGACTCCGCCACCCTGCGCGAGGCGATGGACCGCGTGATGGACGCCATCACCGCCCAGCTCGCCACGCTCCGGGGCGAGGAGCCGCCGGCGCGACGGTTCGACCTGCGCAAGCACCCTGACTACGAGGTGAGACAGATGCACTACCCGCCGGTGGAGCGCCCGTGAGGGGCCCGACGACAGCGGTCCTGGGCTCCGGCTCCTGGGGCACCACGTTCGCGATGGTCATGGCCGACGCCGGCTGCGACGTCACCCTGTGGGGCCGGGACGAGGCCCTGGTCCGCCAGGTGGCCGAGGAGCGACGCAACAGCAAGTACCTGCCCGACGTCGAGCTCCCGGCGATGGCCGCCACGACCGACGCCGCCGCCGCGCTCGCCGGGGCGAGGATCGTCGTCGTCGCCATCCCCTCCCAGGTGGCCCGGCGCACCCTGGAGCCGCTGCGCGAGCACCTCGAGCCCGACGCGATCGTCGTCTCCCTGATGAAGGGCGTCGAGCTCAGCACCGACAAGCGCATGAGCCAGGTCGTGGCCGAGGCCCTCGACGTCCCGGACGAGCGCGTGGCCGTCGTGTCCGGGCCCAACCTGGCCAAGGAGATCGCCGCCCGGCAGCCCACGGCGACGGTGGTGGCGTGCTCCGACGCCGAGAACGCGCGGGTCGTGGCCGAGGCCTGCTCGAACTCGTACTTCCGGCCCTACACCAACTCCGACGTCGTCGGTGTCGAGCTGTGCGGCGCGGTGAAGAACATCATCGCGCTGGCCGTCGGCATGGCGCAGGGCAGCGGGTTCGGCTGGAACACGACGGCGACCGTCATCACCCGGGGGCTCGTCGAGATCACCCGCCTGGGGCGGGCGCTGGGCGCCGAGCAGGAGACGTTCGCCGGCCTGGCGGGCATGGGCGACCTCGTCGCCACCTGCGCCTCGCCGCTGTCGCGCAACCACTCGCTGGGCAAGTACGTCGGCCAGGGCATGAGCCTGGAGGAGGCGCTGGAGGCCACCGGCACGACGGCGGAGGGCGTGAAGTCCTCCCGCTCCGTCCTCGAGCTGGCCCAGCAGCACGGTGTCGACATGCCCATCACGGCCGGTGTCGTGGCCGTGCTGCACGAGGGGCTCTCGGTGGACGAGATGGCGCGCGCGCTGCTGTCTCGCCCGCAGAAGTCCGAGAGCCTCGCCGACTGAGCGGCCGGCCGGCCCGACGCTCAGTTCCCGACGTCCACCACCAGGCGCACCGGGTCCTCCAGGGTGAACGCCTGGAACGGGCGCGGTTCGCCGTCGACCCCGACGAACGCCGTCGTGGTGCCCTCGAACACGAAGCGGTAGACGACCTGCTCGATCGACCCGCCCGGACCGGCGACCGGGTCGCCGCCGTACTCGGTCACGCCCGAGTCCGTCGGCATCGCCGACCCCGTGATCTCCACCTGCAGCACGGCGTCACCGGCGACGTCGACCGTCTCGCCGCTGCCCGGCTCGACGGCCTCCTCGACGTACTGGACGCGGTAGCCGGGGGTGCCGGTGCCGTCCAGGTCGAACACGACACGGTCGTACTCCTCGTGCGCGCCGACGCGGATGCCGGTGACGGTCAGCATCGCGTCGGCGCTCGGGTCGCCCTCGTCCAGGGCGGTCCCGCCCGCGAACGGCGTGACGGGTTCCGTCGCGCTCGCCGCGTCGGGTGACGGTTCGTCGGGGGTGTCCGTGGGCTCCGCGGTGCCGGCGTCGTCGGTGGCCGACGCCGTGGGCGTCGCGGCGGTGGTCGTCGGCGAGGCGTCCGCCGTCGACACGCCGCCGCCGTAGCCCGACGTCCCCTCGCCGTCGCCGCAGGCGGCCAGCAGGGCACCGAGGGCCAGGAGGGCACAGGTCCCCGCAGCCCGGCGGCGGTGCGATGAAGGGTGCACGGTGCCTCCCTGGTGGACGGGTCCCTCCGACGAGCCTAGGCCCGCCGGCGGTTCCCGGCACCGCGCAGGGACGTGGCGCGTCGGCAGCTCAGGCGGTCGCCCGCTCCAGGGCCTGCGCGAGGTCCGCCCACAGGTCCTCGACGTCCTCGACGCCGACGGAGAGCCGCACGAGGTCCTCCGGCACCGTGGGCGACTCCGTCGCCAGGCGCCGACGCCGTTCCAGCAGCGACTCCACGCCGCCCAGCGAGGTGGCGGGAACCCACAGCCGCACGGCGTCGACCAGCGCGTCCGCGGCGTTCCGGCCGCCGACCGGGCGCACCCCGACCACGGCGCCGAAGTGCGCCATCTGTGCCGCGGCCCGTCCGTGCCCCGGGTCGTCGGGCAGCGAGGGGTGACGCACCTCGGCCACGGCCGGGTGGTCGTGCAGGCGGCGGGCGAGCTCGACGGCGTTGGCCGCGGCCCGCTCGACGCGCAGGTGCAGGGTGCGCAGCCCGCGCAGCGCCAGGAAGACCTCCATCGGCCCGGCGATCGCCCCGTGCAGGGTCCGGTAGGAGCGCACGTCGGCGGCGATCCGGTCGTCGTTCGTCACCACCGCGCCCAGGACGACGTCGGTGTGCCCGGACAGGTACTTCGTCACCGAGTGCACGACGACGTCGGCCCCGAGGGCGAGCGGCTGCTGTCCCAGCGGGGTGGCGAAGGTGTTGTCGACCACGGACCGCACGCCCCGGTCGCGGGCGGCGGCCAGGAGGGCGGGCAGGTCGGCGATCTCCAGCATCGGGTTCGTGGGCGACTCGACCACGAGGAGGTCCGCGCCGTCCAGGGCCGCCACCACGGCCTCGGTGTCCGCGACGTCGACGCGGCGGACCTCGACGTCGTACCGGGCGGCACGGTCGTCGAGGTAGCCCAGCGTGACCTGGTAGGCGTGCCGTGGCACCACGACGGTGCTGCCCGGGGGCAGGTCCCCGATCGCGGCGGCGATGGCGGCCATGCCCGATCCCAGGACGATGCCGTGCTCGCCGCCCTCGAGGGCGGCGAGGGCCTGCTCGAACGACTCCCAGGTCTCGGTGCCACCGCGGGCGTAGAGCGGTTCGTCGCCCGGGATGCCGCGCGAGACGTAGGTCGAGGACAGCACGACCGGCGGGTTGACCGGGCCGCCCTGCACGCGGGACGGGCGGCCGGCCGTCACGGCGACGGTGGCGGGTGCGAGGCTCGGGACGGCGTGGGCGTGCGGGTCGGGCGTCATGGCAGCCCAGCCTACGGTCCTCGTCAGGGACGCAGGGCCGGTTCCTCGGCGACGTCGGTCCGCGAGCGGTCGCGTCGGAACCCGATCCAGAGCAGCAGGCCGATCATCCACAGCTCGCCGACGGTGGCGGGCAGCACGATGACGTCGGCGACCGGACCCGCGTCGGGGGCGAGGACGAGCAGGAACGACTGCAGCAGGTAGCCGACACCCCCGACGAGCAGGAACCAGCCGAGCGCGCGGGGCAGGCCGGACAGCAGCACGAGACGACCCATCGGGATCAGCCAGAGTCCGAAGAACGCCGCACCGGCGAGCCACAGGTTCTCCGAGAGCAGGAACATCTGCTGCGGTCCGGCGGGGTCCCCGGCGAGCGCGGTGCCCAGGGCCGTGCCGAGAGCGGCCGTGCTGCCGAGGATCGCGACGGCGTTCATCATGCCCAGCACGCCGACCGCAGCCGCGGCGAAGGGTTCGACCGGGCGGAAGAGCCGGACGAACCAGAGGGCGGCGAGCGCCTGGCTGACCACCAGGGCGAGCTCGAGAGCGATCCCGACGCGCGCCAGGAGCTCGTGCTCGACGAGCAGGGTCGCGGTGGTCGCGGCGTCGGTCGGGTCGAAGACCAGCGGGCGCACGAGCAGGAAGCCCGCCATGCCGGTGATCCCGAGGGCGAGGTAGAGCAGTCCGGTGGTGCGGGCGACCGGCCGGGAGATGCGCTGGTCCATGATGGGTTCCTTCCGAGAGGCGGAGGGCCGCGTCCTTACGGCGTAAGGCAACCATACGGCGTAAGGCAACCATACGGCGTAAGGTCGAGTGAGGGAAGAGGGGGACGCAGATGGGTTCCGACGGACCGTTGAGCCGCGACCGCGTGCTCGGTGCCGGGGTCGCGCTCGCGGACGCGGACGGTCTCGCCGCGGTGACCATGCGGGGCGTGGCGACGCGGCTCGGCGTCGAGGCGATGTCCCTGTACCACTACCTGCCCGGCAAGAAGGACGAGCTGCTCGACGGCCTCGTCGACGTCGTGGCCGCCCAGATCCATGCCGGGCTGGCGGAGCGGGAGGATCCCGGGGACGACTGGGTGGCGGACGTGAGGTCGCGCTGCCTCGTCGCGCGCGACGTCGTGGTGCGCCACCCGTGGCTGCCCCGGCTGCTCGGGTCACGACCGAACCTCCGGCCAGGGGTCTACCAGCTCTACGACGAGGCGCTCGGCGCGATGGTGCGCGGCGGGTGCTCCTACCGGCTGGCGCACCGCGCGATGCACGCCCTGGGCGGCATGGTGCTCGGGTTCACCCCCGAGGTGTTCGACCCCCAGGCCGGCGACGACGACGTCGCCGAGGAGGAGCTGGCGGCCATGGCCGAGTCCCTGCCCCATCTCACCGCGATGGTCGCCGCCGAGCTGCACGACCCGGCCGACCCGACCCTCGGCTGGTGCGACAGCCAGACCGAGTTCGAGTTCACGCTCGGCCTGCTCCTCGACGGGATCGAGCGGGCCCGCCGCGACGGCGTCTGACCGTCGCGGCGGGCCGCCGGCCCGGACTCAGTCCTGCCGGAGCGGACCGAGCAGGGACTGGGCCACCTGGGCGTGCGCCGACTCGTCGTCGCTGGGCTGGAAGATGCCGGCCAGCACGTCCCGGTAGAGGCGCCCCAGCTCCGAGCGGTGGAAGTACGTCGAGCCGCCCGAGCAGCGGATCGCCTCGTCGACCACGTCGCGGGCGGTCTCGGTCGCGCGGATCTTCAGGCCCGACGTCGCGCGGAACCACCCGGCGCCCCGGTCCTCGAGGGCGTCGATCCCGCCGGCGATCTGGTCGATCTGGGGCCAGATCCCGTCCTGGGCCAGCGCCGCGGCGGCGATGCGCCGGCGGATGTCCGGGTCCTGGGAGTACGCCTTGCCGGTCTTCATCGAGGTGCGCCGCTCCACCGTGGACACCGCCAGCTCGAGCGCGCGGTCGGCGATGCCCGCGTACACGGCGGCGAGCAGGATCTCGAAGCTGGTGAAGATCCCCAGCACGTAGGGGTCCAGGCTCGGACCCGGCGCGATCCGACGCATGACCCGTTCGGCGGGGGCGTGCGCACCGTCGAGCACCGTGGTGCACGACTGCGACGCCCGCATGCCGATCGTGTCCCAGTCGTCGAGGATCTCGAACCCGCCGCCGTCGCGCGTGATGAAGGCGTGCACGATGCGCGGGTCGTCCGGGTCGGTCGTGCTGTCCAGCCCCATGACGCCCAGCCGGGTCCACCCCGGGGAGTTCGACGTGAAGATCTTGCGGCCGTGGAAGGTGTAGCCACCCTCGCCGTCGGGCCGGGCCTCGGTGCGCGACCCCAGCAGCACGAGGTCGTTGCCGGCCTCGGAGTACCCGAACCCGAAGACCTCCCCGGCCGCCGCCTCGGCGAGGAGCCAGTCGAGCGTGTCGTCGCCCCGCTCGTGCAGGTAGCGGGCGACGCCCGTCCACACGTGGTGCATGTTGACGGCCAGCGCGGTGGCCGGTGCCGCCCCGGCCAGCCGGGACTGCTCGTGGCACAGCTCGCGCAGGGAGAGTCCCCGCCCGCCCGTCGAGGTCGGCACGAGCGCCCCGAGATAGCCGGCGGTCCGCAGGTCGTCCAGGTCGTCGGCGAAGAACGAGTTCTCCCGGTCGTGGATCGCGGCCCGGCCACGGATGGTGGCCAGCAGGTCGTCGGAGAGCAGCGTCGTCATGCCCCGATTCAAACATCGGTGCGGGCTGCCGACCGACGCCGGGCTAGGGTGGCGCCAGCAGCGGTCGCCGAGGACCGCGTCGGAGAGAGGAGCCACCGTTGGTCGTCCGAAGCCCGCACCCGGATGTCGAGATCCCCGACCTCAGCCTGTACGACTTCCTGTTCGGTTCCCTGACCGAGGAGGACCTCGGCAGGACCGCCGTCGTCGACGGCCCGACCGGCGAGGCCACGACCTTCGGTGCCCTGCGCGCCCAGGTGGACGCCGTCGCCGGTGCCGTCGCGGCCCGCGGCCTCGGCGTCGGTGACGTGGTCGCCCTGCACAGCCCGAACGTCCCGGCCTTCATCAGCGTCTTCCACGGACTGCTGCGGGCCGGTGTCACCGTCACCACGCTCAACGCGCTCGCCTCCGGGCCCGAGGTGGGCAAGCAGCTCACCGCCTCCGGGTCGAAGGCGCTGATCACCGTGTCGCCCCTGCTGGCGCAGGCCACGGAGGGCGCCGAGGCCGCCGGGCTCTCGCGCGACGACGTCGTCGTCATGGACGGCGCCGAGGGGTACTCGAACCTGCGCGACCTCCTCGCGGCCGGCGCCCCCGCCCCGGAGGTGTCCTTCGACCCCGCCACCCACCTGGCGGTGCTGCCGTACTCCTCGGGCACGACCGGCCTGCCCAAGGGTGTGATGCTGACGCACCGCAACCTCGTGGCCAACGTCCTGCAGTCCGAGCCCTACATCCCGCTGGTGCGCGACGACGTGGTCCCGGCGGTCCTGCCGTTCTTCCACATCTACGGCATGACCGTGCTCATGAACTGCGCCCTGCACCAGCGGTCCACCGTGGTGACGATGCCCCGGTTCGACCTGCCGGAGTACCTGCGCGTCATCACCGAGCACCGGGCGACCGTGCTGTTCGTCGCCCCGCCCATCGCGCTGGCGCTCGCCAAGCACCCGCTCGCGCTCGAGGCCGACCTGTCCAGCGTGCGGATCATGATGTCCGGCGCCGCACCGTTCGACGCCCAGCTCGCGGCAGCCGTCGGCGAACGGCTGCCCCGGGCCCGTGTCATGCAGGGCTACGGCATGAGCGAGATGTCACCCGTCTCCCACGTCGTGCCGTTCGACCGGGACGACATCGATCCCGGCTCGATCGGGCTGCTGGTGCCCAACATGCTGGCCAAGGTCGTGGACCCCGCCACCGGTGAGGAGATCGAGCAGCCGGCCGAGGGCACGAGCGCTCCCGGCGAGCTGCTCTGCGCCGGCCCGAACGTCATGGTCGGCTACCTGGGCAACGAGGCCGAGACGCGCGACACCATCGACGCCGACGGGTTCCTGCACACCGGGGACGTGGTGACCGTCGACGCCGAGGGCGTGTTCCACGTCGTCGACCGGCTCAAGGAGCTGATCAAGTACAAGGGATACCAGGTGCCGCCCGCCGAGCTCGAGGCGTTGCTGCTGTCCCACCCGCAGATCGCCGACGCCGCCGTCATCGGGGTGGTCGACGACGACGGCGAGGAGATCCCCAAGGCGTTCGTCGTGCGGGCTGAGGGCGCGGAGCTCAGCGCGGAGGACGTGATGGAGTACGTGGCCGCCCGGGTCGCGCCCTACAAGAAGGTCCGTGCCGTGCAGTTCACCCACGCCGTCCCCAAGTCGGCGTCGGGCAAGATCCTGCGCAAGGAGCTGCGCGCGGCGTGACGGCGACCGCGTGCCGGAGCGGGTGAGCGGTCCGGTAGGGTCGGGCCGATGCCCGAGACCCAGCCCTCCGCGCCCCCGCGCAAGCCGCGCGTCGCCCTCCTGTTCGGAGGCCGTTCCGGCGAGCACGCGATCTCCGCCGCCACCGCCGCCGGGGTGCTCGGCGCGATCGACCGTGACGCCTACGACGTCGTCCCGATCGGGATCACCCGCGCCGGGCGCTGGGTGGTCGCCGAGGACGACGCCGAGCGCTGGAGGATCACGGCGGGCCGGCTGCCCGAGGTGACCTCCGACGAGGGTGCCGAGGTGGTCCTGTCCCTGACGGCGGGCGAGCGCACCCTGCGCACGCTGGAGCCCGGGCAGGTCCCCGACGTGCTCGGTCAGGTCGACGTCGTCTTCCCGCTGCTGCACGGGCCGTTCGGCGAGGACGGCACGGTCCAGGGGCTGCTGGAGCTGGCCGACGTGCGGTACGTCGGCGCCGGGGTGCTGGCGTCCGCGGTCGGGATGGACAAGCACTTCATGAAGCTCGTCCTGGCCGGGCACGGCATCCCCGTCGGGCCCTACGAGGTCATCAAGCCCCACGACTGGGACGCCGACCCCGAGGCCTGCGTCGCCCGCGTCGAGCGGCTCGGGCTGCCCGTCTTCGTCAAGCCCGCCCGGGCGGGGTCGTCGCTCGGCATCACCCGGGTGGACGTGCTCGAGGACCTGCCGGCCGCCGTGGAGGAGGCCCGCGAGCACGACCCGAAGGTGATCGTGGAGGCCGGGATCGAGGGCCGCGAGATCGAGTGCGCGGTGCTCGGCGGCCGCGGCGGAGACCGCGCGCGGGCGTCGCTGCCCGGGGAGATCGTCGTGGACGGCACGCACGCCTTCTACGACTTCGAGGCCAAGTACCTCGACGAGGCGCACGTCGAGCTGTCGTGCCCCGCCGACCTCCCCGAGCCGGTGATCGCCGAGGTCCGCGACCTCGCCGTCCGCACCTTCGAGGCCGTGGAGGCCGAGGGGCTGTCGCGCGTCGACGTGTTCGTCACGCCCGAGCAGCAGGTCGTCGTCAACGAGATCAACACCATGCCGGGGTTCACCCCGTTCTCGATGTACCCGCGCATGTGGGAGGCGACCGGGATGAGCTACCCGGCGCTGGTCGACGAGCTGATCCAGCTCGCCCTCGAGAGGCCGACCGGGCTGCGCTGACCTGCTCGTCGGACGCCGGCACGACGCCGGTGCGTCGGACCGTCCGTGCCGCTACGTTGACCATGTCCGGTCGAGGAGGCGTGCGATGGCGCGACGGTGGGCTGTGTGCGGTGCCGTGCACCGGTCGATCACGACGACCACGGTCGCCGGCCTGCTCCTGCCGACCGGTGCCTGCGGTGCGCTGACGGGGGTGCGCGTGGAGGAGGCCGGCGGTCACGTCGCCCTGGTCCAGCTGGTCAGGCAGGGCGGCATGGACGCCGCATGGGCCGGTGTGCTGGCCCTCGACGACGACGGCTGCTGGGGCCTCGCGTCCGAGGCGGATTCCGACGACGTGCGGGTGGTCGTCTGGCCCGCCGGGTTCTCGGTGGCGGACGACGGGCGCCTCGTAGCGGACGACGGGACGGCGTGGACCAGTGGTGACGCCGTCGTCGGTGCGGGCGGCGAGCACGACGACCTGCGCGGCGCCGTGGGTGACGTCGCCGACGCCTGCGTCGAGGCCGGTGAGCCGGGTCTGGAGCTGTGGCGGGCGGAGCTCGGCTAGCTCAGGTGCAGCTCCTGGTCGCCGGGATCAGGGAGACGGCGGACGTCAGGTCGGCGATGAACGACGTCGAGTGGTCCGTCGTCACCGACGGCGGCACGGTCACGTCGATCGCGGGGGTCCGGCCGTAGGTCGTGAAACGCCAGGTGCCGCTGTCGTTGGTCTCCACGACCCAGTCCACGGAACCGTTGGCCGTGTCGATCCGCTGGCAGTCCGGGGAGGGGCCCGGCTCCTCGACCCCGCACCGCAGCGTGACCGCGGCGCCCGGTGAGCCCCAGGCGGCCGTCGACTGGGCGTTGACGTCGGCGCGCTCCAGGTCCCCGGCGACGACGTCCGGCAGTGCCAGCATCACGGGTGCGCAGTCGGGGTTCGCGGCGTCCTCGCCCGGCTCGACCCCGATCGTCGGGGTGCAGCCGGCGAGCAGCACGAGGCACGGCGGGGCGAGCAGGGCGGCGAGTCGACGGACGAGCACGTGCCTACGGTAACCGTCTCCGTCACGGCCCGGCGTCCGGTTAGGGTTCGGTCGTGACCGACCCCATCCTGCGCGTGCGCGACCTCGACGAGACCGCGCTCCTGGCACGCATCTTCCCGCTCCTGCCCGTCGGCGAGGGGGTCGACGTCGGGCCGGGTGACGACGCGGCGGTGGTGCGCGCCGCCGACGGACGTTTCGTCGTGACCACGGACGTCCTCGTCGAGGGCCGCCACTTCCGCCGCGAGTGGTCGGGCGGGTACGACGTCGGGTACCGGGCGGCGGTCCAGAACCTCGCCGACGTCGCTGCCATGGGAGCGCGCGCGACGTCCATGGTGGTCTCCCTGGTGATGCCTGCCGACCTGCCGGTGCAGTGGGTGACCGACCTCGCGCGTGGTCTGGCCGACGCCTCCGGTCCGGCGACGGTCGTCGGCGGCGACCTGTCCGGCGGTGACGCGGTGGTCGTGTCCGTCACGGTCCACGGCGACCTCGCCGGGCGGGCGCCGGTGCTGCGATCGGGTGCGCGTCCGGGCGACGTCGTCGCGCACGCCGGCGTGCTCGGCGCCTCGGCCGCCGGGTTCGACCTGCTCACCAGCGGAGCGGCGACGCCCGACGACGGTGCGCCCGGCGCCGCGACGTCACGCACGCCCTACGTCGCCGCGTACCTGCGCCCGGAGGCCCCGCTCGAGGCCGGGCCCGCGGCGGCGCTCGCGGGGGCGACGGCAATGCTCGACGTCTCGGACGGGCTGCTGCGGGACGCGGGCCGGCTCGCCCGCGCCAGCGGTGTGGACGTCGACCTCGCCGAGGGTGCGTTGATGCGCGACGTGACCGCGCTGGTCCCTGCCGCCGTCGAGGTCGCCGTGGCGACGGAGGATCCCGACGGGGCCGACCGGGCGCGGACCTGGGTGCTGTCCGGGGGAGAGGACCACGGGCTGCTCGCGACCTTCCCCGCGGAGGTGGCCGACCGGGGGCTGCCGAACGGCTTCCGGCTGGTCGGCGACGTCAGGGCGCCGGCGGACGACGCGCCGCGCGTGCTGCTCGACGGCGAGGTCCCGCACGTCGCGACCGGGTGGGACCACTTCCGTCCCTGATCCTGGCGCGTACCGTCGGCTGCGCTCCGGGTCAGCGCTCGGGCTCCCGGACGAAGCGGACCTCGGTCACGGGCACGTCGGCGTAGTCCTCCATGCGCTCGATCCCGTCGGGCTGGAAGCCGTGCCGCCGGTAGAAGTGGTGGGCCCGGGCGTTCTCGGACAGCACCCACAGGGTGATGCGGGCCTGCGGGCCGACCTCCCCGAGCATCGTGCGCATCAGGTCGCGGGCCACGCCGCGACCCCAGGACTCCGGGTCGAGGTAGATCGCGTAGAGCTCGAGGCAGCCGTCCTCGGCGTCCTCGTCGCGGGACGGCCCCCAGCTCGCGAAGCCGAGCGTGCGCCCGTCGGCCTCGGCGACGACGGTCGTGCTGTTCTCCTGGCCGAGGGACTTCTCCCAGGTCCGGGTCTGCTCGTCCACGTCGAGGGAGTCGAGGTAGTCGGACGGCAGGACGTGGGCGTACGCGCTGCGCCACGAGGTCAGGTGCACCCGGGCGATGGCGCCGGCGTCCGAGGGGTTCGCCGAACGGATCACCACGTCGTTGTCGGTCTCGACCATCATGGATTCAGACTGCCACGGTCCGCCGGGCACGCCAAGAGGTATTGGTGAACGGTTCACGAACTCTTTGCAGTTCATGGGCGGCGGTTCACGGGCCGTGATCGCACGACAGACGCCCGCCGGGTCGGACCCGACGGGCGTCTGTCGATGATGTCGCCGTGCGGCGGAGGCTCAGGCCTGGCGCTGCACCTTGCCGGCCTTGAGGCACGAGGTGCACACGTTCACGCGCTTGGGGGTGCCCGCGACGACGGCGCGCACGCGCTGGATGTTCGGGTTCCAGCGGCGCTTGGTCCGGATGTGGGAGTGCGAAACGCTGTGCCCGAAGCCCGGGCCCTTGCCGCAGACGTCGCAGTTGGCAGCCACGGTGTCTCCTGAATCGTCGTGTCACGTCGCGCGCCAGCAGGGCAGCAGGACGTGAAGGTCGGTGGTCTTGGGGGGTGCCCGGAGTCCAGGCAACCACATGATGATAGCGGATCGCCGCGGAAACCCTCAACGCTCCCGCGACGTGCCCTCCGTCACCGCTACGGTGGGCAGCGTGGATCAGCCCGAGCTCCTGGACGCCGTCGTGGTGCGCACCTGGGCGCACACGGTGGTCGAGGCCCTCGACACCGCCCGACCGGAGCTCGACGGGGTCAACGTGTTCCCCGTCGCCGACGGCGACACGGGGACCAACATGTACCTGACCGTGCGCGAGGCCGCCGGGGCTGTCCACGACGCGGATGCCGGCAGCGGCGGGGCCAAGCTGCTGCGGGTCGCCGCCCGGGCCGCCCTGCTCGGCGCCCGCGGCAACTCCGGGGTCATCCTCAGCGAGTGGCTGCGCGGGTTCGCGGTCGCCGCGAGCCGGCAGGACACCTTGGGAGTCGGTCTGGACGTCGCGGCACGGTCGGCCCGCCGCGCCGTGGCGCACCCGATGCCCGGCACGATCCTCACGGCCGCCGACGCCGCGGCGGCCGCTGCCCGGCACGCCGAGGCCGGTGGCATGGTGGGGCCGCTCGGGGCGCCGCGACGGCTCAGCGTGCTCGACGCCGCCCGGCGAGGGGCGCGGGAGGCGGCCCTGCGCAGCGTCGGGTCGCTGGCGCCCCTGCGCGACGCCGGGGTGCTCGACGCCGGGGCCTGCGGCCTGGTCCTGGTGCTCGCGTCCCTGGCCGCCGCCCAGCAGGCTGCGGGAGAGGCGGGGGTCTCGCCGGAGCCCGGTGCCACGGCGCCCGTGCTGCTCGACATGGACCTGCGCGGCCACGCCCCCGTCGGCGACGACGTGGCGGCGGAGGTGCCCGCCGACGTCGCCGAACCGGAGTCCGGCGGCCTCGACGAGGTCGAGCTGATGTTCGTGCTGCACCGCTCCGCCGACGCGGACGGGTTCGTCCCGGGGGCCGTGGCCGACGCCCTGCGTGCCGACCTCGACCGGGTCGGCAACTCCGTCGTCGTGGTCGGCGGCAGCGCCGACGACGTGGACTCGCTCTGGCAGGCGCACGTGCACGCACCGGACCTCGACGCGGCCCTGGCGGTGCCCCGACGCTGGGCCGAGCGGGGCGCCATCTCCCACGTCCACGTGCGCCACCTCGCGGTGCCCCCCACCGACTGGGCCGTGGTGGTGACGACCTCGGCACCGGCGCTGGCCGCCGAGCTCGCCACCGGCGGTGCGGTCGTGCTGCTGGACCTCGACACCGCTCCCGCCGTCGACGACCTGGCGCAGGCGGCGGTCGCTGCCGGGACCCCGAACGTGCTCGTCATGGCCTCGCCGGAGCTGCTGGAGGGGCTGGACGACGCGATCGACGACCTGGTCGCCCGGGACGTCGCCCACGGGGGTCCGGGTGACCAGCCCCGGCTCGCGGCGGTGCCGGCCCCCGACGACGTCCACCTCGTCACCGCGGTGTCGGCGCTCGCCGGTGCGCTGGACGCGGTGCGGGCCGGCGGGGACGCCCTCGACGTGCCGGGCGTGGTGCTGTCGGCGCACCGGCGGCTGCGGGCCGACCGGGTGGCCGCCGCCGACGCCGCGACCGCCGTCGCCCGGTTGGTCGAGGAGTGCGAGGACCCCGGGATCGTCGCCGTGCTGCCCGACGCCGACGTCGGAGCGGTCGTGCTGGGGCAGGTCGTGGACCGGGCCGCCGCGTGCGCGCCCGGGGCCGACGTCGTCGTGCTCGCCACCGGCCGCCCGGGTGACCGGGTCGGGATCGGCGTCGAGCCGGTCGAGGACGTCGTCGACGACGCGCTGCTGCCCCTGCGCGACGGGGGCGGGCGATGACCCCGCGGCTGTCCGAGCCGCTGACCGCCACCCTGGGCAAGCGGGCCGCGGGGCCGCTCGAGAAGATGGGTCTGGTCACGATCGACGACCTGCTCCGGCACTACCCGCGCCGTTACGGCGAACCCGGCACCCTCACCGACATGGACCGCCTGCAGCTCGGGGAGCACGTCACCGTGATGGCACGCGTCGCGAGCGCCACGGTGCGCCCGATGCGCAGCCGCGGCGGCGCCCTGCTGCAGGCGACGGTGACCGACGGACGGCACGAGCTGGCCCTGACCTTCTTCGCCAAGCGCCCCGGCGCGCTGCGCCCGCACGAGGACAAGCTGCGTCCGGGGCGGTCGGGGCTGTTCACCGGTGTGGTCTCCGAGTACCGCGGCACCCGCCAGCTCACCCACCCGGACTACGTGCTGGTCGGGGTCGACGCCGACGACGACGAGTCCGCCCTGAGCGAGGCCTCGCGCCCGATCCCGATCTACCCGGCCACCGCCGCGGTGCCGACGTGGCGCATCCAGCGGGCCGTGCGCACCGTCCTGGACCCGCTCACGGAGGACGACGTGCCCGACCCCGTCCCGGACGAGGTCCGCACCCGGCTGGCGCTGCCGACCCGGCTGGACGCCCTGCGTGCCGTGCACGTGCCGGAGGCGGCGCAGGACTGGCAGGCGGGACGGCGCCGGCTGCGGTTCGAGGAGGCCTTCGTGCTGCAGGCGGCGCTCGCCCAGCGTCGCTCCGCCGTCGCCGAGCAGGAGGCCACCGCGCGGCCGCCCCGCCCCGACGGCGAGGGCGGTCTGCTCGCCGACTTCGACGCCGCCCTGCCGTTCACGCTCACCGGGGGCCAGCGCGCGGTGGGGGACGAGATCGCCGGCGAGCTCGCCCGCCCGCGCCCGATGCAGCGCCTGCTGCAGGGCGAGGTGGGATCCGGCAAGACGGTCGTGGCGCTGCGGGCGATGCTGCAGGTCATCGATGCCGGTGGGCAGGCGGCGCTGCTCGCCCCCACCGAGGTGCTCGCCGCGCAGCACGCCCGCACGCTGCGCGCGATGCTGGGCCCGCTCGCCGAGGGCGGCCTGCTCGGCGGAGCGGCCCACGGCACCCGCGTCGCCCTGCTCACCGGCTCGCTGAACGCGGCCGCCCGCAAGGAGGCGCTGCTGGACGCCGCCGGCGGCGAGGCGGGGATCGTCGTGGGCACGCACGCGCTGCTGGGCGACCAGGTGCAGTTCGCCGACCTGGGGCTGGTCGTCGTCGACGAGCAGCACCGGTTCGGCGTCGAGCAGCGGGACGCCCTGCGGGCCAAGGCCCGGGTGGCCCCGCACCTGCTGGTCATGACCGCCACACCCATCCCGCGCACGGTGGCGATGACGGTGTTCGGCGACCTCACCACCTCGACCCTCACCGAGATCCCGGCGGGGCGCTCCGGCATCACCTCCCACGTCGTCCCCGCGGACAACCCCCGGTGGATGCAACGGGTGTGGGAGAAGGTCCGCGAGGAGGTCGACGCCGGCCGGCGGGCCTACGTGGTGTGCCCGCGCATCCATCCCGACGACGACGGCGACGCCTCGGCACGGCGGGCGGGGGCGGGACAGGACTTCGACGAGGTCCCGGAGTTCCTCGAGCTCACCGAGCCCGACGGCGGTGGCACCGACCGAGCCCCGCTGCGTGCCGTGCTCGAGGTCGCGGAGTCGCTGCGCGCCGAGCCGCGGCTCGCGGGCGTCGAGGTCGGGGTGCTGCACGGCCAGATGGCACCCGCCGACAAGGAGTCCGCGATGGCGCGGTTCGCCGCCGGCCAGGCACCCGTGCTGGTGTCCACGACCGTCGTCGAGGTCGGTGTCGACGTGCCCGAGGCCACCGTCATGGTGGTCTTCGACGCCGACCGGTTCGGCATCTCCCAGCTCCACCAGCTGCGGGGCCGCATCGGTCGCGGAGCCGACCCGGGCCTGTGCCTGCTGGTGTCGACCGCGCGGCCCGGCACCCCGGCCGCCGCCCGCGTCGAGGCGCTGGCCGCCACCACCGATGGGTTCGAGCTCGCCACCCTCGACCTCGAGCTGCGTTCCGAGGGCGACGTGCTCGGCGCCGCGCAGTCCGGACGCACCAGCTCCCTGCGCCTGCTCCGCGTGGTCCAGGACGCCGACCTCATCGACTCGGCGCGCACCGAGGCCACCGGGGTCGTCGACGCCGACCCCGGCCTCGGTCAGCACCCCGTGCTGGCCGCGGCGATCGCCGTCCAGCTCGACGCCGAGCAGGAGGAGTTCCTCGAGCGCGCCTGAGCGCGCCGATCCGCTCCCGACGCCGTCGTGCCCCACCGACCGTTGTGGGCATGAAATCTGCAGCACCCCGGCGGACCGGGGCTGCAGATTTCATGCCCACAACGGTCGGTGGTGGGCGCAGGTAGAGTCCGGGCCATGACCAGGATCGTCGCCGGAACCGTCGGTGGGCGGTCGTTGACCGTGCCGCCGTCGGGCACCCGCCCCACCAGCGAACGCGTCCGGGAGGCGATGTTCTCGCGGCTCGAGCACCTCGGCGTCGTCGACGGCGCCCGTGTGCTGGACCTCTTCGCGGGGTCGGGCGCGCTCGGCCTCGAGGCCGCCAGCCGCGGCGCGGTCGAGGTCCTGCTCGTCGACGCGGCGCGGCAGGCCGCCGACATCGCCCGCCGCAACGCCGCCGACCTCGGCCTGGACCGCGTCGTGCGCGTGCTCGCCGAACCGGCTGAGCGGGCGACGGCCCGGATCGCGGCCGACGGTGGGCCCGGCGACGGGTTCGACCTCGTGCTCATCGACCCGCCCTACGACCTGGACCCGGGCGTGCTCAACCGGGTGCTCGCCGACCTGGCCGTCCCGGGCGTGCTGGCGCCCGACGCCGTCGTCGTCCTCGAGCAGGCCCGGCGGGGCGCACCCTTCGTCTGGCCGGACGCGCTCGTCGAGCTGTCGGCCAAGCGGTACGGGGACACGGTCGTGCACTACGCCGAACGGCGGCAGGCCGAGGAAGGTCCCACGGAAACGTGACCGCCCGACCTACCGTGGGCGACGTGAGCATCGCCGTCTGTCCCGGGTCCTTCGACCCGATCACGCTCGGGCACCTCGACATCGTGCGTCGGGCGAACCGCCTGTTCGACGTCGTCGTGGTGGGGGTCGCCCGCAACGCCGCCAAGAACGCCCTGCTGACCGCCGACCAGCGGGTCGACCTGGTGCGTGCCGCCGTCGCGGACGACCCTGAGACCGCCGACGTCCGCGTCGACGTGGTCCCGGGCCTGCTGGTGGACTTCTGCCGCGAGGTCGGGGCAGCCGCCGTCGTCAAGGGGCTGCGCGGCGGCGCCGACTTCGACGGTGAGCACCCCATGGCCCTGATGAACCGCCACCTGAGCGGTGTGGAGACGATCTTCCTGCCGGCGGAGCCGCGGTACGCGCACGTGGCGTCGTCGCTGGTCAAGGACATCGCCCGGCACGGCGGGCCGATCGACGATCTCGTCCCGTCCGCCGCGGCCGAGGCGGTGCGCTCCACCGTGGCGCACCGTGCGTGAGGAGCACGACATGACCGACACCCCGAACCCGACGGCCGGACTGCTGGAGATCATCGACGACCTGGCCGCCCTCGTGGAGGAAGCGCGCACGTCACCGCTGTCGACCAACATCAAGATCGACCGCGACCAGGCGCTGGGGCTCGTGGCCGAGCTGCGCGACAACCTGCCCACCCAGGTCGCCCGGGCGGACGAGGTGCTGGCGGACGCCGAACGCACCCTCGAGGACGCCCACCGCCGTGCCGAGGAGATCGTGGCCACGGCGCGGGCGCGCGCCATCGAGCTGGTGCAGGACGAGCAGGTCGTCGTCCAGGCGGAGTCCCGCGCGGCGGACATCGTCGCCGAGGCGGAGCGCAGGGCCGCGGCGCTGCGCGCCGACGCCGACGAGTACTGCGACGGTCGGCTGGCCGACTTCGAGGCCGACCTGGGGCGGCTGACCACCCAGGTCCGGGCGGGCCGGTCGAAGCTGGCCGAGCGTCTGGGCACGGGGTCGCCGCGCGTGCGCTGGGACGCGGTCTCCGACCCCGAGTGGCCGGACGAGGACGACCCGGGCGACCGCCGCAGCGCCTGACGCCGGCGGTCGACGGGGCCGGCGCCGTTGCGTACGTCACGTCGTCGGTGCGTTGGCCCGCGCGGGGCGATCGCGTAGACTGAACCGCTGGTCCGTGAGGACCGTCCCACCTGCACACCGCGCCGTGCTCGGCGCCGTCGTCTGGAGCATCACCATCACCACCGCCAAGCGCTCGCCGCTCGTGCTCGACACGCACGAGCTCACGCGGCGTCCCGGAACCATGCGGGAGGTCGCGACCGTCGTCGCCGCGCCCGCAGACCTGGGCACGGCGGTCATCGGGGTGCCCGAGGGCGCCGACCTGACCCTCGGGCTGCGTCTCGAGGCCGTCATGGAGGGCGTGCTCGTCTCCGGCGTCGTGCGCGGCACCGCCGTCGGTGAGTGCGCGCGATGCCTGGACCCGATCTCCCAGGAGGTCACCGTCCGTGTCCAGGAGCTCTTCGTCTACCCCGAGCGCGCCGAGGCCGCCGAGGAAGCCGGGGACGAGGAGGCCGAGGACGAGGCCCTGCTGATCGACGACCAGGCGGACATCGAACCCGTGGTTCGGGATTCCCTGGTCACTGCACTACCATTTCAACCGCTGTGCCGGCCGGACTGCCCCGGTCTGTGCTCCGAGTGCGGAGCACGGCTGGAGGACGACCCCGAGCACCACCACGACATCGTCGACCCCCGATGGGCGGCGCTGCAGACCATGCTCGAGGAGTCGAGCGTGTCCGACGAGACGAAAGAGAGCTGACCGTGGCTGTTCCCAAGCGCAAGATGTCGCGCAGCAACACCCGCGCGCGCCGCTCGCAGTGGAAGACCACCGCAGCGCCGCTCGCGACCTGCCCCCAGTGCAAGGGCCAGAAGCTGTCGCACGCCGCGTGCCCGACCTGCGGCTCCTACAAGGGCCGTCAGTACGCCGAGGCGCTGCGCACCGAGCACGCGGGCTGACATGCCTGCACGCGGCAACGGAGAACGTCCGGAGCCGTCAGCACTTCTCGAGAAGCTCGGGGTCCATCTGGATCCCGAGCTTCTCGTGCTTGCCCTGACCCACCGGTCGTTCGCGCACGAGGCCGGCGGGATCCCCACCAACGAGCGCCTCGAGTTCCTCGGGGACACGGTGCTCGGGCTGGTGGTGACCGAGGCGCTGTACCGGCGCCATCCGGACAAGCCCGAGGGCGAGCTCGCGAAGATGCGGGCGGCGACGGTCTCGCAGCGGTCCCTCGCGGCGGTGGCCCGCCGGCTCGAGCTGGGCCGCTACGTCCTGCTGGGCAAGGGCGAGAAGCGCACCCGCGGGTTCGACAAGGACTCGATCCTGTCCGACACCGTCGAGGCGCTGCTCGGAGCCACCTACCTCTCGCACGGCCTCGAGGTCGCGCGCGAGCTGGTCCTCCGGCTGGTCGACGACACGATGGAGGCGGCGGCCGACCTCGGGGCCGGGCTGGACTGGAAGACCTCCCTGCAGGAGGCGGTCGCCGAGCGCGGGTTCGACGCCCCCGTCTACGAGGTCACCGGTGAGGGCCCCGAGCACGCCCGCCGCTTCTCGGCGCAGGTCACCGCCGGTCCCGTGACGGGGTTCGGCGAGGGCACCGCGAAGAAGCACGCCGAGCAGGCCGCCGCCGCGCAGGCCTACCGCGCCGTGATCGCCCTGCCGCTGCCGGGCCAGGCGCAGGACGCGGGCGCCCGTCCGGGGGAGCAGCCGGCCGGTGCCTGAGCTCCCCGAGGTCGAGACCGTCCGCGACGGCCTCGACCGGCTCGTGACCGGCGCCGTCGTGCGCGACGTCGAGGTGTTCCGGGACTACTCCGTGCGCCGGCACGAGGGCGGGCCGACCGGGTTCGCCGACCAGCTCAGCGGCCGCCGGCTGGCCGGCGCCGCGCGCCGCGGCAAGTACCTCTGGCTCCCGCTGACCGACCCCGCCGCCACGGGCGACCCGGCGTCCGCGCTGCTGGCGCACCTGGGCATGTCCGGCCAGCTCCTCGTGCGCGATCCGGCCGTCGCGGGGGAGTGGGCGCACCCCCACCTGCGGGTCAGGGTCCACCTGGACGAGGCGCCGTCGGGGGCGCACTACCTGGACTTCGTCGACCAGCGCACCTTCGGGCACCTCTCCGTCACCGACCTCGCCCCGACGCCGGACGGCGCACCCGGCGGGCACGGCAGCCCGCTGGCCGCGGTGCCGGAACCCGTGGCGCACATCGGCCGCGACCTGCTCGACCCCGCGCTCGACCGGGACACGCTGGTCGAACGCATCCGCCGGCGTCGGACCGGGATCAAGCGGGCGCTGCTCGACCAGACCGTCGTGTCCGGGGTGGGCAACATCTACGCCGACGAGGCCCTGTGGCGGGCCCGCGTGCACTACGCCCGGGCGACGGACACGATGACGCGCCCCGTCGTGCGGCGCGTGCTCGACGCCGCCACGGAGGTCATGGCCGAGGCGCTGACGCAGGGCGGCACGAGCTTCGACGCCCTGTACGTCAACGTCAACGGCGAGTCCGGCTACTTCTCGCGGTCGCTGGCCGTCTACGGCCGCCTCGGCGAGGCCTGCCCGCGCTGCGGGACGCCCGTGCGCCGGGACGAGTTCATGAACCGGTCGTCGTACACCTGCCCGCGCTGCCAGCCGCGCCCCCGCCACGGCCGCTGGTGACCGCGCAGAATTCCCTCGCGTCCGCCGACGGGCACCCCTAGGGTCGCGACCATGGCGTGTCGACTCAGCGAGCTGGTGCTCGAGTGCAAGGACCCCGAGGCGTTGGCGAGGTTCTGGTGCGAGGTCCTCGACTACGTGGTGCTCGACGAGGACCACGGCGCCCTGGAGATCGGGCCGCGGTCCGGGTTCGGTGGCCCGCAGCCGACGATCATCCTCAGTCCGCACCCGGACCCCGAGCCGGCGAAGCCGCGGCTGCACCTCGACGTCAACCCGACCGACCGTGACCAGGACGCCGAGCTCGAGCGTCTCCTGGCGCTGGGTGCACGCCCGGCCGACGTCGGCCAGACGGGCGACGAGCCGTGGCACGTGCTCGCCGACCCCGAGGGCAACGAGTTCTGCCTGCTGCGTCGGCGGCTCGACCTGCTGCCGGTGGACTCCGCGCCCTAGGCTCGGACCATGACGGTGCACCTCGCGCGTGTGTACACCGAGCCCGGTCCCGACGACGGCCGTCGGGTGCTGGCCGACCGGCTCTGGCCGCGGGGCGTGCGCAAGGGCGACCCACGGGTCGGCGTCTGGCTCCAGGACGTCGCGCCCTCGACCGAGCTGCGTCGCTGGTACTCCCACGACCCGGACCGTGCCGCCGAGTTCCGTGACCGGTACCGGGCCGAGCTGGAGACGCCGGGGCCGGGGGCGGACGCACTCGCCGAGCTGCGCGACATCGCGCGACAGGGAACGGTCACGCTGGTGACCTCCACCCGCGAGGTCGACGGCAGCCACCTGCCGGTGCTGGCCGAGCTGCTCGCCGACGACCCCGGGCGCTGACAGCGGGCGTGGCCCGTCCGCGTCACTACGCTAGAGCGGAACCGCTTCATGGAGGGTGGCTGAGCCCATGTCCCTGACGACCGTGGAGACGGACGACGGCCGGCTGCCGGTCTACCTCGCGCGTCCTGCCGGGAGACCGCCGTGGCCGGGCGTGGTGGTGATCCACGACGCCCTGGGCATGACGAGCGACCTGCGTCGCCAGTGCGAGTGGCTCGCCGACCACGGGTTCCTCGCCGTCGCGCCCGACCTGCTGCACCACGGGCCGCGGCTGTGGTGCGTGGTGTCGGCGATGCGCTCCCTCGTGCGCCGCCGGGGCCGCGGGTTCGACGAGCTCGAGGCGACCCGGTCCTGGCTGGCCGCCCACGAGGACTGCACCGGGCGGGTGGGCGTCATCGGCTTCTGCCTCGGCGGCGGTTTCGCGGTGCTGCTCGCGGGCGGCGGCCGGTACCAGGCGGCGAGCGTCAACTACGGCGGTGTCCCCGAGGACGCGGACGAGCTCCTCGCCGACGCCTGCCCGGTCCTCGGCAGCTACGGGGCGCTGGACCGCAGCCTGGCCGATGCCCCCGCCCGGCTCGAGCGGGCCCTGACCCGCGCCGAGGTCCCGCACCAGGTCACCGTCTACGAGGGTGCCGGGCACTCGTTCCTCAACGACCACCCCCGCGAGGAGATGCCGCTGTGGGCGCTCGTCCCGGGGCGGTTCGTCCGGTCCGGCTACCACGCCGACTCCGCCGACGCCGCGCGCCGGCGCATCGTGGCCTTCTTCGACGAGCACCTCGGGTCGAGCGACGACGGGCACCGCTCGTGACCCGGCACCGGTCGCATCGCCGCGTGCCCTACCGCGCACTCGGCGGAGGCCCTAGGCTCGGACCGCCGTGACCAGCACCGTCGAAGGAGACCGCGTGGACGACGCCCAGATGATCGGCTCGCTGACGACGCTCGCGGGGCCGATGGCGGCGTCGTTCCTCACCGGACGCTACTGGGAGGCCCGAGACCTGCGGGACCCGCGGCAGCACGGGTGGTTCGCGCTCTACCTCGGGGCCGTGCTCGTCCTGCTCGTGGCCGTGCTGGCGACGTCCTCGGTGGAGGACCGGCTGCGCGCGGTCGGGCTGTTCTTCGGCGTGACCATCGTCGCGACCCTCGTCCAGGAGCGCCGGTACCGACGTCAGCAGCGGATGCCCGCCGCTCCCGAGACCGCCGGGTCGTGAGCCTTCCGCCCCGGCGGCCGGTCAGCGCGCGACGACGTTCTCCAGCGCCGCGGCCCCGCCCTCGCGCCACCGCCGCACCTGCGCGGTGACGAACGCGGACGCCTCCTGCGGCCGCCCGCCCGCGACGTGCGGGGTGAGGATCAGGTGCGGGGTGTCCCAGAGCGCGGAGTCGGCGGGCAGCGGCTCGGTCTCGGTGACGTCGAGGGCGGCCCCGGCGATCGATCCCGAGCGCAGCGCCTCGGCCAGGGCCGCCTCGTCGACCGTGGTGCCGCGTCCGGCGTTGACGAACCGGGCGTGGGCCGGCAGCAGCGCGAGGACCGACGCGTCCAGCGCGTGGTGGGTGGCCGCGGTCGCGGGCAGCAGGGAGATCAGCACGTCCGTCGTCGGCAGCAGCTCGGCCAGGCGGTCCTGGCCGACCACCGGACGGCCGTACCGCTCACCGCCCGACGACGCCACGCCCGTGACGTGGGCGCCCAGGGCCTCGAGCAGCGGGGTGAGCCGAGCAGCGATCGACCCGAAGCCCCAGATCACGACGTGCGCGCCGTGCAGCGTGAACGCCTGCTCGTCGCGGGCCTGCTCGCGACCGAGGTCCCGGTCCCACGCGTGCCGGCGCTGCGCCTCCAGCGTGCGGTCGATCCGCCGGACGGAGGCGAGCAGCAGGGCGAGGGTGTGCTCGGCCACGGTCGCGTCGTGCAGGCTGCGCCCGGAGGAGATGACCACCTCGGGGGCGAAGCCGGTGGCGAGCGCCTGGTCGGGGCCCGCGTTGAGGGTCTGCACCCAGCGCAGGTTCGTCAGCCGGCGCGCGGCGTCGTCCATGACCCGCTGCGGGCTCGCCCAGGTGACGATCGCCTCGGCGTCCACGTGCGCGGCGGGGATCTCCTCACGCATGACGTAGCCGACGGCGTCCACCCCCTCGACGTCGACGGTCAGGTCGAAGGGCACGTTGCTCGGCACGAGGATCTTCACGGCGGTGACGTTACCCGCCGTGCCACGATGACCCGCATGGAACCTGCGCCTCCGCCCCGCACCGCCGCCCGCTACGACGTCGTGGTCGTCGGGGGAGGGCACAACGGCCTGACGGCCGCCGCCTACCTCGCCCGGGCCGGCCGGTCGGTGCTGCTGCTCGAACGGCTCGACCACGTCGGCGGGGCGTCCGTCTCGGCCCCGGTGTTCGACGGCGTGGACGCGCGGCTGTCGCGGTACTCCTACCTGGTCTCGCTCATGCCGCGCCAGGTCGTCGACGAGCTCGGGCTGTCGCTGCGTCTGGCCCGGCGCCGCTACTCCTCCTACACGCCCGTGGGCGACCGCGGCCTGCTGGTGGACACCGGGTCCGACGACGCCACCCGGGCCTCGTTCGAGGCGATCGGGGCGGGGCGCGACCACACCCGCTGGCAGGAGCTGTCCGCCGACCTGGAGCGGCTGGCGGGTCGAGTCTTCCCCACGGTCACCGAGCCGCTGCTGTCCGCGGCCGAGGCACGCGCCCGGGTGGGCGACGACGCCCTGTGGCGGGCCGTCGTCGAACAGCCGCTCGGCCGGACGCTGCGCGAGCGGTTCGACGCCGACGTCGTGCGCGGCGTGGCGGCCACGGACGGTCTCATCGGGACCTTCGCCGACCTGGACGAGGCCTCGCTGATCCAGAACCGCTGCTTCCTCTACCACGTGATCGGCGGCGGCACGGGGGACTGGGACGTGCCCGTCGGCGGGATGGGGGCGGTCTCCGGTGCGCTGCGCGACGCGGCGCTCGCCGCCGGGGCGACGATCGTCACCGGTGCCGACGTGACGGCGGTCGACCCCGGGCCGACCGGCGGGGACGCCGAGGTCGCGTGGACCGCGGACGGCGGGCGGACCCGCGGGGTGCGGGCCGGGGCGGTCGTCAGCGGGGCGGCCCCCAGCGTGCTGGACGCGCTGCTCGACGCCGCCGGCGCGACGCCGTCGGGCCGGGCCACGGCCGCGGCGCCCGAGGGTGCCCAGCTCAAGGTCAACATGCTGCTGCGTCGGCTGCCGCGGCTGCGCGAGGACGTCGACCCGGTCGCCGCGTTCAGCGGGACCTTCCACGTGCACGAGTCCTTCGACGAGCTGCAGACCGCCCACGCCCAGGCCGCGGCCGGCCGGATCCCCGAGACGCCGCCGTGCGAGATCTACTGCCACTCCCTGACGGACGACACGATCCTGGGTCCCGACCTGCGGGCCGCCGGGGCGCAGACGCTGACGCTGTTCGGGCTGCACATGCCCGCCCGGCTGTTCCGGGAGGACCACGACACCGCCCGCGAGGCGGCGCTCGCGGCCACCCTGCGTTCCCTGGACTCCGTGCTGGCCGAGCCGATCGAGGACGTGCTGTGGCGGGGCCCGGACGGCGAGCCCTGCCTCGAGGCGCGCACGCCGGTGGACCTGGAGCGCAGCGTCGGGCTGCCCGGCGGGCACATCTTCCACCGTGACCTGTCGTGGCCGTGGGCGGACGAGGACACCGACCCCGAGGGACTCGACGCCCCGGGGACCTGGGGCGTGGAGACGCTGCACCCCCAGGTCCTGCTCGCCGGGGCCGGTGCGCGCCGCGGCGGGGGAGTGAGCGGCATCCCGGGCCGGGCGGCCGCCATGGCGCTGCTCGACTGAGGCGTGACTAGGCGCACCCCGAGAGCAGGGCGCCCGCGTACGGCACGTGGACGGCCAGGGCCACGGCGGCGAGCACCCCGAGGTGCGCCCCGACGGCGACGGCCGGCCAGGTGCCGGCGGACGCCGTCCCGGGAGCGACGAGGTGCCGGATCCGGTCCGGTCCGCCGGCGTGCAGGGCACCGACGGCGACCGGGGCACGGTCAGGGGCGTCGCCGAGCGTGAGCAGCGCCCCGGCGAGCGCGGTCGTGCCGACGCGGTGCCGGGCGACGTCGTCGGCGGCGATCTCCAGGTAGGTGGGCACGGCGTCCGCGACGGCGGCCACCACGGGGATCCAGCGCAGGTGGGTCGCCAGGGCCTCGACGACCGCCGCCACGAGGTGGTGGCGCTGGCGCAGGTGGGCGTCCTCGTGGGCGAGGACGGCGGCGAGCCCTGTGTCGTCGAGGGCCTCGAGGGCACCGGTCGTCACCACGACGCCGCCGTGCCGGGCCGGCAGGGCGAACGCGGCCGCCGCGTCGTCGGGCACGACCAGCACCCGGTGCCCGCCGACGACCCGCGGCGCACCGGTGGACCGCAGGACGGCGGCCGTCCGGGCGGTCTCGCGTCGGCGCCGCAGCAGGTCGCGCCCGAGCACGGTGGCCAGCACCCCGGCGACGACGGCGGGCACCGCCAGCAGCAGCACCACGGGCACGGCGGTGTCGAGCGGGGTGCCGGCGAACGGGTCGGCCGCGGCCAGGCACCGCCGGCACACGTCACCCGCCGCCCCGGGCAGCACGGCGGGACCGGAGAGGGTCCAGGCGAGCATCGGACCGACGGCGAGCACGGCGGCCAGCCAGAGCAGGACGCCGCCGGTGAGCACGACGGCCGCGGTCAGCGGTGCCCGGACCAGGGCCGGCGCGGCACGGCGGACGAGCCACGGACCGCTCAGCGCCGCGAGGACGATGCCCAGGCCGGCGAGGGCGGCGACGGCGGTCGTCATGCGGACCCCGTCGCGTCCTGCCCCGCGAGGTAGTCGCGCAGCAGGGCGCGGTCGCTCTCGGGCATGGCCTCGACGAAGTGCAGGATCGAGGCCGCGCGGTCGCCGCTGCTCGCCAGTGCGTGCTCCATGATCTCGGCGGCGTGCTCGGACCGGCTGGAGGCCGGCAGGTAGCGGGCGCTGCGGCCCTCGCGCACGTGCTCCACGAAGCCCTTGCGCTCGAGGTTGCCGAGCACCGTGGCGATGGTCGTGTAGGCGGGGCGGCCGCCGAGCCGGTCGATGACGTGCCGGACGGTGCAGCCGCCGCAGTCCCACAGGACGTCCATGACCTGGGCCTCGAGGGTGCCCAGGCGGGCCGGTTCGTCGTGCTCGCGCGCCGTCATCGAGCAGCCCCCTCGGGCGTGGGTGCCGGCGCCGCCGGGGGTGCCGGGCAGGCCACCTGGCCGCGCAGCCGCCACACGAGCGCGACGGCGGTGAGCGCGAGAGCGGCCAGGCCGAGGAACGGCTGGACCGGGGCGAACCAGGTGATCGCACCGCTGTAGCCGAGGGCCAGCAGGGCGAGCTTGTTGCACACGGGGCAGCCGACGGCGAACCAGGCCAGCACGCCGCCGGCCATGCCGAGCCGGCTGGACCGGGCCTCGTCCGGGTCCGGCGCCGCCGAGCGGACGTAGGTGGCCACGAGCATCCCGGACAGCGCCGAGGTGAGGATCCACACGGGGTAGTTCCACCACACCGGGGGGATCTCCCGGGAGAAGACGGGGTTGGGGATCAGCACGGTCGCCCACCCGATGAGCAGGCCGACGGCGAGCGCCGCCCCGACGGCGACGACGCGCTGACGTGGCGTCCAGGTGCGCAGGCCGAGCAGCGCGAGGCCGGCGGTGTCGCGCCAGGAGGCGCGGGTCGGTGTCACGGGAGTCACGGTGCCATGATGACCCATCGTCGACTATGGTGCATAGTCGACTACGCAAGATAGTAAGCCGACCTCCCGGAGGAACCCGTGGCCGACCCCCGTACCCCGACCGCGTCCCGGCCGTGGGTCCTGCCCGCCGTCGTCGTCACCGTGCTGACCCTGGTGCTGGCGGCGGCCGTGCTCTGGTCGTCCGGCGACGACGCACCGGCCGGCCCGGCAGCGGCCCCCGGTGCGGCGACCGCCCCCGGGCAGGGTGACGCCCCGACCGACGTGCAGGGGCCCGCCGAGCTCGACCCCGCCGCCGTCGAGCGTCGCGACCCCGAGGACCCGCTCGCCGCGGGCCCGGTCGACGCCCCCGTCGTGCTCGTCGTCTTCTCCGACTACCAGTGCCCGTTCTGCGCGCAGTGGAGCCACGAGACGCTGCCGGAGATGATGCAGCACGCCGAGGACGGCGACCTGCGCATCGAGTACCGGGACGTCAACGTCTTCGGCGAGGCCTCCGAGCGTGCGGCGCGTGCCGCCTACGCCGCCGGGCTCCAGGACGAGTTCTGGGCCTACCACGACGCCCTCTACCCCGAGGGGGAGAAGCGGTCCGAGGCCGAGCTGTCCGAGCAGGCGCTGACCGACCTGGCCGCCGAGCTGGGCCTGGACGTCGAGCGGTTCACCGCCGACATGGCCTCGTCCGAGACGGCCGGGGCCGTCGCCGCCAACGAGAAGCTCGGCCTCGACCTCGGCGCCTACTCCACACCCGCCTTCCTGCTCGGCGGCCGGCCACTCGTGGGGGCGCAGCCGACGCAGGTCTTCCGTGACGCCTACGACGCGGCGCTCGCCGCGAGCGCGGACTGAGCGATGGAGGTCGGCCTCCTCACCGCGTTCCTCGGTGGTGCGCTCGCGCTCCTCAGCCCCTGCGGTGCGCTGCTGCTGCCCGCGTTCTTCGCCTCCACCGTCGGCGCCGGCCCCCGTCTGTGGGCGCACGGCGGGGTGTTCCTCACCGGACTGCTCGTCGTGCTGGTCCCGCTCGGTGTCGGCGCGGGCGCGCTCGGCACCCTGTTCGTCACCCGCCGCGACCTGGTCGTCGCCGTCGCCGCCGTGCTGCTCGTCGTGCTCGGCGTCGTGCAGCTCCTCGGCCTCGGCGTCGACCTCGCCCGCGTGGTGCCCGGGGTCCGGGCCGTGCAGCGGTCGTCGGCCACCCGCACCGGGTGGGCCAAGACGTTCCTGCTCGGCGCGGCCGGAGGCGTCGCCGGGTTCTGCGCCGGCCCGATCCTCGGTGCCGTGCTGACCCTCGCCGCCGCCCAGGGCGACGTCGTCGGCGCCGGGCTGCTGCTGGCCGTCTACGGCGTCGGCATGGTCCTGCCGCTGCTCGTCCTGGCCACGCTCTGGGGGCGGCTGGACGACCGCCGTCGTGCGGCGCTGCGGGGGCGGACGGTCACCGTGCTGGGGCGTGAGCTGCACACCACCTCGATCGTCACCGGCCTGCTGCTCGTCGCGGCCGGCGTCCTGTTCTGGGCCACCAACGGCCTGGTCGGGATGCCGGAGCTGGTGCCCGTGAGCACCCAGGCGTGGCTGCAGGGCCAGGGCGCCCTGCTGGCGAACCCCGTCCTCGACGTCGGGCTGCTGCTGGCCGTCGCCGCCGTCGTGGTCGTCGTCTGGACCCGCCACCGGGCGCGCCGCGAGCGTGCCGCCGCCGCCGAGACCGAGGAGGCCTCCCGATGACGCGGACCCGCCGGACCGGCCCGCCGGCCCTCGTGCTGACGGGCGCCCTGCTGCTGGCCGGGTGCGCGGACCAGCCCGGACCGCCCCCGGTCGAGATCGACCGCACGCCGACCAGCGCCGTCGAGGCGCCGGCCGAGGTCGACCCGGACGGCCTGCGCCTGCCGCTGCAGGTCGACACCGTGCGGATCGTCGACCCCGGGTGGGACGCCGTCCCGCAGTCGGCCGACGGCATCACCCTGGGCGTCGGCGAACGGGACGGACTGCTGCGGTTCACCGCCGTGGCCGCCGACGGCGAGGCGTTGTGGAGCGCGGACCGGCCCGTCAGCCGTACCGGCTACGCCGTGACCACCACCCCCGGCGGCCGGGCGCTCGCGGTGCTGACTGACAGTCCCGCAGCCGACGAGAGCGAGGCCGGGGTCGCGACCAGCGCCACGGCCTACGACCTGAGCACCGGCGAGCAGGTCTGGGGACCCGTCGACGTCCCCGGACCGCTGGTCGGCCCCGGGCTGGTGTTCAGCGCGGAGCCGACGGAGCCGATGGGCACCGGCGACGCACGCGTGGTGCTCGACGCCGGCACGGGGCAGGTGCTCGGGCAGGACGACGGTGCCACGGTGCTGGGGGAGTACCGGGGCACCGTCGTGACCCGGCAGGGTGACGACCTCGTCGCCACCGACACGGCCGGTGCCGAGAGCTGGCGCCTGGACGCGGCCGCGCAGGGCTGGGACCCGGAGGCGCTCGTGGCGGCCACCGAGCCGGCACCCGGTCCCGGCGTCGTGCGGGTGCGCACCGACGACGCGTCCGAGGCACTGGTCGACCTCGCCGACGGGACCGTCCTGGCCGACGGGTTCACCGACGTCGGCGTCGACCCCACGACGGGCACCGTGATCACCGTGGACGTCGACGAGGTGCGGGGCCTGGACGCCGAGGGGGCCGAGCTGTGGACGTCCTCCTCCGGGCAGGAGACGGCCGTCGAGGGAGTCAGCGGGGCGCTCGTGTACCTGCGGGTGGGGGACTCCCTGCGCGCGCACAACGTCGTCACCGGGAACGTCGCCGAGGCCTACGACCCCGAGGGCACCGGGGACCTGGTGGTCCCCGTCCTCGTCACCGAGGACGGCAGCATCGCCCTGTCCGACTACGAGCACCACTACCTGGCCACCACCGACACGACGCCGCCCCCGGCGCCGTAGCCGGGGGCGGTCGCGCCGCGGCTCAGCGGATCTCGACCCGGTGCAGCCGGCGCAGGCCCAGGACCAGGGGCAGGGCGATCCACAGCAGCGCCCCGGTGCCGACCTGCGCCCACTGCTCCCCGGTGATCCCGGGCAGGGTCAGGAAGCTCAGGGACCAGCTCAGGTCGACCCAGGCGCCGTGCTCGGCCCACCAGCCGGAGACCCCCGCCACCACGGAGGAGACCATCGGCACGACGAAGAGGAACCCCAGGCAGGCCACCATCGCCGGCGCGGTGCTCCGGAGCGCCACGGCGGTCGTGAACCCGAACGCGACGGCTGCCGCGTAGGCCAGCACGGAGCGCAGGGTCAGGGTCGTCGACAGGTCCCAGACGGCGTCGAGCCCGCGGGCCTGGGCGGCCACCACCGTGGCGACGGCGCTGAGCAGGACCACCGACGCGGCCGCGGCGAGCGTGACCAGCAGCAGGGCGACGGCCTTCGCGGCCATCACCCGTCCCCGGCGGGGGAGCAGCGCGAAGGTCGTCAGGGCCGAGCGCTGGCTCCACTCCCCGGCCACGGACAGCACGGCGACCAGCGGCAGCAGCAGCTCCAGCGGCATGAGGCTGGTCGCCGTGTACGCGCCGAACGTCACCTCGGTGTCCGGGCCCCAGACCGCCAGGGCGACGGCCGTGAGCAGCGTGAGCAGCGGGACGGCGGCGAGCAGCCACCGGCTCGCCCGGGTGTCGACGAGCTTGCGCAGCTCGACGTCCACGAGCCGGGTCAGGGGGACCGGTCGGCGTGCCGCCGGTGCGAGGGGCGGGACAGCGTCCGGGGCGAGGGTGGTCATGCGAGGGCTCCGCTCGGGATCGGGACGGCACCGACGGACGGGCGGTCACGCCGGTCGTCGGCGGTCAGGTCGAGGAACATCTCCTCCAGCGCGGTGCCGTCGGCGCACCGCAGCTCGGTGACGGGCAGGCCGGCGGCGAAGGCCACCAGCCCGGCGTCCACGGTCCCGGCGTCGGTGACGACGGCGCCGTCGGCACCGGCCGTGGCACGGTAGCCCGCCGACGTCAGGGCCGCCGACAGCGCGGCCGCGTCGTGCGCCCGGACCAGGGTCCCCGCCCCGTCCAGCAGCTCGGCCGTCGAGCCGGCGGCCACCACGCGGCCGTGGCCGATGACGACGATGTCGTCGGCGATCGCCTCGATCTCTGCCAGCAGGTGGCTGGAGAGCAGCACGGTGCCGCCGTCGTCGGCGAACGACCGCAGCAGGTCGCGCATCCAGCGGATGCCGGCGGGGTCCAGCCCGTTCGCCGGCTCGTCGAGGATCAGCACGCGCGGGTCGCCGAGCAGCGCCGTGGCGATGCCCAGGCGCTGACGCATGCCGAGGGAGTAGTCGCGCACGCGCCGCCGCGACTCGGTGCGGGTCAGGCCGACGAGATCGAGCATCGCGTCGACCTGAGCCTCGGGCAGGCCCATCGTGCGCTGGGCGAGCACGAGGGTCTCGCGCCCGGTGCGTCCGCCGTGCTGGGCCGAGGCGTCCAGCAGCACCCCGACGTCCAGGCCGGGGTTGGGCAGGTCCGCGTACCGGCGGCCGAGCACCGTCGCCGTCCCCGAGGTCGGGGTGGCCAGTCCGGTGAGGATCCGCAGGGTGGTGGACTTCCCGGCGCCGTTCGGGCCGAGGAAGCCGGTGACGCGTCCGGGGGACGCGGTGAAGGTGAGGTCGTCGACGGCCGTGAGGTCCCCGTACCGTCGGGTGAGGGATGCGATCCTGATCATGTCTCGGACGCTACGGAGCTGCGGGTCCCGGCACATCGGGGACCACCCCGGTTCCAGCCCTGAGAACCGTCCACCCCGCTCAGGGCCGGGGCGTGGCACCCTCCCGGTCGGTCGCCCAGCGGTAGTCCGGCACCTCGTGCAGCAGCGCGTCGTGCGTGCCGCGCGCGACGACACGGGCCGGATCGCCCGGGGCCTCGCCCGGGCCGAGCAGCAGCACCTCGTCGGCGGCCGCCAGCGGGGTCAGCCGGTGGGAGGCGACGACGACGGCGCGCCCTGTCGTGCGGGCGAGCCCGGCCAGCATCTCCACCAGAGCGTCCGCGGTGGCGGCGTCGAGGTGCTCGACGGGCTCGTCCACGAGCAGCACCCGGTGCGGCGCCAGCAGCGCCCGGGCCACCAGCAGCCGGCGGCGCTCCCCGCCGGACACGTCCGTGCCGCCCGAGCCGAGCGGGGTGTCGAGCCCGGCGGGCAGACCCTCCAGCCAGGTGGAGAGCCCGACGGCCGCCAGCGCCTCGCGGGCGTCCGCCTCGGTGACGTCGGCGCGGGCGACCCGCAGGTTCTCCAGCACGGTGGTGCCGAACACGTGGCCGTCCTCCGCGACGAACAGCCCCTCGCCGCGGACCCGGCCGGCGACGGGGGCGAGCAACCCCGCCGCGGTGAGCAGCAGCGTCGTCTTGCCGACCCCCGACGGACCGGCCAGGGCCACGACCCCACCGGGCCGCAGCGTGAGGTCGACGTCCCGCACGACGGTGCGGCCACCCTCGGGCCACCCCGCGGAGACCTCCTCCAGGTCGAGCCCGGTCGCGTCATCGGCAGCGACGGGGCGCGGTCCGCCCGGTACGCCCTCGGACGCCGGCAGCAGGTCGACCAGCCGCCGCGCGGCCTCGCGCGACCGGCGCAGCTGCACCGCGGCGGCGGGCAGTGCGGTCGTCACCTCGAACACGGCCAGCGGGGTGAGCACGACCACCGCCAGCTCGGTCGCCGCGAGGTCGCCGGTCAGCGCGGCCGGGATCCCGAGCAGCAGGCAGCCGAGCACGGCCAGGGTCTGGGCTCCCGCCTCGATCGCGGCCGAGAGTCCCGCGACGCGGGCGCCGTCGTCGGTCGCGTCCGCGAGGCGCCGGTCGGCGGCCCGCAGCCCGTCGGCACGCTCGTCGAGCCGCCCGGCCACGCGGAGCTGCTGGCCGTTCTCGACCAGCTCGAGGGTGCGGGCCGCGACCTCGCCGCGGGCCGCGGCACCCCGCTGCTCGACGGACCGCGAGGCCCGCGAGGCCAGCCACGGGGCGAGGACCCCCGTGAGCAGCAGGCAGGCGAGCAGCACCGCGCCGGCAGCGGGCAGGAAGATCCCGACCAGCAGCACCGACCCCAACCCCGTCACGACCGCGACGGCTGCGGGGATCAGCGCGCGCACGACGACGTCACCGACGTCGTCGACGTCGCTGCCGACCCGGGCGAGCAGGTCGCCGCGGTGCAGCGCCACGACGTCGGCCCCGCCGCGGGCGAGCCGGTCGTAGAGGTTGGCGCGCAGCGCGGCCATGCCCCGCAGCGCCACGCCGTGCGAGGCGAGCCGCTCCAGGTAGCGGAAGAACGCCCGGCCGGTGCCGAACGCCCGCACGCCGACGGTCGCGACCGACAGGGTGAGCACCGGCGGCATCTGCGAGGCGCGGGCGATGAGCCAGGCCGCGGCCGCGGCCAGCCCGATCGCGCACACGAGCGTGGCGGTGCCGAGCCCGACGGCCCGGGCGACCCGGCCCCAGCGGATCTCGAGCAGGGGGGCGAGGCGCAGCAGCGGGTCGCGGGTGACGCGGTGGCGCAGGCCGTCAGGCACGGGCGGCCTCCTTCGCCTCGACGTCGACGACCTGGTCGGCCAGCTCCAGCAGCGACGTGCGGTGGGCGACCACGATCACCGTGCGGCCCGCCGCGCGCCAGGCGCGGACGGTGTCGAGCACGACCTGCTCGCCGCGGGCGTCCAGGTGCGCCGTCGGCTCGTCGAGGACCACCACGGGTCGGTCGGCGGCCCCGACCAGGGCGCGGGCCAGGGCGACGCGCTGGCGCTGACCGACGCTGAGCCCGGCCCCGCCGAGCCCGACGGCGGTGCCCCAGCCGTGGGGCAGGTCGTCGAGCACGGTGTCCAGCCCGGTCGTGCGCGCGGCCTCCGCGAGGGCGGCGGCGTCGACGTCGTGACCGTCGGTGACGACCTCGCGCACCGTGCCGGGACCGATCGCCGGGCGCTGCGGGACCCAGACCACCTGGTCCCACCAGCCGCGACCGGCCCGGTCGGCCACGTCGGTCCGGCCGCCTGCGGCCGGCTCGAGCACGACGCGGCCGCGGTCGGGGCGCAGCAGACCGAGCAGCAGCAGCACGAGCGTGGACTTCCCGGCCCCGCTCGGACCACGGAGCGCGACGACGCGGCCGCCGCCGGCGAGGCCCGTGCCGAGGGCCAGCCGTGCCGACAGGTGCGCGGGGGCGTCCACGTCCCGGCCGGGTGCGCGCACGCTGACATCGTCGAGCACGAGCGTCGCGCCCTCGACCGCCGGTGCGGTCTCCGGCTCGCGGTCGGCACCGGGGCGCGACCCGTCGTCCGCCGGCAGGTCCAGGACGGCGAACGCCCGGTGCGTGGCGGCGAGCCCGTCGGTGGAGGCGTGGAACTCGGAGCCGACGCGGCGCAGCGGCAGGAAGATCTCGGGCGCGAGCACCAGCACGGCGATGGCCGGGACGAGCTCCATGCCCCCGTGCACGAGCCGCAGGCCCACGCCGACGGCGATGATCGCCACGCACAGGGTGGTCAGCAGCTCCAGCACCGCCCCGGACAGGAACGCCACCCGCAGCGTGCCCATCGTGGCGCGCCGGGAGGACTCGCCCAGGGACCGGACCCGGGCGGCCGGGCCGACCTCGCGGCCGAACGCCCGCAGGGTCGGCAGCCCGGCGATCAGGTCGAGCACCTGGGACCCGAGTCGCTCGACCGTGGCCAGCCGCCGTTCCGAGGTCCCGGCGGTCATGGTGCCGACGAGCCACATGAAGAACGGCACGAGCGGCAGCGTCACCACCGCGATGAGCGCGGAGACCCAGTCCAGACCGAGCACCACGAGCACCGTGGCGGGGGTGACGAGCGCCGTCAGCAGCAGCTGCGGCAGGAACCGCACCAGGTAGGGCTGCAGGTCGTCCAGCCCGCGGGTGGCCAGGGTGGCGACGTCGGACGGCGTCGCCCCGGCGGGCGGGCGTGGCCCCAGGGCGACGGCGTGGTCGACGACCTGCTCGCGCAGGTCCGCGACGACGGCCGTGGCGGCCCGCCGGCCGAACCGCTCCTGCGCCCAGGCGACCAGGGCGCGTCCCGCGGCGGCGGCGGCCAGGACGGCGAGCCACCGGGCCGTCCCGCTCTGGTCCACCACGCCGTCGCCGCCCGGGCTCGTGGCGATCACGACGGGCCCGAGCACGAACGCGATCGCGAAGGCCTGCACCACCACCAGGGCGGCCGAGGCCACGCCCAGTGCGGTGGTGAGCAGGACGTACGAGCGTGCGGCCCGGGCCTGCCGCAGCAGCCGGGGGTCGAGCGGTCTCACCTCAGAACGCCGCGTCCTTGATCTTCTGCCAGCTCAGACCCGCGGGGGCGGGGATGTCCTTCGTCGAGAGCCGGCGGCGGAAGACCCAGTAGGTCCACGACTGGTAGGCGATGACGACCGGCGTGAGGAACACGGCGACCCACGTCATCACGGTCAGCGTGTAGTCCGTCGAGGAGGCCTCCGCGATCGTCAGGGAGTTGCCGCCGTCGACCGCGGGGATGACCTCGGGGTACATCGACCCGAAGATGAGCACGACGGCTGCCACGAGCGTCACGGCCGACAGCGTGAACGCCGTGCCCTCCCTGCGGGCCCGGGTCGCGGCCACGACACCGAGCAGGGCGAGCGCCGCCACCACGACGGCCCCCCAGGTCCAGGTCACCGAGTAGGCGACCTGCGCCCAGATCGCCCAGCCGCCGGCGACGACCAGCGCGACCACGGCCAGGCCGGACGCGAGCCGCTGGGCGCGGTCGCGGATCTCGCCGTCGGTCTTCAGGGCGATGAACACGGCGCCGTGGAGCAGGAACAGCGTGAGCGTCGTCAGGCCGCCGACCAGGGCGAAGGGGTTGAGCAGGGCCCAGAAGCCGCCGACGTACTGGTGGTCGGCGTCGAGCAGCAGACCGCGCACGAGGTTGCCGAAGGCGACACCCCACAGCACCGCGGGGATCCAGGAGCCGAGCTGGATCGCCTGGTCGCACCGGCGGGCCCAGACCGGGTCGGCGATCTTGCCGCGGTACTCGAAGGCCACGCCGCGGGCGACCAGGCCGACCAGGATGATGAGCAGCGGGATGTAGAAGCCGGAGAACATCGTGGCGTACCACTCGGGGAAGGCGGCGAAGGTCGCGCCGCCGGCGGTGAGCAGCCACACCTCGTTGCCGTCCCAGACGGGTCCGATGGTGTTGACGAGCACGCGCCGTTCCTTCTCCCGGTGCTCCTTGTCGCCCCGGGGCAGGATCGACAGCAGCATGCCCACGCCGAAGTCGAATCCCTCGAGCACGAGGTAGCCGGTCCACAGCACGGCGATGATGACGAACCAGAGGATCGCGAGGTCCACGTCAGGTCTCCAGTCTCTTCAGGTTCGGGCGCTCAGTACGCGAAGGACAGCGGGCGGTCGGCGTCGTCGGGGTCCTGCGCCTCCGGCGACTCGTCCCGGACGGCGTCGGGCACGCCCTCGATCGCGTACCGGTGCATGAGCCGGTACCAGACGACGGCCAGGACGGCGTAGATGAGCGTGAGCACGATCATCGAGGTCAGGATGACGCCCGGCGGCACGGCGGTGGACACCCCGCGCTCGGTGAGCAGCCGGACCTGGTCGATGCCGGTGGGGTTGGGGGCCACCACCCACGGCTGACGGCCGACCTCGGTGAAGATCCAGCCGAACGAGTTCGCGACGAAGGGCATGGGGATGGCCAGGATCCCCAGCCGGCTGAGCCAGACGTTGTCGCTGATCCGGCCCTTGCGGGTCAGCCACAGCGCCGCGAGGGCGAGGGCCACGGAGAACGCGGCGAACCCCATCATCAGGCGGAACGACCAGTAGGTGACCGCCAGCGGCGGGGTGTAGGTGACCTCCTGGCCGTCGGCCGTGGTCTCGCCGTAGCGCTCGGCGTACTCCTCCTGGACGTCGTAGACCCCCGGCAGGTAGGAGTCCGGGCCGGAGAACTCCCCGGTGCCCAGGTAGCTGGTGACGCCGGGGATCGAGATGAGGTGGGCCACGTCCTCGCAGCCCGCGTAGAGCGGACCGACGGCGAGGATCGAGAACTCCGCGGACTCGGTGCCCTCGCAGAGGGCCTCGGCCGAGGACATCTTGCCGGGCTGCTGCTCGTACATCAGCTTGCCCTGGACGTCGCCGGACCAGATCACGCCGAGGCCGGCGACGATCATCACCCACACGCCCAGCCGCACGGCGGGGCGGTAGACGTCCCGGGCGGTCTCCAGGTTCTCGGCCTTCTTGGTGCGGGCCAGGCGGACCATCCACCAGGCGGCGACGCCCGTGACGAAGGTGCCCGCCGTGAGGAAGGCGGCGGTGATCGTGTGCGGGAAGGCCGCGAGCAGCGTGTTGTTGGTCAGCACGGCCCAGATGGACTCCATCTCGGCGCGGCCGGTCGCCTCGTTGTAGACGACGCCGACGGGGTGCTGCATCCAGGAGTTCGCCGCCAGGATGAAGAACGCCGAGAGGTTGGTGGCCAGGGCGAAGAGCCAGATCGAGGCCAGGTGGACCTTCTTGGACACGCGGTCCCAGCCGAAGATCCACACGCCGAGGAAGACGGACTCGACGAAGAACGCGGCCAGGGCCTCCATGGCCAGCGGCGCCCCGAAGACGTCGCCGACGAACCGGGAGTACTCGCTCCAGGCCATCCCGAACTGGAACTCCTGCCAGATGCCCGTCACGACACCGAGGGCGAAGTTGATGAGGAGCAGCTTGCCGAAGAACTTCGTCAGCCGGAGCCAGCGCTCCTTCTTCGTGACGACCCACGCCGTCTGCATCGCGGCCACGAGGGGCGCCAGACCGATCGTGAGAGGCACGAAGATGAAGTGGTACACGGTGGTGATGGCGAACTGCCACCGTGCCAGGTCGAGAGCGTCCACGTGGACTCCTTCGATGCGGGCCAGGGGGAGAGGCCGCCCCTCGTGCGGGGCTGTTTCGACGGTAGGACCGGCGTCCCAGGTCCGCACGGGGAGAGGCGGCATCTCGCAACTTGTGAAGACTTTCACGACTGTCCCGTGAAGGGTCCCCGCAAGTCAAGCCGTCAGGGCGCGACGTGACGGTCGCCACGCCGGTGGACGGACCGGGGCGAGAGGGCGCGCCCAAGGGTGCGATACTGGATCGAGACCTCCGGGGCCCACATCCCCCGGGGATCGACGAGCTCGCCGCTCCCGCGTCCGCACGCGGTGCCGCGACCGGGGTGAAGGGCCCGGCCGCCTGGCGTCCGCGAAGTCGTGGGGCTGCAGCCGACCGAGACTTCCGTCCGGACGGCGCGCTTCGCAGCGCCGCCGTCGCCGACGACCGCCGGGGCGGCCGGCAGGTGTGGGCCGGCCGCCGCAGAGCAGGAGCACCCCCGTGACATCCGACACCCCCGACCAGCCCGTGGCCTCCGCCGAGGAGACGCCCCGTCGCAGCACGCGGCGCCGGGTGACCCGCGCGACGTCGGCACCGACCACGAGCGCTCCCGCGCCCATCGTCGTGCCGGCCACGACCGCGGCCTCGACGCCCGCGGCGTCCGAGCCGACGACCACCGCGGCGCCGCAGCCCGCGTCGTCCACGACGGCTGCGCCCTCGTCCACCCCGGCCCGCCGGTCCCGGCGCGCAAGCCGCCGAGCCGGCGGCCCGGCCCCGGTGGAGGCCGCGCCCACGCCCGAGGCCGCGCCGGCCCCCGAGGAGCAGGCCGCGACGGACGAGCCGGCGGCCGCCGACGACGCGACGCCCCCCGCGGAGCCGATCACGCTGCCCACGAAGGCGGAGGAGGCGCCGACGAGCGCCACCCCGTCGTTGTCCCTCGACGACATCGTGCTTCCCGGCCGGGACGCCGCGTCCGGTGAGCAGGCGACGTCCGAGGCCCCCGCACCGGGCGAGGCCCGGGACGAGTCCGCCGGGGCCGAGAAGCCCGCGGCGACGAAGAAGTCCGGTGCCAAGAAGTCCGGTGCGACGAAGGCCGGTGCGAAGAAGGCCGCCGCCACGGAGGACGAGAAGAAGCCGTCGGGCAGGAAGGCGGCGCCGAAGAAGACCGCGGCCGCGACGTCGAAGACGGCCGCGCCGGAGTCCGCGACGTCCGAGAAGTCCCCGAGCGCGGAGCGCCCGGCCGGGCCGACCACCACCGGGACGGCCGGAGGCTCGGCCACGCCCCGCCTGGCCACCACGGCGCTGCTGTTCCAGGCGCCGGAGCTGTCGGGTCAGCGGGCCGCGCGCCGCGCCCAGGCCCCGGCGGGCCCGCCGCGCCCCAGCGAGGAGGAGACCCCGGCGACCTCGGCACGGCAGCAGCGCAGGAGCGCGGCCGCGGACGAGTCCGCTGCGTCCGAGAAGCCCGCCACGGCCGAGAAGTCCTCGACGAAGAAGGCCGGGAAGTCCTCCACGTCGCGGCGCGCCGAGGACGCCACCGCGAAGGACGCCACGGAGACCACGGAGACTGCAGCGCAGGACGCGGCGTCCGCGACCTCGGCCGCGCAGCCCGTCGAGGCGCCGACCTCCGCCCCGCTCGAGCTGAGCGACGTGGACGAGGCGGCCGTCGACGAGCTCGAGCTGATCGAGACCGAGATCGTCGACGAGGGGGTCGAGCTGGTCGGGTTCGGCCCCGCGGACTTCCTCGACGACGGCGACGAGTCGGACATCCGCCCCCGGCGTCGGCGCCGGCGCGGGGGCCGCGGTCGCCGCGGCGGCCGCAAGGGCGACCGTCGTCCCGAGGACGACACCGAGGGCGACGGCTCCGAGTCGTCCGCCGCCGAGGACGAGCAGGACCGCGACGCGGACCAGGACGGCGCGCGCCGTGAGGAGCAGGGCGCGGAGACGTCCGGCGAATCGGCCACCGAGGCCGAGCGGTCCGAGGGCACCGACGAGTCCGAGCAGACGTCCGGCAGCAGCCGGCGCCGCCGCCGGCGCCGCCGGGGACGGGGTGGCGAGCGTGAGGCCGGCCGCTCGGGCAAGGCCGAGGACGAGGTCACCGCGCTCAAGGGATCGACGCGGCTGGAGGCGAAGCGTCAGCGTCGCCGCGAGGGACGCGACGCGGGTCGCCGCCGCCAGGTCATCACCGAGGCGGAGTTCCTGGCGAGGCGCGAGTCCGTGGAGCGGTCGATGATCGTGCGCGAGCACGACGGCCGCACGCAGATCGCGGTGCTGGAGGACGGCGTGCTCGTGGAGCACTACGTCTCCCAGCAGGCGCAGGCCTCCATGGTCGGCAACGTCTACCTCGGCCGCGTGCAGAACGTGCTGCCGTCGATGGAGGCGGCCTTCGTCGACGTCGGCAAGGGACGCAACGCCGTGCTGTACGCCGGTGAGGTCAACTGGGACGCCGCCGGGATCGAGGGGCAGCCGCGGCGCATCGAGGAGGCGCTGAAGTCCGGCGACTCGGTGCTGGTGCAGGTGACCAAGGACCCGATCGGGCACAAGGGTGCGCGCCTGACCTCGCAGGTCACGCTGGCCGGCCGGTACCTGGTCTTCGTCCCCGGTGGCGGCATGACGGGTATCAGCCGCAAGCTGCCGGACACCGAGCGCAACCGCCTCAAGAAGATCCTGCGCGACGTCGTCCCGGACGGCGCGGGCGTCATCGTGCGCACGGCCGCCGAGGGAGCGTCGGAGGAGGAGCTGCGCGCGGACGTCGAGCGGCTGCAGTCGCAGTGGCGGGCCATCACTGCCAAGGCGGAGAAGTCCTCGACGAACGCGCCCGCCCTGCTGCAGGGCGAGGCGGACATGGCCATCCGCGTGGTCCGCGACATCTTCAACGACGACTTCGCCTCCCTGGTGGTCCAGGGCGAGGACGCGTGGACGGAGATCTCCTCCTACGTCGCCGAGCTGGCGCCCGACCTGCGCGAGCGGGTCACGCGGTGGACCGGGTCCGGGGACGTGTTCGCCCAGCACCGCGTCGACGAGCAGCTCGCCAAGGGCATGGACCGCAAGGTCTGGCTGCCCTCCGGCGGTTCGCTGGTGATCGACCGCACCGAGGCCATGACGGTCATCGACGTCAACACGGGCAAGTTCACCGGCAGCGGCGGCACGCTCGAGGAGACGGTGACGCGCAACAACCTCGAGGCGGCCGAGGAGATCGTGCGACAGCTCCGGCTGCGCGACATCGGCGGCATCATCGTCATCGACTTCGTGGACATGGTCCTCGAGTCCAACCGCGACCTGGTCCTGCGCCGGCTCGTGGAGTGCCTGGGCCGGGACCGCACCAAGCACCAGGTCGCCGAGGTGACCTCGCTCGGACTGGTCCAGATGACGCGCAAGCGCGTCGGCCAGGGTCTCGTCGAGGCCTTCAGCTCGACGTGCGAGCACTGCAAGGGCCGCGGCTTCATCGTCCACGAGCACCCGGTCGAGAAGAGCGCGGCGTCCTCGGGCGACGGCGACGGCGGCGGGGCCAAGCGTTCGCGCCGCAAGCGCTCGGGTGCCAAGAAGGAGGAGGCGCCGGCGCACGCCGACGTGCCGAAGCTTCCCGACGACGAGTCCGAGAAGCGCCAGGCCGTCAAGGCCACCCTGGCGACGATCGCTGCGGCGGCTGCGCACGCCCACGAGCACGAGGACGAGGAGGGGCACGAGGCCGCGCCGACGAGTGGCGGCACGACCGCCACGGACGACGTGGCCGGAGCGCCCGCCGTCGAGCAGGGTGCCGGGACCCCGGCCGAGACCGCCCCGGACCCCGACGCCGCAGGTGACCCGTCGCCCGCCACGGGTGCCGAGGAGACCTCGGAGGACAACCCGGCCGGTGGCGACGCGCCGCCCAAAGGAGCCGGAGCCGCAGAGGCTCCTGAGCAGGCTGCGACGCCGGCTGCGTCGCTGACCGACACCCCCTGAGCGACCGTACGGCCGGGGTGCTTGACTGGACGTCATGGACGATCGTCGAGCCCCCGGCCGTCTCGAGGTCATCGGTGGGCCCATGTTCGCGGGCAAGACCACCGAGCTCGTGCGCCGGGTCGACCGGGCACGCATCGCCGGCCGCGAGGTGCTGGTGGTCTCGCACGCCCTGGACGAGCGGCACGGTCCGGGGCGGATCGCCTCGCACACGGGGCTGGCGGTGGCGTCCCGGGCGGTGTCGCGGGCGTCGGAGATCCCCGGGCACCTGGGGCCCGGGACGGTCCTGGTCGCCGTCGACGAGGCGCAGTTCCTCGGCCTCGAGCTCGTGGACGTCGTCACGGACCTCGCCGACCGCGGGGTCGACGTCGTCGTGGCCGGTCTGACCGTGACGTTCGACGGCCGCCCCTTCGAGCCGCTGCCGTCCCTCATGGCCCTGGCGGAGTCCGTCACGCGGCTGACGGCGGTGTGCACGGTGTGCGGGCGGGACGCCGCCTACCACGTCCGGCTCCACGGGGCGCCGGGTCACGAGGCAGCGTCCGACGCCCTGACGACCGTGGCCGGGTACGTCGGGGGAGCGGAGAGCTACCAGGCGCGCTGCCGGGCCCACCGCAGCGTGCGCGGGTCCGCTCAGTCCTCCACGAGCGGGACGAAGCTGTAGGTGCCCTCCTGCGTCGTGCGGACGGTGCCGTCGGCGTCGCGGTCGAGGACGATCATCAGGTGGCCCACCGGGATGACCATCCGTCCGCGGGGTGCGACCTGGTCGACCAGCTCCTGCGGCAGGGACCGGGCCGACGCCGAGACCAGGACGCGGGACCACCCGCCGGGCCGGGGCGAGCCGAGGACGCCGGGCGCCGCCGGCACCAGCCGGGCCCACGGCATCCCCGCGCGCGCGACGTTCGCCGCGCCCCACGCCGCGATGTCGGCGATCCGCTCCACGCCCAGCACCTCGCCCTCCGGGCCGACGAGGTGGGCGAGCAGCGCCGTCGTCCACCCCGACCCGGCGCCGACGTCGAGCACGGCGGCGCCGCGCGGGACCCGCAGCATCCGCAGCATCGCCGCCACGGTCGACGGCTGGGAGCACGTCTGCCCGTGGCCGATGGGCAGGGGCTGGTCGAAGGCGGCCGACGCCCGCTGCGCCCGCGGCAGGAAGCCGCGCCGGTCCACCGCGCGCATCGCGGCGGCCACGGCGTCGTGCCCGTCCACGGGGACGGCGTCGTCGCGGACGGGGCTCATGCGACCATGGTCCGACGGCCGTGCCCCGCTCGCAGACCTGCCCGTGACGTGGCCCACCTCACGGTCCGGCCCGTCGGGCCAGGTTGATCCGCCGAGGGCCGGTCGCGTAAGGTGTTGCGTCGGCGCGTTGTGAGCGCGCCTGTCCCGTGTGCCCTCGGCGCACCGCACTCCACCGCCGCGGCGGTGCGAGTTCCAGACCAAGCCGGTGACCGACGTCGGGTGAGCACGCCAAGACCAGGAGAGATGAGCATCAACATGGTGTACGCGATCGTCAAGGCCGGTGGCCGGCAGGAGAAGGTGTCCGTCGGGGACATCGTCGTCACGGACCGGGTCCAGGGCTCGGCCGGTGACACCGTCGAGCTGACCGCGATCCTGCTCGTGGACGGCGACACCGTGACCACCGACGCCGAGAAGCTGGCGAAGGTCAAGGTCACCGCCGAGGTCGTGAAGGACGCCAAGGGTCCGAAGATCACGATCCACAAGTACAAGAACAAGACCGGCTACCGGAAGCGCCAGGGTCACCGCCAGCAGCTGACCCGCCTGAAGGTCACCGGTATCAAGTGATGTCCGGCGGGCCCCGGCCCGCACGGTTCCCCACACTCTTCGTACTGACGAGAAAGCAGGATTGAGATGGCACACAAGAAGGGCGCGAGCTCCTCGCGCAACGGTCGTGACTCGAACGCCAAGTCCCTCGGCGTGAAGCGCTACGCGGGCCAGGTCGTCAACGCCGGCGAGATCATCGTCCGCCAGCGCGGCACCCACTTCCACCCCGGCGAGAACGTCGGCCGTGGCGGCGACGACACGCTGTTCGCCCTGTCGGCCGGCGAGGTCGCCTTCGGCACCCGTCGCGGCCGCAAGGTCGTCGACATCGTCGCGGCCCAGGTCTGAGCCGACCCGGCACCGCAGCCACGCTGCACCGTCCGTCACGAGGGGCGCACCACCGAGCGGGGTGCGCCCCTCGTGCGCGTCCGGCCACCCGTCCGTCGTGGTGGCGCACGCTCACCTGAGAGGATCTACCCATGGCCAGCTTCGTCGATCGAGTCGTGCTCCACGCGGCCGGGGGGTCCGGCGGGCACGGGGTCGCCTCCGTGCACCGCGAGAAGTTCAAGCCGCTCGGCGGCCCCGACGGCGGCAACGGGGGTGACGGCGGCAGCGTCCGGCTGGTCGTCGACGGGCAGACGACGACGCTGCTCGACTACCACCACTCGCCGCACCGCAAGGCGGCCAACGGCGGGCAGGGCATGGGCGGCGACCGGCACGGGGCCCAGGGCGACGACCTGGTGCTCAGCGTCCCCGACGGCACCGTCGTCAAGGACCGCGACGGCACCGTGCTGGCCGACCTCGTCGGGATCGGTGCCGAGTACGTCGTGGCCGCGGGCGGGCGCGGCGGCCTGGGCAACCGGGCGCTCGCCTCGCCGAAGCGCAAGGCCCCCGGTTTCGCCCTGCTGGGCGAGCCCGGCGAGGAGCGTGACGTCACGCTCGAGGTCAAGACCATCGCGGACGTCGCCCTCGTGGGCTTCCCCAGCGCCGGCAAGTCCTCGCTGATCGCCGCGGTCTCGGCGGCCCGGCCCAAGATCGCCGACTACCCGTTCACCACCCTCGTGCCGAACCTGGGCGTCGTGCAGGCGGGGTCGACCCGCTACACCATCGCCGACGTGCCCGGGCTGCTGCCCGGTGCGAGCGAGGGCAAGGGCCTCGGCCTGGAGTTCCTGCGGCACATCGAGCGCACGGCCGTCATCGTGCACGTGCTGGACTGCGCCACGCTGGAACCCGGGCGCGACCCGATCACCGACCTGGAGGTCCTCGAGGCGGAGCTGGCGGCCTACGCCGGCGACCTCGACATCCAGGGCGGCCGCGTGCCGCTCACCGAGCGCCCTCAGCTCGTCGTGCTCAACAAGATCGACGTGCCCGAGGCGCGGGAGCTGGCCGAGTTCGTCCGGCCCGACCTCGAGGCCCGTGGGCTGCGCGTGTTCGAGATCTCGACGGCCTCGCACGAGGGGCTGAAGGCCCTCACCTTCGCCCTGGCCGAGCTCGTGGAGCAGGCCCGGGCCGCCGCCCCGGCGCCGGAGCCCGCACGCGTCGTGCTGCGGCCCCGGGCCGTCGACGACTCCGGGTTCACCGTCGTGCGCCGCACGGACGGGTCCACCGGGGACGTCTACTACCTCGTCCAGGGCAGCAAGCCGCAGCGCTGGGTGCGGCAGACCGACTTCAACAACGACGAGGCCGTCGGGTTCCTCGCGGACCGCCTCGCCAAGCTCGGGGTCGAGGACAAGCTCCTCGAGGCCGGCGCCGTGGCCGGCGACGAGGTCCGCATCGGCACCGACCAGGACGCCGTGGTCTTCGACTGGGAGCCGACGCTGTCCACGGGTGCGGAGCTGCTCGGCGCCCGCGGGCAGGACCGCCGCCTCGAGGAGAGCCGCCGCCCGACGCGCTCCGAGAAGCGTCGTGACTTCGTCGAGCGGATGGACGCCAAGACGGCCGCCCGCGAGGAGCTGTGGACCGAGCGCGAGGCCGGCCACTGGGCGGACCCCTCCGACGACTGAGCGCCGGGTCGGGGATGATGGAGGCGTGAACGCCCAGTCCCGCTCCGCTCTGCCGGCCGCCCGCCGGATCGTCGTCAAGATCGGTTCGTCGTCGCTCACGCGCGCCGACGGCCACCTCGACCTCGGTGCGCTGCGGTCGCTGGTCGACGTGCTCGCGGCACGGCACCGGGAGGGTCAGGAGGTCGTCCTCGTGACCTCCGGGGCCATCGCCGCCGGGATCGGGCCGGCGGGACTGAGCGCTCGCCCCCGTGACCTGGCCACCATGCAGGCCTGCGCCATGCTGGGCCAGGGGCAGCTCGTGGCCCGGTACAGCGAGGCGTTCGCCACGCACGACATCCGGGTCGGCCAGGCGCTGCTGACGGCCGAGGACACGGTGCGTCGGGCCCGGTATCGCAACGCCCAGCGGTCCCTGGAGAAGCTGCTCGCCCTGCGCGTCGTGCCCGTGGTCAACGAGAACGACGCGGTCACCGTCGACGAGCTGCGCTTCGGGGACAACGACCGGCTCGCCGCCCTCGTCTCGCACCTGGTGCGTGCCGACGCGATGGTGCTGCTCACCGACGTCGACGGCCTGCACGACGCCCCGCCCAGCCGGCCCGGCGCCCGCCGGATCAGCCACGTCGCCGACCTGGCGCAGGTGGCCGGCGTCGAGGTCACGGGCCGGGGGAGCGCGGTCGGCACCGGCGGGATGGTCACCAAGCTCGAGTCGGTCCGCATCGCCACCCAGGACGGGGTGCCGGTGGTGCTGACCTGCGCGGACAACGTCGCGCGGGCCCTCGCGGGCGAGGACGTCGGCACCTTCTTCGCCGCCGGCGGCAAGCGGTCGACGGCCCGTCGGCTGTGGATCGCGCACGCCGCGCGCACCGAGGGCAGGCTGCACCTCGACGACGGCGCCACCCGCGCGGTGCTCGGCGGACGGGCCTCCCTCCTGCCGGCCGGGATCACCCGGGTGGAGGGACACTTCGAGACCGGCGACCCGGTGGAGCTGGTCGGGCCCGACGGGACGGTCGTGGCCCGGGGCCTGGTCGCCTACGACGCCGGTGACCTTCCCGACCTGCTGGGACGGTCCACCTACGCCCTGCGCGAGGAGCTGGGGGAGGGGTACGACCGCGAGGTGGTCCATCGCGACGACCTCGTGCTCGAAGGGCGGAACGGCCTGTCCTCACCGCCGTCGTCGTCGTAGTCTCGAACGCATGACCACGACGTTCGAACCCTCAGCCGGCACGACGCCCGGACCCGCGCAGCGACCGCAGCCGGACGCCGAGGTGCTCGCCGCGGTGCAGGACGTCGCCCGGCGGTCCCAGGTCGCCGCCCGGTCCCTGACGACCGCGACCCGTGCCACCAAGGACGCCGCGCTGCACGCCCTCGCCGACGCCCTCGTCGCGGCGTCCGGCGAGATCGTGGCCGCCAACGCCGAGGACCTGCGCCGCGGTCGCGAGCACGGCATGAGCGAGGGGCTCCTGGACCGCCTGGCGCTGACCGACGAGCGGGTCGCCGCCATCGCGGAGGCCCTGCGCGAGGTCGCCGGGCTCCCGGACCCGGTCGGCGAGGTCGTGACGGGCCGGACGCTCCCCAACGGCCTGCGGCTGCGCCGGCTGCGCGTGCCGCTGGGCGTGGTCGGCATGATCTACGAGGCGCGGCCGAACGTCACGGTCGACGCCGCCGGGCTCGCGCTGAAGTCCGGCAACGCGGTCATCCTGCGCGGGGGCAGCGCCGCCGCGTCGTCGAACACGGTCATCGTCGACGTGATGCGACGGGGTCTGACGGCGCAGGGCCTGCCCGCCGACCTCGTGCAGTCCATCGACGCCCACGGCCGACCCGGCGGTGTCGCGCTCATGCAGGCCCGCGGTCTCGTCGACCTCCTCGTCCCCCGCGGGGGCGCCGACCTGATCCGGACGGTCGTCGAGCAGTCCACCGTGCCCGTCATCGAGACCGGCACCGGCAACGTCCACGTCTACGTGGACGCCGCCGCCGACGTCGCCTCGGCCGTCGAGATCGTCATGAACGCCAAGACCCAGCGCGTCGGTGTGTGCAACGCGGCCGAGACGCTGCTCGTGCACGCCGACGTCGCCGACCGGTTCCTGCCGGCCGCGCTCGCGGCGCTGGGCGGTGCCGGGGTCGTGCTGCACGTCGACGACCGGACCGCGGGCCAGGCGCCCGAGAGCGTCGAGGTGCTGGCGGCCACCGAGGAGGACTGGGCCACGGAGTACCTCGCGGCGGAGCTCGCCGTGCGCGTCGTCGACTCCCTCGACGAGGCGATCGAGCACATCCGCACGTGGAGCTCCGGGCACTCCGAGGCCATCGTCACGAACGACCTCGCGGCGTCCGAGCGGTTCGTCGCGGAGGTCGACGCCGCGGCCGTCCTGGTGAACGCGTCGACACGGTTCACCGACGGCGCCCAGTTCGGGATGGGTGCGGAGCTCGGGATCTCGACGCAGAAGCTGCACGCCCGTGGCCCGATGGGTCTCGCCGAGCTCACCACCACCAAGTGGGTCGTGCACGGCGACGGCCACGTGCGGCCCTGACCCCGCGTCGTGAGAGACTGTGCTGCGACCCGTCCGGACCATCACTGAGGAGCACTCGTGCTGCACATCGCCGTCCTTGCCGCCGAAGAGGCCGTTGAGCACTCCGGGTTCGAGATCCCGCCGGTCCTGTTCGGTGTGCTCGCGTTCGGTGGTTTCGTCGTCGCGCTGCTGGCGACGTACGCCTTCCGCAACGCGCACAACAAGCACTGACGACGCCGCGACAGCACGTGAGCGAGCAGGCGAGACCCCGGATCGGGGTGATGGGCGGGACGTTCGACCCGATCCATCACGGCCACCTCGTCGCGGCGAGCGAGGCGGCGGCGCTGCTCGACCTCGACGAGGTCGTGTTCGTCCCCACCGGCAAGCCGAGCTTCAAGCAGGACGCGCAGGTCTCACCGGCCGAGCACCGGTACCTGATGACCGTCATCGCGACGGCGTCCAACCCCCGGTTCACCGTCAGCCGGGCCGACATCGACCGGCCGGGTCTGACCTACACGGTCGACACGTTGCGCGACCTGCAGGCGGCGCGTCCCGACGCCGATCTCCACTTCATCACCGGCGCGGACGCCATCGAGCAGATCCTCACGTGGAAGGACGCCGGGGACCTGTGGGAGATGGCGCACTTCGTCGCGGTGACGCGGCCGGGCCACTCGCTCACGGTCGACGAGCTGCCGACCCACGGCGTGACGACGCTCGAGGTCCCCGCCCTCGCGATCTCGTCGACCGACTGCCGCCGCCGCGCCGCCGCGGGCCTGCCGGTCTGGTACCTGGTCCCGGACGGCGTCGTCCAGTACATCGCCAAGCACGGTCTGTATCGAGGTCTCGATGAGTGACAACACGTCCCGGCCGATGACGCGTCGGGAGATCAGAGAGCGTGAGCGTGCGGCCGCGGCCGCGCGGGAGAGCGCGCAGTCCGCGGGTTCGGCGCCGGTCCCCGGTGCGGGTCCTGCCGCGTTCGGCAGCGGTGCGTCCCCGGCCCCGACGCCGGCCCCGTCGCCCGCTCCGGCCCCCGCCCCGTCGCCGGGTCCGGCGCCGACGCCTGCCCCCGCCACGGGCGACGCGCCGACGCCCCCGCGCGCCGCACCGACGCCGCCCCCGTCCCGCCGGGCGATGCGGGAACGCTCCTCGGCGTCCCCGGCGCCGGCCCCCGCGCCCACCGTCCGCCCGCCGAGCTCTTCCGGTGGTGTGCGCGGTCTGGACGAGACCGGTCGGCTGGCGCCCGTGCAGCGCAACGACGCCGCGCCCCCGCGCGACGGCTCGTCCGCCGCACCGTCGGCGGGCTTCCCGTCCTCCGGTGCGCAGGGCGGGTCGGCCACGCCCCGCCGCGCCTCGACCCGGGCGTTCGGGCAGCCTCCGGAGTCCCGGTCGGCGACCCCGCCCACGTCGGGCCCCGCGCCGTCGGCGCCGCGGAACGACACCCCGCCGACGTCGACGCCGCCCGCGTCGACGCCGCCCGCGTCCACGCCGCCCTCCCCGTTCGGCCCCGGACCGTCCGCCGGGGCGGCGTCCGGCTCCTCCCCGGCCCCGGCACCGTCCGAGGGGACGACGCCCGGGCGCCGGTCGGCCTTCGGCGCCGGCTCTCCCTTCGGGGCGCCCGGCCGGAGCGAGACGCAGGCCGGCACGACGCCTCCGCCCGCCTGGCCCAGCGCCTCCCCGGGACCGGGTGGTGCCTCGCGGCAGGCGTCGGGCACGGACGGGCCCGCGCTGCCGTGGGGCTCGCCGTCGTCGGGGACCGGTGCCGCGCCGGCCTCCGTCCCACCGACCACCGGTTCGCCGTTCGGCGGGCTGGCGGCCCAGCCCCCGGGTCCGGCCGGTCCCCGGTACCTCGAGGACGACGAGGAGGACTGGGACGACGAGCACGAGCCCTCCTACACGTGGCTGCACTACATCATCCTGGTCGTGGTCGCGTTCGTCCTGGGGTTGCTGATCTGGAACCTCGTGCTCAGCCCGCCGGACGACTTCGCACCGGAGGAGGCGTCCGCGCCGGTGCCGCCGACCCCCGTGGCGACCGCCACGACCGATCTGGGAGGACGTCGATGACCGCGACCGACCGTGCCGTCGAGCTGGCGGTCGTCGCGGCGCGAGCCGCGTCCGAGCGCAAGGCGCAGGAGATCATCGCGCTCGACGTGAGCGAGCAGCTGGTGCTCACCGACGTGTTCCTCATCGCCACCGGGACCAACGAGCGCCAGGTGGTGGCCGTCGTCGACGCCGTCGAGGAGGCCATGCACAAGGCGGGGGCCAAGCTGCTGCGGCGCGAGGGCAAGTCCGAGGCGCGCTGGGTCCTGCTCGACTTCGGCGAGGTCGTGGTGCACGTGCAGCACGCCGAGGACCGGGTCTACTACGCGCTCGAGCGGCTCTGGAAGGACTGCCCGTCCGTGGACCTGCCGCCGGACGCCCGCGGGGGCGACGGTGCCGCGGCCCGTGCCGAGTTCGGCGACGACGGCGCGGACGGTGCGATCCGTCTGCACGGCGGGATGTGAGGCGATGACCGCCCGCACCGTCGTCCTGCTGCGGCACGGTCGGACCGCCTACAACGCCACCATGCGGCTGCAGGGCCAGGTCGACATCCCGCTGGACGAGGTCGGCCGCTGGCAGGCCGAGCAGGGCGCGACCGCGCTGGCGACCTCGCACCGTGCCGCGCGGGTCGTGTCCTCGGACCTCGAACGGGCCGCCGACACCGCGGCCGCCTACGCCGAGCTGATGGGCCTGCCGGTCGAGACCGACCCGCGGCTGCGCGAACGGTCCTTCGGCCAGTGGGAGGGTCTGACCCAGGACGAGATCGTCGACCGCTGGCCCGAGGAGTACGCGACGTGGCGCCGCGGCGGGGAACCCCGCGGCGTGGACGCCGAGACGAAGGCCGAGGTCGCCGCGCGGACGACCGCAGCGGTCCGGGACCACGCCGACCTGCTCGACGGTGACGAGTGTCTCGTCGTGGTCTCGCACGGGGCAGCCATCTCGCTGGCCATCACCGGACTGCTCGACCTGGACGCGACGGCATGGCGCGGGATCTCCGGCATGCACAACGTGCACTGGTCCCACCTGCACCGATCCGCGCCCGGAGCGGTCCCGGGGTGGCGGCTGGTGGCGCACAACGTCGGTGCCGGCTACCCGCTGGACCGCTGGCAGGCGGGCCCGCACGCGGATTTGGAACCTGAGCCGAAGTCTGCCTAAGATAACGTCGTTCCCGAGGGGGCAAGCCCCCCGGAACTCCACGAATCAGACCTTCGGTCGGTTCACGGGGCTGTGGCGCAGCTGGTAGCGCATCTGCATGGCATGCAGAGGGTCAGGGGTTCGAGTCCCCTCAGCTCCACGTCGTACGAGGCCGGTCCACCATCACGGTGGGCCGGCCTTCGTCGTTCCCGGGGCGGGCCGCCGCGCCCGTCGGAGCGGGGCCGGAAGGGTGGGGACGAGCCGCACCGCCGGCAGGACGAGGACGGGCCCCGGCGGAGCTGGTCTCCGCCGGGGCCCGTCGTGCGCCGTCCCGCGCTACGCCGCGTGGCCGTCCTTGCTGACCAGCGTGAGCACGTCGTAGGTGGCGACGGTCTCGTCGTCCTGGTTGGTCAGCACGGCGTCCCAGTGCACCTCGCCGTAGTCGTCGGTCTCGCGGGGGATGATCTGCTTGGCGGTGAGCGCCACGCGAATCCTGTCCCCCGGGGACACCGGCGTCGTGAAACGCAGGCTCTCGAGTCCGTAGTTCGCGAGCACGGGGCCGGGCTCGGGCGAGACGAACAGGCCCGCCGCGAAGGAGAGCAGCAGGTAGCCGTGGGCCACCCGTCCGGGGAAGAACGGGTTCGCGGCCGCCGCCTCCTCGTCGGTGTGCGCGTAGAAGGTGTCGCCCGTGAACTCGGCGAAGTGGGTGATGTCGTCGAGGGTGACCTCGCGCTCCTCCGACACCACCTGGTCGCCCACGCGGAGCTCGTCCAGCGACTTCCGGAACGGGTGCGCGTCGCCGCGGGTCGCCGCGCCCGGGTGCCACACGCCGGTGATCGCCGTGAGCATCTCGGGGCTGCCCTGGATCGCCGTGCGCTGCATGTAGTGGAAGACGCTGCGCACGCCGCCGAGCTCCTCGCTGCCACCGGCACGTCCGGGCCCGCCGTGCACGAGCATCGGCAGGGGAGAGCCGTGCCCCGTCGAGGAGCGTGCCGCGGCGGCGTCGAGCACGAGGATCCGGCCGTTGGCGGAGGCCACTCGCCGCGTCAGCGTCGCGACGAACCCGGGGTCGGCCGAGGCGACGCTCGTGACGAGCGAGCCACCGCCGCGCACGACGAGCTCCGCGGCCTGCTCGGGGGTGTCGTAGGCGATCACGGAGGACACCGGGCCGAACGCCTCGGTGTCGTGCACCCGCGGGGCCTCGGCGTCCTCGAAGCGCAGCAGGATCGGCGAGAGGAAGGCGCTGTCACGCCCCTCCTCCTGCTGGTCACCGACCACGATCTTCCCCCCGCCGTCGGCGAGCCTGCGCACCTGGCGCAGGACCTCGTCGCGCTGGTCGACCGACGCCAGCGGGCCCATCGAGACGCCTTCGTCGCGGGGGTCGCCCACGACGACCTTCGCCTCGAGACGCCGTCGCACGGCCTCGACCACGGCATCGGCGCTCGCCGTGGGGACGATCGCGCGGCGGATCGCGGTGCACTTCTGCCCCGCCTTCGCGGTCATCTCGGTGACGAGCTGACGCACGTAGGCGTCGAACTCGGCGGTGCCCTCCACCGCATCGGGGCCGAGCACGGAGGCGTTGATCGAGTCGGTCTCGGCGCCGAAGACGACGCCGCCGGACCTGACGGCGTCGTGGCGCCGGAGCAGGTCGGCCGTCGACGCCGAGCCGGTGAAGGCCACGACGTCGCCGAGCCGGGCATGGTCGAGGACGTCGCGGACGGAGCCGGAGACGAGCTGGAGCGAACCCGGGGGCAGCAGACCCGACTCGACGAGGATCCGCACCATGTGCTCGGTCAGGTACGCGCCGGGTGTGGCGGGCTTGACGATCGTCGGCATGCCCGCGAGGAAGGCCGGGGCGAACTTCTCGAGCGGACCCCAGACGGGGAAGTTGAACGCGTTGATCTGCACGACGACGCCCGGCAGGGCCGTGCGGACGTGGCGTCCCAGGAACGACCCGTCCTTCGAGAGCGGCTCGAGCGGCCCGTCGAGCTGCACGGTCGAGTTCGGGAGCTCGCGCCTGCCCTTCCCGGAGTAGGTGAACAGCACCCCGATGCCGCCGTCGACGTCGATCCACGAGTCGGACTTCGTCGCGCCCGTGCGGGAGGACAGCTCGTAGAGCTCGGCCTTGCGCTCGGTGAGGACGAGCGCGAGCTTCTTGAGCAGCACCGCGCGCTGGTGGAACGTGAGCCGGCCGAGGCTCGCCTGGCCGACGGTGCGGGCGTGCTCCATCGCGCCGGCGAGGTCGAGGCCCTCGCTGGACACGATCGCGACCGGTTCGCCGGTGGCGGCATCCCGCACCTCGGTGCCGGTCGCGCTCGTGGCGGGGCTCCACCAGGTGTCCTCGACATAGCTCTGCAACGTGCGCGTCATCAGTCCTCCGTTCGTGCGGCCGAGCCGCGGTCAGCTGTCGTTCCAGTCGTAGAAGCCGCGGCCGCTCTTGCGGCCGAGCGTGCCCGCGGCCACCATGTCGCGGAGCAGCTGCGGCGGTGCGAAGCGAGCACCGAGGTCCCGCTCCAGCTGCTCGGCGATGCCGAGACGGACGTCGAGGCCCACGAGGTCGGTGGTGCGGAGCGGGCCGGTCGGGTGCCGGTAGCCGAGCTCCATGGCGAGGTCGATGTCCTGCGCGCTCGCGACGCCCTGCTCCACCATCCGGATGGCCTCGAGCGCGAGCGCGACGCCGAGCCGGCTCGAGGCGAAGCCCGGCGCGTCCGTGACGGTGATCGGGGTCTTGCCGAGCGCGTGCACCCAGCCGCGCGCCAGGTCTGGCAGGCCGGGACCGCTGCGCTCGTGGACGACGACCTCGACCAGCGTCGAGGCCGGCACCGGGTTGAAGAAGTGCAGTCCGATGAACTGCTCGGGCCGCTCCAGCCCGTCGGCGAGCTGTGCGAGCGGGATCGAGGAGGTGTTCGAGGCGATCACGGCGTCGGCCGGAAGCTGTCGCTCGATCTCGCCGAGGGCCTCGAGCTTCAGGTCGAGCGACTCCGGTACCGCCTCGAGCACGAGCCGGCAGGCGCCGAAGGCACCGATGTCCGGGGCGACGGTGAGGGCCCGCCGCAGTGCCGCGGCGTCACCGTCGAAGCCCCGCGCGAGGGAGGTGTCGATGCTCCTCTCGATGCGTGCTCGTGCGCCCGCCGCCGACTCGACGTCGCGCTCGACGACGGTGACGGAGGCCCCCGCGAGGAGGAAGGCGTGGGCGATCCCGCCGCCCATGCGGCCACCGCCGAGGACGCCGACGCGCGCGGGGACCGTGCCGTCCGGGCGGGACCGGGGTGCGGGGCGGGGTGCGGTCGTCATCTGCTCTGCTGCTTCCGCTCGAGGAACTCGGTCATGCGGCGCGTCTTCTCGGGGCTCTCGAAGAGGATCGCCTGCTCCGCGAGATCCACCTGGGGGTGCTCGCTCCGCGGGGCTCGCAGCGCGCGCTTGGACGCCTGCAGGGCTGCGGGATCGAGTCTCGCGATCCGGTCGGCCATGCCCTCGGCCGCCACGAGCGCGGCGGCGCCGTCGTCGTGCAGCTGGGTGACCAGCCCGGCGGCGAACGCCTCGGCACCGTCGAGGACACGCCCTGTCAGGAGCATCTCGGCCGCCAGGGGCTCACCGACGAGCTCCGGCAGGCGCCACGTCGCCCCGGCCGCGGCGATGATGCCGAGGCCGGTCTCGGGGTTGCCGATCCGCAGGGAGCGGGTACCGATGCGGACGTCGGCCGCGTAGGCGAGCTCCGCGCCGCCGCCGAGCGCGAAGCCGTCGAGCACGGCGATCACGGGCATCGGGAGGGCACGGACACGCAGGAAGGCGTGGGTGTTGATGCCGTCACGAGCATCTGCCGCTCGTCGGTCTCGCAGCTGCGCGATGTCGGCGCCCGCGGCGAAGTCGCCGCCCTCGCCGCGCAGCACGAGCGTGCGCGGTTCCTCCTCGAGGTCGGCGCACAGCGCGTGCAGGGCGTCGACCAGGTCCTGGTCGATCGCGTTGCGCTTCTCGGGGCGGTCGAGGCTCGCGAGCACGTGGGTGTCACGGTCCTCGACCCTCAGGGGAGCCTGGTGTCCCACGCCCGTCGTTGCTCGGCTCACGGATCGATCCTCTCGACGATGGTGGCGGACCCCTGGCCGACGCCGACGCACAGGGTGGCGAGGCCGTAGCGGGACCCCTCACGCTCCATGCGGCCGAGCAGGGTCACGAGCAGTCGCGACCCCGAGGAGCCCAGGGGATGGCCCAGCGCGATCGCGCCGCCGTCGGCGTTGACGAGGGCCGGGTCGAGACCGAGCCGGCGGATCGTGGCCAGTGACTGGGTGGCGAAGGCCTCGTTGAGCTCGACCGCGCCGATGTCGGAGAGCGACAGGCCCGTGCGCTCGAGCGCCTTCTGCGTCGCGGGCACGGGGCCGAGGCCCATGATCTCGGGGGCGAGGGCGGCCGACACGCTCGTGAGGATGCGCGCCCGCGGACGGAGCCCGTACCTGTCGACGGCGTCGCCGCTCGCGACGACGAGTGCCGAGGCACCGTCGTTGAGGGACGACGAGTTGCCCGCGGTGACGACGCTCCCGCCGGCGACGACGGGCGGCAGGCCCGCCAGCACCTCGGTGGTCGTGCCGGGACGAGGGCCCTCGTCGGTGTCGACGAGCCGCGTCTCCCCACGGCCGGCCGGAGCCTTGACCGGGACGATCTCGTCGGTGAAGCGGCCGGCCTCGGTCGCGGCGACGGCGCGGCGGTGGCTCTCCGCGGCGAAGGCGTCCGCGTCGGCGCGGCTGATGCCGTCGACGCGGGCGACCTCCTCCGCGGTCTCCGGCATCGAGTAGGTCGCCTTGTCGCGCCTCAGGAGGACGGGGTTGGGGAAGCGCCAGCCGATCGAGGTGTCGAACTGTGCGCCCGGCTTGGCCCAGGCACGGGCGGGCTTCTCCTGCACCCAGGGCGCGCGGGTCATCGACTCGACACCGCCCGCGACGACGAGGTCGGCGTCACCCGCACGGATGGCCTGCGAGGCGTTGGCGACGGCGGTCATGCCCGACGCGCAGAGACGGTTGACGGTGTACCCGGGCAGCGAGTCGGGCAGTCCGGCGAGCAGCACCGCCATGCGGGCGACGTTGCGGTTGTCCTCACCGGCCTGGTTGGCCGCGCCGAGGACGACCTCGTCGACCGCGTCCGCGGGGACGCCCGACCGCTCGAGGACCGTGCCGAGCACCAGCGCGGCCAGGTCGTCCGGGCGGACGCCGGCGAGCACTCCGCCGTACCGGCCGACCGGTGTGCGGACCCCGTCGACGAGATATGCCTCGGGCATGGGGATGGACCTTCCTGTCTGCGCGGTGTCACCCCGCGGGGGCGACCGAGCGTTTCGGTGAGGGGGGGACGAGCGGGCCGTGCGGCGCGGACCGCTACGGGACGGGCGCGTCCTTGACGAGATTGGTGATGCGCATCGTGCAGCAGCGCCGGCCGTCGTCGTCGGTGACGACGATCTCGTGCACGGTGAGGGAACGCCCCAGGTGGACGGGCGTGCACACGCCCGTGACGTAGCCCTCCGTCGCCGATCGCGTGTGCGTCGCGTTGACGTCGACGCCGACGGCGAGGCGTCCTGCGCCGGCATGGAGGTTGGCGGCCATCGACCCGAGCGACTCGCCGAGGACGACGAACGCCCCGCCGTGCAGGTAGCCCACCGTCTGGCGGTTGCCGCGCACGGGCATCCGCCCGACGGTCCGCTCGACCGTGTACTCGAGGAACTCGATGCCCATCATGTCGGCGAGCTCGCCCGAGCCGTTCTCCGCGACCCAGTTGCCGGCGCCGACCGGAGCGGTCCCGGGGTCCGTCACCCTCGCCGTGCTCATGCGACACCGCCGCGCTCGCCGCCGGTGAACACCGGCGTGCGCTTCTCCTGGAAGGCGGCGAAGCCCTCGCGGTAGTCGTCGGTGTCGCACAGGGCGGCCTGCGCGCGGTTCTCCGCGGACATCGACTCCCACAGGCCGACGCGGCGGTCGCGCAGCTCGCGCACGAGCGCCTTCGACGCGAGGAACGCCTGCGTCGCCCCGCGGGCGGCTGTCGCGGCCGCGGCACGCGTGGTGTCGAGCACCTCGTCGGCGGGCATCGCGCGGGAGAACAGGCCCGCCGCCACGGCCTCGGACCCCGACATCAGCCGTCCGGTGTAGACGAGGTCGAGCGTGCGGTGCGCCCCGAGCCGCTCGTGGAACAGCGCGTGACCGCCGGAGTCGAGCGTCGCGCCGAGGTTCGCGAAGGGGCTGCCGATCTTGGCCGTGTCGGCGACGTACACGACGTCGCTCGCGACGAGCAGTCCCAGACCGACGCCGAGGCAGGCTCCGTGGGCGGCGGCGAAGGTGGGGGCGGGGAACGCGCTCATCTGCTCGAGCAGCGGCTGGATCAGCCCCTCCAGGTACCCGAGCACGTCGTCCTCGCGCGGGTCGACCCCCGAGATGTCCCGGCCCGCGCAGAACGCGCGGCCCTCGCCACGCAGGACCAGTGCGCGCACGCCGGCCTCCGCCGCCTGCGTGTAGGCGGCGGAGAGCTCGCGCACGTCGTCGGGCCCGAGGGCGTTGAGGCGGGTGGGTGCGTCGAGGACGACCTCGGCCACGTCGTCGGCGATCGACAGGGTGATCATGATCGGTCGGTACCTTCTCTCGGGTCAGGCGTCGTAGTCGACGGCCACGTGGTCGGACTGCGGGTGCGACTGGCAGGTGAGGACGTAGCCGTTCTCGACCTCGTCGGGCTCGAGCGCGTAGTTCTCGGTCATCGTCACGGACCCCTCCAGGACGCGGGCCCGGCACGTGCCGCACACGCCGCCCGTGCAGGCGAAGGGTGCGTCCGGGCGCACGCGGAGCGCCGCGTTCAGGATCGTCTCGTTCGCGCTGAGGGGGCTCTCGACCGACGCCGAGGTCCCGTCGAGGTTGATGTCGACGGTGACCGTCCTCTCGCCGGCCCGGACCTCGACGGGACGCGGGCGGGTGGACGGGGCGCCGGGCTCGCCGGTCGTGAACAGCTCGTAGCGCACGTGCGCGGCGTCCACCCCGTACCCGTCGAGGAGGTCGCGACACAGCTGGACGAGCTCGAAGGGGCCGCACAGCACCCATTCGTCCGCCATCTCGACGGGCACGACCGAGGTCAGGATCGTGCGCAGCCGCTCCTCGTCGAGGCGTCCCGACATGATCGGGGCCGACCGCTGCTCGCGCGAGAGCACGTGGTGGATCGCGAAGCGCCGGGGGTACCGGTCCTTGAGGTCGGCGAGCTCCTCGACGAACATCACGTCGTGGGACGAGCGGTTCGTGAACAGCAGGTCGAAGCGGCTCGTCGCGCTGTGCTGCAGCACCTGGTGCGCCATCGTGATGACGGGTGTGATGCCCGACCCCGCCGCGATCCCGACGACGTGCCGCCCGTCGAGCTCCGTGAGGTTCGAGGTGAACGCACCCTGCGGGGTCATCACCTGCAGCGTGTCGCCGGCGCGGAGCTCGTCGTTGGCCCAGGTGGAGAAGAGCCCGCCGTGGTCGCGCTTGACGGCCACGGAGATGCGGCCGTCGGCAGGTGGCCGGCAGATGGAGTAGGAACGCCGCACGTCCTCGCCATTGATCGTCGTGCGCAGGGCGAGGTACTGCCCGGCGAGGTAGCGGTACGCGTCAGCGAGCTCCTCGGGCACCTCGAAGGTGACCTCCACGCTCGTGCCGGTGAGACGCCGCACCTCGGCGACACGGAGCTCGTGGAACGTCGCGCGCTTCTTCGCACCGACGGTGGTGGTGGCCATGGTTTCCCTTCCGGGACTCGTGCGAGATCAGTGGACCTTGAAGTAGTCGAAGGGTTCGAGGCAGTCGAGACACTCGTGGAGCGCCTTGCACGACGTCGAGCCGAAGCGGGCGACCTCACGGGTGCGGGTCGAGCCGCAGCGCGGGCACCTGACCGAGAGCTGCACGAGAACCGGACCCCTGCGCGAGGCGGCGCGGAAGTCCGGTGGCGCGATCCCGTAGTCGGCGAGCTTGCGCTTGCCGGCCTCGCTCATCCAGTCGGTCGACCAGGCCGGGGCGAGGGTGTACTCGACCACGACCTGCTCGTAGCCCGCGGCCCGGAGCCGGGAGCGGACGTCGTCGCGCATCTGGTCGATCGCGGGACAGCCCGAGTACGTGGGGGTGAGCACGACCCGGACGGCCCCTCGCTCGTCGGCCTCGGCCGTCCTGAGCACCCCGAGGTCCTCGATCGTCAGGACGGGCACCTCCGGGTCCAGGACCTCCGCGGCGATGTCCCACACGCGGGCCGCGGCGGGCTCGTGAGGTCGGGTGCCCGTCACCAGGTGGCTCCGGGGTGGCGGCGGGCCAGCCACTGCATCTCCGCGAGCAGGTAGCCCATCGACGCCGTGTGCCCGCCACGGCGCCCGTCCCCGCGAGCCGGCTTCACCGCGGGAGTCTCCAGGTCTGCCTCCGCCAGCACGGAGGCGACGGTGCGGTCGAAGCCGGCTCGCAGCGAGGAGGGCCGCGGTGCGACACCGGCGAGACGGTCGGTGAGCTCGTCGTCCTCGAAGAGCTCGTCCACGTACGGGTACAGGTCGCCCAGCGACACGGTGATCCTGCCCCGCGACTCCTCCGTGCCGCCCGCGAGCCGCAGCATCCACTGCGCGGCGTGGTCGAGGTGGTACGCCACCTCGCGCTCGGCCTTGCCGGCGATCGCGCCGAGCGACGGGTCCGTGCTCGTCGCCAGCGCGTGGTAGAGCTCGACCTGGTAGGCCGAGAAGAGGAACTGTCGGGCGATCGTGTCGCCGAAGTGGCCGTTGGGCTGTTCCACCAGCCAGCAGCTGCGGAACTCGGGCTCGTCCCGCCAGAACGCGAGGTCGTCCTCCGAGCGGCCCGACGCCGTGCCGGCGTAGCGCAGCAACGCGCGCGCATGGCCGATGAGGTCGAGCGCGATGTTGCCGAGCGCCAGGTCCTCCTCGAGCTCGGGCGCGCGAGAGATCCACCCGCCGAGCTGCTGGGAGAGGATCAGGGCGTCGTCCCCCAGCCGCATCGCGTACTCCGCCACCGGGGGCGTCGCCGTGGCGCCGGAGCCCAGCAGCTCCTCGGCAAGGGTCAGCTCGTCGACGCTCACGTCACCGTGCGCCCCGCTGTGCTCGCTCACAGGTGCTTCACCCCCTCCGCGCGGGTGTAGTAGACCGCGTGGCGGTAGTTCTTCCCGGCCGGCGACTCGAAGAAGGCGCCCTTCGCGTCGGGGTCGCTCGTGGTGATCGCGGCGGCGGGCACCACCCAGATCGACACCCCTTCGCTGCGCCGCGTGTACAGGTCGCGGGCGTTGCGCAGCGCCATCGCCTCGTCGGGCGCGTGCAGCGACCCGGCGTGGACGTGGCTCAGCCCGCGGTTCGCGCGGACGAACACCTCCCACAGGGGCCATGCCTCGGTTCCCGTCTCACCCGGTGTCGGCATCCTCGTCTCCTTCGGTGTCCATGGGGCGGGCGGTCGCTGCTCAGACCGCGACGCGCTCGCTGTCATGCTGCTTGCGGGCGTACTCGGCGGCCGCCTCGCGGACCCACGCTCCGTCGTCGTGCGCCTCCCGGCGGTGACGCAGCCGTGCGGCGTTCGCCGGGCCGCGGCCGTCGAGCACGGCGGCGAACTCGTCCCAGTCGATCTCGCCGGTGATCCAGGTGCCGGTCTCCTCGTCGTAGCGGAGGTCCTTGTCCGGGCACTCGAGGCCGAGGGCCTCGAACTGGGGGACGCACATCCCGACGAAGCGCTGGCGCAGCTCGTCGTTGGAGAACCGCTTGATGTTCCAGGCCATCGACTGCGCCGAGTTCGGGGAGGCGTCGTCACTGGGGCCGAACATCATGAGCGACGGCCAGTACCAGCGGTCCACCGCGTCCTGGGCCATCTGCTTCTGCTCGGGTGTGCCGTGGGCGAGCTCGTAGAGGATCTCGAAGCCCTGACGCTGGTGGAACGACTCCTCCTTGCAGATGCGCACCATCGCCCGGCCGTAGGGCCCGTAGGAGGCGCGGCAGAGCGGCACCTGGTTGCAGATGGCGGCCCCGTCGACGAGCCATCCGATCGCCCCCATGTCCGCCCACGTCGGCGTGTGGTAGTTGAAGATCGAGGAGTAGCGGGCCCGGCCCTCGATCAGCTGCGCGGTCATCTCCTCGCGCGAGATGCCGAGCGTCTGGGCCGCCGCGTAGAGGTACAGCCCGTGCCCGGCCTCGTCCTGGACCTTCGCCATGAGGATCGCCTTGCGCTTGAGACTCGGCGCTCGGGTGATCCAGTTCGCCTCCGGCTGCATGCCGATGATCTCGGAGTGGGCGTGCTGCGAGATCTGCCGGACGAGGGTCCTGCGGTACTTGTCCGGCATCCAGTCGCGCGGCTCGATGCGCTGGTCCGCCGCGATGAGCGCGTCGAAGCGAGCCCGTCCGTCCTCGTCCTCGGCGAGCTCGGCCGTGGTCGTGACCATCTGCTGCCTCCTTGCGTCAGGGTCCCCGGGGCCGTCGTCGGCCCTCTCCCGCCGGTGGGGAGGGGTGGTACGGTTCCGGCCAGGAATTACTTACCGACCGTTCATTGAGCATAGCCACGGATCGGGCGGAGCCGCAACGAAGCAGGACGGCGGGCTCCCACCACGGCCCACGCAACGGAGCGCAGATGAGTTCGACGACGAACCCCCCGACGAGCGGACGTGCCGACGACGCGATCGAGGTCGATCCCACGTGGTCGGCGACGGCGATGTTCCAGGACGACCCCGCGAAGGACGCCCTCGGCATCCGTGTCGAGGTGCTCGAGCGCGGCCGCGCGGTGCTGTCCATGCGCGTCGGCCAGGGGATGGTGAACGGATTCGGGATCACGCACGGCGGCATGGTCTTCGCCCTCGCGGACACGGCGTTCGCCTATGCGTGCAACGAGGGGGCGACGCCGGTCGTCGCTTCGGGGGCCGACATCGTCTTCACGAGGGCGAGCCGGTCCGGTGACGTGCTCACCGCCACCGCCGAGCGGCGCTGGCTCCGGGGGCGCAACGGCCTCTACGACGTCACCGTGGCCGACCAGCGCGGCGACGTGGTCGCCGAGTTCCGCGGTCGGTCCTTCGCCACCGATCGCCCCGCGCCGCCGGCCTCCTGACCGGTCCTGCCGTCGCCCGACCCGACCCACCCTGCGAGGAAGAGCCATGCCCGCGATCCAGAGCCTCACCGACCAGGTGGGACTGCACGCCGAGGAACGCCTCGACCGCGCCGAGCTGGAGGCGCTGCAGCTCGAGCGTCTCCGGTGGACGGTGCGCCACGCCTACGAGAACGTGCCCTTCTACCGGCGGAAGCTCGACGAGGCCGGCGTCGCCCCCGGCGACGTCCGCGAGCTCGGCGACATCGTGAAGCTGCCCGTCACGACGAAGGACGACCTGCGCGACCACTACCCGTTCGGGCTCTTCGCCGTGCCGAGGGACCAGGTGCGCCGCGTCCATGCGTCGTCCGGCACGACCGGGAGGATGACCGTCGTCGGCTACACCGAGAACGACCTGGACCACTGGGCGAGTCTCGTCGCCCGCTCGCTGTACGCCTCGGGCGTGCGTCCCGGGTGGACGGTGCACAACGCGTACGGCTACGGGCTGTTCACGGGCGGTCTCGGTGCTCACGCCGGCATCGAGAGGCTCGGCTGCACGGTGGTCCCGATGTCGGGCGGCCAGACGGAGAAGCAGGTGCAGCTCATCCGCGACTTCGAACCGGACGCGATCATGTGCACCCCCAGCTACCTGCTGACGATCGCCGACGCCTTCGAGGAGGCCGGGCTCGACCCGCGGGACACCAGCCTCAAGGTCGCGATCTGTGGCGCCGAGCCGTGGACCGACTCGATGCGGCGCCAGCTCGAGGATCGCCTGGACCTCACGGCCGTCGACATCTACGGACTCTCCGAGATCCTGGGACCGGGCGTCGGCAACGAGTGTGCCGAGACGCAGGACGGGCCGCACCTCTGGGAGGACCACGTCCTGCCCGAGGTGCTCGACGAGAACCTGCGGCCCCTGCCCGACGGGACGACGGGGGAGCTCGTCCTCACGACGCTGACCAAGGAAGCCTTCCCGATGATCCGCTACCGGACGCGGGACCTCACGTCGCTGCACCCCGGCACCGCGCGACCCGCGCACCGGAGGATCGCGCGGATCACCGGCCGGAACGACGACATGATCATCCTGCGAGGGGTCAATCTCTTCCCCACGCAGGTCGAGGAGATCGTCTGCGAGATCCCGGACCTCACGTCCCACTTCGTCCTCGAGCTCACGACGAGGGGGAGGATGGACCACCTCACGGTGAAGATCGAGGCACGGGACGGGGCTGCGCCGCGGGAGGCCGAGGAGGGGTTGCTGCTGCTCCAGCAGCGGATCAAGGACCGGGTCGGGACGACGCTCGGGGTGGAGCTGGTCGGGACCGGGACGTTGCCGCGCTCCCAGGGCAAGCTCAAGCGGCTGTACGACCTGCGGTAACGTGGGCGACCGGCGCCGGCCCGGTCCGTCAGGGTGCCGCGAAGCGCGCGGAAGGGGAGGTTCGCCAGGTGGAGAGCGCCGACGTGCGCGGAGCGCCCCGCCGGGGGAGGCCCGGCCACGACCGGAACAGCATGCTCGAGGTCATCGTGCAGGTGTTCACCGACCACGGCTACGACGCCTCGTCGCTCGAGATGATCGCGAGACGGCTGGGGCTCTCGAAGTCGGCGGTGTACTACCACTTCTCGTCGAAGGCGGAGATGCTGGAGATCGCCCTGGAGCGAGCCCTGGGCGAGCTCGAGCGGGTGTTCGACGAGGCCGAGTCCCAGCCGGGCGACGCGGTGTCCCGGATCGGCTACATCGTGCGGCACGCGGTGCTCGTCGCCTGCGAACGACGGCAGTACCTCACGCTGCTGCTCCGCCTGCACGGCAACTCCGACGTGGAGCTGAGGGCGCTGGAGCGTCGGCGTGTCCTCACGGCGCGGCTCCGGGGGACGTTCGAGGCCGCGCGTGACGAGGGGTCGCTCCGCGACGACCTCGATCCCGGTCTCGCGGCACGCTTCACCTTCGGCCTCGTCAACTCACTCGTCGAGTGGTACCGGCCGGACGGGCCGATCGATCCCGAGGCGTTGGCCGACGCGTTGCTCTCCTACGTGCGCACGGGTCTGCGCCTGGACGAGACGGACTTCCGATGACCATGGGTGCCCGACACGTCGGGACGGTGCGGGAGCGGGCGTGATCGCGCCGGCCGACGACGCGCGGCCGCGCTCGACGGGCCGGGGCGGACCCGGCCTCGGTGGCGAGGTCGACGGCGCCGGTCGCACCCCTGTGCGCACCGGGAGCCCGACGGTCGACGACCCCGTCGACGAGCCCGCGAATCCGGCGGAAACAGAGTTGTTACCCGGCGGACTTCGGACCTCTTGACACCCCCTGGGGGGTCGCGTAGAGATGGTCCATGGAGGCGTTCGAGAAGTGGGAATCCGAGATCCGTGGCTACAGCCGGGCATACCCGACTGTTTTTGCCTCGGCATCCAATGCGCGTCAGGTCGACGAATCGGGACGTAGTTATCTCGATTTCTTCGCGGGCGCCGGCGTGCTCAACTTCGGGCACAACAACCCGCGCATGAAGCGCGCGATGATCGATTTCCTCGAGGCGGACGGCGTCGCGCACAGCCTCGACATGGCGACCACGACCAAACGGGACTTCATCGAGAAGTTCGCCGCCACGGTGCTCGCCCCGCGCGACATGACCATGAAGATGCAGTTCATGGGACCGACGGGCACCAACGCCGTCGAGGCCGCGCTCAAGCTCGCGCGACGCGTGACCGGACGCCGCGACGTGGTGGCGTTCAGCAACGGCTTCCACGGCATGACGCTCGGCTCCCTGGCGCTGACCGCCAACGACTACTTCCGCGCCGCGGCGGGGGTGCCGCTCGAGAACGTCGTGCGGCTGCCGTTCGAGACGGCGCCCGGCGGCGGCGTCCAGCAGCTCGCCGACTTCCGTGCGCTCCTGGAGGACTCCTCGAGCGGCCTGCTCCCGCCGGCGGCCTTCGTCGTCGAGACGATCCAGGCCGAGGGCGGCGTGCACGTCGCGAGCGCGGAGTGGCTGCGCGAGGTCCAGCGCCTCGCCCACGACGTGGGCGCCCTGTTCATCGTGGACGACATCCAGACCGGCTGCGGCCGGACCGGCAGCTACTTCAGCTTCGACGGCATGGGGCTCGACCCGGACATCATCACGCTGGCGAAGGGCCTCGGCGGGTACGGGACCCCGATCGCCATGAACCTCAACAAGCCCGAGCTCGACGCCCACTGGTCACCCGGTGAGCACACCGGCACGTTCCGCGGCCAGGGGCTGTCCTTCGTGGCGGGCAGGGTCGCGCTGGAGTACTTCGACGACGACGAGCTGATGAACCAGGTCGTGGCGAAGCGCGAGACCATGACGGCTGTCCTGGACGACCTCGCCGCAGGCTCGGACGGACGCTTCGAGGTCCGCGGCCGCGGCATGATGCAGGGTCTCGACATCGGTGACGGCGCGCTCGCCAAGGCCATCGCCAAGAAGTGCTTCGACGACGGACTGCTCATCGGTCCATGCGGGACCGGGGGACGCGTGCTCAAGCTCATCCCGCCGTTGACGATCCCGGACGCCGACCTGGACGAGGGCCTCGAGATCCTCGCCAAGGCCGTCCACAGCACCATCTGACCACCCTGGAGGCCGGTGTGAAGCAGCGCGACGACATGACGTTCCCGTTCGAGGAGTACGAGCGGCGCCTGGGTGACCTGCGCCGACGGATGGCCGACCGGCTCCTGGACGCCGTCGTGATCACCGATCCCGAGAACCTGATGTATCTCACCGACTATCAGACGACGGGATATTCGTTCTTCCAGGCGCTCGTGGTCCCGTTGACCGAGGAACCCTTCATGATCACGCGGAGCATGGAGGAGTCGAACGTCTATGCGCGCACGTGGGTCGAGCTGACCCGCCCTTATCCGGACACCGGCGACGCGATTCAGAGCCTTGTGCAGTCGCTGCGGGAATTCGGGTTGCACACCAAGGACATCGGGTACGAACGCAACAGCTACTATTTCCCGGCCTATCACCAGGACTACATCCACACCTCGCTCACCGAGGGGCGCCTGCTCGACTGCTTCGGCATCGTCGAGGAGGGTCGCGTGACCAAGTCCCCGGCCGAGATCGAGATCATGAGGAAGGCCGCCCGGGCCACCGAGGTCGGCATGCAGGCCGGGCTGGAGGCCTGCGCGCCCGGGGTGACGGAGAACGAGATCGCCGCGGAGATCAGCGCCGCGATGTTCCGTGCCGGGGGCGAGTTCCCCGCCGTCATGCCGTACGTCGCCTCCGGACCGCGCAGCATGATCGGCCACGCCACCTGGGAGGGCCGCGTCGTCCAGCCGGGCGAGCACGTCTTCCTTGAGGTCGGCGGCTGCTTCCGGCGCTACCACACGGCCATGATGCGCACGGCTGTGCTCGACGACCTCTCACCGTCGTTGGCGGCGGCGCAGCACCGGATGAAGACGGCGCTGGCGGAGGTGAAGAAGGCGATCCGTCCGGGGATCACGGTCTCCGACGCGGACAACATCGTGCGCAGCGTGATCACGGACAACCACGTCGGGGCCCGTCTCATCACCCGCTCCGGGTACTCCATCGGGATCGCGTTCCCGCCGAGCTGGGACGAGGGCTACATCGCCAGCCTCAACCAGGGCAACCCGACGATCCTGCGCGAGGGCATGACCTTCCACATCATCCCGTGGATGTGGGGCGTCGACGGGGACAAGACCGTCGGCATCTCGGACACCGTCTACGTCACCGACCGGGGGTGCGAGTCCTTCTTCACCCTCGACGAGGACTTCACCGTGAAGCCCGACCGGGGAGCCGGAGCCCGCGACGCCGAGTCCGGCGAGGAACGGTCCGACGCCCTGGACAACACCACCCCGATCCGACCCGAAGTCGCCTGAGAGGAGTCTCGATGCTCACTGCGATCGACCCGAGCACGGGCAAGGTCATCCGCGAGGTCGAGCCGGCCGGCCCCGAGAAGGTGGAGGAGATCCTCGCCGCGGCCGCGGACGCCGCCGTCGGGTGGGGACGGTTGACCTTCGACCGGCGGGCGGAGGTCCTGCACGCCGTGGCGACCTACCTGCGTCAGCACGTCGACGAGCTGGCGCCCCTCATGACCGAGGAGATGGGCAAGCCCGTCGGCGAGGCGCGCGGCGAGGTCGCCAAGGCGGCGCTGTGCTTCGACCACTACGCCGACCACGGGGCCGACTACCTGGCGGACGAGATGCTCCCCTCGGACGCCAGCACGAGCTACGTGCAGCACCTGCCGCTCGGCACCGTGCTCGGCGTGCTGCCGTGGAACGCGCCCTTCTGGCTGTGGTCCCGGTTCGCCGCCCCGGCGCTCATGGCCGGCAACACCTGCGTGATGAAGCACGACCCGCACGTCCCGGGCTGCGCGGCCGCGATCGCGGACGTGTTCACGCAGGTCGGTGCCCCGGACGGTGTCTTCCAGAACCTGCCGCTGGAGACCCCGCAGGTGGAGGCGGTCATCCGCGACCCGCGCGTGCACGCCGTGTCCTTCACCGGGTCGGCCCGCGGCGGGGCCGCGGTCGCGAGCACGGCGGCGGCGGAGATCAAGCCGACGGTGCTGGAGCTGGGCGGTTCGGACCCCTGCCTGGTGCTCGCGGACGCCGACCTGGACGCCGCGGCGGACACGGTGGCGCTGTCCCGGATCATCAACGCCGGGCAGTCCTGCATCGCCGCGAAGCGCATCATCGTGGAGAGCGCGGTGTACCCGCAGATGGTCGACAAGCTGCGCGAGCGGCTGGCACGGCTCACCGTCGGGGACCCGGCCGAGGAGTCCACCGACGTCGGGCCCATCGCCCGCGAGGACCTGCGCGAGACGCTGCACCGCCAGGTGACGGAGACCGTCGACGCCGGGGCGCGGCTGCTGCTCGGCGGCGAGCTGCCCGAGGGGGACGGCTGGTTCTACCCCGTGACGATGCTGGCCGACGTCACCGAGGGCATGACCGCCTGCCGGGAGGAGACCTTCGGGCCGGTGATGGTGGTCATGGAGGCCCCGGACGCGGAGGAGGCGCTGGCGATGGCCAACCGCACCGAGTACGGGCTGGCGGCCAGCGTCTGGTCGACGGCGGAGCGCGGCGTGGCGATGGCCCGGCGGATCGAGGCCGGACAGGTCGCGGTCAACGGCATCGTCAAGACGGATCCGCGGCTGCCCAGCGGAGGCGTCAAGCGGTCGGGCTACGGGCGCGAGCTCGGCCCGCACGGCATCCGGGAGTTCGTCAACGTCCAGCAGGTGTGGGTGGGGCCGCGGCAGGACTGAGCCCGTGCGCCGCACTGCCGAGGACGTCGACGCGTACCTGCACGGCGACGACGTGGCCCCTGACCTGGCACGCACCGACGCCGTCGTGCGGGACGTGCTGCCCGGGCTCTCCCGGTCCCTGTGGCGGGGCGTGTTCTGGGGCGGCACCGAGCAGGTGATCATCGGCTACGGCGACATCGTCCAGCCGCGCCCGCGCGGTGCGGACGTCGAGTGGTTCCTGGTCGGCCTCGCCCAGCAGAAGCGGCACCTGAGCCTGTACGTCAACGCCGTCGAGGACGGCGCCTACCTGGGTCGGCGGTACGCCGACCGGCTCGGGCGTGCGAAGGTCGGGGCGGCGAGCATCTCGTTCGCCCGTCTCGACGACCTCGACGAGGCGGTGCTGCGCGAGATGCTCGCGCACGCCGGGCGCACGCTCGACGAGGGGACGCCGCCGACGGCGTGACGTCCGTGCGGGGCCCGGGACGACGAGCCGTCGGGCGCACGCCGCCCCGGGTGCGTGCCGACCGGTGGGCGCGGCGTCTCGCTCCGTGGGTGGTCCCTCGTGGTCAGGCCTCAGACCCGGTAGGTTGCTCGTGTCCTCGACCAAAGGAGGTTCGAGCCTCGTGCAGATCGGTGTCCCTCGGGAGTCGCGCGACGGTGAGCGGCTGGTCGCCGCCACCCCCGCGACCGTCCAGCGTCTGACCGCGCTCGGTTACGACGTGCTCGTCGAGTCCGGAGCCGGCGAGCGGGCGAGCATGCCCACCCGCGCCTACGTCGAGTCCGGTGCGCGGATCGCCGGCCGGGAGGAGGTCTGGGGGTCCGACGTCGTCACCTGCGTCAACGCGCCGGCCCCACCGGAGCTCGAGCTGTTGCGACCCGGCGCCGTGCTGATCTCCCAGATCGGACCGGCCACCCACCCGGAGCTCGTCGACGCGCTGGCCGAGCGGCACGTGACCGCCCTCGCCCTGGACGCCGTCCCGCGCATCTCGCGGGCCCAGGCGCTGGACGTGCTCTCCGCGCAGTCGAACGTCGCCGGCTACCGGTCCGTGGTGGAGGCCGCCGAGGAGTTCGGGGGCATGTTCACGGGACAGGTGACGGCCGCCGGGACCACGCCGCCGGCGACGGTCTTCGTCATCGGTGCGGGGGTCGCGGGGCTCGCCGCGATCGGTACCGCCTCCTCGCTGGGCGCGAAGGTGCGCGCCTTCGACGTCCGCCCCGAGGTCGGGGAGCAGATCGAGTCGCTCGGTGCGACGTTCGTCCAGGCCGAGGGCACGGCGCAGGAGGTCAGCAGCGACGGGTACGCCCGCGAGCTGACCTCCGACCAGGAGGCCGCGACGCAGGCGATGTACGCCGCGGAGTCCGCGGGGGCCGACGTGGTCATCACCACCGCCCTGGTGCGCGGGACGGCACCCACGACCATCACCGCGGCGATGGTGGCCGCCATGAAGCCCGGATCGGTGATCGTCGACCTCGCCGCGCCGGGAGGCGGCAACTGCGAGCTCACGGTGCCGGGGGAGCGGGTCGTCAGCGACAACGGCGTGATCGTCCTGGGCTACACCGACCTGCCCGGGCGGATGCCGCAGCACACCTCCCAGCTCATCGGCACCAACATCGTCAACCTGCTGACGCTGATGACCCCCGCCAAGGACGGTCGCCCGGTGGTCGACCTCGAGGACGTCGTCATCCGCGGTATGACGGTGTGCCGCGAGGGCGAGGTGCTCTGGCCGCCGCCACCCGTCCAGGTCTCGGCGGCACCGGCGGCGCCCGCCAGGCAGCCGGCTCCCGAGCCGGTTCCCGGGCCCGACCCGGAGGAGCTCGCCGCCCGGCGCCGCCGTCGCCGGGTCCGGCGCACCGCCCTGGCCGGGCTGGGTGCCGTCGTCGGTGGTCTCGCGATCGCCGCCTCGCCGCCGGAGTCCGTGGGTCACTTCACGGTGTTCGCGCTGGCGGTCGTGGTGGGCTTCTACGTGATCTCGGCGGTCACGCACGCCCTGCACACCCCGTTGATGGCGCAGACGAACGCCATCAGCGGCATCATCCTCGTCGGTGCCCTGCTGCAGATCGGCACGGACGACTGGCTCGTCACCGGGCTGGCGGTCGTGGCCGCCGCGGTCGCGAGCATCAACGTGTTCGGCGGCTTCCTCGTCGCGAACCGGATGATCCGGATGTTCCGCAAGGGGGCGCCCGCCCCGCACGTGACCGCGCCGACCGGGGAGGCGACCCGATGACCGTGCTCTCGGCCGTGCAGGCCACCTACGTCGTCGCCGGCGTGCTGTTCATCCTCTCCCTCGCGGGGCTGTCGCAGCAGGAGTCGGCGCGCCGCGGCAACGTCCTCGGCATGATCGGCATGGCTCTGGCGCTGGTCGCCACCGTCGCCCTCGCGCTGGAGACCTCCGCACGCCCCTGGCAGGTCACCGCCGGGCTCATCCTGGCGGTCCTCGTCGTCGGGGCCGCCGTCGGCACCTGGCGGGTCCGTCGGGTCGAGATGACCCAGATGCCCGAGCTCATCGCGCTGCTGCACTCCTTCGTCGGACTCGCGGCGGTGCTCGTGGGCTTCGGCTCGTACCTGTCCGAGCCGCAGTCCGACACGGTCCATCTCGTCGAGGTCTTCCTCGGCGTGCTCATCGGCGCCGTGACGTTCACGGGGTCGATCGTCGCCAACCTCAAGCTGTCGGCGCGGATCCGGTCGGCTCCGCTGATGCTCCCCGGCCGGCACTGGCTCAACCTGCTGATGGTGGTCACCTCTGCCGGGCTGCTGGCGTGGTTCCTCACGGCCTCGGGCTCCGGTGCCGACGGTGCGGCCCTGACCGCGCTGGTCCTCATGACGGTGATCGCCCTGGCCCTCGGCTGGCACCTGGTCGCCTCGATCGGCGGCGGCGACATGCCCGTCGTGGTCTCGATGCTCAACTCGTACTCGGGCTGGGCCGCCGCGGCCGCCGGTTTCATGCTGGGCAACGACCTGCTGATCATCACCGGCGCCCTGGTGGGATCCTCCGGTGCGATCCTGTCCTACATCATGTGCCGGGCGATGAACCGGTCGTTCGTCTCCGTCATCCTCGGCGGCTTCGGCGCCGAGCCGGGCAGCCCGGCGGCCGCCGGGGTCGAGGGTGAGCACCGGGAGACGTACGCGGCGGACGTCGCCCAGCAGCTGACGAACGCGACCTCCGTGGTCATCGTGCCGGGGTACGGCATGGCCGTGGCCAAGGCCCAGTACCCGGTGGCGGACCTGACCGACAAGCTGCGGGACCGTGGGGTGAACGTCCGGTTCGGTGTGCACCCCGTCGCGGGCCGTCTGCCCGGCCACATGAACGTGCTGCTGGCCGAGGCCAAGGTGCCCTACGACGTGGTCCTGAGCATGGAGGAGATCAACAGCGACTTCACCACGACCGACGTGGTGCTGGTCATCGGCGCCAACGACACCGTCAACCCGGCCGCGCAGGAGGACCCGGGCTCGCCGATCGCCGGCATGCCGGTGCTCGAGGTGTGGCAGGCGCGTGACGTCGTGGTGTTCAAGCGCTCGATGGCCACCGGGTACGCCGGGGTGCAGAACCCGTTGTTCTTCCGGGAGAACACGGCGATGATCTTCGGCGACGCCAAGGAGCAGGTCGAGCGGATCATCCAGGAGCTGTGAACGACGACGGCCCGGTGCCGGCCCGTCGCGGGGCCGGCACCGGGCCGTCGGGCGACCGCCGTCAGGAGCGGGAGTCCGCCCGGGACTCGTAGACGCTGGCGGGCAGCACGCCGTCGACCGGCTCCGGCAGCCCGGCCGCGGGCTCGTCCGCGGCGCTGGCGGTGGTGTCGATCTCGCGGGCGTCGGCGGGGACGCCGTCGAGGCTGGGCATCATCGCGGCGAGCTGCTGACGCCAGGAGGGGAACTCCTCCGGGAAGCAGCGGTCGAGCACGTCGACCATCGCCGAGACCGCGGTGGACGCCCCCGGCGACGCACCCAGCAGACCGGCGATGGAGCCGTCGGCGGCCGAGACGACCTCGGTGCCGAACTGCAGGACGCCCTTGCCGTCGGCGTCGCGCTTGATCACCTGGACACGCTGGCCCGCGGTGATCTTCTCCCAGTCCTTGGGGTGCGCGGTCGGCATGAACTGCTGCAGGGAGTGGAACTTCGACTCCGGCGCCGCGGCGAGCTGGCCGAGCAGGTACTGGGTCAGGTCGATGTTCTTCAGGCCGGCGCCGAGCATCGAGGTGATGTTGTGGGCGCGCAGCGAGGTGATCAGCCCGAGGTACTTGCCCTGCTTGAGGTACTTGGGGCTGAAGCCGGCGTAGGGACCGAACATCAGGTAGCTCTTGCCGTCGACCACGCGGGTGTCGAGGTGCGGCACGGACATCGGCGGGGCGCCGACGTCGGCCTTGCCGTAGACCTTGGCGTGGTGGCGGGCGACGATCTCGGGGTTGTCGGTGCGCAGGAACTCCCCGGAGATCGGGAAGCCGCCGAAGCCCTTGATCTCGGGGATGCCCGCGGACTGGAGCAGGGGGAGAGCCCCGCCGCCGGCGCCCACGAAGACGAACCGGGCGGTCACGGTGGAGGTGCGGCGCGGGGCGTTCCACGACCGGTCCTTCACCTTGAGCCGCCAGCGACGGTCCTTGGTCCGCTTCAGGGAGGTCACCTCGTGCTGCCGCTGCAGCTCGGCGCCGTGGCGCACCAGGTTGTCGACGAGCTGGCGGGTGAGGTTGCCGAAGTCCACGTCGGTGCCGGCCACGGACCGGGTGGCGGCGACGGGCTCGTCGGCGTCGCGGCCCTCGGTCAGCAGCGGGGTCCAGCGGGCGATCTCGGCGCGGTCGGTGGAGAACTCCATGTCGCGGAACAGCGGGTGCGCGGTCATGGTCGCGTGCCGCCGGCGCAGGAACTCCACGTTCTCGGCCCCGCGCACGAAGGTCATGTGCGGGGTGCGCTGGATGAAGGACTGGTCGGCGAGCTGGCCGGTGGCGAGCAGGTGCTGCCAGAGCTCGCGGGAGGTCTCGAACTGCTCGTTGATCTGCACCGCCTTGGAGATGTCGACGGTGCCGTCGGGCTTCTCCGAGGTGTAGTTCAGCTCGCACAGGGCGGCGTGGCCGGTACCCGCGTTGTTCCACGGGTTCGACGACTCCAGCGCCACGTCGTCGAGCCGCTCGATGATGCGGATCGACCAGGTCGGCTCGAGCTGCTGGATCAGGGTTCCGAGGGTGGCGCTCATGATGCCGCCGCCGACGAGGACGACGTCGACGGCGTCCGAGGGCCGCTGGCGGGGGGCTGTTTCGCGCGAAGTCACCGGGCCATGCTAGGTCGTTGGTGAAAACTGTCACAAAGAATGTGAACAACGTCACAAGGCGTCTGACCTGCAGTGATGCACGTCACACCAGGTCGATCTCGTTCCCGCAGGTCAGGGGCGTGCGGTGCGTCAGGGCCACAGGAGCTCCGTGGTCCAGGCCTCCTCCTGCCCGCCGCGGCGGTACCGCACCCGCGTCTGTCCCGTGCCGCCGCCCGAGCGCCAGAACTCGACGGTCGTCGGCGCCAGGCACCATGCCGTCCACGTCGGCACCACCAGCTCCGGGTCCGCGCGCACCTCCGCCAGTGCGGCGGACCAGGCCTCGCGGTGGTCGGCCAGGTCGTCGAGGACCTCGCTCTGGTGGTCCACCAGCGCCGTGGCGCGGGACCCGGCCGACCGGCTCCGGAGGTCGGCGGCACCGGCCTCCGGGTGCGACGTCACGGCGCCGGTCACCCGGACCTGGCGTCCGACCCCCTGCCAGAGGAAGGTCAGGGCCGCGTGCGGGTTCGCGGCCAGCTCGCGGCCCTTGGGGCTGGTGGCGTGGCCGGCGAACCACCAGCCCGCGGAGCTGAGGTCCGTCAGCAGCACCGTCCGCGCGGCGACGGTGCCGTCGGCACCGGCCGTCGAGAGCGTCATCGCGTGCGGGGCGTGCAGTCCCGCGGCCGCGGCCTCGTCGAACCAGGTCTCGAACAGCTCGTGCGGGGTGCCCGGCAGGACCGAGAGGTCGGTGAGCTCCCAGCCGGACAGGCCGTCGGGGAGGACCTGCAGGTCACGGAGTCGCGCGCGGAAGCTCGTCACTCCCTCACCGTAGCGACCGGAGGACCTCCGAGCGGGTGATCCTGCGTCCTTTTCCGCCCGTTGTGCGGTGTTCACTCTTGTGCACGGGTGCGGGACGGGCGACGATGAGGACAGACCGTGCTGCTGCGCGAAGGAGAGCGATGACGTATCCACCGGGAGCCGTGGGCCGTCCCGAGGGTGGCGGGCGCATCGCGCGCCGCCGTCTCGAGCCGGGCAGCGGTGCCATGACGTCGGTCGCGACCCTCCTGCCTGCCGAGCCGCCTCCGGCCCCGGGTCCGACCGGACCGGTCCCCGCCCGCGGCGCAGGTGTCAACGTGCAGATGGTCCTCGTGGCCGCGGCCCTGGTGATCGCCCTCGTGGCCACCGTCGGGGTCGCGATGCTCTGGTCGGCGAACCGCAAGCTCGCGTCCGAGGTGGACGCGGCCGTCGCGCAGTCCGAGCTGGCCGAGGCCGAGTCCGCCCGGCTGCGCGTCGCGCTCGAGGAGGCGCCGGACACGGCGACGGTCGAGGCGCTGGCCGGGCGGGTCGACGGTGTCGAGTCGTGGACCGGGATGCCTCAGGAGCTCGACGGCATGGACGACCTCCAGACGCGGCTGGTCGAGGTGTCCAACGGCATCGACAGCCTCGAGACGAACCTGGAGGACGGTCTGGGCGGGGTGCGCAACGACCTCGCGACGGTGCGCAACGACCTCTCCAGCGGCCCGCAACCGCCGTCCGCGGCGGACGTCGACGCCCTGCGGGGCGAGGTCGGCGCGCTCCGCGGCGACCTCAGCGCGCTGCGGTCCTCGATCGAGGGGATCCGGCAGGACGTCGGGGTGCTGTGCTGGGCGCTGGGCTACCGCAAGGACGTCTCCGCCTCCTGCTGAGCGCTCAGAAGTAGTCGCGCACGTGCACCGGGCGGCCGGTCCACAGCGCGTCCCAGACGGCGTCGTGGCCGTCGGGACCGTGCAGCTGCCCGGCCAGCCGGAGGTTCGCGCACGTCTGCGACCCGGCGTACGACTGCGCGAGACCGCCCGCGGTGAAGACCGGCCGGTCGGCCGGCGTGCGGGGGGCGGCGTCGTCGGGGTCCACCCGCACCGCACCGCCGGACACGCGCAGGACCCAGGACCCCTCGAGGTCCGGCGTGCGCGGGTCGACCACCGCGAACGGCACCTCGGCGGTCCACGGCGCGAGCCGGGCCGAGCCGAGGGCGCCGGGGACGTCCAGCAGCCGCAGCATGTAGGGGCGTGACGTCGCCGTGGCGGCGTGGTCGGGCAGGACCAGACGGCTCACGTCGGCACCGGACCAGGCGCCCGAGGTCGAGATCCGGGCCGAGCCGACGACGGTGCCGAACGTCGCCAGCACGAACCAGAGCGCGCGGGCGGCGTCGGGGGAGAGCGCCACCAGGTCGTCGACCTCGAGCACGCCCGCGCGGTCGTACCCGGCGCCGCGGGTCCAGCTCACGAAACCCAGCACGCCGCCGTCGGCCGCGTCCACGGCCAGCGTGACACCGGTGTAGTCGGCGTCGGGGCCGACCAGGTCCTCGGCGTCCACGGTGAACGGTGCCTCGGTCCGGGTCAGCGGGCCGTTCTGCGCCGCGGCCCACCGCTCGTAGACCGCGCGGACCGCGGGGACGTCGGCCTCGGCTGCGCGCCGGGTCCGTACCCCCGGCGGCCGGCGCAGCGCGGCGAGCGCGGAGAGGGGCACGGTGATCTCGTCGTAGGACCCCACGATCTCGTACCCGAGGCCGCGGTAGACGCCCGGCGCGGACGGGTACAGCGTGGAGACCACCTCGCCGTGCTCCCGCGCCTCGGCCAGCGCCGCCGCCACCAGGGGACGCAGCAGCCCCGTCCCGCGGTGCTCCGCGGCGACCGTGACGCCGCCGAGGCCCGCGGTCGGCACCCGTGCGCCGTGGAACCAGGAGGTGAAGGACCGCACGGTGGCGCGGGCGGCGAGCCCGCCGTCCACCCACGCGCCCCACGGCCTCGACCCCGCCGGCGGCCATCCGTCGGCGTCCGGCACCGGGGCCGCGCCGCCGAAGGCCTCCTGCTGGAGCCTGCGGGAGGCCTCGGCATCGGCGAAGGGCAGCCGGCGGACGTCATGGCTCACATCACGACGATAGCCGGGCAGGCGTAGCGTGACGCTCGTGGACACGGCTGTGCAGCGACGCGTGCTGGTCGTCGCGATCCTCGCCTCGTTCGTCTCGTTCCTCGACGGGACCGTCGTCAACGTCGCCCTGCCCGCGATCGCGGACGAGCTCGGCGGTCCGGGCGAGGCCGGGCTCACGCTGCAGCAGTGGGTCGTCGACGGCTACCTCGTGACCCTCGGGTCGTTCATCCTGCTGGCCGGCTCGCTGTCCGACGTGCACGGTCGGCGGCGCGTCCTCCTCGTCGGGCTCATCGGCTTCGCCGCCGCCTCGGTCCTGTGCGCCGTCGCCCCCACCGGCCCGGTGCTGGTGGTGGCGCGGCTGCTGCAGGGTGTCGCCGGGGCCCTGCTGGTCCCGAGCTCGCTGGCGCTGATCATCTCGACGTTCGACGGTCCCGCGCAGGGGAGGGCGATCGGACGCTGGACGGCCTGGACCGGGACCGCGATGATCGTCGGCCCCTTCGTCGGCGGCGGGCTCGTCGACCTCATCTCGTGGCGGTGGGTGTTCTGGATCAACGTCCCCGTCGTCGTGGTCAACCTGGTGCTGCTCCGGCGCGTGCCGGAGGCCGAGGCCACGGTGCGGCGCCGGATCGACGTCCCCGGTGCCGCCCTGGCCGCTCTCGGGCTGGCCGCCGCCGTGCTCGGACTCATCGAGGAGTGGTGGCCCGTCGTGATCGTCGGCGCGGTGCTCCTGGCCGCCTTCGTCGTGGTCGAGCGGCGCGCCCCGGACCCGATGCTCCCGCCGCGCCTGTTCCGGTCGCGGACCTTCGCCTGGGGCAACGTCGCGACGTTCGCCGTGTACGGGGCGCTGGCCTTCGGCGGGTTCGTGCTGACGCTGTTCCTGCAGCAGGTCGCCGGGTACTCGGCCACCGCCGCCGGCGTCGCCCAGCTGCCGACGACCTTCGCGATGCTGGCGCTGTCGACCCTGTTCGGCACCCTGGCCGGGCGGTACGGCGCCCGCTGGTTCATGACGGTCGGGCCGATCGTCGCGGGCGGCGGGTTCCTGCTGATGCTGGGCATGGACGCGGAGGCCACCTACCTCACCCAGGTGCTGCCGGGCATCCTCGTGTTCGGCCTGGGACTGGCGATCACGGTGGCCCCGCTGACCTCGGCGATCCTCGGCGCGGTCCCGAGGGCCGACGCCGGGATCGCCTCGGCCGTCAACAACGCGGTCTCCCGGGTGGCCGGGCTGGTCGTCATCGCCTTCGCCGGTGTCATCCTCGGTGGCGTGCTCGACGTCGAGTCCTTCCACCGGGCGCTGCTGGTGACCGCGGGGCTGCTCGTGGCGGGCGGTCTGGTGAGCATGGTCGGCATCCGGGACACCCGGACCGCCCCGGAGGAGGTCACGTGAGGATGCTCGTGCTCGGCGGCACCGTGTTCCTGTCACGCGCCGTCGCCGCCTTCGCCGTCGCCCGCGGCCACGAGGTCGTCGCGGTGCACCGCGGCCGCTCCGGCACCGTGCCGGACGGCGTGCGCCAGGTGGTGCACGACCGTGCGGACCCGTTGCCGGCGGCGCTCGCGGGCGAGCCGTTCGACGCCGTCGTCGACGTCTCGCGCACCCCGTCGCACGTGCGGCGCGCCGTCGCGGCGTGGCCGGACGCGCACTGGGTGCTCGTGTCGACGATCAGCGTCTACGCGGACGTCGCCGACCCCGGTGGCCCGGGTGTCGGCCGGCTGGTCGAGGCCCAGCCGGAGGACGTCGACCTCGCCGCGGACCCCGCCGCGTACGGGCCGATGAAGGTCGCCTGCGAGAACGCGGTGCGCGACGGTGCGGCGAGCGCCACCGTCGTGCGGCCGGGACTCGTCGTGGGACCCGGCGACCCGTCCGGACGGTTCGCCTACTGGCCCGCCCGGATGCGGCGGGTGCTCGACGCCCGCCCGGAGGACCTCCTGTCCGCGGACGTGCTGGCACCCGGGGACCCGGCCGACCGCGTCCAGGTGATCGACGTCCGCGACCTGGCCGTCTGGATCGTCGACCTGGCCGAGCACCGGGCGGTGGGGACGTTCGACGCCGTCGCACCCGCCGTGCCGATCGGCGAGCTGCTGGCGGACGTCGCCCGCGGCTGCGGGGCCGCACCGCGCTGGCGCTGGGTGGACGGCGACCGCCTCGCCGCGCTCGGCGTCCGCCCGTGGGCCGGGGAGCGGTCGCTGCCGCTGTGGCTGCCCCGCCCGGGGTACGACGGCATGGTGACCCACGCCGCGGACCCGGCGCTGCTGGCGGGTCTGTCCGTCCGACCGGTCGAGGAGACCGCTGCCGACGTGCTCGACTGGTTGCGCGCCGACCCCGAGGCCGCGGTGACCGGGCTGACCGCGGCGCAGGAGGCGGACGTGCTGGCCCGGTCGGGAGCCGACGGGCCGGGCGCCCCGCACCGCTGACCGGGCACAGGAGCATCGCCGGGGCGCGCGGCTGAGCGCCGCGACGGCCGGCGGTCGCTCAGGAACCCTCCACGGGGTTGCACCGGGCGGCCAGCACGGCGACCAGCCCGACGTCGGGTCGCCACGGCTCCAGGTTCCAGGTGTCCTTCTGCGGAGCCCCGAGCGCATGGCAGCGCAGCTGGTCGTGCATCGTGGCGGTGTCCGCCTCCGGGTCGGCGGCCGCGAGCTCCGCCCGGACGAGCTCGACGCCCGCCACCCCCGCCGACCGGGCCCACGCCGTCGGGTCGACGGCCAGGGACCGCCCGCCCTCGCGCTCGCCCCACGTGGCGTCGACGAGACCCCTGGTGCCCACCGTGGTGCTCACGTCGCCGGGATCGGACGTCCCCCCGTCGCCGGTCCGCACCAGCTCCACGTGCCGGGTGTCGACCTGCCGGAACACGGCGGGCCCGTCGGGCGCGCTCAGCCCGGCGACCGGCGTGCCGCCGTCGGGCGCGCCCAGCACGCCGACGCTGCCGTCCGCGTGCTGGACGAAGCCGCCCTCCGGCAGGGCGAAGGTCAGCGGGAGCGCTCCGGACGGGACGGTGAGCGCCGTCGTCGTGCCGGAGCCCTCGGGACGCGGTGCCGTGGAGTCCGTCCAGCGGCCCGTGACGTCCAGCCCGAGGTCGCCGGCCACGAGCTCGAGACGTGCCACGGGTGAGGCCGAGGGCGACGAGGGACTCGGCGCGGGCGGTGTGCTGCTCGCCGCGGGTGGTGAGGTCCGGGCCTCGTCGTCCGGCCCGCCGTCGTCTCCCGGCGCGCACGACGTCAGCAGCACGGCGAGGACGGCCGTCGCGGCCACGGGGCCGGGGCCGCCGGTGGGGGAGTGGCGCACGGTCCCAGTGTGCGGGGTCCGTCGCCCGACCTCGCGCCGACCGGCGGGTCGTGGCTCCGGACGCACGACGGCCCGGGGACGCGCTGCGGCGTCCCCGGGCCGTCCGCGGGATGGTCGCGAGATCAGACCTTCACGACGATCTTGCCGCGCACGTGGCCGGTCTCGCTCGCCCGGTGCGCCGCGGCGGCGTCCGCCAGGTCGTAGACCTCGGCCACCTCGACGCCGACGGTGCCCTCGTCGATCAGGGCGCCGAGCTCGGCCAGGTCCTCCGTCGAGGGGCGCACCCACACGTACTGACCGCCGTGCTCGTCGCGGGCGGCCGGGTCGGCGATCGAGGAGATGGTGCCGCCGGGGGCGAGCACGTCCGCGCTGACCGCCACGGCGTCGCCGCCGACGTAGTCCAGCGCCACGTCGACGCCCTCGGGCGCGAGGGCGCGGACGCGGTCGGCCAGGCCGTCGCCGTACGTCACGGGCTCGGCACCGAGCGACCGCAGGAAGTCGTGGTTGCCCTCGCTCGCGGTGCCGATCACGCGGGCCCCGCGGGCCTTGGCGATCTGGACCGCGAACGAGCCGACGCCACCGGCCGCGGCGTGCACGAGCACCGTCTGGCCCGAGGCCACGCCGGCACGCCGGATCGACTGCAGCGCCGTCAGGCCGGTCAGCGGCACGGCGGCCGCCTCCTCGAAGCTGAGGGTCGACGGCTTCGGCGCGAGGGTGCGCACCGGAGCGGCGACCTTCTCGGCGAAGGTCCCGCCGTGCACCCAGTCCTTGCGGACGTAGCCGTAGACCTCGTCGCCCACTGAGTACTCGGGGGTGTCCAGGCCGACCTGCTCGACCACGCCGGCCACGTCCCAGCCCGGGACGACCGGGAACTGGGTGTCCAGCAGACCGTCGAGGTAGCCCTCGCGGACCTTCCAGTCGACGGGGTTGACCGAGGCCGCCTTCACGCGGACGACCACGACGTCCGCACCCGGGTGCGGGTCGGGCTGCTCGGTGAGCTCGAGGACGTCGGCGCTTCCGTACTGGGCATAGGTGATGGCTCGCATGTCACGGGCAACCGAGCACCTGCCGCGAGCATTCCGTGGCCTCGCGCACACCGGTCCGGATCCGGACCCATCCGCCGCGCGGGGTGCTCCGAACCCTCGACAGGTCGCGAACGCCGCGACCCGGACGAAGGGATCGATCATGAAGGCACGTACCCGCGCAGCGCTCGTCGCGCCCGCCCTCTCGCTCGCCGGCCTGCTGGCCGTGACCGGACCGGCCGCCGCGGCCGACGGCACCGCCTCCGGCGACCTCACGCCGGTGCCGCTGAACGGCGTCGACGGCGGCGGCGACGCGATGGTCTGGGTCGACGGCACGACCGTGACGGTCGAGTTCGCGGCCTCGGGCCTGCTCGCCGGCAGCCCGCACGCCGCGCACCTGCACTACGGCGAGGACGCCGCGAACCAGTGCCCGACCGAGGCCGACGACGCCGACGGCTCGGGCACCATCACCACCACCGAGGGCGTGCCGTCCTACGGCTCGGTCCAGGTGTCCCTGACCACCGAGGGCGACACCTCCGGCGACTCGGCGCTCGCCGTCGACCGCTTCGACACCGCCGCGGGCGGCAGCATCGACTACCAGCGCGGTGAGATCGAGGTCTCGCAGGACCTCGCCGACGACATCCTCGCCGGTGACGTGGCCCTGGTCGTCCACGGCGTCGACCACGACGGCAGCGGTGCCTACGACGGCGACACCCCCTCGGACCTCGACCCGTCGCTGCCGGCTGAGGCCACCGACCCGGCCCTGTGCGGCATCCTGGCCGCCTCGCAGATGGACGAGATGCCCGCCGGCGGCGTGCAGACCGGGACCGGCAGCACCGCCGGGACCGGGAACGCCGCCCTGATCGCCGGTGGCGGCGTCGCGCTGCTCGCCGGTGCGGGCGTGGGTGCCGGTCTGGTGGCCCGCCGTCGTCGCACGGCGCAGGACTCCTGATGCGTCGCCGACGCGTGGCCGTCGTCCTCGCCGCCGGGCTGGTGCTCGGCGGCGGGACGGCGGTCGCCGTCGGGTTCGGCGTCCAGGACGGAGGAGCCACCCCGGGTCCGGCCGCGGCGCCCGGCACGGCGGCCGCGACGTCCCCGGACCCGGTCACGTCGGCCCGAGCGGTACCCGCCCCGACGTCCGCCGCCTCGTCCGCGGCGCCGTCGCCGGCGGAGCCGCCGCGGCAGGAGCGTGCCGCGCTGCCGGAGCAGGTGCGGATCCCGGCCGTCGGCGTCGACTCGGACCTGCTGCACCTGGGGCTGAACGACGACGGCACGATCGAGGTCCCCGCCGGGGACGACATCGACCGCGCGGCGTGGTTCGACGGGTCACCGCGTCCGGGCGAGGACGGCCCCGCCGTCATCGAGGGGCACGTCGACAGCCCGAACGGGCCGTCGGTCTTCTTCCGCCTCGCGGAGCTGGAACCCGGCCAGGAGATCCACGTCGACCGCCGGGACGGCTCCACGGCGACGTTCGTCGTCGACCGGGTGGAGCAGTACCCCAAGAAGCAGTTCCCGACGCGCGCGGTGTACGCCAACACCGACGGGGCCGAGCTGCGGGTCATCACCTGCGGCGGGGCCTGGGACGCGGACTGGGGGCACTACGTGGACAACACGGTGGTCTACGCCCACGAGGCGTGAGCTCACTCGACCCGCACCGCGCGCGGGTCCTTGTCGTCGCGGATCCCGCGCCACACGGCGTGGCGCAGGCTCCCCTCGCCGGGGGCGTCGCCCGTCCAACCCGTGTGGCGCACCTCGACGACCACGTCGGGGGAGACCCACCGGGCGCCGGCGGCGTCGATCGCCGGGACGTCGCCGACCGGCGCCGTCGGGCGCTCCTGCCCGGCGAGCCGGTCGGCGAGCTCGCGGCGTACGCGGTCGGAGAACCCGGTGCCCACCCGGCCCACGTACCGCCAGCCGTCGTCCTCGACGGGCAGGGCCAGCAGCAGGCCACCCACGGAGCGGGGGTCCTCGGTGGGCGTGCCGACCCGCAGCGGACGCCAGCCGATCACCACGGCCTCCTGGGTCGGCGTGTGCTTGATCTTGAGCCACTCCCGCGACCGGTGCCCGGCCGTGTAGCCGGCGTGGCGCCGCTTGGCGACCAGTCCTTCCAGGCCGAGCCGGCGGGACTCGGCCAGGGCCTCCTCGGCCGTGCCCTCCAGCGCCGTCGGCACGTGGACGGGGGAGCGGGGGGAGACGACCCGTGCCAGGGCGGCGCGCCGCTCGTCGTAGGGGTGGTCCGTGATGTCGACCCCCGCGACCCGCAGCGCGTCGAAGAGCACCAGGTCGACGCCGACCCGCCGCCGCGCCCTATCGACCTCGCGGGGCTTCGCGAGGTTGGCACGCTGCTGCAGACGGCGGAAGCTCGGTCGCCCGTCGGGGTCCAGGGCGACGACCTCGCCGTCCAGGACGAGCGGGAGGTCCGCGGCACGGACCATGCCCCCCACCGCCTGCAGCTCGGGGAAGGTCGGGGTCAGGTCCCGGCCCGACCGGGAGGTCAGCCGCACCCGCATTGGTGGTGCCCCGTGCCCGGGTGACGCCTCGTCCTCGGCCGACGCACGGTCCCCGTGCTGCGCGGACGCCTCGGGCGGCAGCACCTCGACGATCGTGCGGAAACCGTCCCACTTGGCCTCGAACGCCCAGTCGTCCGGGGTCAGCCGGGCCAGCTCCGCCTCGCTCGCGCTCGTCGCGAGCATCGGACGGGGCGCGGCCAGGGTGGCGGCCGACGGCGGCGGTGCGACGGCGGACCCGCCGTCGGACGTCACCGGTGCGGCGTCGCCGGGCTGGGCCTTCGTGCGGTGGATCAGCCACGACTTCTGGTCGTCCCCGCCGCGTCCGCCGGTGCGGATCAGCGCGAGCCGCCGTGACCCGCGGCGCTCGCTGTGGAGGGTGACGATGACCTCGGCGCCCTCGCGCCACTTCTCCAGGTCGTAGGTCCCGGCGTCCCAGATCGTCACCTCCCCGGCGCCGTACTCGCCGGCCGGGATCGTGCCCTCGAAGTCGCCGTAGGCCAGGGGGTGGTCCTCGGTCTGCACGGCGAGATGGTTCTGCGCGGGGTCGGTGGGTTCCCCCTTCGGCAGCGCCCAGCTCACCAGGACACCCTCGTGCTCGAGCCGGAAGTCCCAGTGCAGACGGCGGGCGTGGTGCTCCTGGACGACGAACCGGGGCGCCGCGTCGACGGGGCGGTCGGTGTCGCTGTCGAACGGTTCCGGGGTCCGTCCCGGGTCACGCTTGGCGCGGTAGGTCTCCAGCCGCTCGAACGACGCCAGGTGCTCCGGCGTCGGCTCGAGGCGGTCCAGGTGACCGGCCAGCAGCGGGGTCAGCAGGTCACCGTCGCGGGCGACGCGCTCCAGCACCTCGGGGTAGGTGAGCTGGCCGAGGTCCGGGTCGTCGAGCTCGTCCCAGGTACGGGGCGCGGCGACGGTCGGGCGCTCCCGTCCGCGCAGCGAGTAGGGCGTGATCGTGGTCTTGGACCCGTTGTTCTGCGACCAGTCGACGAACACCTTGCCCGCCCGCAGCGAGCGCTTCATCTCGGCGACCACGTGGTCGGGATGCTCGGTGGCGAGGTGCTGGGCGAGCTCCTTGGCGACGGCGGAGACGTCGTCGCTGGTGAGGTGACCGTGCGGTCCGGTGAGCGGTGCGTACAGGTGCAGGCCCTTGGACCCGCTGGTCACGGGCAGCAGCTCCAGGCCCGTCCCGGCGAGGATGTCGCGGGCCCACCGGGCGACCCGGGCGCACTCGGGCAGCCCGACGCCGGGACCCGGGTCGAGGTCCAGCACCAGGCGGTCCGGGGGCAGCGGGTCACCGGTGCGCCCGAACCGCCACTGCGGGACGTGGATCTCCAGGGTGGCGGTCTGGCCCAGCCAGGTGAGCGTGGCCAGGTCGTCGACGAGCACGTAGTCGTTGACGGAGTGCCGGTGCCGGATGGTGCGTCGCGGTACCCAGTCGGGGGTGGAGGCGTCGAGGTTCTTCTGGAAGAACGACTGGCCCTCGACGCCGTCGGGCCATCGCTTGCGGGTGGCCGGCCGGTGCGCCGCGTGCGGGACGAGGACGTCCGCGACCCGGGCGAGGTACTGCAGCACCTCGCCCTTGGTGGTGCCGGTGGCGGGGTACAGCACCTTGTCCAGGTTCGTCAGGGTCAGGCTGCGCCCCTCCACCGACACGCGCTGGGGCTGCCGGCTCACGTGTTCATCCTGGCCATGGATCTGCCGCGATGCCTTGTGGACGGAGTCGCAGATCGTGATACTCGGTACCGGTGCTCACCGTCGAGCGCCGGACGAAACAACGAAGGAGTTGTCTCATGCCCCTCGCCCCCCGTCGACGGTTGGCCGCCGCGCTCGCGTCCGCCACCGTCCTCGTCGCCGGCTGCCTCGTCCCGGCGGCCGCGGCCGCCCCGCCCCCCGAGGAGTACGTCGCCCTCGGCGACTCCTACTCCGCCGGGTCGGGCATCCTGCCGCTGGCCCCGGACGCCCGACCGGTCTGCCTGCAGAGCACCCGCAACTACCCGCACCTGGTGGCCGACCGGGTCGGTGCGGACCTGACCGACGTCAGCTGCTCCGGTGCCGAGACGGGGGACCTCTACCGGAACCAGCACCTGTTCGTGCCCGCCCAGCTCGACGCGCTCACCTCCAAGACCGACGTCGTCACGCTGACCATCGGCGGCAACGACAACAGCACGTTCATCAGCGCCATCCTCAAGTGCGGGTCGCTGGGTGCGCTCACGGTGGGCTTCGGCAGCCCGTGCAAGAACACCTACGGGAGCCACTTCACCGACCAGGTCGAGCAGGTCACCTACCCCGCCGTGCGGCAGGCCCTGCTGGACATCCAGGAGCGCGCGCCGAAGGCCGAGGTCGCCATCGTGGGCTACCCCTGGATCGTGCCGGCGGAGAAGGGCTGCTTCGCCAAGATGTCGATCGCGCAGGGCGACATCCCCTACCTGCGCGACCTGCAGGCCACCCTCAACGGCGTGATCGAGCAGGCCGCCGCCGAGACGGGGGCGACGTTCGTCGACATGGCGGAGCGCAGCGAGGGCCGTGACGCCTGCGCGCCGTACGGGGAGCGGTGGATCGAGCCGATCCTCTTCGGCACCAACGTCGTGCCGGTGCACCCCAACGCCCGCGGCGAGGCGGGGATGGCCGACGCCGTCCTCGCGACGCTCGGCCGCTGAGGAACCGCGGGGCGGCGAGCTCGTCGGCGCGCCGCCCCGCGCCCGGCCCCGGGTGGGATACTCGTCGCCGTGGAGATCCCCGTCGCCTGGTCGCTCGTGCTCGTCGTCGCCGCCGTGTGGAACCTCGTGGTGTGGCCGCCGTTCTGGAAGCGGGTCACGCGCGACCCGCGGGCCCGTGACGACGCCGGGCGGCCCACCCGTTTCTACACCGTCCACGCCGTGCTGGTGGGGGTGTCCCTGCTCCTGGGTGCCCTCGTCGGTGTCGTGGGGGTCCTGGGCCTGCTCGGCTGACCGGTCGCGTCCGGTGACCGCCCGCGTGACCATGGGGTGATGAGGGCGATCTGGAAGGGCGCCGTGACGTTCGGGCTCGTGAACGTCCCGGTGAAGATCTACAGCGCCACCGAGGACCACGACGTGTCGCTGCACCAGGTGCACGACGCCGACGGCGGTCGCATCCGCTACCGGCGCGTGTGCGAGGTGTGCGGCGAGACGGTGCCGTACGAGCACATCGACAAGGCCTACGACGACGGCGAGCACGTCGTGGTGCTGACCCGGGCGGACTTCGCCGCGCTGCCGGCGGAGTCGAACCGCGAGATCGAGGTCGTCGAGTTCGTCCCCAGCGACCAGGTCGACCCGATCCTGCTCGACCGGTCCTACTACCTCGAGCCGGACTCGAAGAGCCCGAAGGCCTACGTGCTGCTGCGCCGCACCCTCGAGGAGACCGACCGCACCGCGATCGTGAAGTTCGCGCTGCGTCAGCGCACCCGGCTGGCGGCGCTGCGCGTGCGCGAGGAGGTGCTCACGCTGCAGACGCTGCTGTGGGCCGACGAGATCCGGGCGGCGGAGTTCCCCGCGCTCGACGGGTCGACGTCGGTGAGCGACAAGGAGCTGGCGATGTCCGCCCAGCTCGTGTCGGCCTACGAGGCGGACTTCGCGCCCGAGGAGTACACCGACGAGTACCAGGCCCAGCTGCGGCAGCTCATCGACGCGAAGATCGAGCAGGGCGACACGGTGGACGCTGCCGAGACCTTCGGCGAGCAGCCGGAGGGTGAGGGGGCCGAGGTCGTCGACCTCATGGAGGCGCTGCGCCGCTCGGTCGAGGCCCAGCGCCGGACGGGCTGACGGCGGGCGTCAGCCCGTGGTCGTCCGACGCAGGCTGTCGACGAGGGTGAGCAGCTCCTCCAGCGGCGGCGGTGCGGCGCCCAGCGACGTGCGGTGGTAGATCCCGTCGGACAGCAGCACGACCGCCCGGGCGACGGCGGGGTCACCGACCTCCTCGACGACGGCGTCGGTCCACGCCTGCTCGGCCGCGTCCAGCGCTCCGCGGGCCCGGGGGTACGCACCGCGGGCCAGCTCGGCGACCGCGAGGTAGGCACGGTCGAACTCGTGGCCGACGTCGGAGGAGGTGCGCAGCAGGTAGTGCACCGGGCCCTCGCGATCCGCGCGCATCGCGGCCGCGTCGGCGGCGATGAGGTCGGTGAGCTGCTCGACGAGCCCGTCGACCAGGGCGTCCTTGGACCCGAAGTGGTAGAGCAGGCCGCCCTTGGAGACGCCGGCGTGGTCGGCGACCGCGTCGAGGGTGGCGGACCGTTCCCCGGAGGTGACGAGGAGGTCGGTGAACGCCTCGAGCACCTTTGCTCGAGCTGCGGGAGGGGGAGGCATGGTTGCACCCTACCGGCGGAATCGTTACTGTACCGACTAGACGGTGCAGAAGTCCGACGCGACGCGTCGCCCTGGCCGTCCCGTGCTCGTGAAAGGCCTCCCCATGGCTCAGATCCTCACGGCACCGGCCTCCTCGACGACGACCCCCGCCACCGTTCCCGCGGCCACCCCGGCCGCCCCGGTGCGGCGGTGGGTCGCGCTCGCCGTGCTCATGCTGCCGGTGCTCCTCGTGTCCATCGACAACACCGTCCTCAGCTTCGCGCTGCCGCAGATCTCGGCCGCGCTCGAACCCGGCGGCACCCAGCTGCTGTGGATCGTCGACGTCTACTCGCTCGTGCTGGCCGGCCTGCTCGTCCCCCTGGGCTCCGTCGCCGACCGCGTGGGCCGCCGCCGCCTGCTGCTGACCGGGGCCGCCGGCTTCGCCGCCGTCTCCGCGCTGGCCGCCTTCGCGCCGAGCGCCGGTGCGCTCCTGGTCGCCCGGGCGGGACTCGGGTTCTTCGGGGCCATGCTCATGCCCTCGGTGCTGTCGTTGCTGCGCAACGTCTTCACCGACCGCACCGAGCGCCGGCTCGCGGTCGCCGTCTTCGCGTCCACGTTCACCGTGGGGTCCGCCGTCGGCCCGATCGTCGGTGGCGTGCTGCTCGAGCACTTCTGGTGGGGCTCGGTCTTCCTGCTCGCGGTGCCGGTGCTCGCGCTGCTGGTCGTCCTGGCACCCGTGTTCGTGCCCGAGTCCCGCGACCCGGCGCCCGGCCGCGTCGACCCGGTGTCCATCGCGCTCGTCATGGCCGCGATGCTGACGGTGGTGCTCGGGATCAAGACGCTGGCCAAGGGCGACCTCCTCGGTCTCGCGGAGCTCACCGTGGGCCTGGGCGTCGGGGTGGTGTTCGTCCGTCGCCAGCTCCGGCGGCCGGATCCGATGCTCGACGTGCGGCTGTTCGCCCACACCGCGTTCACCGGCAGCGTGCTGGTCAACCTGCTGTCGGTCTTCGCGCTCGTGGGCTTCCTCTTCTTCGTCTCCCAGGACCTGCAGCTCGTCCTCGGTCTGTCCCCGGTCCAGGCCGGGCTCGTCCTCGTGCCGGGCACGGTGACCACGGTCGCGGCCGGGCTGTCGGTGGTGCGTCTCGTGCGGCGTGTCCGGCCCGCGGTCATCGTCGCCTCCGGGCTCGCGGTGTCGGCCACCGGCTACCTCGTGACCGCTCTGGTCGCGGGGCGCGGCGAGGCGGGCTGGATCGCGCTGGCGTTCGTGGTGCTCGCGCTCGGTGTCGGGATGGCCGAGACGATCTCGAACGACCTCATCGTCTCCAGCGTCCCGGCCGAGAAGGCCGGCGCCGCCTCGGCGATCTCCGAGACGGCGTACGAGCTGGGCGCGGTGCTCGGCACGGCCGTGCTCGGCGGCATCCTCACGGCCTCGTACCAGGCGGGCGTCCGGGTGCCCGACGGCGTGGCGCCCGGCGCGGCGGCGCGGGCGACCGAGACGCTCGGCGGGGCGACGAACGTCGCGGCGACGCTGCCCCCCGGCCAGGCCCGTGCCCTGCTCGACTCGGCGCACGCCGCCTTCGGCAGCGGTGTCGTGACGACCTCGGTCATCGGCCTCGTCGCGGTGCTCGCCGCCGCCGGGATCGCCCTGGTGACGTTGCGGCGCGCCACCGCCTGACCGGCCGGCGGGGTCGTGGACGGAACGGCGCGGGATCGGTGTCAGGATGGTGGCACGATGACCGATCGCCGTGAACCGCCCCGTTGGCTGCGTTGGACCCTGGTGGCCTCCGCGGCCGTCGTCGCCTGCCTCGTCTACGGGGTCACGACCGCGTCGGCCGAGCTCAACCTCGGCCCGCACGAGGCCCTCTACGAGGTCGACACCGACGGCCTGGTGGTGACCGACCTGGGCCCGCTGGGCACCCTCGAGATCGACTCGCCCCTGCCGCTCGGCCTGGGGGCGGACATCACGGTCAAGGAGATCCCGGCGGACCTCACGGCCGTCGACCAGGCCTCGACGCTGGACCGCCTGGTCGGCGACCTCGACCGCTACCTGCAGTTCTACGACAGCCCCGAGATCACCATCGACGCCGCCACCCGGGCGCTCGTGGCGTCGGCGATCCGCCGGTCCGTGGCGGCGCTCGTCGTCGTGGGGCTGGCCGGGTGGGGCCTGAGCGCCCTGCTGGGCCGACGCCGTCGGAAGGAGCTCTCGGCGGTGCTGGCGCCGCGGACCTGGCAGCTCACCGCCGGGGTGGTCGTGGTGGCGGTCGTCGGGGCGACGGTCGTGTCCGGTGACGAGGCACCCGTGCGGTCCGGCCGTCCGGCGTCCGAGGTGTTCGCCGGGACGGCGCTGGAGGGCGCGCGCATCACCGGGCGGCTGGCGTCCGTGGTCGACACCTACGGCGGCCAGCTCCTGGAGCTGTACGACGACAACGAGGCCTTCTACGCCGCCGCCGACGACGACCTGCACCGGGCGTGGCGGTCCTGGCTGATCCGGGACGCGGTGCGGACCAACCTCGGCGACGTGTCCGCGAGCGGCGACGACGTGGTGACGATGCTCGTGGTCTCCGACCTGCACTGCAACACCGGCATGTCGACCCTGATCAACTCGGCCGCGACACTGGCCGGCGCCGACGTCGTGCTCAACGCCGGGGACACCACGATGAACGGCACGGCCGTGGAGAAGGCGTGCGTCGACTCGTTCGCCGCGGCGGTCCCGGACGGCGTGCCGATGATCGTCGCGGACGGCAACCACGACTCGGTCCTGACCTCCGAGCAGGAGGCTGCGCACGGCCAGACGGTGCTCGACGGGTCCGTCGTCGAGGTGGCGGGCGTGCGCATCCTGGGCGACCGCGACGCGCTGGAGACCCGCATCGGCGAGGGGACGTCGGTCGCGCGCGAGCGGACCCCGGCGGAGCAGGCGGAGGACCTGGCCGAGACGGCGTGCGAGGACGGTGACGTCGACCTGCTGCTGGTGCACACGCCGGTGGTGGGGACACCCGCCCTGGAGTCCGGCTGCGTGCCGTTCCAGGTCTCGGGGCACACGCACCGTCGGGCCGGTCCGGAGCAGGTGGGCCAGGGGATGCGGTACGTGTCCGCCAGCACGGCGGGCGCCGCGTCGGGCCAGGCGACCGTCGGGCCGCTGCGCGGGACGGCCGAGATGACGCTCCTGCGCGTCGATCCCGAGGAGGGTCGTGTGATCGACCTCCAGGTCATCACGGTGGACCCGGACGGCCAGGCCACGGTGCACGACCGGGAGCCGGTGCCGCCCGTGGTGCCCGCCGTGGGCCAGCTCGACCGCACGACGCCGTCGGAGGGTCCGTTCGACACGTCGCAGGACGACCCCTCGCCCTCCCCGGACCCGACGGAGACGGGCGGCGCGACCGGCGACGACGAGGTGCGGCCCTCGCCCTCGGCGAGCCCGGTCGGCCCGATCGCGCCGTAGGCCACCACGTAGGCTGCGGGTGTGAACGACACCGACACCGCCGGCCCGGCCGACCTGACGCCGGTGGCGCAGGACTACCTCAAGGCGATCTGGTCCGCGCAGGAGTGGACCGACGACAAGGTTACGACCGGCCTGCTCGCCGACCGCCTCGGTGTCGGGCCGTCCACCGTCTCCGAGACCGTCCGCCGCCTGACGGCGCAGGGGCTGCTCGGCCACGAGCCCTACGGCGGTGTCTGGCTCACCGAGGAGGGGAGCCGCCACGCGTTGACGATGGTCCGGCGTCACCGGTTGCTCGAGACCTGGCTGGTCCGCGAGCTCGGCTACGGCTGGGACGAGGTGCACGACGAGGCCGAGGTCCTCGAGCACGCGGTCTCCGACCGGCTGGTCGAGCGGATCGACGCCCGGCTGGGCCACCCCGTCCGCGACCCGCACGGCGACCCGATCCCGACCGCGGACGGGCGCGTGGTGCGCCCCGACGCCGTCCCCCTGGCGGACCTGGCCGAGGGGGAGCGGGGTGCGGTGGCCCGGATCTCGGACGCCGACCCGGACGCGCTGCGCTACCTCGCCGGCCTCGGCCTGGAGCTCGACGTCGAGGTCACGGTCGAGCGACGCCGTGACTACGCCGGGACGCTCTCCCTGACCTGGACCGGTCCGGACGGGCCGGTGGCGGTGGACCTGGGTCATCTCGCGGCCTCGCGCGTCCGGGTGGTCCGCGCGTAGGCTGGTCGGCATCCCCGACGACGTGCACCCCCTGAGGCGTGCGGCGTCGTCGAATCGTTTCGAGAGGATGTGATCGTGACCGTCGCACCGCCCCGTAGCCCCACTCGCGGTTCGGTCCAGGGCGCCGGCTGGGCCCTGTTCGCCCTGGCCCTCGGCGGCTTCACCATCGGCACCACCGAGTTCGCCACGATGGGTCTGCTGCCCCAGATCGGGGCCGACCTGCAGGCCAGCGACCCCGTCGTCGGGCACGCCATCACCGCTTACGCGGTGGGCGTCGTCGTCGGCGCACCGCTGCTCACGGTGGCCGCGGCACGGATGTCCCGCCGTCGGCTCCTGCTGCTGCTCATGGGGTCGTACACGGTGGCGAACGTGCTGTCCGCCGCCGCCCCGAGCATCGAGTGGCTGGTGGCCGGGCGGTTCCTCGCCGGACTTCCGCACGGCGCCTTCTTCGGCGTCGGGGCCGCCGTCGGGTCCGCGGTCGCGGGGCCGGGCCGCCGGGGACGCGCGGTGGCGATGATGATGACGGGACTCACCGTGGCGAACGTCGTCGGGGTGCCGATCTCCACCGCCGTCGGCCAGGCGTTCGGCTGGCGCGTGGCGTTCGTGCTCATCGGCGTCCTCGGTGGGATCACGCTGCTGGGGCTGTGGCGGTTCGTGCCGGAACAGGGGCCGGTCGAGAGCAGCGTCCGCCAGGAGCTGGGCGCGCTGGCCAACGGCCCGCTGTGGGTCGCGTTCGTCGGTGGGGCCGTGGGGTTCGGCGGGCTGTTCGCGGTCTACACCTACGTCGCACCCACCGTGACCCGCGTGGCGGGCATGAGCGAGAGCTCCGTGCCGTGGGTGCTCGCCGTCATGGGCGTGGGGATGACCGTCGGCACCCTGCTCGGCGGCCGGCTCGCCGACCGGTCCGTCGTGGGCACCGTGCTGGGCGGCTTCGTCAGCACCGGGCTGTCGCTGGTGCTGTTCGCGCTCACCGCGACGAGCCCGGTCGGGTCCGTGGCCGGGCTCTTCCTGCTCGGGGTCACCTCGCAGGTGCTGGGGCTGGCCATGCAGACACGGTTGATGGACCTCTCGCCGCGGGCGCAGTCCCTGGGCGCGGCGCTGTGCCACTCGGCCCTCAACGTCGGCAACGCCGGCGGTGCGTTCGTCGGCGGGCTGGTCATCGCCGGCGGCTGGGGGTACGTGGCGCCCGCGTGGGCCGGCCTGGGGCTGACCGTCGTCGGTCTGGCCGTCGTGCTGGTCTCGCTGCGCACGCCCCGCCCGGCTCCGGCCCGCACCGTGTGAGGTACCGTCACCTCGTGACCGAGATCTCCGCGGACGCGACGGGCGGCAGCCCGGGCGCCGACGACGCCGCGGCTCCCGCGACGGGGCCGCGCCCGCTGGCCACCCGCCCCTACGCCCTGCTCCTCGTGGTGCTCGGGGCGGTCGGCTTCGGCGGAGCGCTCTGGCTGGCCATCGAGCGGATCCTCAAGCTGCAGGACCCGGACCGGGTGACCTCCTGCTCGATCAACCTGTTCCTCGACTGCGGCGTCGCCATGGAGTCGTGGCAGGGGTCCCTGCTCGGGTTCCCCAACCCCTTCATCGGCGTGGCGGCGTTCCCCGTGGTGATCACGACCGGTGTCGTGCTGCTCACCGGTGCCCGGCTGCCGCGCTGGTACCACCTGTGGCTGCTCGGCGGCACCGTGCTCGGCCAGCTGCTCGTGTTCTTCCTCATGTGGACGAGCTTCTACGTGCTCGTGGCGCTCTGCCCGGCCTGCATGGTCGTGTGGACCGCCATGTGGCCGCTGCTGTGGTTCCAGGTCGTGCGGGCCGTCCAGGAGGGGGACCTCCGGGTGGGGGACGGGCTGCGCCGCATCGTCGTGGGCAACCGCGGCGTGATCCTCGTCATCGGCTACGTCGTGGCGGTCGCCTGGCTGCTCGTCGCCGTCGGCGCCGCGCTGGTCGCCTCGTTCTGAGCCGGGCCGCCGCCCGACGGCGAGGTCCGGACCGGCGAAAAGGCCGCGGGTCCCGGACGGCCCGGCCGGTAGACTCGCCCGGGTGAGCACGCCGAACGCCGACACCACGGACATGCCCGTCACCCCGCAGCGCCCGGACGAGCCGGTGCACCGGTACACCCCCGCCCTCGCGCAGGAGATCGAGCTGCGCTGGCAGGACCGGTGGGACGAGCGCGGCACCTTCTACGCCGCGAACCCGACCGGAGACCTCACGGGGGCGGGCGGTGCCCGGCCGACGGGTCGGCCGTTCTTCATCATGGACATGTTCCCGTACCCCTCGGGCGCGGGTCTGCACGTCGGCCACCCGCTCGGGTTCATCGCCACCGACGTCGTGGGCCGTTTCCGCATGATGTGCGGCGACAACGTGCTGCACGCCATGGGCTTCGACGCCTTCGGCCTGCCCGCCGAGCAGTACGCGGTCCAGACCGGTGAGCACCCCCGCCTGGTCACCGAGCGCAACATGGTCACCTACCGGCGCCAGCTGCGCCGGATGGGCCTGGGGCACGATCCGCGGCGCAGCTTCGCCACCATCGACGACGACTACGTGCGCTGGACCCAGTGGATCTTCCTGGAGATCTTCGACTCCTGGTACGACGCCGACGCCGAGCAGGCCGGGAAGCGGGCCGACGGCAGCCCGACCGCCCAGCGCGGCAGGGCCCGACGGATCGCCGAGCTGCGCGACGAGCTGGCCGCGGGCGCGCGTCCCGTGCCCGGCCACGACGGCGACAACACGGGCGGTGCCGTGTGGTCCGCGCTGGACGCGAACGAGCAGCGCGACGTGCTGGACTCCCAGCGGCTCGCCTACGTCGACTCCTCCCCGGTCAACTGGTGCCCCGGCCTGGGCACCGTGCTGGCGAACGAGGAGGTCACGGCCGACGGCCGCTCCGAGCGCGGCAACTTCCCGGTGTTCACCAAGAACCTGCGCCAGTGGAAGATGCGGATCACCGCCTACGCCGACCGCCTGGTCGACGACCTGGACCTGATCGACTGGCCGGACAAGGTCAAGGCGATGCAGCGCAACTGGATCGGCCGCTCGACGGGCGCCAACGTGACCTTCCACGTGGTCGGCGCCGGGGACGCGGACGCCGACGCCGCGGGCGCCGGTGGCGCTATCGAGGTGTTCACCACCCGCCCCGACACCCTGTTCGGCGCGACCTTCATGGTCGTCTCCCCCGAGCACCCGCTGCTGGACGAGGTGCCGGCCACCTGGCCCGACGGCACCCGCGAGGTCTGGACCGGCGGGCACGCCTCCCCGGCCGAGGCCGTCGCCGCCTACCGCCGCCAGGCAGCGGCCAAGACCGCCGTCGAGCGCCAGGCGGACGCCGGCAAGAAGACCGGCGTGTTCACCGGCCACCTGGCGGTCAACCCGGTCAACGGCGAGACGGTCCCCGTCTTCACCGCCGACTACGTGCTCATGGGGTACGGCACCGGCGCCATCATGGCCGTCCCGGGCGGTGACGACCGCGACTTCGCGTTCGCGACGGCCTTCGAGCTGCCCGTCGTGCACACCGTCGAGCCCGCGGGCGGTCTGCCCGAGGGGCACGAGGGCGCGTGGACCGGTGACGGCGTCACGGTGCGCTCCGCCAACGACGAGATCTCCCTGGACGGGCTGGGCGTCGAGGACGCCAAGGCGCGCATCATCGCCTGGCTCGAGGAGAAGGGCACCGGCCGCGGCACCACCACCTACCGCCTGAACGACTGGCTGTTCAGCCGGCAGCGGTACTGGGGCGAGCCGTTCCCGATCCTGTGGGACGCCGAGGACCGCCCGGTCGCCATCCCCACCGACCGGCTGCCCGTGAGCCTGCCCGAGGTGCCGGACTACGCCCCCCGCACGTTCGACCCGGACGACCGCGACTCCGAGCCGGAGGCGCCCCTGGGCCGCAACGACGACTGGGTGCACGTCACCCTCGACCTGGGCGACGGCCCGCAGCGGTACCGCCGTGACACGAACACCATGCCCAACTGGGCCGGCTCGTGCTGGTACTACCTGCGGTACCTGGACCCCACGTGGGGCTCCGACGACCGGGCCGACGGCACCCGCCCCGTGGTCGACCCGGCCCTGGAGGAGTACTGGATGGGGCCGCGGCACAACGACACCACCGGCCCGGCCGGCGGCGTCGACCTGTACGTCGGCGGCGTGGAGCACGCGGTGCTGCACCTGCTGTACGCCCGGTTCTGGCACAAGGTCCTGCACGACCTGGGCCACGTCAGCTCGATCGAGCCGTTCGGCAAGCTGTTCAACCAGGGCTACATCCAGGCCTACGCCTTCACCGACGCCCGCGGCGCCTACGTGCCCGCCGCCGACGTCGACGGTGACGAGCAGAAGGGGTGGACCTACGAGGGCCGCCCCGTCGAGCGCGAGTACGGCAAGATGGGCAAGTCGCTGAAGAACGTCGTCACCCCCGACGACATGTACGCCGAGTACGGGGCGGACACCTTCCGCGTCTACGAGATGGCGATGGGCCCGCTGGACCTGTCCCGTCCGTGGAACACCCGCGACGTCGTCGGGTCCCAGCGGTTCCTGCAGCGGCTGTGGCGCAACGTCGTCGACGAGACCGACGGCTCCCTGGTGGTCACCGACGACGAGCCGGACCGGGAGACGCTGAGGGCGCTGCACCGCACCATCGCGGACGTCCGCCTCGAGATGGAGCAGATGCGCCCCAACACGGCCATCGCCAAGCTCATCACCTACAACAACCACCTCACCGGGCTGGACTCCGTGCCGCGGGCCGCCGTGGAGCCGCTGGTCCTCATGGTGGCGCCCATCGCGCCGCACATCGCCGAGGAGCTGTGGGAGCGGCTGGGGCACCCCGACTCGCTGGCCCGGGAGCCGTTCCCGACGGCGCAGGACGAGTACCTGGTCGAGGACACCGTCACCTGCGTGGTCCAGGTCAAGGGCAAGGTGCGCGGCCGCATCGAGGTCTCGCCCTCGATCTCGGACGACGACCTGACGGCGGCGGCGCTGGCCGAGCCCAACGTCATGCGGGCGATCGACGGTGCCGAGATCCGCAAGGTGATCGTCCGGGCGCCGAAGCTGGTGAATGTCGTCGTCTGAGGTGGCGTCGGCACCTGGATCACGGCTGGCCGGGGCGCTCGCGGGGGTCGAGCGCGCCTTCGCCGCGCCCACCCTCGGGCTGCTGCACAAGGCCGAGGCGCCCCTGGTGGTCGCCGTGCTGCGCTGCGTCTTCACGCCGGACCGTCCCACCGTGGGCACCGAGCAGCTGCACGTGGAGGTGGACGACCTGCTCGCGGGGTTCCGGGCCGAGGCGGGGCCGCAGGCTCCCCGGGTGCCCGGCGATCCGGCGCGCGTGGTCTGCACGCGCTGGGTGCGCGAACGCTGGCTGGTGCGGGCGCTCGACGACGACGGGACCGAGCGCTACCAGCTCTCGAGCTACGCCACCGAGGCGCTCGACGTCGTCACGCGCACCCAGGGCGGCCGGGGCCTGGTCAGCGAGTCGCGGATCCGCACCCTGCTGGTCGCGCTCGACGACCTGGCCCGGGACGCCTACCCGGACCGCGAGGCGCAGATGCGCCGGCTGCGCGCCCGGATCGACGAGGCGCAGGGCGAGCTCGCGCGGCTCGAGGCCGGGGGAGAGGTCGAACCCGTCCCCGACGAGCGCCTCGGCGAGCAGTACGACCACCTGCTGTTCCTCGTGCGGGAGCTGCCGACGGACTTCGCCCGCGTCGTGGAGTCGCTGTCGGTGCTGCAGCGCGACCTGGTGACCCGGCTGCGCCAGGACGAACGGTCCACGGGCGTGGTCGTCGCCGAGTACCTGGACGCCTCGGAGAACCTCCTCGACGGCACGCCGGAGGGACGCGCCTTCGCCGGGGCCATGGAGCTGCTCGGTGACCCCGAGCTCCTGGACTCGCTCGAGCAGCGTGTCCGGCAGATCCTCGAGCACCCGTTCGCCGCCGAGCTCCCGGCGGCGCAGCGCGTCGCCCTGCAGGGCTTGCGCGCCCAGCTCGTCTCGGCGATCGAGGTGGTCCTGGCGGCCCAGGCCCGGGTCTCGCGCACGGTCACCGCCCAGATCCGCCACCACAACCCGCTGCGGGACCGGGAGGTCGACACCGCGCTGCGGGAGGCGACCGCCGCCATGGCGGACTGGTTCCCGGCCAGCGCGCGCGCCGCCCGCGTCGAGCCGTTGCGCTGGTTCGAGCGTGCCGTGCCCGGCCGGCTGCGCACCACGCTGCACGACCTGCGACCCGAGACGCCGCCCGAGGAGCTCGACCCCGGGGCTGCCGACGACGCCGGCGACATCGACGGGGCGATCGACGACCTGCGGGCCATGGGCGGCCCGCACCACCTCGACCTCGCCGCCCGGCTGGCCGCCCTGACGGCACCGAGCACGGTCGGGGCGGTCTTCGCACAGGGGCCGGCGGCCCTGCGGCGCCCGGTGGAGCTGCTCGGCTACCTGGACCTCGTCGCCGCGGACGGCGACGCCGACGCGACCGCAGGAGCCGGCACCGGCGACGTCCCCGCGGCCGACCTCGAACGCGTCACCGCCACCCGCGCCGACGGCACCACCCGCGACTTCGTGCTGCCCCGTACCCCGATCAGGAGGACCGATGACTGACGTCGCCGAGACCGAGGTGCCGCCGTCGGGCACGGGCGCCGACGAGCCCTTCGTGGAGGCCGCCGCGATCGAGGACGAGGACACCGCGCTGTTCGCCGGCGACACCGGCGTGCTGCCGTTCGAGGCCCGCCGCGTCCTGGCGCTCGTCATGCAGCGGCGGTACCTGTCGGCGGCCGAGCACCCGGCGGAGTGGACGGCGCTGCTGACCCACCAGCAGGTGCTGTCGTCCCGCCTGCACGACCTCTTCGTCGAGCTGGTCGTGGACCGCGACTACGAGATCGCGTACAAGCGCCAGGTGCGCCCGGACGGCCTCGCGGTCCCGGTGCTGCTGCGGGACGAGCCCTTCAAGCGGGTCGAGACGTTGCTCATGCTCTACGTGCGCAACCGGTACCACCAGGAGCAGGGCGCCGGGCACCCGGCCGCCTACGTCGACGCCGAGGAGATGACCGACTACGCGCTCGGGTTCCTCGCCCACGACGAGACCAACCTGGCGGCTCGGCACCGGGAGATCGACAACGCCGTCGCCGCCCTGGTGCGCGAACGCGTGCTGGAGGAGGTCGCGACCGGGCGCTACCGCGTCGGACCGGTCGTGGAGATCCTGCTGCCGGTCGACCGGCTGCGCGAGCTGACGGCCTGGCTGAGCGGCCAGGACGGAGCCGACCGCCACGAGGGCACGGCGGGGACGGGGGAGGACGCGTGACCACCACGACGACGGTCCGCATGAACGACTCGCTGTTCGGGCTGATCCCCGCGGCCTCGGACGGGCGCCAGTGGACGGCCACCTCGATGCAGCTCGTCAACTGGGGCGGCTACCACGGGCACCACGAGGTGCGCTTCTCCCCGCGGGCGACGCTGCTGTCCGGGGCGTCGGGCTCGGGCAAGTCGACGCTGCTGGACGCCTACATCGCCCTGATGATGAGCCACACCACCCCGTTCAACGGGGCGTCCAACGGTGCGGCCGCGGGGCGGGCCCGCGGGCGCGAGCAGCGCAACGTCCTGTCGTACGCCCGCGGCAAGCAGGACGAGTCCCGGGCCGACGGCGCCACCAGCCGCGAGCAGGTGCTGCGCGGCGACGGCGTCGACACCTGGACGGCGATCGCGATGTCGTGGACGGACCAGTCCGGGGAGGTCTTCACCGCGCTGCGTGCCTGGTACGTCCCGCGCGGCGCGACGCGCAACGAGGAGTGCGTCGTCGTGCGGGCCACCGCCGACGGCGCGTTCGACCTGCGGGACCTGGAGGCCCTGGCGCCGGGGCGGTTCGCGCGTCCCGGGCTGGCGGAGGCCGGGCTCACGCCGTTCGACACCGACATCGCCTTCGCCACCCGGCTGCACGCCGCGCTCGGGATCGGGGCGGCCGGGGACGGGCACCGGGCGATGCAGCTGCTCGGACGCATCCAGGCCGGACAGGCGATCACCACCGTCGACGCCCTGTACAAGGCGATGGTGCTCACCGAGCCGGAGACGCTCGAGGTGGCCGACCGCGCCGTGGAGCACTTCGACGAGCTGAGCGCCGTGCGCACCGAGATGCTCACCGCCACCCGCCAGGTCGAGGTGCTGCGTCCGATGCGCGAGCTGCGCGCACGGATCGACGACGCCGAGGCGGCCGTGGCGCTGCTCGACACGCTGGGCGCGCCGGGCTCGGGCGCCGAGGCCACCACCACACCGTTCAGCGTGTGGCGCGACCGCCGCCGGCTCGCGCTCGTCCGTGCCGAGGAGGAGGTCAACCGCGCCGCGCACCGCGCCGCCGAGGAACGCCGCACCGCCGCCGCCGCGCGGATCGCCACCGCCGAGTCCGACCTCGAGGAGACCCGGGCCGCGCTGCGACGCCAGGGCGGTGACGCCATCGAGGCGGCGGAGCGGGAGATCCGCCGCCGGTCCGAGGAGCTGGCGCAGGTGCGCACCGCCCGCGCCGGCCTGGAGACGCAGCTCGCCGTGCTCGAGGAGTCGGTGGGCTCCCGCCGTGACTTCGACCGCGTCCGGCGTGCCGCGCACGACCTGGTCGAGCACCGCACCGAGCGGTCCGCCGAGCTCGAGGACGCGGTCTACGGCGCCCGTCGTGCGGTCACGGACGCCGAGCAGCGGCTGGCCCGGCTGGAGCAGGAGGCGGCCTCGCTGTCCCGGCGTCGTGGCAACGTCTCCGCGGAGGACCACGCCGCCCGGGTCGCGCTCGCCGAGGCGGCCGGCCTCGACGCCGACGAGCTGCCGTTCGTCGGCGAGCTGCTCGAGGTCCGCGGCGAGTACGAGCCGTGGCGTGACGCCATCGGTCTGGCCCTGGGCGGCTTCGCCACCACGCTGCTCGTCGACGCCGAGCGCCTGGCGGACTTCCGGTCCGCGATCGACCGCGTCCCGCTGCGCCGCCGGTTGCGCTTCGAGGGCGTCCCCACGCACCGGCCCATGGGGGAGGACGCCGACCCGCGCACCCTGCCGGGACGGCTCGAGATCAAGGCCGGCCCGTTCGGCGGATGGCTCGCCGACCGGCTCGCGGACCGGTTCGACCACGTCTGCGTCGACGATCCGTCGGAGCTGCGCGAGCACCGGCGGGCGCTGACCCGCGCCGGGCAGATCGCCGACGGCAGCCGCGGTGCCCACGGCGGCAGCCCGCGGGGGTCCGTGCTCGGGTTCTCCAACGCGCGACGTCGTGACCGGCTGGCCGCCGACATCGAGTCCGCACGCACCGCGCTGCAGGACGCCGGCGCGGCGCTGGAGGGTGCACGGCTGCGGCAGGCGGCGCACACCGACGAGTTCGTCGCCGCCGGCCAGCTCCTGCGGCTGAGCTGGGAGGACGTCGACGTCGACGGGGCCGAGGAGGCCCTGGCCGTGCGGCAGGCGCGTCTCGCGTCGTTGCGCGACGGGTCCGACGTCGTGCGCGCCCTCGGCGACGACGAGCAGGAGCTGCGGGCCCGGCTGACCGAGCTGTACCGCGAGCGCGCCGACGCCGAGAACCGTGTGCGCGAGCTCGGCGAGCAGTGGGCGGCCATCACCGACCTCGTCGACCAGGTCACCGACGCCGTCGAGGGGGCCGAGGAGTCGGGCGTGGGGTGCACCGAGGTGCAGGAGCGCCGGCTCGAGTCGGCACTGACGGCGGTGGCGCCCGGCGACCCCGACCGGCTGCCGCTGGCCGCGCTGGACCAGGCGACCACCGCCGTGGCCCGCGAGCTGGTCCGCGACCGGGAGGCCTCCGTCGCGGCCGCGGAGGCCGCCCGGGCGGGTCTGCGCGGCGTGTTCGAACGGTTCTGCGACGCCTGGCCGCACCCCGACCTGGGGACGGACCCGGACGCGTCCTACGACGACTTCGCCCGGATCCTCGCCGAGATCGAGGACCAGCGGCTCTACGAGCTGACCGAACGGTGGTCGCGGACCCTGGGGCGGCTCAGCGGCCACGACCTGACCCTGCTGGGCAACGTGATGAGCCGTTCCGTCGCCCAGATCCGCGAGCGCATGGAACCGGTCAACCAGATCCTGGCGACCCTGCCGTTCCGCGACGACGCCCACCGGCTGCGCATCACCGCGCAGGTGACGGAGGCGCGGGACGTCGTGTCCTTCAGGCGTCGCCTGCGCGAGCTGGCCGCGGACCCGGGGGAGCAGACCCCCGCCGAGCGGCAGCGGCGCTACGAACGGATGGCACGGCTCATCGACCGTATCCGCCCCGACTCCCCGGAGCGGCGGAGGCTCGTGGACGTGCGCGAGCACGTGCGGATCAGCGCCGAGTGCGTCGACCTCGACGGGAACCACGTCTCGGTGTACGACCACATCGCCGGCAAGTCCGGCGGGGAGTCGCAGGAGCTCGTGGCGTTCATCGTGGGCGCGGCCCTGCGGTACCAGCTCGGTGACGCCGGGGCCGAGCGCCCCCGGTACGCGCCGGTGTTCCTCGACGAGGCGTTCATCAAGGCCGACGCCCGGTTCGCCGGACGTGCGGTCGGGGCGTGGCAGGGGCTGGGATTCCAGCTCGTCATCGGCGCGCCGCTGGACAAGGTCAGTGCGCTGGAGCCGCACGTGGACGTGGTGCTGCAGGCGGTCAAGGACCCGGTGGGCCGCTCCCGGCTGGTCACGCTCGTGGGGGCGTGACCGGCCGCGGATCGGGTCAGCGGCCGATCGGCCAGACGAACCGGATCTTGACGGGGGCCTCGGTGCGGGGCACGAACCGGATGCGGCCGGTGTGGGCGTCCTCCGCGGGCACGCGGATCGTGATCGTGCGCCACCGACCGGTCGAGGACCGGGCGTCGATCGTCCCGAGGCGCCGGCTGCCGACGTAGACCGTGGTGCGCCCGGCCTTCGGCCCGGTGCGCACCCGCAGGCGGACGCCGCGGACGTCCGTGAACCTGTCCTCGGTCTTCGTCGGGCCGCCCCACGTGGTGGTGAGGTAGGCGTACGGGTGGGTGAGTGCGCCGTCGTCCTTCACCAGGGTCGTGTCGACGAAGTCCATGAGGGGTGTCAGCGGCGCGGTGGTGCAACGGCGCTTCGACCACCGGCTGACGTTCCCGGCGGCGTCGCGGGCGCGGACGCGCAGGCAGTCCTGCTCACCGGGCTCGAGCAGGAGCCGGTACCTCAGCCTGTCGGGCGACCTCCACGTGGTCGAGCCGGGCGTGTGCCAGTGGCTGCCGGGGTGCCGCACCTGGACCTGGTAGCCGGTGACCCCGCTGTCGTCCCGGGACGCCGTCCACGTGGCCCGCGGCTTCCACCACCAGATGCCGGAGAAGTCGGGCTCCTTCGGCGGGAGCCAGCGCTTCTGCGTGACCTGGGGAGTCGTGGGCGGGGTGTCGTCGGCCGCCGTCGCGGCGGGCGCCGCGACCAGCGTCCCGGAGAGCGCCACGACGACGGTGAGGAGCACGCCGAGGAGGCGTCGGCGAACAGGGCGGGGACCGGCGGCCATGGGTGCTCCGAGGGGGCGCGACATCAGGATGAGCAGGACTATAGCGACATCCGTCACACGTCCCTGCAGGGCCGATGTGTCGGGCATGGTTCGCGGACGTGACGATCCGGCGTCCGCCGAGCACCACCCGAGGACAGCGCGCGGACGCGTAGGTAGTGTCACCCGTGTGACCGAATCGACCCCGCTGATCGCCAGCCCCGAGCCCTCCGTCGAGGGGTTCGTGCGCGAGTACCTGCGCGAGCTCAACTTCACCCAGGGCACGGTCCTGGAACGCGCCAGCACGAACGACAAGTACCTGGCCCTGGCCCGTACCGTCCGCCACTACCTGATGGCGAGCTGGATGCGGACCACGAGCGAGCACCTGCGCACCCAGCCCAAGGCCGTGGCCTACCTGTCCGCGGAGTACCTGCTGGGCAGGCAGCTCGACAACGCCCTCATCGCGGCCGACCTCACCGACATCGCCTCCGAGGCGCTCGCCTCCCTGGGCATCGACGTGGCCGAGCTGCGCGAGGCCGAGGTGGAGCCGGGGCTCGGCAACGGCGGCCTCGGCCGGCTGGCCGCCTGCTTCATTGACTCGCTGGCGACGATGGCGATCCCGGCGATCGGCTACGGGATCCGCTACGAGTACGGCATCTTCCGGCAGAAGTTCGAGGACGGGTGGCAGGTCGAGAAGCCCGACCGCTGGCTCGACAACGGCTCGCCCTGGGAGTTCGCCCACCCCGAGCACGAGGTCACCGTCAGCTTCGGCGGTCACGTCGAGACGGTCTCCGAGGGGGAGGGCGCCGACGCCGTCGAGACGTCGCGCTGGGTGCCCGGCTGGGAGGTCCTCGGCGTGCCCTACAACTACATGGTCCCCGGCTACCGCAACGGGTGCGTCAACACGCTGCGGCTGTGGAGCGCCCGGGCCACGCACGCCTTCAACCTGGAGACCTTCAACTACGGCGACTACGCCGAGGCGGTGCGCGCCCAGACGTTCGCCGAGAACATCTCCAAGGTGCTCTACCCGGAGGACTCGACACCGCAGGGCAAGGAGCTGCGGCTCCAGCAGCAGTACTTCTTCGTGGCCTGCTCCCTGCGGGACTTCATCGACCAGCTCCTGCCGCAGGGGTTCGACCTGCACCGGCTGCCGGAGCGGGTCTGCTTCCAGCTCAACGACACGCACCCGGTCATCGCGGTGCCCGAGCTCATGCGGATCCTCGTCGACGAGGAGGGCTTCGCCTGGGACGAGGCGTGGGAGGTCACGCAGGGCTGCTTCGCCTACACCTGCCACACCCTGCTGCCCGAGGCGCTCGAGGTCTGGCCCGTCGACCTGCTCGGTCGGCTGCTGCCCCGGCACCTGGAGATCATCTACCGCATCAACGACGAGTTCCTCGAGGAGGTCCGCGAGGCCTCCGGCGACGACGCGGTCCTCGTGCGGCGGATGTCGATCATCGCCGAGCACCCCGGACGCGCCGTGCGCATGGCGCACCTGGCCACGGTGGCCGCGACGAAGGTCAACGGCGTCGCCGAGCTCCACTCGCAGCTGCTCCGCGACAAGGTGCTGGCGGACTTCGCCCGGCTGTGGCCGGAGAAGTTCACCAACGTCACCAACGGCGTGACCCCGCGCCGCTTCGTCCGGATGGCCAACCCGCGGCTGTCGGAGCTGATCACCGAGGCGATCGGTGACGGCTGGGTCACCGACCTGGACCGCCTGCGCGAGCTGGAGCCGCTGGCCGACGACCCGGAGTTCCGGCGTCGGTTCCGCGAGGTCAAGTCGGCGAACAAGGAGCGGCTCGCCGACTTCCTCGCACGGCGCGACGGGATCGAGGTCCCGGTCGACACGATGCTCGACGTCATGGTCAAGCGCCTGCACGAGTACAAGCGCCAGACGCTGCAGATCCTGCACGTCATCACCCTCTACGACGGGATCGTCTCCGGCCGCCTCGCGCTCGAGGACGTGGTGCCGCGCACCGTCGTCTTCGGTGCCAAGGCCGCCCCGGGGTACGCCATGGCCAAGCAGATCATCGGGCTGATCAACCACGTCGCGGCGGTGGTCAACAACCATCCGGAGGTCTCCCGGGTGCTGCGCGTGGCCTTCCCGGCGAACTACAACGTCACGGTGGCGGAGACGCTCATCCCGGCCGCGGACCTCTCGGAGCAGATCTCGCTGGCCGGCAAGGAGGCCTCGGGCACCGGCAACATGAAGTTCGCGCTCAACGGTGCGCTCACGATCGGCACCGACGACGGGGCGAACGTCGAGATCCGCCAGCTCGTGGGTGACGACCACTTCTTCCTGTTCGGCCTGACGGAGCCCGAGGCCGCCGCCGTCGCCGAGGCCGGCTACCGGCCGGCCACGTACTACGAGGAGAACGCGACGCTGCGGCGGGCACTCGACCTGATCGCCCGTGGCGAGTTCTCCGGCGGGGACCGGCAGACGTTCGAGCCGATCGTGTCCAACCTGCTCGGCGAGGACCGCTTCATGGTCCTGGCGGACTACCAGTCGTACCTGGACGCCCAGCAGCGCGTCGAGGCCGCCTACCGCGACCCGGACGCCTGGAGCCGGTCCGCGGTGCTCAACGTCGCACGGTCGGGCTTCTTCTCCTCGGACCGGTCGATGCGCGACTACCTCGACCGGATCTGGCACGCGGAGCCGCTGGAGTCCTGACCGCCGCCTCGCCGTCGGGCACCGGTGCGTCACCGGTGCCCGACGGCGGACCCGGCCCGCGCGGGCGGGGAAGAGCCCCCGCAGTCCACGGCCCGGCCCGGCGCGACCCCACGGGTGCCTGTGGCTACACTCGTGGCGACATGCGTGACCTACCGGCCGTCCGCGTCGTGACCGACTCGACCGCCTGCCTGCCCGGCCCAGGAGACCCGCCCACCGACTCGCTGCTGCCCGCAGAGCTGGCGCCCGTCGTCGTCCCCCTGCACGTGGTGACGGACGACACTGACCTGCGCGAGGGCGTCGACGTCCGCGCCGCCGAGGTCGCGGCGCGGATCGCCGAGGGAGAGCGGTTGACGACCTCGCAGCCCAGCACCGCCGAGTTCACCGCGGTCTACGGGGACCTCGCCGCCCAGGGCGCCCGCGCGGTGGTGTCGGTGCACCTGTCCGGCAAGCTGTCGGGCACCGCCGGGACCGCCGAGCGTGCCGGGCAGCGGGCGATGCTCCCCGTGCGCGTCGTGGACTCGCGCACCGCCGCGATGGGGCTCGGGTTCGCCGCGGACGAGGCGGCTCGCTGCGCGGCCGCGGGCTGCGACGCGAGCCACGTGGCCCGGCGGGCGGCCGAGGTCGCCGCCTCCGCGCGGACGACGTTCCTCGTGGACTCCCTCGACCACCTGCGCCGGGGCGGACGGCTCTCCGCCCCGGCCGCCGCTCTCGGCACCGCCCTGGGCGTCCGGCCCATCCTCACCCTGGACGACGGCGCGATCGAGCTGACCCAGCGTGTCCGGACCCGCCGGGCCTCGGTGGCCCGGCTCGTCGGGCTGGCGCTGGAGCAGGTCCGTGCGGCCTCGCGGCCCGCCGTCGCGGTGCACCACCTCGGAGCACCCGAGCAGGCGGCCGAGGTCGCCGCCGCGCTCGCCGACCGGCTCGGGTTCCTGCCGGTCGTCACCCCCGTCAGTGCGGTCCTCGGTGCGCACGTGGGGCCGGGAGCGCTGGCCGTGGTGGTCGTCGACCGCGGCGGCCACGTGCACGACCTGGAGCCCGGCGGCCCCTGGTAGCGGGCGCCGCGGCCATCCACACCCGCGCCCGTCCACAGACGCGGGCCGGCCACCGTCGGCAGCACCGGAGGCGGCCCTAGCGTCGCGCCGTGACCACGGCACCTCCCGACCTCCCCGACGACCGGTTCGACCCGGCGGCGGGCCGCCGCGAGGCGTTGCGCGCGGCGCTCGCCACCCCGCCCGACACCGCTGCACCCGACGAGCTCGTCGAACGACTGCGCTCCCGGCGCTCGGCCGGCCACGTCGCCGCCGCCTACAGCGCCGCCCACGGGCACCCGGTCGACCTCGAACCCGCCCCCGGGCGGAGCCGCTGGGCGCTCGCCGGGCCGGCCGGGACCGCGGCAGCCGCCGTCCTGCTCCTCGTCGCCGTGATCGCGGCCGCCGTCGCGCTGTGGCCCCGCGAGACCCTCGAACCGCTGCCCGTGCCGGCCGCGACCGCGGCCCCCACCGCGCCGGTCGCCCCCGGTGGCGACGGCTCGTCGGACCGGACCGACCCTGCGGCCGCGCCCCCGCCGGGTGCCGACGACCCGGGACCGGCCGTCGTCGTGCACGTCATCGGGCAGGTCGCCGCACCCGGGCTGGTCACCGTGCCGGCGGGATCACGGGTCGCCGACGCCGTCGAGGCCGCGGGCGGTGCCGGTCCGGAGGCGGACCTCACCGCCCTCAACCTGGCCCGTCCGGTCGTGGACGGCGAGCAGGTCCACGTGCCGGCGCCGGGGGAGGAGCCGCTCGTGGCCGACCCGCCGGCCGGCGGGTCCGGCGCGGACGCCGGTCCGGTTCCGCTCAACACCGCCGACGCCGTGGCCCTGACCGCTCTGCCCGGCGTCGGGCCCGTGCTGGCCGACCGGATCGTCGCCTGGCGTGACGAGCACGGGCCCTTCTCCCGGCTGGACGAGCTCACGGAGGTGTCGGGGATCGGCCCGGTGCTCCTCGAGGGACTGCGCGACCGCGTGGTGCTGTGACGCGGGACCTGCGGCTCGCGCCGGTGCTGGCCGCGGCGTGGGTCGCCTCCTGGGCCCTGACGGGGACGTCGTCGGCGTGGGCCGGACCGGTGGTCGCCGTCGGCGCGGCGGTGCTGCTCGCGGTCGGCGCGGTGCTCGCGGCCGACGACGCCCGGCGGCGCGGGCGCCCGGTCGTGACCCGCCCGGCGGTGACGCGCCCGGTCGTGACGCACGGCGTGCTCGTGACGGCGTGCCTGGTCGCCGTGGCCTCCTCGGTGGCGGTCCAGAGCGACGCCCGCGGTCCGCTGAGCGGGCTCGCCGCGGACGGCGCGGTCGTGACGCTGCACGGCGAGGTGGTCTCGTCGGCCCGTCCCGCTGCTCGCGGGGACGGCGAGCGGTGGGTGCTGGCCGTCGACGAGGTGATGACCCGCGACGTGCTCGTCCCGGCGGTGGGGCACGTCATGGTGACCGCTCCGGGGCCGGCGCCGCGTGTCGGCGCCACCGTGCGCCCCCGGGGCCGGCTCGCACCGCCCGCGTTCGGTGCCGGGGTGGTGGCGGCCGCGCAGGTCCCGTCCGCGGTGCCCGAGACGGCAGCGCCCGGACCGGTCGGGCGGCTGACGGACCGGCTGCGTTCCGAGCTGCTCGTCGTGACCGGGGGGCTGTCGCCGCAGGCCCGCGGTCTGGTGCCCGGGGCCGCGGTGGGGGACACCTCGCGGGTGCCCGCCCCGATCGACGAGGCGATGCGCGTGACCGGTCTGACCCACGTCACCGCCGTGTCGGGCAGCCACTTCGCGATCGTCCTGGCGGTCGCCGGTGCCGCGTGCGTGGCGCTGCGGATCCCCCGGGGCGCCCGGGTGCTGCTGCTGGCGCTCGTGGCGGTCGGCTTCGTGCTGCTCGTCCGTCCCGAGCCCAGCGTCCTGCGGGCGGCCTGGACGTGTGCCGTCGCGCTGCTCGCCCTCGCGCTGGGACGGCCCTCGGCGGGTTTCTCGGCGCTCGCGACGGCCGCCACCGTGCTGCTCGTCGTCGACCCGTGGCAGGCACGCTCCTTCGGTTTCGCGCTGTCGTGCGCGGCCACCGCGGGGATCGTCCTGCTGACCGGACCCCTCGCCCGGCGGATGGCGCCGTGGTGCGGCCGTGGACCCGCCTTCGCGGTCGCGGTGCCCGTCGCCGCCCAGGCGGCCTGCGGGCCGGTGCTGATCCTGCTCGACCCGGTGGTCCCGACCACCGCCGTCGTGGCCAACCTGCTCGTGGCGCCGGCCGTGGTGCCCGCCACGGTGCTCGGGCTGGCGGCCACGCTGACGGCCCCCTGGGCCCCGGGGCTCGCCGGGGGGCTGGCCTGGCTGGCCGGGCTGGCGACGGGATGGATCGCCTCCGTCGCCACCACGGCCGCGGCGGTGCCGGGGGCCGGTGTGCCGTGGCCGGGAGGACCGGCCGGCGCCGCGCTGCTCGCGCTGTCGACGGCCGCCGTGCTCCTGGCGGTGCTGCGACGTCCGCCCGGGCGGGGCTGGCCGGCGGGCCGGGACCCGGCGTCCTGGGTGGCGCGAGCCCGGCGCCGGGCGCGACCGGGCCGGCGGACGGTCGCGGTGGGGCTCCTCGGGGGTGCGGCCGGCACGGTCGTGCTCGTCGTGCTGCTGGTGCTGGTCCGACCCGTCGGCGCGGGGGTCCCGGCGGACTGGCAGGTCGTGGCCTGCGACGTGGGGCAGGGCGACACCCTGGTGGTGCGCAGCGGGCAGCGCGCCGCGGTCGTCGTCGACGTGGGTCCGCCGGGGCACGACGCGGCCCGCTGCCTGGACCGCCTCGGGGTCGACCGGGTCGACCTGCTGGTCCTGAGCCACTTCCACGCCGACCACGTCGGAGGCCTGCCCGCCGTCCTCGCGGGCCGTGGGGTGGCGGCGGCGCTGGTGTCCCCGGTCGACGACCCGCCCGAGGGTGCCGAGCGGACCAGGGCGACCCTCGAGCTCGCCGGCGTGCCGGTGGAGGTGGCCGGGCGGGGCCGGCACGGGACCGCCGGTGACGTGACCTGGACCGTGCTGGGCGCCGACGTGACCGCTGTGTCCGCGAACGACGGCAGCGTCGCGCTCGCCCTGCGCACGGCGGGTGGCGTGGACGTCGTCGCGCTCGGCGATCTCGAGGTGCCGGGGCAGCAGCGGCTCGTCGCCGACCTCGCGTCGACCGGGTACCCGGCCGACCCCGTCGAGGTGGTCAAGATGGCGCACCACGGGTCCGCCGCGCAGTCTGCCGAGCTGGCCCGGCTGCTCGACCCCGCCGTCGCCCTGGTCTCCGTCGGGCGCAACGACTACGGGCACCCGACCGACACGGCGATGCAGATGTACCGCCGGGTCGGCGCGCGCGTGGTGCGCACGGACCGCTGCGGCGCGGCCTCGCTGGTCGTGCGGGACGGTGCGCCGGCCCTGGTGTGCGAGCGGTGACGCCAGGGCCGCGGCGTCAGCGCGCGAGCAGTCCTCGAAGGATCTCGAACCGCTGGTCCCACGTCCAGGCACCTTCGACCCAGGCGGGCCCGGCCGCCCCCATCCGCGCCCGTCGTGCGGGGTCCTGCAGGAGCTCGACGAGGCGGGCGGCGACGTCACCGGGGTCGGTGCCGTCCACCACGAATCCGGTCACACCGTCGTCCACGGCGTCGGGGGCGCCGCCGGAGTCGCCGACGACGACGGGCAGCCCGGCCGCCTGCGCCTCCAGGTAGACGATGCCGAGACCTTCGACCTCGAGACCGCCCCGTCGCGTCCTCGAGGGACCCGCGAAGACGTCCGCGGCACTGTAGAAGGCGGGCATCGCGGTGTGCGGGTGGCCGCCGGCGAGGACGACGCGGTCCCCGAGGCCGTGCGCGTCGACGAGCCGCCGCACGCGGTCGGCGTAGGGGCCGTCGCCCACCAGGAGCAGGTGCGCGTCCGGCACGGCACGCAGGACCTCCGGCATGGCCCGCACGAGGGTGTCCTGCCCCTTGCGCTCCACGATCCTTGCGGCGCAGAGCACGACGGGTGCGTCCGACGGGATCCCGTAGCGGTCGCGCACCGCACGGCCCCCGGCCGGGTCGGTACCGGCGAAGGCCGACGGGTCCACGCCGGGCGAGAGCCGCACGGCGCGGGACACGACCTCGGGCCCGACGGCCTCGGCCAGGACGTCGACCGTCCGGTCCGACAGGTAGGTGAGGTGGTCGACCGAGCGACCGATGCGCCGCAGCGCCGCCCGGGTGCCGGGCACCCGCGCCCACCACAGCTCGTGGCCGTGGGTCGTGGCGACGAGGCGCCGGACGTCGGTCCGCCGGCGCAGCGTCGGTGCCATGAGGCCCAGCGGGGCCGCCGCCCCGAACCAGACGGCGTCGCACCGGTACTCCTGCACGAGGCGGACGACCTCCCGGGTCCGCGCCGGGGTCGGCAGCAGCATCCGCGTGCGTGCCCGGACCACCGGGTGGGGCAGCGTGCGGTCGTACTCCTCCTGGCCCGGCGTCGAGGACGTGTGGACGACCACCTCGTCGGGGTCGAAGCGGGAGGTCATCGCGTGGACGAACGTCTCGATGCCGCCCTGGCGGGGAGGGAAGTCGTTGGTCACGACGAGGGTCCGGGGCACCGGGCCAGGCTACCCGGCGCCTCACCGGACCGGGACGCCGTGTCGGTCGGGTCTGGCAGGCTGTCCCCGTGCCCTCCACGAACCGGTCCCGCTCGTCCCGCCGCTCGGGGGCGTCGGCGAACACGCGCCCCTGGGACGACCCGACGCTCGCGCCGGTGATCCTCGTCCGGGGCCCGGAGGACCTGCTCGCCGAGCGCGCGGTGGACGGCGTCCTGGCGCTCGCCCGCGAACAGGACCCCGCGGTGGAGAAGGCCGAGCTGGACGCGCCCACCTACGCGGCCGGCCAGCTCACCGTGGCGGCCAGTCCGTCACTGTTCGGCGAGGCCAAGGCCGTGGTGGTGCGCGGTGCCGAGGCGTGCACCGAGGACCTGGTGGCCGACGTCGTCGACTACGTGGCCGCCCCGGACCCGGAGACGATCGTCGTCGTGGTGCACCGCGGGGGCAACCGAGGCAAGAAGATGCTCGACGCGATCGTGGCCACCGGGGCGCCGGTGCTGCAGTGCGACGCGATCACCAAGGACGCCGACAAGGTCGCGTTCGTGGCCGGGGAGTTCCGGGCGGCCCGGCGACGGGCCGAGCAGGCGGCGGTGCGGGCGCTGGTCGACGCGCTCGGGAACGACCTGCGCGAGCTGGCGGCCGCCTGCTCCCAGCTGGTGGCGGACACCGCCGGGACGATCTCCGCCGAGACCGTCGACCGGTACTACGGCGGTCGCGTCGAGGCCACGGGCTTCAAGGTGGCCGACGCCGCGGTGGCCGGCGACGCCGGCGCGGCGGTGGCCCTGCTGCGGCACGCCCTCGCCACCGGGGCGGACCCGGTGCCCGTGGTGGCGGCCCTGGCGCTGCGCCTGCGCACCCTCGCCCGCGTGGCCGCGATCCGGGGCGGGTTGACGACGGCGCGGGAGCTCGGTCTGCAGGACTGGCAGGTGCGCAACGCCCAGCGGGACCTGTCCCGGTGGACGCCGGAGGGGCTGGCCGCCGCGATCTCGGCGGTGGCCCAGGCGGACGCGGACGTCAAGGGCGGCGGCCGTGATCCGGTCTACGCGGTCGAGCGGGCGGTCCTGACGATCGCCCGGTCCGGCGGGCGGTCCTAGCCCCGGGCACGAGAACGCCCCCGCACCCGACGGGGTGCAGGGGCGTTCGGCGGCCAGCGGTCGCGCGGGCGACCGGGCGGCGTCAGAGCTTGTCGACGGCCTTGGCCAGCGCCGACTTGCGGTTCGCAGCCTGGTTGGGGTGGATGACACCCTTCGAGACAGCCTTGTCGAGCTTGCGCGAGGCGTCGCGGAGCGCCGAGGTGGCGGCGTCCTTGTCACCGGCGGCGACGGCCTTGCGGACCTTGCGGACGTACGTCTTGAGCTCCGACTTCACGGAGCGGTTCCGCAGGCGCGCCTTCTCGTTCTGCAGGTTGCGCTTGATCTGAGACTTGATGTTTGCCACGAGAGAACTTCCTGGTGTGTTCGCCTGTCGGCGAGCGGATAGGTCGTAGAGGGCGGCCGCACTTCCGGGACTGGGGGTGGGGAACCCGTGGAGAGGAACTGCGGCGGTGTCCGCCGACCTGGGCGGACACGCAAGGATCTACGGTACCAGCCGGGATCGGGACGTGGTAACCGGTGTGACCGACGCCGCGTCAGCGGCGGGCGCGTCCCATCGTGTCGACCACCTGGCGGAACGTCGCGGCGTCCAGGACCGCGCCCTCGCGGCGCACGGCATCCGGTGCCACCCGCACGACGCGGTTGATCCGGACCTCGCTCGGCCGGCCCCGGGCGTCCCACGGACCCGACCCGATGTCCATCCACAACCGCCCGAACCGGGCCTCCTGGGCCGCGTCGCGGTCGTGGTTCTTGCTGGTCAGCTGCAGACCGAGCAGCCAGGGTCCGTCGTGGCCGACCAGCAGCACGGGGCGGTCCTTGCCGCGGGTGTGGTCCTCCTCGAACGGCACCCACGTCCACACGATCTCGCCGGGGTCCGGGGCGCCGTCCGGGTGCGGGGAGTACACGGGGCGCACGATGCCGGTGAAGTCACCCGGGTAGGAGGGCGCCCGTTCCGGTCGCCCGGGGGCGGGACGTCCCGCCGGCGGGCGGCGTCGGGCACGCCCGAGGACCGCCGCGAGGGCGCGGCCCGCGTCGCGCAGGAGTCTCGTCCACCGGTGGCTCGCCATGACGGACAGCCTACGGCGCGACACGCGGAGGAGACCTCGGCGGAACAGGCCGGACGGGCGCCGGGTCAGGGCACGAGACGCGCCGCGAGCAGGTCGGCCACCAGGCCGGCGTCGCCGTCGATCCGCGCGCCCGCCTCGACGGGAGTGAGCCGGCGCCAGAGCACCAGCGCCAGCTCGCGGGCGGGCGCCTGCAGCACGGCGGCAGGTCCGTGTGCCTCCGGTCCCAGGTCCCAGGACCAGCCGAGGTCCGTGGCGGTCAGGCGCACCGGGGCGCCCGGCGCCGTCATCCGCCCGAGCTCGACCTGCCGCGGGGCGAACATCCGCACGACCTCGTCCACGGCGTCGGCCCACACCGGCGGACCCGCGTCGATCGGGCGCTCGGGCGCGACGAGCCGTCCCGATCCCAGCACGGACGCCCGCAGGTCGTGCAGGTGGACCAAGGTCTCGTGCGCCTGCCGGCGGTGCCAGAACGACACCGGCCCGGTACCGAGCAGCGTCCACGACGGCGTGTCCGGGGGCAGGTCGGCCAGCGTGCTCCGCAGCTCGGCGGCCTGCGCGGCGTAGAAGGGTGCGAGGTCGAAGGGGCCGCGCCCGAGCGGCGTCTCCTGGTGTCGACGCGCCTGGCCGGAGGCCCAGTGGTGGATCCTGCCCACGTGGGTGACCAGCTGCGCGACGGTCCAGCGGCCGCAGGCCGGCACGTGCCCGCGGGGGTCGGCGCCGGGCACGTCCGCGAGGAACGCCTCCTGCAGCGCGGCGAGGCGGTCGAGGTGGTCGAGGTCCGCACCGCCGTCGGTGCGGCGTCCGGAGCCCGGGTCGACGACGGGTGTCGGGCTGGTCATGACGGGCAACGTAGCGTGCCGGGGACGTGACGGGCAGGGGTCCGGGGCGACGGGTGCCGCCGGGGTCCGCCGGGGCGCCGTCGGGCTCGTGGGACAATGACGAGGCCCGCAGTCCAGCCTCGACCCGACGGAGGCGTGTTGCCCATCCCGTCCGCCGCCCTGAGCGAACGCATCCAGCCGAACGCGACCCCGCCCGAGCTGATCCGCAACTTCTGCATCATCGCGCACATCGACCACGGCAAGTCGACGCTGGCGGACCGCATGCTCCAGCTCACCGGGGTGGTGCAGCCGCGTGACGCCCGTGCGCAGTACCTCGACCGGATGGACATCGAGCGGGAGCGGGGCATCACGATCAAGTCCCAGGCCGTGCGCATGCCGTGGCAGCGCGGCGAGGAGCCCTACGCCCTCAACATGATCGACACCCCGGGCCACGTGGACTTCACCTACGAGGTGTCCCGGTCGTTGGCGGCCTGCGAGGGCGCGATCCTGCTCGTCGACGCCGCGCAGGGCATCGAGGCCCAGACCCTCGCCAACCTGTACCTGGCGATGGAGCACGACCTGGAGATCATCCCGGTCCTGAACAAGATCGACCTGCCGGCCGCGCAGCCCGAGAAGTACGCGGCCGAGCTGGCCGGTCTGGTCGGCGGGGAGCCGGAGGACGTGCTGCGGGTCTCCGGCAAGACCGGTGACGGCGTCACCGAGCTGCTCGACCTCATCGTCGACCGCGTCCCCGCGCCCGTGGGAGACCCGGACGCCCCGGCGCGCGCGATGATCTTCGACTCCGTCTACGACACCTACCGCGGCGTGGTCACCTACGTGCGGGCGGTCGACGGCGACCTCAACCCGCGCGAGCGGATCGAGATGATGTCGACCAAGGCCACCCACGAGCTGCTCGAGATCGGTGTCATCTCGCCGGAACCGATCAAGACCAAGGGTCTCGGCGTGGGGGAGGTCGGCTACCTCATCACCGGCGTGAAGGACGTGCGCCAGTCGAAGGTCGGCGACACGGTGACGAGCGCGCAGCACCCCGCCGCCGAACCGCTGGGCGGCTACGACGACCCCAAGCCGATGGTGTTCTCCGGCCTCTACCCGATCGACGGGTCGGACTACCCCACGCTGCGCGACGCGCTGGACAAGCTCAAGCTCAACGACGCCGCCCTGAACTACGAGCCGGAGACCTCCGTGGCGCTCGGGTTCGGGTTCCGCGTCGGGTTCCTCGGCCTGCTGCACCTGGAGATCGTGCGCGAGCGCCTCGAGCGCGAGTTCGACCTCGACCTCATCTCGACGGCCCCCAACGTCGTCTACGACGTCACGATGGAGGACGGCACGACGGTCAAGGTCACCAACCCCTCGGAGTTCCCCGCCGGGCGCATCAAGGAGGTCCGCGAGCCGATCGTCAAGGCCACGGTGCTCGCCCCGAGCGAGTTCGTCGGCGCGGTCATGGGGCTGTGCACCGACCGCCGCGGCCAGATGGAGGGCATGGACTACCTCTCGGAGGACCGGGTCGAGCTGCGCTGGACGCTGCCCCTGGCCGAGATCGTCTTCGACTTCTTCGACGCGCTGAAGTCCCGCACGCGCGGGTACGCCTCGCTGGACTACGAGCCCTCCGGCGACCAGGCGGCCGATCTGGTGAAGGTCGACATCCTGCTGCAGGGCGACCAGGTCGACGCCTTCAGCGCGATCGTGCACAAGGACGCGGCCTACGAGTACGGCGTCAAGATGACGGCCAAGCTCAAGGAGATCATCCCGCGCCAGCAGTTCGAGGTGCCGATCCAGGCCGCCGTCGGGGCTCGCATCATCGCCCGCGAGACGGTGCGCGCGATCCGCAAGGACGTGCTCGCCAAGTGCTACGGCGGCGACATCTCCCGGAAGCGCAAGCTGCTGGAGAAGCAGAAGGAGGGCAAGAAGCGGATGAAGAACATCGGGTCCGTCGAGGTCCCGAAGGAAGCCTTCATCTCCGCGCTGTCCTCCGACGGCTCCGGCGGCAAGGAGACCAAGGACAAGAAGAAGTAGTGCCCGCCCTGCCCGACGGCGAACCGGTCCCGGCGGACGGCTCGCTGCCCGACCTCGTCACCCGGTCGGCCGACGACGCGACCGGTGTCCCGTCGTCGCGCTCCCGGTTCGGGGTGTACGTGCACGTGCCGTTCTGCTCGGTGCGGTGCGGCTACTGCGACTTCAACACCTACACGGCCGCCGAGCTGGGCGGGGGCGCCTCCCAGCACCAGTACGCCACGACGGCGCTGGGCGAGGTCGACCTGGCCGCCCGGGTGCTGGCGGACGCCGGGCTCGGCCACCGGCCGGTGCGGACGGTGTTCTTCGGCGGCGGGACCCCGACGATGCTGCCGGCCGCCGACCTGGTGCGGATCCTCGACGGGATCCGCTCCGCGTGGGGGCTGGCCCCCGACGCCGAGGTCACCACCGAGGCGAACCCCGACTCGGTCACGCCGGAGTCGCTGGCCACGCTCGCCGCGGCGGGGTTCACGCGGGTGTCCTTCGGGATGCAGTCCGCTGTGCCGCACGTGCTGGCCACGCTCGAGCGCACCCATGACCCGGCGCGTCTGCCCGACGTCGTGCGGTGGGCCCGCGAGGCCGGTCTCGCGGTGTCGGTGGACCTCATCTACGGCACGCCCGGCGAGTCCCTGGACGACTGGCGGACGTCGGTCGAGGCCGCCCTGAGCACGGGGGTCGACCACGTGTCCGCGTACGCCCTGGTCGTCGAGCCGGGCACGAAGATGGCGGCGCAGGTGCGCCGCGGCGAGCTCACCCTCCCGGACGACGACGACCAGGCCGCCAAGTACGAGCTGGCGGACGACCTGCTCACCGCGGCCGGCCTGTCCTGGTACGAGGTGAGCAACTGGTCGCGCGGACCGGAACAGGCGTGCCACCACAACCTGGCCTACTGGCGGGGAGACGACTGGTGGGGCATCGGCCCCGGCGCGCACTCCTACGTCGGGGCGCCCGACGGCGACGCCACCGACGACGGCGCGGGAGTGCGCTGGTGGAACGTCAAGCACCCCCGGCGCTACGCGGCGCTGCTGGCCGACGGCCGGTCGCCCGGGGCGGGACGTGAGGTGCTCTCCCGCGGTGAGGCGCACCTGGAGCGGGTCATGCTCGGTGTCCGGCTCGCCGAGGGGCTGGACCTGGACGTGCTGGACCCGCCCGGCCGGCGCGCGGTGGCCGGGATGGTCGCCCGCGAGCTCCTCGACGGGGCGGCGGCCGTGCGCGGCCGCGCGGTGCTCACCCGCCGCGGGCGCCTGCTCGCCGACACCGTCGTGCGGGAGCTCACCGCCTGACCCACGGACCGCCCGCGGCGCGGGCGGTCCGTGCCCGTCAGCGGGTCACTTGATGAAGCGGATCTTGAACGGGTAGCGGTACCACTCGTCGCGCGAGGCGGCCATCGCGCCGAGGATGCCGAAGATGATCGTGCACACCCAGGCGGCGAAGACGATGAGCCCGCCGATGACGATCATCGTCAGGATCCAGCCCACGACGTAGGCGATGAGGATCGTCAGCTGGAAGTTCAGGGCTTCCTTGCCCTGGTCGTCGAGCCGTGCGCTGCGGTCCTTGTAGATCAGCCACACGATCAGCGGGGCCAGGAACCCGACGAGGATCCCGCCGGCGTGGGCGACGATCGACCAGGTCCGCTCCTCCGAGGGCGCGACCGGCGGAAGGGCCTGCCCGCCCTGCGGGGGCTGTTGCGGGTAGCCCTGCGGGGGCTGCTGGGCCTGCCCCTGGCTCGCACCCGTCGGCGGCTGCTGGGGGAAGCCCTGCTGAGGCTGACCCGGGGGCGGGTGCTCCTCGGGGTGTGGTTCCGGAGTCGACTGGCTCATCTGCTTCTCCTTCGAGGTAGGGCGCGCTGGGCGCACCGGACACGTCCGGCGAAACTACCGGTGAGGAGCCCGCCGACGCCGTGTCCCTGACGGTCGTGAAGGGATTTCACCCGGTCACCTCACCACTCGCAGGTTCACGGGATACCGGTAGGCCTCGTACCGGTTGACGGTGACCGCGGCGATGATCGCGAAGACGATGCCGATCACCCACACGGCCGCCAGCACGAGCCACCCGACGAGCAGCCAGACGGTCAGCCACCCGACGACCTGGCCGATCAGCAGGGTGATCTGGAAGTTGAGGGCCTCTTTCGCCTGGTCGGCCACGAAGGCGCTGCGGTCGCGCAGCGCCAGCCAGATGATCAGCGGCGCCACGAAACCCAACGACCCGGCCGTGACGACCCGATCAGCAGCGGACCGATGTGCGCCATGATCGCCCAGGTCCGTTCGTCGGGCTGGGAGAGCGGTCGGGGCCCCGGGGGCGGGCCCGTCGGCGGGGGAGTCTGCGTCATGTCCCCATCCTGGCAGCGTGCAGGACGGGTGCGCACCGTCTGCGCCGGAACTCGTTCCCGGTGGCGAGGCGGCACGGGCGGTTCGACAGTGGTGTCGCTCGGCCATGACGTCCCGACCAGGAGGAACGATGAGCGAGAACCCCCCGAACCCGCCCGGACGACCCGAGGACCCCTACTCCGAGCGGCCCGCGCAGCCGCCGCAGCCGTCGACACCGCCGCCCTCCGAGCACGCGGGCGGCGCCACCGGCTACCAGGGCGGCCAGCAGCCGTTCTACTCGGCCGCCGCGTCGTCGGCGGCCGGTGTGGCCCGGGACGACACGAAGGGGCTGCTGGGCTCCCTCTTCGACTTCTCGTTCTCGAACTACGTGACCCCCAAGATCGTCAAGATCGTCTACGTGATCCTGACGGTCCTCATCGCGATCGGGTGGTTGTTCTCCTTCATCGCCGGTGTCGTCACGCTGTTCTCGGACCAGTGGTACGTCGGCCTGGTCACCATCCTGTTCGGCTGGATCGCCGCGTTGGTCTACCTGGCGGTCTGGCGGATCGGGCTGGAGGTCTTCCAGGCGGTGGTGAACATCTCCGAGAAGATGAACCACTACGCGCGGCGCGACGGGATGGTCTGATCAGGCCGTCACGAAGTCGATGAGCTCCTCGACCCGGCCCAGCAGGGCCGGGTCGAGGTCGCGGTAGTCCCGCACTGCGCCGAGGATCCGCTGCCAGGCGCGCCCGACGTCCGCCGTCGAGTCCGCGGGCCAGCCCAGCTCCCGCAGGATGCCGCGTTTCCACTCGGTGCCGCGCTCGATGGTCGGCCACGTCTCCAGACCGACCCGGGCCGGCTTCACCGCCTGCCACACGTCCACGTAGGGGTGCCCGAGCACCAGGACGGTACCGTCCGGCACGCTGCGCAGCGCCTCGGCCGCGATCCGCTGCTCCTTGGCGCCGGGCACCAGGTGGTCGACCAGCACCCCGACGCGCCGCTCGGGCGTGGGTGCGAACTCGGCCAGGGCCTCGGCCAGGTGGTCGACGCCGTCGAGCATCTCGACGACGACCCCCTCGATCCGCAGGTCGTCCCCCCAGACCTTCTCGACGAGCTCGGCGTCGTGCTTGCCCTCGACCCAGATCCGCGAGCCCCGCGCGACGCGTGCGCGGGCCCCGTGCACGGCGACCGACCCGGACGCGGTGCGTGCCGGGGCGGCCGGGGCGCGGGAGGTGACCGGTGCGGTGAGGGCGACGGGTCGTCCGTCGACCCAGAACCCCGGCCCGAGCGGGAAGGACCGGACCTTCCCGTGCCGGTCCTCCAGCACGACCAGGTGCACGCCGCCGGACTTCTCCACGCGGACGACGGCGCCCACCCAGCCGCTGGTGACCTCCTCCACGACGAGACCCGGCTCGGCGGGTTGCGGTCGCGACACGGGGCGCCGGCGGTGGTGGGCGGACCCGCCGGACGCGCCGGGGGAGGAGGACAGGACGTCGGAGCCGTAGCGATCGTGCACGGCGTGAGCCTAGGCAGGCGTGGGCCGGTGCCGGGGGACCGACACCCGTCCGACCACGGGTCGATCCCGCCCCGGGTCCGCCCCGCCCCGGGCCGGGCCGGGCCTTGCGGTCGTACCTCCCGTCCCGCCGTCGTACCCCGCGGGTACGACCACGTGACGCGAGGTACGACCGCGAGGGCTCCGGGTCGTCGTGGCGGCGTGGCGTGTCGTGCAGCGTGGTGGCGGCGTGGTCGGGTGCGGCTACGGCCGGTGCGGGACCGGGCGGGCCGCGGTGGCCTCGCGCGCGCGGACGGCGGCCTCGGTCCGGCTCGTGACGCCGAGCTTGCGCAGGATGGCCGAGACGTG
>NZ_JAUQYQ010000002.1:196611-639432 GCF_030588085.1 Isoptericola sp. b408
CACCGACGCCGTCTTGCGGGAGATGAACAGCCGCTCGGCGATCTGCCCGTTCGTCAGTCCCTCGGCGACCAGCTCCAGCACCTGGCGCTCCCGGTCGGTGAGACGGTCGGCCGGGTCGTGCGGTTCCCGGCGCGACGGCGACGCGGTGCCGGCCCCCGCCAGCAGCGCCGCGGCGTGCCGGGCGACGAGCCCGCACCCGATCGACTCGGCGTCCCGGACCGCCGCGCCCAGCGCGGCACGGCCGCCGGGCCGGTCCCCGGCGGCCAGGAGGCGGGCCCCCTCGCGGTACTCGGCGTAGGGCCGCAGGTGGGCCGGTGCGCCGTCGTCGGGCCCGAGAGAGGCCACCGCGGACCACGGGCCCTCGCCGAGCTCGGCCGCGAACAGGGCCGCCCAGACGCCGTGGGTCGGCCACCCGGCGCAGTCGGCGAGCGCCTCGCGGTAGGGCGTGCTGTCCACCTCCTGCCCGGCGGCCCGTGCGGCGGCCAGCGCCCGGGCCGCGATCCCGAGGATCGGCAGCAGCGACGACGCCGACCGGCGTTGCAGGGGGTCGGCCACGGCGTCCGCCACGGCGCCGAGGGCCTCGTCCACGTCCCCGCGCTCCAGGGCCAGGTCCGCCAGCGTGGTGGTGAGCAGCGAGCGCACCTGCAGCTCGATCCGGCCGTGCCGTTCCCAGGACGCCCGGTAGGTCCGGACCACGGACTCCGCCTGCTCGACCTCGCCGCGCCACAGCAGGAGCCAGGCCCACAGCTCGGTGAGGGTGACCGTGAAGACGCTGCGGCCCATGAGGGGGACGGTCCGCTCGAACCAGGCGGCCGCCTCGTCCCAGCGGCCGAGGTCGATCAAGGCCTCGATGCCGTTGCCCTCGATGCGCGACCGCATCCCGATCCCGGTGCCGCGCTCGCGCGCCCGGGTGGCGCCCTCCTCGGCGATCTCCAGCGCCCGGTGCGCCCTGCCGACGCGCAGGGTGGCCTCGGAGGCGTTGACGAAGTGCTTCATCAGCGCGTCCCAGTCGTCGCCGGCGAGCTCACGGTCGAGGGCGAAGTCCTCGAGCCCGTCCAGGTCGCCGGTGACCACGCGGCTGACCGCCCGGATGTTGTAGCAGCGCGCCTGCAGCCTGCGGTCCCCGGCCTCCTCGGCGGCGGCCAGACCCTGGTTGGCGAGCTCGATGGCCCGCTCCTCGTGCCCTTCCATCATCGCGCCCCGGGCGGACTCGGTGAGCAGGGCGGCGCGCCCGGCGACGTCGTCGTCCGGGATCTCCTCCAGGGCGTGGTCGAGCAGGCGCCGGCCCTCGTCGGACCCGGTGACCTCGGCGGCCGTCGACAGCGTCACGTAGGCGGAGACGCGGCCGGCCGGGTCGTCGGGCGGCCACTCGGCGAGGGCCTGGCGGGCGAGCGCGAGCGCACGCTCGGCCTGGGACCCGACGTGCAGGGCCCAGGCCACCCGTCGCATGAGCTCGGCGTGGGTGGTGCCCGTGACCCCCTCGGGGTCCGCGACCAGGTCCCACAGCTCGAGCGCCCGCTCGCCCAGGGCGACGGCCGTGGACGTCGCCGCGTACTCGCCGGCCGCGGCCTGGCCCGCCACGCACGCGGCGAGCGCCCGGTCCGGCACGCGGGCACGCCACCAGTGGTCCGCGATCTCCGCGAGGCGGGCGATGGTGGCCGGCCGGGTCTCCAGGGCGCGGGCGTAGGCGGTGTGCAGGCGTCGGCTCTCGCTGGGCAGCAGCTCGGTGGCCACGGCCTCCTGCATGAGGGCGTGCCGGAACCGGTAGCCGTCGGCGTCGACGACGAGGACCCCGGCCTCGACGGCCTCGCGGGCGGCGGGCTCGGTCTCCCGGACGGCCTCGTCGCCGAGCGCCGCGGCGAGCAGCTCGTGCCCGACGCTCTGCCCGGCGGCGGCCACGGTGCGGCAGAACTCCTGCGCCTGGCGGCCGAGGCGTGAGTACCGCAGGAGCATCAGGTCGCGCACCGAGTCCGGCAGGGTGACGCCGACCCCGGTGGCGAGCTCCTCGACGTAGAACGGCACACCCTGGCTGCGGTCGACGACCTCCTCGAGGTCGACGGCTCCGGCGTCGAGGTGCGCCCGGAACAGGGCGACGACGTCGTGGGCGGCGAGCCGCGGGACCTCGATCCGGGTGGCGAGCCGGGCCCGCTCGATCTCCGCGAGCAGGGTCCGCAGGGGGTGGGTCCGTCCGACGTCGTCGCTGCGGTACGTGACCACCACCAGCAGCCGGCGGCCCGGGGCGGTGCGCGCGAGGCGGGCCAGGCAGCCGCGGGTGGCGTCGTCGGACCAGTGCAGGTCCTCGATCACGACCACGACGGGCCGTCGCCCGGCGAGCGTGGTGAGCAGTGCGGCGAAGGCCTCCGGGAGGCGTCCGGCCTCCCCGTCCGCCCGGACCTCGACCAGCTCGGGGAGCACGACGCCGAGGGCGTCCGCCGCCGGTCCGGCGGCCTCCAGCGTGGCCTCGGCCCCCAGCGCGGCGACGGCGTCCCGCAGCAGACCCGCGAGCCCGGCGTAGGGCACGGGACCGGCGCCGGAGTCGGCGCACTGGCCCCGCAGGACGAAGGCCGGGTCGGCAGCGGACCCGTCGAGGAGCTCCTCGACGAGGCGCGTCTTGCCGATCCCGGCCTCGCCACCCACGATCACGCACTGGCCGTCGCCGTGCGCGGCCTCGTCGAGGAGGCCACGCAACGTCGCGAGCTCGCTCTCGCGGCCGATCAGCGGGACCCGGCTGACCCTCATGAAGTCATGCTGCCAGCCCCCGGGGCGGTACGCCTCAGGCTGCGCGGACCGCACGGGCCCGAGCCATGCGCAGGCGGTCGAGGGCCACCAGCACGCGGGGGCGCGGGGCCGTGGCGGGGTGCCGGCGGTGCGCCGGTGCCGTCCGCTCGCCGCGCTCGGCCGCCTGACGGCGGTGCTCGGCCTCGCGGACGACCTCGGCCTCCTGGAGGCGGTACATCTGGTGGAACTGCTCCGGGGACATGGTGACCCTCCTTGGTCGGCGGGCCGGGGTGGCTCGCGATGACTCCAGGTTCGGTCCCTGAGGTAGGGGCGTGGATCGGGCATCCGACCGGTCTTCGCCGGCGCGTCGCTCGACAGGCCTGAGGTACCCGCCGGCCCGGGGCGGCGCCCGTCTGAGGTACCCGGAGGGTCAGGCGGGGTGCGCCGTGGACCGGGCCACGACGGCGGCCTCGGTGCGGCTCGTGACGCCGAGCTTGCGCAGGATGGCCGAGACGTGCACCGACGCCGTCTTGCGGGAGATGAACAGCCGCTCGGCGATCTGCCCGTTCGTCAGTCCCTCGGCGACCAGCTCCAGCACCTGGCGCTCCCGGTCGGTCAGCGGGTCGGCGCCGGCCTCGGCCGGCCGGCGCCGGGTCGGTGCCGCGAGTCCCGCGTCGTGCAGCAGCGAGGTCGCCCGGGCCAGCAGGGAGCCGGCACCGACGTCGCGCGCGGCCTCCGCGGCGTCACCGAGCAGTTCGCGCGCGCGAGCCTTGTCGCCCGCCGCGAGCCGGTGCTCGCCCTCGCGCACGAGGGCGTAGGGGCGCAGGTGTGCCGGGGCGCCGTCGTCGGGACCGAACGCGCTGACCTCGGGCCACGGGGTCCGGCCCAGCTCGGCGGCGAACACCGTCGCCCACAACCGGTGGGTCGGCCAGAAGGCGGCGGCGGCCAGGGCCTCCTCGTACGGTCCGACGTCGACCGCCCGGCCGGCGGCGCGGGCCCGGGCGAGCACCCGGGCGGCGACCGCCAGCACCGTCAGGGCGTACGCCCCGGACAGCCGACCGGGGTCGGCGGCGTGCCGGACCAGGTCGAGCGCGTCGTCGACGTCGTCGCGCGCGAGGGCCAGCTCGGCCAGCGTGGCCGGGGCCCGACCCCGGACCTGCATCTCCACCTCGGCGAACCGCAGCCACACGGCCCGGTGGCGTCGCCCCATCGCCTGGGCGGTCTCGACGTCCCCGCGCCACAGCGTGAGCCACGTCCATCGTTCGGCGAGGTAGACGGCCCAGGCGCTCGGCGAGACCTCGTTCGTGGCCCGCCGGTACCAGGCGTCGGCCTCCTCCCAGCGGCCGAGCCCGATGAGGGCCTCGGCGACGTTGCCCTCCAGCATCGCGCGGCTGCTCCAGCCGGATCCCCCGGCGCGGCCGACCTCGGCACCGGCGGAGGCGGTCCGCAGCGCCTCGGCGAACCGGCCGAGCCGGAGCTGGTGGTCGGAGAGGTTGGTGAAGTAGTGGGCCCGCCCGGCCCAGTCGTCCCCGGAGAGGCGGCGGGACTCCTCGAGCTCGTCGAGGCCGCCCGGGTCGCCCGCGCTCAGCCGGGCGAGACCGCTGGTGTTCAGCAGCAGCGCGGCGGTGGAGCGGTCGCCCGCGGCCGTCGCGGCCTCGTAGCCGCGCCCGGCGGCCGCGACCGCCTCCTGGAAGCGGCCGGCGAGCATCTTGGCGCGGGCGTCCAGGCGCAGCAGCCCGGCGAGCGTCCCGAGGTCGTCCTGCGGTGCCGCCGCGAGCGCCTCCCGGGTCCGGTCCAGGCCCGCGACGTCGCCCGCGCGCAGCTGCTGCACCGCCACGAGCCCGAGGGTGCGGGCCCGGCCCGCGGGGTCGTCGGCGGGCCACTCGTCCAACGCCTGACGTGCCAGCGCCAGGGCCCGGTCGACGTGGGTCGCGACGGTCTCGGCCTCGGCGACCCGCACGAGCAGGTCGTGGTGCGTGGTCCCGGTGACGTCCGCCGCGTCCGGCACGGTGTCCCACAGCTCGAGAGCCCGTTCCCCGAGCCGGACGGCAGCCGCCGGGGCGACGTCGTTCGCGGCGGCGTCCAGGCCGGTCACGGCGGCGGCCAGGGCGCGGTCCGGCACACGGGCGTGCCACCAGTGGTCGGCCTGCTCGACCAGCCGCGGCACGGTGGCCGGACCGGTGGCCAGCGCCTCGGCGTAGGCCGCGTGCAGCCGCCGCCGCTCGGTGGGCAGCAGCTCCGCCTCGACGGCCTCCTGCATCAGGGCGTGACGGAACCCGTAGCCGTCGGGGTCGGCCTGCAGGACCAGGGCGTCGACGGCCTCGCGCGCAGCGGGTTCGGCCCGCTCGAGCGCCTCGTCGCCCAGGACGGCGGCCAGCACGTCACGGCCGGCGCGGACCCCGCCGGCGGCGACCACCCGGCAGAACGCCTGCGCCGCCTCCGACAGGCCCGCGTAGCGCAGCAGCAGGACGTCACGCAGCGAGACGGGGATGTCACCGTCGTAGCAGCAGGCGAGCTCCTCGACGTAGAAGGGCACGCCCTCGGCACGCACGACCAGCTCGCCCAGGCCCCCGGCGCCGGTCCGGTCCGCGCCGGCCGGTGCGTCGGGGAGCACGGCGCGTGCGAGCTCGACGACCTCCGGGTCGGCGAGGCGCGGCACCTCGACCCGTTCGGCGAGCCGAGCCCGGTCGAGCTCGGCCAGGGTGGTGCGCAGCGGGTGGCGCCGGCCGACGTCGTCGCTGCGGTAGGTGACCAGCACGAGCAGGTGGGTGGACGGGGCGGCGCGGGCGAGCCGCGCGACGGTGGTCCGCGTGACGTCGTCGGACCAGTGCAGGTCCTCGACGACGACCACGACCGTCCGGCGGGCGCAGACCGTCGTCATCAGGTCGGTGAGCACCTCCGGTACGCGGCCGCCGTCGACGCCGGGCCGCACGGTCACCAGCCGGGGCAGGATCACGCCGAGGGCGTCCGCCGCGGGGCCGGCGGCGTCCAGCACCGCCTCCTCACCGAGCGCGCCGACCAGGTCCCGCAGCACGCCGTCGAGCCCGGCGTAGGGGACGGGGCCCGCGCCGGAGTCGGCGCACTGGCCCCGGGCCACGAGGGTCGTGCCGGTGTCGACGCCGTCGAGGAGCTCCTCGACGAGGCGCGTCTTGCCGATCCCGGCCTCACCGGCCACGACGAGGCATCGCCCCGCGCCGTGCGTGGCACCGTCGAGGGCCTCGCGCAGCGCGGCGAGCTCGGGCCGGCGCCCGACCAGGGGGACCTGGCTGACCCTCATGGGGACATGCTGCCAGCCTGCGGGACGGCACGCCTCGGGCGGGACGGACCGCCCCGGTCCGGCGGTGCCGCGGGCGGACGAGCGTCGACAGCACACGGGGACGGGGCCCGGCGACGGGGGCGGGCATGACGTACCTCACCGGTGACGGGCGGGTGACGCCGGACCGTCGCACGAACCGCGTAAGATGGCACTCAGCCCTGGAGAGTGCTAAACCCCCCGGGGCGCCGAGCGAGGGGAGGTCGAGAAGTGAGCGAGGAACGTCGGCTCGAGGTGCTGCGCGCCATCGTCGAGGACTACGTCACCACGCGCGAACCCGTCGGGTCGCGCATGCTCACCGAGCGTCACCGTCTCGGTGTCTCCCCGGCCACGATCCGCAACGACATGGCCGCGCTGGAGGACGCCGGGTACATCGCCCAGCCGCACACGTCGGCCGGCCGGGTGCCCACGGACGCCGGGTACCGGGTGTTCGTCGACCGGCTCGCCGAGGTCCGGCCCCTCAACGTCCCCCAGAAGCGGGCCATCGAGGCCTTCCTGTCCGAGGCGATCGACCTCGACGACGTCCTGACGCGCGCGGGGCGGCTCATCGCCCAGCTCACCGGGCAGGTCGCCGTCGTGCAGTACCCGTCGCTGCGGCGGTCCGGGCTGCGCCACCTCGAGCTCGTGCCCGTGGCGGACTCCCGGATCCTCGTCGTGGTCATCACCGACACCGGCCGCGTCGAGCAGCGCTACTGCGAGCTGCCGGTGCGACCGGACGGGACGGATGCCGGCACGGACCTCGACGAGGGCACCATCGGCGAGCTGCGGGCCCGGTTCAACGCGGCCGCCGCCGGCAAGCGCCTCGCCGACCTCACCGGCGTGTTCGCCGGCGTGGTCGAGTCCGTGGGCCCGCGCCTCAGCGGCGTGGCCCAGGCGGTGGCGGACCTCGTCGTCGAGACGCTCGGGGAGGAGAACGAGGAGCGGATCGTGCTGGCCGGCACGGCCAACCTGGCCCGGTCCGGCGCCACGTTCGAGCAGGGGCTGAGCCCCGTCCTCGAGGCGCTCGAGGAGCAGGTGGTGCTGCTCGGGCTCCTCACCGAGATGGCGACCGACGGGGTCGGGGTGCGGATCGGGCACGAGAACCGGCTCGACGGTCTCACCGAGACCTCCGTCGTCGCCTCCGGTTACGGTAGCGACGGCGACACCGTCGCCTCCCTCGGGTCCATCGGCCCCACCCGCATGGACTACCCGGGCACCATCGCCTCGGTCCGCGCCGTGGCACGCTACCTGTCCCGCGTGCTGCCGAACTGACCACCGGTATCCCTGACCAGACTTCTCCACGTCACCGAAGAGAGACCTGTGACCGACTACTACGAGATCCTCGGCGTCGAGCGTGACGCCACTCCCGAGCAGATCAAGAAGGCCTATCGCCGCATGGCGCGCGAGCTCCACCCCGACGTCGCGGGTGCCGAGGGCGAGGAGAGGTTCAAGGACGTCGCCCGGGCCTACGAGGTGCTGTCGAACCGCGAGAAGCGCGAGCAGTACGACCTGGGCGTCGACCCGAGCGCACCCGGCGGCGGCGCCGGAGCCGGCTTCGGCCAGGGCTTCGGCTTCCAGGACATCTTCGAGACGTTCTTCGGCGGCGGCCAGGCCAGCGGTCCCGTGCCGCGGGCCCGGCGCGGCCAGGACGCGCTGGTGCGCATGGACATCGACCTCTCCGAGGCCACGTTCGGCGGCAAGCGCGAGCTGCAGGTCGACACCGCCGTGGTGTGCGGCACCTGCGGCGGCAACGGGTGCCGGCCCGGGACCGACGTGCGGACCTGCGAGGTCTGCCACGGCCAGGGCAACGTCCAGCGCGTGGCCCGGTCGTTCCTCGGCCAGGTCATGACGACGGCGCCCTGCGCGGCCTGCCAGGGCTTCGGCACGATCATCCCCGAGCCCTGCGCGGAGTGCTCCGGCGAGGGCCGGGTGCGCTCGCGTCGCTCGCTGACGGTCAACGTCCCCGCGGGCGTGGACACCGGGACCCGGATCAAGCTCGCCGCCCAGGGCGAGGTCGGGCCGGGCGGTGGTCCGGCGGGCGACCTGTACGTCGAGATCCGGGAGAAGGCCCACGACACGTTCGTGCGCCGCGGCGACGACCTGCACTGCACCCTGCCGGTGCCGATGACCGCGGCCGCGCTGGGCACCGTGCTCGAGCTGTCCACCCTCGACGGCCAGCAGGAGATCGACCTGCGTCCGGGCATCCAGCCCGGCGAGATCGTCACCCTCAAGGGCCTCGGCGTGGGGCACCTGCACGGCAACGGTCGCGGCGACCTCAACGTCCACGTCGAGGTCCAGGTGCCGACCTCCCTCGACGAGGAGCAGACCGAGCTGCTGCGCCGGCTGGCGAACCTGCGCGGCGAGGAACGCCCCGACCCGCGGCTGGCCGCGGCCCACCCGGGCGTGTTCTCGCGGCTGCGGGACAAGTTCGCCGGGCGCTAGGCGCGACGTCGTGAGCGCACCGGTCTTCGTCGACCACGGCGTGCCGGCCTCCCTGGCCCCGGGGGCGACCTACGTCCTCGGCGGGGCGGAGGGGCGGCACGCCGGCGTCGTCCAGCGACGGCGCGCCGGTGAGCGGGTCGACGTGGTCGACGGCGCGGGCACCCGCGTGCTCGGCGTCGTCGAGACGGTCGACGGCGGCGAGGTCGCCCTGCGCGTCGAGGACGTGCGGCACGAACCGGCGCCGGCCGTGCGCCTGACCCTCGTGCAGGCGCTGGCCAAGGGCGACCGCGACCACCAGGCGGTCGAGGCCGCGGTCGAGGTCGGGGTCGACGCCGTCGTGCCCTGGCAGGCCGACCGGTCCGTCGTCGTCTGGCGCGGACCGCGGGCCGAGAAGGCGCGCGCCAAGTGGGCCGCCACCGTGCTCGCGGCGGTCAAGCAGTCCCGCCGCGCGTGGCTGCCGCCGGTGGAGGAGCACGTCACCACGCGGACGCTGGCCGCCCGGGTGCGCGACGTCGTCGCCGCGGGCGGTGCCGTCGTCGTCCTGCACGAGGAGGCCACGACACCGCTCGCCGACGTCGCGCTCCCGGAGCCGGCTCTCGGCGCGGACGCGCCTCCCGAGCTGGCGCTCGTCGTCGGCCCCGAGGGCGGGATCTCCACGGAGGAGGTCAGCGCGCTCACCGACGCCGGCGCCGTGACGGCACGGCTCGGCCCGCACGTGCTGCGTACCTCCACGGCGGGTCCCGTCGCCGTGGCGCTCCTGAGCGACCGGCTGGGCCGCTGGCGGTAGCGTGGACGCATGACGACGGAGACCGAGGCGGACTGCCTCTTCTGCAAGATCGTCGCCGGCCTGCAGCCGGCCGACGTCGTGGCCGACACCGAGCGGGTCCTGGCGTTCCGGGACATCGACCCGCAGGCGCCGGTGCACGTGCTCGTCGTGCCCAAGGAGCACCACGGCGACGTGTCCGTCCTGGCCGCCGCCGACCCGGAGCTGCTCGCCGAGGTCGTCGCCGTCGCCGACGAGATCGCGCACGACCTCGCCGACGGCCAGTACCGGTTCATCTTCAACTCCGGCCCGCGTGCGGGCCAGAGCGTCTTCCACGTGCACGGCCACGTCCTGGCCGGCACCCAGCTGGGATGGAGTCCCGCCTGAGCATGACGTCCCCCGCCTCCGACCGCTCCCTGACCGACCACCCGCGGCACGCCACCGAGCATCGCGTCGTCGTCCCCCCGCACGTGCCGATGGTGGCGCTGCTCGGCAGCGGCGACTCCGTCCTGCGAGCGATCGAGGACGGGTTCCCCGGGGTGGACGTGCACGCCCGCGGCAACGAGATCTCCGTGCACGGCCCGGCCGGCGACGTCGCCCTGGTGGCACGGCTGCTCGACGAGCTGGTCGAGGTCGTCGAGGCCGGCACCCCGCTCACCCCCGAGGTGGTCTCCCGCTCGGTGTCGATGCTGACCTCCGCCGCCGCCCAGCGGCCCGCCGAGGTGCTCACCCACGACATCCTCTCCGGGCGCGGCCGCACCATCCGGCCCAAGACGGTGGGGCAGAAGCGCTACGTCGAGGCCATCGCGGCCAACACGATCACCTTCGGCATCGGCCCGGCGGGCACCGGCAAGACCTACCTGGCGATGGCGAAGGCCGTGCAGGCCCTGCAGGCCAAGCAGGTCAACCGCATCATCCTCACGCGTCCCGCCGTCGAGGCGGGGGAGAAGCTCGGCTACCTGCCCGGCTCGCTCAGCGACAAGATCGACCCGTACCTGCGCCCGCTCTACGACGCGCTGCACGACATGGTCGACCCCGACTCCATCCCGCGGCTGGTGGAGTCCGGCACCATCGAGGTCGCTCCGCTGGCCTATATGCGCGGCCGTTCGTTGAACGACTCGTTCATCATCCTGGACGAGGCGCAGAACACCTCCGCCGAGCAGATGAAGATGTTCCTCACCCGGCTCGGGTTCGGCTCGACGATGGTGATCACCGGCGACGCCACCCAGGTCGACCTGCCCGGCGGGACGACGTCGGGCCTGCGGGTGGTCGAGGACATCCTCACCGGGGTCGACGACGTCGAGTTCTGCCGGCTGAGCAGCACCGACGTCGTCCGGCACCGCCTCGTGAGCGACATCGTCGACGCCTACGCCCGCTGGGACAGCACCCGCCCGGCCGACGACCGCCGACGGCCCGGACGCCACGACCGAGGAGGACGCCGGTGAGCATCGAGGTCAACAACGAGTCCGGCGTCGAGGTCGACGAGGCCGAGTTCGCCGCCCTGGCCCGGTTCGCGCTCGACGAGCTGCACGTCCACCCCGCGGCCGAGCTGTCGATCGTGTTCGTCGACACCGCCGCCATGACCGACCTGCACGTGCAGTGGATGGACGAGCCCGGTCCCACCGACGTGCTGTCCTTCCCCATGGACGAGCTGCGCCCCGGCCGCGAGGGTGAGGAGACCCCGCCCGGCACGCTCGGGGACATCGTGCTGTGCCCCGAGGTGGCCGCCACCCAGGCCCGCGCCGCCGGGCACTCCACGGTCGAGGAGATGCTGCTGCTCACCACGCACGGGATCCTGCACCTGCTCGGCTACGACCATGCCGCCCCTGACGAGGAACGAGAGATGTTCGCCCTGCAACGACGGCTCCTGCTGACCTTCCTGGCCGGGCGGTGAGCGGCGCGGTGGACGCTCCCGACCTCGTGCTGTGGGCCGCGCTCGTCGCGGCGCTGGGCCTGTCCGCGTTGCTCAGCGCCGGCGAGGCCGCCGTCGAACGGGTCACCAAGGTCTCGCTGGCCCTCGCGCTCGAGGAGCCCGGACCGGACGGCGGGACGCCGGCCCGACGCCGACGGCGCAACATCCGCCGGGCGCAGGCGCTCGCGGCCGACTCCCGTGCCGCCGGGTCGTTCGCCCTGGTCCGGGTGCTGGCCGAGACGGTGTCCGTGGCGTCGGCGACGTTGCTGCTGGCCCACTGGTTCGACCGGTGGTGGGAGGTGCTGCTCGCCGCCGCCGTCGTCGGGGTCCTCGCGGGGATCCTCGTGGTGCGGCTCAGCCCGCGCACGTGGGCCCACCACCGCCCCACCACGGCGCTGGTCATGCTCGCCGGCCCCCTGTCCGTCGTGCACCGGGCCGTGGCCTGGGTGCCGCGACGGGACCGGGCCGCCGACGTCGCCGTGCCCGAGACCGACGAGCTGCAGGACATGGCCGACCGGGTCCGCGAGAACGAGGCGATCGAGGAGCCGGAGCGGGAGCTGCTGCGCTCGGCCCTCCAGCTCGGCGACACCCTCGCCCGCGAGGTGATGGTGCCGCGCACCGACATGGTCACCGCCGGCGCCGACACCTCGCTGCAGAAGGCCATGCGGTTGTTCCTGCGCTCGGGCTTCTCGCGGATCCCGGTCGTCGGCCGCACCGTCGACGACCTGCTCGGCGTGGTCTACCTCAAGGACGTGGCGCGGCGGCTCGAGAACGACGCCGGGGCGGCGGACTGGCCCGTCCGGGACGTGGCACGCGAGGCGGTGTTCGTGCCGGAGTCCAAGCCGGCCGACGACCTGCTGCGCGAGATGCAGGCCCGGCGTTCCCACATCGCGATCGTCGTCGACGAGTACGGCGGGGTGGCCGGCCTGGTCACCGTCGAGGACATCATCGAGGAGCTCGTCGGGGAGCTGACCGACGAGCACGACACCGTCGCCGAGCCCGAGCCGGAGGACCTCGGCGACGGGCTCTGGCGGGTGCCCGCCCGGATGCCCGTGGACGAGCTCGGCGAGCTGTTCGACCTGCGCCTGGACGACGACGACGTCGACACCGCCGGTGGTCTGCTCGCCAAGGCGCTCGGCAAGGTGCCGCTGGCCGGGTCCTCCGCCGACGCCGGGGCGCTGCGGCTCGAGGCCGAGCACGTCGAGGGTCGCCGCAAGAAGCTCGCCAGTCTCCTGGTGCGACGGATCGCACTCCCCGCGGTGGACGAGGACGACGACGTCGTGCCGCACGACCAGAAGGACGCCGTATGACCCACGAGAACCCGCACCGCTCCGGCTTCGCCTGCCTGGTGGGGCGCCCCAACGTCGGCAAGTCGACGCTGACCAACGCGCTGGTGGGGGAGAAGGTCGCGATCATGTCCGCCCGGCCGCAGACGACCCGGCACACCATCCGCGGGATCGTCCAGCGCGAGGACGCCCAGATGGTGCTGGTGGACACCCCGGGCCTGCACCGGCCCCGCACGCTGCTCGGCGAACGGCTCAACACGCTCGTGCTGGACACGCTCAGCGAGGTCGACGTGGTCGCGTTCTGCCTGCCCGCGGACCAGAAGATCGGACCGGGTGACCGCTACATCGCCAACCAGCTCGCCCCGCTGATGGAGGGCCGCCGGTCGGCGGTCCCGGTCGTGGCCGTGGTGACCAAGGCCGACCTCGTCGGCCGGGGCCAGCTGGCCGAGCACCTGCTGGCGGTGGACCAGCTCGCGCGGTCGATCGACCGCGACTGGTCGGCGATCGTGCCCGTCTCCGCCAAGGGCGGCTACCAGGTCGAGGAGCTCACCGAGGTTCTCGTGGCGCACCTGCCCGAGGGGCCCGACCTCTACCCCGGGGGTGAGCTCACCGACGAGCCCGAGGAGACGATGATCGCCGAGCTCGTGCGCGAGGCGGCCCTGGAGGGCATCCGGGACGAGCTGCCCCACTCGCTGGCCGTCGTCGTCGAGGAGATCGTGCCGCGGGAGGGCACCGGGCAGGACCAGGGCACGGACGGCGCCGCCGGTATTGCCCCGCTGCTGGACGTGCGCGTCAACCTGTTCGTCGAGCGCGAGAGCCAGAAGGGCATCATCATCGGCCGGGGCGGGTCCCGGCTGCGCGAGGTCGGGTCCCAGGCACGGGAGGGGATCGAGAAGCTGCTCGGCGCGCGGATCTACCTCGACCTGCACGTCAAGGTGGCCAAGGACTGGCAGCGCGACCCCAAGCAGCTGCAGCGGATGGGGTTCTGAGAGCGCCGTTCCGGTGCGTCCCGGCGGCCCCGCACAGGGTCGCCGAGTAGCATCCGAGAGGTGGTCTTCCGGACGTTCGCGGCCAGCCTGGCCCTGCTGGTCGGGCTGGCCGTCGTGGGATCCCTCGCCGGGCCGCAGTGGCACCCGGTCCCGGTGCGGGACCACATCGTGCCGACCCGCGTGGACACCACGATCGAGAGCAATGACCCCGTGTCTCTCGCCGACGCGGGACAGGTCGGGGACCACGAGGTGCGCAGCACCGTGGTCCCGGTCGACCTCGGCGACACCACGGTCGAGGGCCTCCTGCGCCGCCCCGTCGACGAGGACGGCATGCTGCTCGAGGACCGCCCGGGTGTCGTGTTCGTGCACGGTGCCGGGACGGGCCGGGCGCAGGAGGCGTTCGTCCGGACCGCCCGGATGCTGGCCAGCGCCGGGATCGTGACCCTCGTGCCCGACAAGCGCCTGGACACGTACTCCACCCGCGAGCGCGACTACGAGGCCATGGCCGAGGACTACCTGCGGTCGGTGGACCTGCTGCGTACCGTCGAGGGCGTCGACCCGGCGCGCGTGGGCGCCTACGGCGAGTCGGAGGGGACCTGGATCGTCCCGGTCATGCAGGTCGACGACCCCACGCTCGCCTTCACCGTCCTGGTCTCCGCACCGGTGGTGCCCCCGCGCGAGCAGGCGGCGTTCGCCGTCGACAACTACCTGCGCAACACGGGGGTGCCCGGGCAGGTGTTCCGGGCGATCCCGCGCGCGGTCGGGATGCAGCTGCCGGGCGGCGGCTTCGACTACGCGGACTTCGACGTGCGCCCCTGGCTGGAGCAGCAGACCGCGCCGATCCTCGTCGTCTACGGCACCGCCGACCCGTCGATGCCCATCGAGCAGGGGGTCCGGCTGATCCTGGCCGACACCGGCGTGGGCACCGACGCGCCCGTGACGGTGCGGTACTACGCCGGGGCCGACCACGGCATCCGCCTGCGCGGCGAGCAGTCGACGGACGGAGCCGGGTCGCCGCTGCACCCCGACTTCCCGCGGGACCTCGCCGCCTGGATCCAGGGGCTGCCGGGGACCGCCGACGCCGCGCCCCGGGTCGCCGGCGACTCCCCGGAACAGCTCTACCTGGCGGCGCCGGTGCCGCGGCCGCAGTGGTGGGGCAACGGTGACGTCGTCGTCGCCGTGGTCGTGGCCGGGACCGGCCTGGTGGTGCTGGCCCTGGTGGCCTGGGGCGTCGCGGCGCTGGCCCACCGGCTCCTGCACCGGCCGGCGCCGCACGGCGGCCGCTTCGCGCCCGGGGTGGGGCCGCCGCTGGTCGTGCTCGGGGTGGTGTCCGTCGCCACGGTCGTGGGTCTGGCGCTCTACCTGGCCGCGGTCGCCCGCCTCGCCGTGGACTACGAACGTGACGCCCTCGTGGTCCAGGGCGGCTGGATCACCGTGCGGGTGCTCGGCGTCGTCGCGGCCGTGGCCGCCGCCGTGCTGCTGCGACGGGTCGGCGACGTGCGGGTGCACCGTCGGGCCGACCGCGACGTGGCCGTCGCACACGGGGCGGTGGCGCACGTCACGTTGTGGGCCGTGGTGCTCGGCTCCGCGTTGTTGCTGGTCACAGCTGCTTACTGGGGGGTGTACCAGCTCGGGATCTGACCGTGCCGCGCCCCGGGGAGACGGGAGGCGGTCCGGTCGGGTAGAAACGTCCAGGTCCGGTCCCGGTTCCCCGGTCCGGGTAGGCCAATCGCAAGGAGTCACCGTCATGTCCGACGCCGTCGCCGTCGACCAGCGCCGATCGCCCTTCGCGGGGGTGCCCACCCGCGAGATCGTGCGCGACGCCGTCGCCGTGGGCGCCCTGCTCGTCGCGCTGCCGTTGCCGTGGGCGATGCTGCTGCGGGGCAGCGACCTGCTCTGGGTGGTGCTGGCCACGGTCGCCGCCCTCGTGGTGATCGTCGCGCCTTACGCCGAGCGCGCCGGTGTGCTGTCGGGGGGCTGGAAGCGCCTGGCCGAACCCGCCGCCCGTTGGTGGGGGCTCGCCCCCTACGGCCTGGTGGCGCTGCTGTACCTGGTGCTCGACGTTTTCAGCCCCGGGGACCAGGAGGGCTTCGTCGGCGGGGGGCTGGCGGTCGGGCTGGCCGGCGCCGTGCTGGCCGCCGCCATGACCGGCACCCGGCCGATGGTCGTCTCCGCGGTCGTCCTCGCCGCCGGGGCCGTGCTGAACCCGCTGCTGAACCTCGTCGGCGACACGTCGGCGAACGGCGTCCTCGGCGCACTGCTCGGTGCGGTCCTGGTGCTCGGTCTGCTCTGGGCCACGGTGCGCCGCTTCGTGCGGGGGGACGACGCCGCCGGGATCGTGCTGCTCGTCGTCGGCGGTGCGGTGATGCTGGAGATCGTCATGCTCGGTGGCGGCGTCGGCACCGCCTGGTTCGACTCGGTCCACGGGAGCCGCTTCGGGCTCCTGCTGCTGCCGGTCGTGTCCGCGGCGGCGGCCGTGCCGGTCCTGACGCGCATCGACGCCCTGGCCGACGAGCCCGTGGAGGCCGCCTCGGCACGCTGGGTCCGGGTCGCGGTGCAGTCCTTCGAGCTGATGACCCTCGTCGCGGGCTTCGTCGCCGCCGTCGCCCTCGTGCGCCTCGTGGGGGTCGGGGTCAGCGCCGAGGTCATCGTGCGGCTGATCGTCGGGGTGCTCGTCGTCGTGGTCGCCGTGCTGGCCCGCCGGGCCCTGCTGCGGAACCCGAAGGACGGGCACGCCACGGCGGTCGGGGCGGCCTGCGTCGTGGTCGTCCTCGGCGTGATCATCGTGGTGGCACGCGCAGGCGTCGGCACCGCGTCGCGGGTGGAGGAGCTGCTGCTGGCGCTCGCGCTGCCGGCCCTCGTGCTCGTGGCACTCATCGTGCCGCCCTCGGTCCGCGCCCTCCTGGGCAGCGAGCCGGCCACCGCCCCGGTCCACGGTCAGGCGGAGCACGGCCAGTACGCCCAGCCGGAGTACGGCCAGTACGCCGGGCCGGACCACGATCAGCCGGCGTACGGCCAGTACGCCCAGCCGGAGTACGGCCAGTACGCCGGGCCGGACCACGATCAGCCGGAGTACGGCCAGTACGCCCAGCCCGAGCACGCGCAGCAGTGGTCGGGCGAGGAGAGCGGGCACAGCGCCTCCTCCGCGGCGTCGCGGGAGCCGTCGTCGGGCTCGGAGCCGGGGGCCCGGTGGCGTGGCACCTGGGCCGACGGCACGGACGCGACGCAGCACATGTCGCCGGTCCGCTCCGCCCCGTCGGGCGAGCAGCCGCAGGCCGCCGGGAGCAGCTCCCCGGTGGACGCGACCGCCGTGCAGCAGCCCGTGCGTGCCCAGGCGGAGGCCACGCGGGCCGAGAGCACGCAGATGATGTCGCCGGTGGCCGACGCCCCGGCGGGGTCCTGGACCGCCGAGCAGGCGATGGACCCCCACACGCCGCTGGAGCAGCTCGCGCAGATCGTCCAGGAGGCTCCCCACCTGCGGCCGCACGTCGCCGCCAACCCCGCGACCTACCCGGCCCTGCTCGACTGGCTCGGCGCGCTGGGCGACCCGGCGGTCGACGCCGCGCTGCGCAGCCGGCGCTGACCACGTCGGCGGGCGCCCCGACCCGCGGTCGGAGCGCCCGCCCCCCGGGGGGGGGACCCGGTCGGGTCGCGGCGTCCCGGCGTGGGGTGGCGCCGCCGGGTGCGGTCGCGGTACACAGTGTGGACGTCAGGGTGACCTCGGCCACAAACGGTGTACGGTGTGAGGGTGCAGCACGTGGTGAGCCTCCTCCTTCGGTGCCGCGGCGAGGCCTAGTACAGGCCGGTTCCTCGCCGCGGGGAACGTTGGTGCGCCGGCCGTCACCGAGCCGAACCACCCCGAAGGACGACCTCCCGATGATCGCCGAGCACACCCACTCGACCAACGGCATCGCGGCGCACAACCCCCAGCGCCCCTCGCAGATGCCCTACCACCGCTACGTGCCGTTCCACGAGCAGATCCAGGTGGACCTGCCGGACCGCACCTGGCCCGACCGCCGGATCGAGAAGGCCCCGCGCTGGTGCGCGGTGGACCTGCGGGACGGCAACCAGGCCCTCATCGAGCCGATGAACGCCGAGCGCAAGCTGCGGATGTTCGAGCTGCTCGTCCAGATGGGCTACAAGGAGATCGAGGTCGGGTTCCCCTCCGCCTCGCAGACCGACTTCGACTTCGTGCGGACGCTCATCGAGACCGGACGCATTCCCGACGACGTCGTCATCCAGGTGCTCACCCAGTGCCGCGACCACCTCATCGAGCGCACCTACGACGCGATCCGCGGTGCCAAGCAGGCGATCGTGCACATCTACAACTCGACGTCGATCCTGCAGCGCGAGGTCGTCTTCCGCACCGACCAGGACGGCATCATCGACATCGCCCTGCAGGGCGCGCGGCTGTGCCGCAAGCTCGAGGAGACGGTGCCGGAGACGACCGTCTACTACGAGTACTCCCCGGAGTCGTACACCGGCACCGAGCTCGAGTACGCCGCCCGCATCTGCAACGAGGTCCTCGAGGTCCTGGAGCCGACGGCGGAGCGCCCGGTCATCGTCAACCTGCCGGCGACGGTGGAGATGGCCACGCCCAACGTCTACGCCGACTCCATCGAGTGGATGAGCCGGAACCTCAACCACCGCGAGCACGTCGTGCTGTCCCTGCACCCGCACAACGACCGGGGGACGGCCGTCGCGGCGGCCGAGCTGGGCTACCAGGCCGGCGCGGACCGGATCGAGGGCTGCCTGTTCGGCAACGGCGAGCGCACCGGCAACGTCGACCTCGTGACCCTCGGCCTGAACCTGTTCGGGCAGGGCATCGACCCGCAGATCGACTTCACCGTCGGCGGCGGCATCGACGGGATCCGGCGCACGGTGGAGCACTGCAACCAGCTGCCGGTCCACGAGCGGCACCCGTACGCGGGCGACCTGGTCTTCACGGCGTTCTCCGGCTCGCACCAGGACGCCATCAAGAAGGGCCTGGAGCACATGGCGGACCGCGCCGTGGCCGAGGGCAAGGACGTCGACGAGCTGACCTGGGGCGTGCCCTACCTGCCGATCGACCCGAAGGATCTGGGCCGCACCTACGAGGCGGTCATCCGGGTCAACTCCCAGTCCGGCAAGGGCGGCGTGTCCTACCTGCTGCGCACCGAGCACCAGCTCGAGCTGCCGCGCCGGCTGCAGATCGAGTTCTCCGGGGTCGTGCAGAAGTACTCCGACACCGCGGGCAACGAGGTCACCGGCGCCGACATCTGGCGCATGTTCACCGACGAGTACCTGCCGTTCGACGAGTACGGGCACTCCGACCTCAAGCCGTGGGGCCGCCTCCGGCTGCGCGAGATCCGCACCCGGGCCGCCGAGGACGGGACCACGACGCTCGAGGTGGACGTCGTGGACCAGGGCACTGAGCAGACGCTGGTCGGCACCGGCAACGGACCGCTGGACGCCTTCGTCACCGCGATCGCCGGCGTCGGCGTCGACGTCAAGGTGCTCGACTACGCCGAGCACGCGATGAGCGCGGGCGGCGACGCCGAGGCCGCGGCCTACGTGGAGTGCGCCGTCGGCGACGACGTGCTGTGGGGCGTGGGCATCGACCCGTCGATCACCACCGCCTCGCTGAAGGCCATCGTCTCGGCGGTGAACCGCACCGAGCACGCCTGAGGTCCTCGCTGACAGGGGCACCTGGGACAATGGCCAGGTGCCCCTGTACCGAGACGACGCGATCGTGCTGCGCACCCAGAAGCTGGGCGAGGCCGACCGCATCATCACGCTGCTGACCCGCGAGCACGGCAAGGTCCGTGCCGTCGGTCGCGGTGTGCGGCGCACGTCCTCACGGTTCGGCGCCCGGCTGGAACCCTTCATGGCGGTCGACGTCCAGCTGCACACCGGCCGCAGCCTGGACTCGGTGACGCAGGTCGAGACGATCGGCCCGTTCGCCCGGCAGATCAGCGCCGACTACGCGCTGTACACCGCCGGGGCGGCCATGCTGGAGACCGCCGACCGCCTGGTCTCCCAGGAGCACGAACCGGCCGTCCAGCAGTACTGGCTGCTCGTGGGCGCGCTGCGAGCGCTGTCCGAGCGGGCGCACGCCCCCGGGCTGGTGCTGAACTCCTACCTCCTGCGCGCGCTCGCCGTCGCCGGGTGGGCACCGTCGTTCACCGAGTGCGCCCGCTGCGGCGAGCCCGGGCCGCACCACGCCTTCGCCGTCGCGCAGGGCGGCGCGGTGTGCACGCGCTGCCGCCCGCCCGGGTCGCCGTCGCCGGCCCCGGAGACGTTCGTGCTGCTGGCCGCGCTGCTCGCCGGTGAGTGGGACGTCGCCGACGCCGCCGAGCCGCGCCACCGCCACGAGGCGGACGGCCTCGTCGCCGCCTATTCGCAGTTCTACCTGGAGCGCACCCTGCGCTCGTTGCGCCTGATCGAGAGAGAGGCCTGATGCCCCGCGCCCCCCGTGAGTACGCCGAGCCCTACGCGCACCCCTCCGGTGCCACGCCGCCGGACATCCCCGCCCAGTTCGTGCCGAACCACGTCGCCGTCGTCATGGACGGCAACGGCCGGTGGGCCAACGCGCGCGGGCTGTCCCGGATCGAGGGGCACAAGGAGGGCGAGAAGTCGCTCCTCGACGTCGTGGCGGGCGCGGTGCAGATCGGCGTCAAGCACGTCTCGGCGTACGCGTTCAGCACGGAGAACTGGAAGCGGTCGCCGGAGGAGGTGAAGTTCCTCCTGGGCTTCAACCGGGACGTCATCCGCCGGCGCCGGGACGAGATGGCGTCCTGGGGCGTGCGGATCCGCTGGGCGGGGAGGCGTCCGAAGCTGTGGGGCTCGGTGATCGACGAGCTGCAGCGGGCCGAGGAGATGACGAAGGACAACGACCGCTGCACGCTGACCATGTGCGTGAACTACGGCGGCCGCGCGGAGATCGCCGACGCGGCGGCGGCGATCGCGCGGGACGCCGTCGACGGGAAGATCAACCCGGCGCGCGTGACCGAGAAGACGATCCAGCAGTACCTCGACGAGCCGGACCTGCCGGACGTCGACCTGTTCCTGCGGTCCTCGGGCGAGCAGCGCACCAGCAACTTCATGATCTGGCAGGCCGCGTACGCCGAGCTGGTGTTCCTGCCCGAGCCGTGGCCGGACGTGGACCGGCGGCACCTGTGGAGGGCGGTCGAGGAGTTCGCGCGCCGCGACCGGCGCTACGGCGGGGCCGTGGACGTCCCGGGCGCGTCGGCCTGACGCCGAACAGATGACGCCCGTCCGAGATCGCGTTCACGGGCCCCAGGGGCCCCTCCACTTCGGGATCGACGACCTCGGACGGGCGTCATCTGTTCGACGACGTGTCGTGACGACTCAGCTCTCGTCGTACAGCGCCGCGAGCTGGTCGACGATCGCGGGGACGCCGTCCGGCCAGTCGTAGGACAGGGCCGTGGGCGGCGAGACGGAGGAGACGGCGACGTTGCCGACGACCTTGACGACGTTCCCGTCGGCGATCGCCGGGACCGCCTGGAGCTCGTCGGACTCGCCGAACGTCTCGGCCTCCTCCTCGGTGTACGTGTAGGCGATGACGACGTCCGACTCGAGCTTGTCCAGCTCCTCGTAGGACAGCGTGTAGAAGAACCCGCCGTCGGAGGTGTCGAGCTCCGCCACGGCCGGTGCGGACTCGATGCCCAGCTTCTCCAGGATGCTCACCCGGGGGTCGGCCGGCGTGTAGACGTACACCTGGCCCTCGGAGGGGGAGTCGACGATCGCGGCGAACGTCTCGCCCTCGAGCTCGGGGTGCTCGGCGGCGAGGTCGGCGAAGTAGGCGTCGATGTCCGACAGGACCTGCTCACCGGCCTCGGAACGGCCCAGGGCCTCGGCGGTGATCGTGATGGTCTCGTCCCACGGGGTGGTCCACGGGTTCTCGGGGTAGGCCACGACGGGGGCGATGTCGGAGAGCACGTCGTACTGCTCCTCGGTCAGGCCCGAGTACGGGGCGAGGATGAGGTCGGGGTCGGCCTCGACGAACTCCTCGTAGGGCACGGAGGCGCCGGCCTCCGGGTCGGTGAAGATGACCGGCTCCTCGGCGCCCAGGGCCTCGTACTCCTCGGCGACCCAGGGCACGAGCGCCTGCTCGCCCACGGTGAAGACCTGCTCGGCGACGCCGACGGGCGCGACCCCGACGGCCAGGGCCGCCTCGGTGGAGCCCCAGCCCCAGGTGGCGACGCGCTCCGGTGCGGACTCGATCGTGGTCTCGCCGAAGGCGTGGGTCATCGTGACCGGGAACTCGTCGGTGGCGCCCGCGGAGCCCGCCGACTCCTCGGCGGCGGTCTCCTCCCCGGAGCCGGCCTCGGGCTCGGCGTCGCCGGAGCAGGCGGTCAGCATCAGGGTGCCCACGGCGGCGAGACCGACGGCGGTGGTCAGGGAGCGGCGACGACGCACAGGTTCTCCTCGGTGTGCTCACGGCGAAGCGTGAGGGCGGTTAAGTGAGGCAAGGCTAACCTCATTTGTCGACCGAGTGGAAGGGAGTGTGACGTCACCCACGCCGGTGCCGGCCCACCGGGACGACCATCGGCGTGCCCGAGACCGGGTCGGGCACGACCTGCGCGTCGAGGCCGAACGCGTCCAGGACCGTGCGGGCGTCGAGCACCTCGGCCGGCGGTCCCTCGGCCACGACCCGCCCCGCGCTCATCACGACGAGGTGGTCCGCGTAGCGGGCGGCGAGGTTGAGCTCGTGCAGCACCATGACCACGGTGGTGCCCCGCTCCGCGTTGAGGTCGGCGAGCAGGTCCAGCAGCTCCACCTGGTGGGCCACGTCCAGGAACGTCGTCGGCTCGTCCAGGAGCACGACGCCGGTCTCCTGGGCGAGCACCATCGCCACCCAGACGCGCTGGCGCTGACCGCCGGAGAGCTCGGCCACCGGCCGGTCGGCGAGGTCGGCGACCCCCGTGGCCTCCAGGGCTCGCCGCACGACGGCGTCGTCGTCGCTGGAGTGCCGGCCGAACCAGCCCTGGTGCGGGTAGCGGCCCCGGCCGACCAGCTCGGCCACGCGGACGCCGTCGGGGGCGACGGAGGTCTGGGGCAGGACCCCGACGGACCGGGCCAGCTCCTTGCGGGGCATGGTGGTGACGTCCCGGTCGCCGAGGGTGACCCGCCCGGCGTCGAGCGGGTGCAGCCGGGCCAGGCCGCGCAGCAGCGTCGACTTGCCGCACGCGTTCGGCCCGACGACGGCGGTGACCCGGCCCGCGGGCAGCGTGAGGTCGAGGTCCTCGATGACGCGGTGCCCGTCGTACCCGATCGAGACCCCGTGCGCGACGAGCGCGCCGGTGGTGCCGTGCGCCGGGCGGGTGTCGGTGTGCGGGACGTCGATCATGCGCGGGTTCTCTTCTCGTGGGTGGCGAGCAGCCAGAGCAGGTACGGGGCGCCGACCAGGCCGGTGACGATGCCGGTCGGGGCGGCCACACCGAGCACGGCGTGCTCGGCGACGACGTCGGCGGCCAGGACCAGGGTCGCGCCGGTGGCGACGGACACCGACAGGGCCGGGCCGCCGTCGTCCACCAGACGACGGGCGATCGCCGGGGCGACGAGGGCGACGAACGCCAGCGGCCCGACGACGGAGGTCGCCAGCGCGACGAGGCCGACCGCGGTGAGCAGCGTGCCGACCCGGGCGGCGTCGGTGGGCACGCCGAGCCCACGGGCGTGGTCGTCGCCGAGGGCGAGCGGAGCCTGCCAGCGGGAGATCGCCGCGACCACCACGGCCAGGACCGCGAGACCCAGTCCGAGCACCCCGAGCTCGGTGCCGCGCACGTCGGCGACGCTGCCCACGGTCCAGACCAGGGCGGACGCGGCGTCGCGCTGGTCGGCGCTCGCGAGCATCCAGGCGAGCACCGAGGAGGCGAGATAGGCGAACCCGACGCCGACGAGCACGAACCGGGTCGAGTGCAGGCCCTGGCGCCAGGCGAAGAACCAGATGAGCAGCGCGATGACCCCCGCGCCGACGAACGCCCCGGCCGAGACGGCCAGGCCCGTCAGCCCGAGTCCGAGCATCGCGAAGACCGCTCCGACCGAGGCGCCCGTGGCGATCCCCAGGATGTCGGGGCTGGCCAGCGGGTTGCGCAGGGTCGACTGGAACAGGGCACCGGCGAGGCCGAACGCGGCACCGGCGAGCAGGGCCGCCGCGAGCCGCGGCAGCCGCAGGCGCTGCACGATGAACAGGTCGCCGTCGTCACCGACACCGACGGCGGCCAGCAGCGCCCGGCCCGGGGTGAGCGAGGCCGCGCCGAGCGTGAGGGCCAGACCGGCCAGCGCCACCGCGAGGACCGCGAGCGCGCCGAGGACGAGGGCGAGACGCCGGCGGCGGCGGCGGCGCAGCGCGCCGACGGGGTCGGTGGCCGGGGTGGCCGACGGGGTGGCGGGGAGCGTCGTCGTCATCTCACACCCCCGCGATCTTCCGGCCGCGGGCGACCGCGACGAGGACGGGCGCGCCGAGCGCCGCGGCGACCACGCCCGCCTCGAGCTCGCTGTGCGGCAGGACCAGTCGGCCGATGACGTCGGCCCCGAGCAGCATCACGGGTCCGAGCAGCGCCGACATCAGCAGCACCCAGCGGTAGTCGGTCCCGACCAGGCGGCGGGCGGCGTGCGGGACGGCGAGGCCGACGAGCGCGATGGGTCCGGCGAGCGACGTGGCAGCGCCGGCCAGCAGCACGATGGTCAGCCCGGCGACCGCCCGGGTGACACCGACGCGCTGACCCAGGCCCCGGGCGATGTCGTCACCGAGGGCGAGCATGTTGAGGCGGTGCGCGAGGCCGGCGGCCAGGACGGCGCCGACGGCGACGAACGGCAGCACCACGAGGAGCGTCTCCGTGCCGCGGCCCGTGAGCGACCCGACGGCCCAGAACCGGTAGAGGTTGAACGCCTGCTGGTCGCGCAGCAGCACGAGCGTGATGAGCGGCGTGATGAGTGCGGTGACGGTCGCCCCGACGAGAGCGAGCTTGACCGGCTGCCCGGAGCCGATGGAGAACACCAGGGCGGCCGCGGCCGCGGCGCCGAGGAAGGCGAACCACACGAACTGCGACGGTGCGGTGAGGCCGAGCAGCCAGACGGCGCAGACGACGGCGAACGACGCCCCGGAGTTCAGCCCGAGCAGACCGGGGTCGGCGATCGGGTTGCGGGTGACGCCCTGGATGACGGCACCGGCGACGCCCAGGGCCAGACCGGCGGTGATCCCCACGAGAGCGCGCGGCACCCGCTGGCCGGCGATTACCTGGTGGTCGACGTCGCCCGCGACGGGGTCGGTGAGCGCCTGCCACACGACGGGCAGCGAGACGTCACGCACCCCGAGCACCAGGCTCGCCACCACGACGGCGGCGAGGGCGGCGAGGGCGAGCAGGCAGGCGAGGACCCGGCGCCGGGTGCGGCGGGCGACCTGCTCGGCGGCGGTCGGCACGGTGGCCGGCGAGGTGAGCATCAGACCTCGTCCGGCTGGGGTGCGGCGGTCCGGTCGCGGGCCCGGCGACGGAGCAGCAACCACACGGTGAGGCCCGCCGCCAGCACGCCCAGGGCGGCGAGCACGGCCGGCTGCTCGAGGAACAGCAGGACGGCGCCCCAGACGACCGCGGTGCCGACCGTGGTCCAGATCGCCGCCCAGATCAGGGAGCCGAAGGTCAGCGCCACGAGGTAGCGGCCGAACGGCATCCGCAGGTAGCCGGCGGCGAGGTTGACCACCGTCTGGATACCGACGGTGAAGAAGGAGAAGGTCACCGCCGGCGGGCCCCACCGATGGATCCGGTCGATGACCCGGGTCGCGCGGTCGCCGGTCAGGAGCTCGGCGGCGCGGGTGCGCACCGTGCCGCGGGCGACGCCGCGGCCCAGCCAGTAGGTGGCCCCGGCGCGCACCATGACGAGGCAGAACGCGGCCAGGTACACGATCCAGAAGGGGAATCCGTCCAGCGTGAACACACCCTGGCGCTCGGCGTCCTCGGACGCGGCGACGACCAGGTGAGCGGTGACCATGGCCCCATTGTGCCCTGTGAGGTATGCCTGTCCTTAGTCGACTACGTCACAGTGCGCGGCAGTCGGCGCAGGTGCCCCAGAGCTCGATGGTGTGGTCGATGTCCGAGAAGCCCTGGGAGGCGCCGACCTCGGCGGCCCAGGCCTCGACCGTGGGGCCGTCGATCTCGACGGCTCGGCCGCACGAGCGGCACACCAGGTGGTGGTGGTGCTCCGTGCGGGCGCAGCGGCGGTACAGCGCCTCGCCGTCGTCCGTGCGCAGCACGTCGACGTCGCCGCCGTCGGCGAGCGCCTGCAGCGTCCGGTAGACCGTGGCGAGACCGACGGCGTCACCACGGTCGCGCAGCAGCTCGTGCAGCTGCTGCGCGCTGCGGAACTCGTCGCTGGCGTCGAGCGCCTCGGCGACGGCGGCCCGCTGCTTGGTCATGCGCAGCGGTGTGTTCATTCGCAGTCTCCTTGCGCGGACGTCCGGGCGGCCACCTGGACGTCGTCGGGGATGTCGGGGTGCGGGTCGCCGGCGGGACGGCGACGGGCGAGCAGCGGGTGCAGCCCCGCGACCAGCGCGTAGACGCCGATCGCGAGCACCACGATGAGGGCACCGGGGGACAGCGGGTACCAGTAGGTGATGCTGAGCCCGGTGACGCACACCGCCACGCCCGTGACCGAGCCGACGGCCATCGTGCGGCGGAAGGAGTGTGTCACGAGCTGCCCGATCGCCACGGGCACGATCATCAGGGCCGAGACGAGCAGCAGCCCGACCACCCGCATCGCCACGGTGACGGTCAGGGCCGCCAGGACCGCGACAGCCATGTTGAGCGCCCAGACGGGCAGGCCGGAGGAGATCGCGAACTCCTCGTCGTGGCTGACCGAGAACAGCGCGGGACGCAGCCCGACGCCGAGCACGAGGATCAGCAGGCACAGGACCACGGTGAGGACGAGGTCGGTGGTCGTGACCGTCGAGATCGACCCGAACAGGTACGACATGAGGCTGCCGGACGACCCGCCCGCGATGCCGATGATCAGCACACCGCCCGCGATACCGCCGTAGAACATGATCGCCAGCGCCAGGTCGCCGGAGGTGCGCCCGCGGCGTCGGACGACCTCGATGAGGACCGAGCCGATGACGGCGGCGACGACGGCGCCCGGGATGGCCAGCACGTCGTTGGGCGCCAGACCCATGGCCGACCCGATGAGCCAGCCGAGGGCGACGCCGGTCAGGGCGACGTGGCCGATGCCGTCACCGAGCAGTGCGAGGCGTCGCTGGACGAGGTAGGTGCCGACCACCGGGGCGGCCGCGCCGACGAGCAGGGCGGCCAGCAGGGCGCGCTGCATGAGGGGGTCGGTGAGCATGAAGGCGATCTCGGTCACGGCCGCGCCTCCTGCTCACTCTCGAACGGGGTGTCGGTCAGGCCGAGCCCGGATCCGCTGACGGCGGGCACCTCGGAGGTGTGGGGGTGGATGTGCTCGTGCCCTTCCGTGCCGTGCTCGCCGTGCGGGCGCGGGGGAGCGCCGTCGTGCACCACGCGTCCGTGACGCAGCACGACCGCCCGGCTGATGAGCCCGGCGAGCTCCCCGAGCTCGTGCAGCACCACCAGGACGGTGAGGCCGTCGTCGACGAGGCGGGCCATGGTGGCGGCGAACGCCTCCTGGCTGGGCCGGTCGACACCGGCGACGGGTTCGTCCAGGACCAGCACCTCGGGGCTGCGCACCAGCGCCCGGGCGATGAGGACCCGCTGCTGCTGGCCGCCGGAGAGCCGGTTCGTGGCGTCGTCGGCCCGGTCGGCGAGACCGACCTGGGCCAGCGCCTCGCGGGCGCGGTGCCGCCAGCCCCGCGGCAGGGTGAGCCGGCCGCGGTGGAGCAGCCCGGAGGCCACGACCTCGGCGGCGGTCGACGGCACACCGGCCGCCGCGCTCACCCGCTGCGGCACGTAGCCGATGCGGTCCCACGGCACGTCCGACCCGCGCCGGTGGCCGAGCAGGTCGACCTCGCCGCGGGTGGGCTCCAGGACACCGACGACGGTGCGCACCAGGGTGGACTTCCCCGACCCGTTGGCGCCGAGCAGGGCGACGACCTCGCCGGGGTCGACGCGCAGGTCGACCCCGCGCAGCACGTGGCTGGCGCCGAGGTGCACGTGCAGGTCGCGGACGTCGATCGCGGGCGTCGTCATGCGCACCCCAGGCCGTCGCGCAGGGTCGCGAGGTTCTCGGTCATGACAGCAACGTAGTCCGCACCGGCGTCGATCTCCTCCGTGGTGAGGCCCTCCAGCGGGTTGAGGACCGCGGTCCCGACACCGAGGTCGGAGGCGAGCGTCTCGGTGACCTTGGGGCTGGTGAGGGTCTCGGTGAAGAGGGTCTGCACGCCCTCGTGCTCGACGACCTCGCCGATCTCGCGCAGCCGCGCCGGGGACGGTTCGGTCTCGGGGTCGATCGCGGCGACGCCGACCTGCGTCAGGCCGTAGCGCTCGGCCAGGTACCCGAAGGCGGCGTGGCTCGTCACGAGGGTCTCGCCCGCGCACGGCTCCAGCGCGGTGGCGAACTCGGCGTCCAGCTCGTCGAGCGTGCCCTGCAGCGCCTCGGCGTTCGCGGCGTAGGTGTCCGCGTTGTCCGGGTCGGCCGCGGAGAGCTGCTCGGCGACGGCGTCCGCGACCGGCTCGAGGAGGGTCGGGTCGAGCCAGAAGTGCGGGTCGAGGGGGCCGTGGCCGTGCCCGTCGTCCTCGGCGTGCTCCTCCTCGTCCGCGTGCTCCTCCTCGTCCGCGTGCTCGGCGTGCTCCTCGGCGGTCTCGCCCTCGTGGCCGTCCTCGATCGTGCCCGGGCTCTCCTCGAGGTCGACCACCTCGGCGGCGTCGACCACGTGCTCCGGGGCGCGGGAGTCGACCGCCTCGTCGACGGCCGGCTGGAAGCCCGACTGGTACACGACGACGTCCGCCGTGCCGACGGCACGCACCTGGGCGGGGGCGAGCTCGAGGTCGTGCGGCTCGGCGGCCGGGGGAGTGAGGTTCTCGACGTTCACGAGGTCGCCGCCGACCTGCTCGGCCACGTACTGCAGCGGGTAGAAGGAGGCGAGGACGTCGACGGTGTCGCCGCCGTCTCCGCTGCCTCCGTCCGTGGCGCAGGAGGCGAGGACGAGGCTGAGGGGGAGCGCGGCGGCGAGGCCGAGGGTGGCGCGACGAGTCATGAGAACGATTCTCACCGTAGTTGAGAATGAAAGTCAATCCGGGTTGCTGCGATGGGCGTCACGCTACTCTCGCGCCATGGTCGACGCCGCCCGGTCGCGCAGGGGCTTCTGGTCCACGGTGGGGCGTGGCTCGTCCGGGGCCCAGGGCGTCTGATCGGAGAGGTCTTCACTGGCTGAGGAGCTGGAGGCCAGCGGCTGGCTGATCAGAACGGAGGGGGCGATCAGGACGATGTTGATCAGGACATATCGCGCGACCGCCGCGGCCCGACTCTTTTGTGGAATGGCGAGCGCGCTTTCCCTCGTGCTGGTGGCATTGGTGCCACTATTCCCCAAGCCGGGAGACTTCGCGATGCTGGCGCTTGCTTTCGTGGTGCACACGCTCGCGACAGTGATGGCGGCCGGCAGGATCGAGGTCTGGGACTGGGGTATTCGGTCGCGCGACATCGTGAAGGTGCGGGACTATCCGTGGCGAGAGATCTCCGACATCACCCCGGGAATGAGGGTGGAGGTCGTCGATCATCAGGGCAACGTCTCGAGGTGCTGGGCGGTGCAGCGCGCAGACCTGGCCGTGAGGCTGGGGCATGAGTCCCGTGTGGACCGGGTGGTCCGGGAGATCCGGTCGCTTCGGGCCGAGTATGACGATGGATCAGCACCGGATGCAGTCGGCGTGACTATTCGAAGCCGCCGTCGCCTGACCGCTCGTGAAAGGATCGTGATCGGCGGGATGTTGGCTCTGGTGATGATCGTCCAGCTGGGTTGACTGACCTCGTGGCCTTCTCCGCACCGGAGCCGCGTCGATGTGACGGGCCCGGTCGGGGTCACCTTGTCCTTCGCGTCCTTGACGATGGGTGCGGATCGGGCGATCCGACCGTTCCCGGGCCCCGTGCGCAGCGGCGCCCTCCGGCGGGGAGTCGACCGGTACGCTGGACCACTGGCGCCCGTCGTGGCGCCGACCCCACCGTGAACGTACGCCCCGCCGGAGCCACCGGCGGGGTCGACACCCAGGAGTGATCCGTGGCAGCACCGTCCGCGCACGCCAAGCTCGACGCCGTCGTCTCCCTCGCCAAGCGCCGGGGATTCGTCTTCCAGTCCGGCGAGATCTACGGCGGTACCCGCTCCGCGTGGGACTACGGCCCGCTGGGCGTCGAGCTCAAGGAGAACATCAAGAAGCAGTGGTGGAAGGCCATGACCCGTCGTCCCGACGTGGTCGGCCTGGACTCGTCGGTCATCCTGCCGACGCCGGTCTGGGAGGCCTCCGGTCACCTCGGTGCCTTCACCGACCCGCTGACCGAGTGCCTGAGCTGCCACAAGCGGTTCCGCGAGGACCAGATGATCGAGGAGTTCGAGGAGCGCAAGGGCCGTGCGCCCGAGGGCGGCCTCGCCGAGATCGCCTGCCCGAGCTGCGGCACCCGTGGTGAGTGGACCGAGCCGCGCGACTTCAACATGATGCTCAAGACCTACCTCGGCCCCGTCGAGGACGAGTCCGGCCGCCACTACCTGCGCCCGGAGACGGCCCAGGGCATCTTCGTGAACTTCGCCAACGTGGCCGCCGCGGCGCGGCAGAAGCCGCCGTTCGGCATCGCCCAGATCGGCAAGTCGTTCCGCAACGAGATCACGCCGGGCAACTTCATCTTCCGCACGCGCGAGTTCGAGCAGATGGAGATGGAGTTCTTCGTCGAGCCGGGCAGCGACGCCGAGTGGCACCAGTACTGGATCGACACCCGCATGGCCTGGTACACGGGCCTGGGCATCGACCCGGAGAACCTGCGGCTGTACGAGCACCCTGCCGACAAGCTGTCGCACTACTCCACCCGCACCGTGGACATCGAGTACCGCTTCGGGTTCACCGGCGGGGAGTGGGGCGAGCTCGAGGGCATCGCCAACCGCACGGACTTCGACCTGTCCACCCACGCGGAGCACTCCGGCAAGGACCTGATGTACCGCGACCCGGTGACCAACGAGAAGTACTTCCCGTACGTCATCGAGCCGGCCGCCGGTCTGACCCGCTCCCTCATGGCGTTCCTCATCGAGGCCTACTCCGAGGACGAGGCGCCCAACACCAAGGGCGGCGTCGACAAGCGCACCGTGCTGCGCCTCGACGAGCGTCTGGCCCCGGTCAAGGCGGCCGTGCTGCCGCTGTCGAAGAGCTCCGAGCTGCTGCCGACGGCCGAGAAGCTGGCCGAGGAGCTGCGCCAGTACTGGAACGTCGACCACGACATCACCCAGGCGATCGGCAAGCGGTACCGCCGTCAGGACGAGATCGGCACGCCGTACTGCGTCACCGTCGACTTCGACACGCTCGACGACCAGGCCGTGACGATCCGTCACCGCGACACCATGGCCCAGGAGCGGGTCTCCCTGGACAAGGTCGCCGGCTACCTCGCCGAGAAGATGCCCGGCGTCTCCTGACCCCGGCGCAGTCGTGTGCGCACAGCAGTAAGGGGGCCGTCCCGGTGGGGACGGCCCCCTTACTGCTCCCGCGTCAGCGGGTACACCAACCCAGAGGGGAGTTCAGGATTTTGCGCGGTTCATCAGCGCGAGAACCAGGCTGACGACCAGGATGGCGACGCCGATCCAGAGCAGGATCTCCGCGATGCCGCTGAGCCCGAGGATCAGGAGCACGACGCCGATGATGATCAGAATGAGCCAGAGGGGCACATTTCCTCCTTCGAGAGCCGCGGAATTCTTGTGCCGCGGCAAGATGTGACAATGTCACGGATTAGCGGGGGAGTGCTTGTCGTCGGGCGGGCGAGGCCATTTCCAGCCCGCCCAGGATCAAGCGACCTTCTTCTTGCCCTTGTTCATGAGCACCAGCACGACTCCGACGACCATGGCCACCACACCGATCCAGACGAAGGTCTGGCCGAGGACGGTCAGACCGAGGATCAGGGAGATGAGACCGGCAATGAGGATAATCAGCCAGAGGGCCATGTGTTTCCTTTCGTCGAGGTCGTGCCAGATTGGCAGCGGGTGAAAAATCCTGCGACCCGAAACGCGCCAGTGTGACGAGCGTCACACTGGCGAGTCCTGGGGATGCGCGGTAGTGGAGGTCACAGCGGCTCGCGCGGTACCGGTGGGACAATGACCGACGTGACCTTCACGTTCGACCCCGCCCGCACGACGCCGCAGCCCACCTCCGCACCCGACGCTCCGGCGTCGGGCAGCCGTGTGCTGCCGCCGCTGCAGATCGGACCCCTCACCGTGGACACCCCGGTGGTGCTGGCCCCCATGGCGGGGGTGACCAACCGCGCCTTTCGCACCCTGTGCCGCCAGGCGGGGGAGTCGACCGGGTTCGACCCCGGCCTGTACGTGGCCGAGATGGTGACCTCACGGGCGCTCGTCGAGCGCAACACCGAGGCCCTGCGCATCGTGACCTTCGGCGACGACGAGACGCCGCGCTCGGCGCAGGTCTACGGCGTCGACCCGGCGACCGTCGGCGAGGCCGTGCGGATCATCGCCACCGAGGACCGTGCCGACCACATCGACCTGAACTTCGGCTGCCCGGTGCCCAAGGTGACGCGCAAGGGCGGCGGCGCGGCCGTGCCGTGGAAGCGCGAGCTGTTCGCCGGCATCGTGCGGTCCGCTGTCCAGGCCGCCGAGCCGCACGGCCTCCCGGTGACCGTGAAGATGCGCAAGGGCATCGACGACGACCACCTGACGTACCTCGAGGCCGGCCGCACCGCCGAGTCCCTCGGTGCCTCCGCCGTCGCGCTGCACGCCCGCACCGCGGCCCAGCACTACTCCGGCACCGCCGACTGGACCGCCGTCGCGCGCCTCAAGGAGGCCGTGCGGACCGTGCCCGTGCTGGGCAACGGCGACATCTGGGCCGCCGAGGACGCCGTGCGCATGGTCCGTGAGACCGGTGCGGACGGCGTCGTCGTGGGCCGCGGCTGCCAGGGGCGTCCGTGGCTCTTCGCCGACCTCGCGGCCGCGTTCAACGGGTCCGACGCCCGCGTGCGGCCCGGTCTGCGCGAGGTCGCCGAGACGATCTACCGCCACGGCGAGCTGATGATCGAGTACTACGACGGTGACGAGGACAAGGGCATGCGCGACCTGCGCAAGCACATGGCCTGGTACCTCAAGGGGTACGCCGTCGGGGGCGACGCGCGCCGCGGGCTGGCGATGGTCTCCACGCTCGCCGAGCTGCGCGAGCGGCTCGACGGCCTCGACCTCGACCTGCCCTACCCGGGCGAGGACGCCGAGGGTCCGCGCGGACGTGCCGGCTCGCCGAAGAAGCCGCACCTGCCGTACGGCTGGCTGGACTCGCGTGAGCTGGACGCCGAGTTCGAGGCGAAGCTGCGCGAGGCCGAGCTCAGCGTCTCCGGCGGCTGATCACCCCGCGCCCCGTTGCGGGCATGAAATCTGCGGGCGTGGATCGATTCACGCCCGCAGATTTCATGCCCACAACGGCTAGGCGAGCAGGGTGTCGCCGACGAACCCGCCCGGTGCGCACCCCGGCGGGATCGCGAACACCGACGACCCGATCGGTGTCGTCCACCGGTTCAGCAGGTCCAGCTTCGCCAGCCGCCGCTGCATCGGCGTGAACTGCCGGTCCACGTCGGCCTGGAAGCAGGCGAAGATCAGCCCCGCGTCCGACACGTGGTCTCCGGACGGGGTGTCGTCGTAGTTGTATCCCCGCCGGAAGATCCGGTCGTGGCGGCCCTCGTCGACACCGCGAGCTCGCCGCACGTGCGAGAACTCCGGGATCACGGAGAAGCCGGCCTCGGTCCGCGCGGCGAAGTCCGGTTCGTCGTGCTCCCGGGTGCCGGTCAGCGGGGCGCCGGTCGCCTGGGTCCGGCCCACCGCCTGCTCCCGTCCGGCCCGCCCGACGGTGTCCCACTCGTCGAGGTCCATGTGGATGCGCCGGACGACGGCGCTCGTCCCGCCGGCCATCCAGCCCTCGGTGGCCCACACGACCTCGTCGAAGTCGGGCGTGCCCGGCACCGGGTTCGCGGTGCCGTCGACCTGACCGAAGAGGTTGCGCATCGTGGTGCCGGGCGCGACCGACCCGTGCGCCCGGCGGAACCCGCGCTGGGTCCAGCGCACCTCGGCGAACCCCCGGGCGTCCTTGAGCAGCATCCGCGTCGCGTGGGACACGGTGAGCTGGTCGTCGGCGGCGATCTGCAGCAGCAGGTCGCCGTCGCTGAAACCGGGGTCCAGCCGGTCGACGGCGAACGACGGCAGCGGGTGCAGCCACGCCGGGGCCTCACCGCCGGCTCGGGCCACGAAGCCCGGGCCGAACCCGAAGGTGACGGTCAGGCGTGCCGGCACGACGGCGAGCTCCGGCTCGGTGTCCGCCAGGGCCGGCTCGCCCTGCGTGAGCCGCGCGGCGTCGTCGGACAGGATGCGCATCAGTCGGCCGAGCGCCTCGCGGCCGGTGTCCTCGTGCAGGTCCAGCGCGACGAACGTGCCGTACGCCTGGGCGTCGGTAGCGATACCGGCCTGGTGGGCACCGTGGAACGGGACCGTCTCGGTGCCGTGCAGGGGAGGTGGCTCCGCCGCGGCGGTGGGCCGGTCGAGAGCGTGCTCGGCGCCCAGCGCGGCGACCGCGCCGAACCCGGCGGCAGCCCCTCCGAGGAGGAACTGCCGCCGGGTCGACCCGGGCCGGCCGCGGGCGCCCTCGTCGGACGCCGCCATCAGGAGTCCCCGTGCTCCGCGCCGGACTCGCCGTCGTAGCTCTCCTCGGCGCCGGTGAAGTCCTTGACCGGCGCCGTCAGCTCGGCCGTCGAGCCGTCGCCGAACGTCAGGGTGAACGTCAGCTCGTCCCCGGCACGGACCGGGCCGGCGAGGTCCATGAGCATCAGGTGGTGCCCGCCCGGTTCGAGGACGAGGGTCTCGCCGGCCGGCACGACGAACCCCCCCTCGACCTCGGCCATGGACATCTCGCCCGAGGCGTCGGCGGCGGTCTCGTGCAGCTCGGTGCGGGCCGCGGCGTTGGTCGCTGCGGCGACGACGGTGATCTCGGCCTCCCCGTCGTTGGTGATGTCGCCGAAGCCGGCGGTCATGCCCGCGTCCGCGGCCTTGACCCAGGCGTCGTCGATCGACACGTCGTCGGCGGTGGTGGTGTCCGTCGCCGCGGGGGCGGCGGACTCCTCGGTGGCGCAGCCCGCCAGGCCGAGGGAGCCGGCGGCGAGCAGCAGGGCGAGCGTCGTGGTGGTGCGTCGGGTGGTCACAGGAGTGCCTCTCAGGTTCTCTGGCGTCGGGCGCGCCGGCGCCGCCGCACGGGCGCGCCGGCGCCGCCGCACGGGAGCGCGGGCGCGGCGCGACCGGGGTCCGTCGTCGGACGGACCCGGGAAGGGGTTCAGGACGCTGAGAGGGCGGGAGGGCCACGCCGTTGGAGCGGGCGCAGCTGAGGACGTGGACGTGCCGGCCGGTGGTACCGGACCGGGACGAGGGCGGGCGCCGTCGGGACCTCGATGGCCGCGGCGGGGACGACAAGGCGCGGTGGTGCCAGGCGTGTGACGACCGTGCCGGCGGCGCGGAGCAGCCGGTGGAGGAGCAGCTCGCCGCGGTACAGCAGGGCGGCGGTGGCGACGGCCGCCGCGGCGTGCCAGCCCCCCATGCGTGCGTCGGCCTGGATGAGGTCGACGGTGGCCGACGTCGGCGTGAACGGCGTCAGCACGGCGTGGCCGGCGTGGGGGTCGGAGGCGGCGGGCGCCCCGACGGGGGTGCCGAGCACGAAGAGGGTGTGGAACAGCACCTGCCCGACGACGACCGAGGAGGCCGTGCGCCAGCGGGCGACGTGGCGCCCCGCCAGCAGGGTGGAGAGCCACACCGTGATCGCCCACGGGGCGACGACGCCGAGCCAACCGGGCACGGGAGCGCCGCCGGCGACGTGCGACGCCAGCGCGACCCCCGTCGCGACGGTCGCGGCGACGGCACCGCGCAGCACGCGAACCTGACGCGACGACCCGGTGGTACCCATCGAGGACGAGCCTAAGCCATACCCCCGGGGGAATTCGTCACGCCTGTGGGCATGAAATATGCCGCCCGGGGGTGAGCCCGGACGGCATATTTCATGCCCACAGCGGTGAGGTCAGGCGCGCAGCCAGACCGTGGTGTCGGCGGGCAGGTCGTCGCTCACCGGGCCGGAGGTCAGCAGCACCTCGGCGCCCTCGGGCAGGGCCACCGGCTCCGTACCGAGGTTCGCCACGACGGCGACCCCGTCGTTGCGGAAGGCGACGACGTCCGCGGAGTCCTCCCACGCCTCGAGCCACGCCATCGTGCCGTGCCCGAGACCCTCAGCACGCCGCGCGGCCAGGGCCGCCCGGTACAGCTCGAAGGTCGAGCCTGGGACGTCGTACTGGACGTCGGCGGCGTAGCGCGCGTAGGAGTCGGGCTGCGGCAGCCACGTCTCATCGGTCGGGCCGAAGCCGAAGCCGGGGGCGTCGGCCTCCCACGGCAGGGGCACGCGGCAGCCGTCACGGCCGGCCTCGGCACCGTGCGTCCGGAAGTGGGCCGGGTCCTGGCGCACCTCGTTCGGCATCGTGGTGTGCTCGGGCAGGCCGAGCTCCTCGCCCTGGTACAGGTAAGCCGAGCCGGGCAGGCCCAGCATGAGCAGCGTGGCGGCGCGTCCGCGGCGCAGGCCGAGCTCCTCGTCGGGCTGGGGGTCCGTGGCGAAGACGCCGTTGGGCCGCACGCCGACGTCGGGCAGGCCGAGCCGGGTGACGTGACGCACCACGTCGTGGTTCGACAGCACCCACGTGGTGGGCGCGCCGACCTCGTCGTTGGCCTCGTACGACGCCGCGACGACGCGCCGCAGGGCGGCGGCGTCCCACGCGGTGGTCAGGAACGAGAAGTTGAAGGCCTGGTGCATCTCGTCCGGGCGCACGTACCGCGCCAGGCGGGACAGCGGCTCCACCCAGGCCTCGGCGACGAGGCAGCGATCGCCGTCGTACTCGGCGAGCACGTCGTGCCAGGTCCGGTAGATCTCGTGCACGCCGTCCTGGTCGAACATCGGGCCCTGGTTGCCGGCGCCGGTGGAGCCGTCCTCCGGGGCGCCCGGGTCGTCCTCGGCGTCGTCGGAGGTGCCGCCGTCGACCATGGACACGTGGCCGTGCCAGTCGGGCAGCCCGTCGGCCTTGACCAGGCCGTGCGCGACGTCCACGCGGAAGCCGTCGACGCCCTTGTCCAGCCAGAACCGCAGCACGTCGGTGAACTCGGTGCGCACCTCCGGGTGGTCCCAGTCGAGGTCCGGCTGGGTGGAGTCGAAGAGGTGCAGGTACCACTGCGGGCCGAGGGGGCCGTCGTCCTCGCGCGGCTCGAGGCGCGTCCAGGCCGGACCACCGAAGATCGAGTGCCAGTTGTTCGGCGGCTCCTCGCCGGCCGGGCCGCGGCCGTCGCGGAAGATGTACCGCGCCCGCTCCGGCGAGCCCGGGGCGGAGGCCAGCGCCTGCTGGAACCAGACGTGCTGGTCGGAGGTGTGGTTGGGCACGAGGTCGACGATGACGCGCATGCCGCGGGCGTGGGCGCCGGCGAGCATCGCGTCGAAGTCGGCCAGGGTGCCGAACAGCGGGTCGACGTCGCGGTAGTCGGCGACGTCGTAGCCGGCGTCCTTCTGGGGGGACCGGTAGAACGGGGACAGCCAGACGGCGTCGACGCCGAGGGTCTGCAGGTGGTCCAGGCGGGACGTGATGCCCGGGATGTCGCCGACGCCGTCGCCGTTGCCGTCGGCGAAGGAGCGCGGGTAGACCTGGTAGATGACGGCGTCCCGCCACCATTCGCGGGCGGTCGCGGACCCGACGTGCACGGTGGCGCCCGTGGACAGGGTCTCCGACGTCGGGATGGTCGGCTCGGTGGTGGCCATGAGGAACCTCGGTGGTGGTCGGTGGGGGTACGGCGGTCGAGTGTAAACGCCTCTGCAAGATTCTTGCAGAAGGGGTGCCCGGGGTCGATGGGCGGGCCGTCGTGGCATCCAGCCTGCGCTGCGGCGGGCAGGAGGGCAACCCTGCGGTCGAGGGTCAGTCGCGCGGCGCGGGGCCCGTCGAGCCCCGGACGACGAGCTCGGGGGAGAACAGCAGCTCCGTGCGCGGGGCGCGGTCCCCGCCGATCTCGGTGAGCAGGGCGCTGACGGCGGCGTCGGCCATCGCGTCGACGGGCTGGCGCACGGTCGTCAGCGGCGGCTCGGTGAAGGCGATGAGCGGGGCGTCGTCGTAGCCCACGACGGAGACGTCGTCGGGGACCTTCAGGCCCTGGGCGCGGGCCGCCCGGACGGCACCGAGGGCCATGAGGTCCGAGCCGCACACCACGGCCGTGTGGCCCGAGGCGTAGAGCTCGGCGGCCGCGGCCTGCCCGCCCTCGAGGGTGTACAGCGTGTTGACCACGTGGGCCCGGGCCGCGGCCTCGTCGGCGGCCAGCCCGTGCCGGACGAGTGCCGCGGCGAACGCCGCCGCCTTGCGCTGGGCGGGCACGTACCGTTCGGGGCCGATGGCCAGGCCGATGCGGCGGTGCCCCAGCGTGACCAGGTGCTGGACCGCGACGTCGATGCTCTCGGCGTCGTCGGGGGAGACGAACGGGGCGTCGATGCCCGGTGCGTACCCGTTGACGAGCACGATGGGCACGCCCTGCCCGCGCAGCAGCTCGTAGCGCGAGTGGTTGGCGCGGGTGTCGGCGTGCAGGCCGGAGATGAAGATGATGCCGTCGACGGAGTGGTCCACGAGCGTCGAGACGTACTCGTCCTCGGTGGTGCCGCCGGGGGCCTGGGTGCACAGCAGCGGCGTGTAGCCCCGCTGGGCGAGGATGGACTCGACCGCCTGGGCGAACGCGGGGAAGACGGGGTTGGTGAGCTCGGGCACCACGAGACCGACGAGTCCCGCGGACCGGCCGGCCAGCGTCGAGGGGCGCTCGTAGCCCAGCACGTCCAGGGCGGCCAGCACCGCCTGGCGGGTGGAGCTGGCGACACCGGGCTTCCCGTTGAGCACGCGCGACACGGTCGCGGTCGAGACCCCGGCCTGGTCGGCCAGGTCGCTCAGTCGGGTGCGCACGCCTGCGATCGTAAGGGACACGGGACCTCCTCGTCCTCGGGCGACCGCGGGTCGGACGCTGCGGTGGATCGTCGGTTGCAGAAACGTTATTGCAACATCTTGCAAATCGCGAACATCCTGTCCTAGATTCATCCTCCAGCAGGGCCCGCCGGCGTGCATGCCGGTGGGCCACCACCCCGAAAGATGCTGGGAGAATGACGATGCGACGGAGCATCCTTATCGCGTCCGCCCTGGTGACGACCCTCGCCCTGTCGGCGTGCGGGTCGTCGGAGGACGCCGGTGACACCACCGAGGGCACCGAGGAGAGCACGGCCGAGGCCACCGAGGCGACCGGCTCGCTGACCGTCTGGGTCGACGAGACGCGCGAGACCGCGGTCGAGTCCGCCGCCGAGGCGTTCGAGTCCGAGACCGGCGCCGAGGTCGAGATCGTCCTGAAGAACTTCGAGGACATCCGCTCCGACTTCATCGCCCAGGTGCCGACGGGCGAGGGCCCGGACGTCACCGTCGGTGCCCACGACTGGCTCGGCGAGCTCATCACCAACGGGGTCGTCGCCCCGGTCGAGCTCGGAGCCACCGCCGACGGGTTCGAGGACGTCGCCGTCGAGGCCTTCACCGCCGACGGCGCGGTCTACGGCATGCCGTACGCGATCGAGAACATCGCCCTGATCCGCAACACCGAGCTGGCCGACAGCGCCCCCGCCACGTGGGACGACGCCATCTCGATGGGCGAGGACGCGGACACCAAGTACCCGTTCCTCATCCAGACCGGGACCGAGGGCGACCCGTACACCTACTACCCGTTCCAGACGTCGTTCGGCGCTCCCGTGTTCGAGCAGAACGAGGACGGTTCCTACTCCCCGGAGCTCGCCATGGGTGGCGACGCGGGCACGGCGTACGCGCAGTGGCTCGCCGAGCAGGGCGAGGCCGGCACGCTGACCACCGACATCACCTACGACATCGCCGTCGAGGCCTTCGCCAAGGGCCAGTCGCCGTTCATCGTGGGCGGTCCGTGGATGCTCGAGCAGTTCGCCGACCTGGACCTGGCGATCGACCCGATCCCGGCCGCGGGTGACGAGGCCGCGCAGCCGTTCGTCGGCGTGCAGGGCTTCTACGTCAGCGCCCAGAGCGAGAACGCTCTGCTGGCCAACGACTTCCTCGTGAACTACCTGTCCACCGAGGAGGCGCAGACCGCGCTGTTCGAGGCCGGTGGCCGCCCGCCGGCGCTCACCGCCGCCGCCGACGCCGCGTCGTCGGACCCGATCGTGGCGGGCTTCCGTGAGGTCGGCGCCGAGGCCGTGCCGATGCCGTCCATCCCCGAGATGGGTTCCGTGTGGGCCTTCTGGGGCGTCACCGAGGCCAACATCATCGCCGGCAAGGCCGACCCGGCCAAGGCCTGGGACAAGATGATCTCGGACATCGAGGGCGCACTCGACTCCTGACGTCCTGACCTCTCGCGACGGGCCGTGGTGCCACCACGGCCCGTCGCGCGATCCCGGAAGGCTCTTCGATGACCGACCTGCAGCAGTCCCGCACCGCCTCGCGCGAGGCCTCGGACGACGCTCCCGCACCCCCCGGCCGCCCCTCGCGCCGCTTCCGGCTCGGACGCCGCGACGAGTCGCCGGCCGGACGCTACGGCGCCGGATTCCTGGCCAAGCTCGCCCTCATGGCCGTCGTCGACGCGTTCGGCGTCTACGTCGTCTGGTCGGCCTACCTGGCCGAGTCGTGGTTCATCCTCGGCGCCATGGTCGCCATGCTGGTCGTGGCGAACTGGGTCTACTTCTCGCGGCGCGTCGTCCCGCTGAAGTACGTGCTGCCCGGTCTGATCTTCCTGTTCACCTTCCAGATCTTCACCATCGGCTACACCGGGTGGGTGGCCTTCACCAACTACGGGGACGGCCACAACTCCACCAAGGAGGACGCCGTCGCGGCGCTGCTCGTGCAGAACGAGCGCCGTGTCGAGGGGTCGCCCGCCGTGCCGCTGACCGTGGTGGCCGACGGCGAGGAGCTCGGGTTCGCCGTCGTCCAGCCCGACGGGACGACGGAGGTCGGCAGCGCCGAGGAGCCGCTCGCCGCGGCGGAGGCCACCGTCACCGACGGGCGGGTCACCGCCGTCGACGGCTGGGAGGTCCTCGACCGCGCCGAGGTGCTGGCCCGGCAGGGCGAGGTCACCGATCTGCGGGTGCCCGTCTCCGACGACCCGGCCGCCGGGTCCGTGCGCACCCAGGACGCCCGCACCGGGTACGTCTACGAGTCCACGCTCGTCTACGACGAGGCCGCGGACACCATGACGGACACCGCGAGCGGCACCGTCTACACACCCAACGACGAGGGGCAGTTCGAGGCGGCGGACGGATCCACGCTGAACGTCGGCTGGCGGGTGTTCGTCGGGTTCGACAACTTCACCACGGCGTTCTCCGACTCGCGGTACTCCGGGCCGTTCTTCCAGATCGTCGTCTGGACCTTCGTCTTCGCCTTCGCCTCCGTGGCCACGACGTTCCTGCTCGGGATGTTCCTGGCGTCGGTGTTCAACACCCCGATGCGCGGGCGCAAGATCTACCGGACGCTGCTGATCCTGCCGTACGCGATCCCGGGGTTCGTCGCCCCGCTGCTGTGGTCCGGTCTGCTCAACCGCAGCTTCGGGTTCGTCAACCAGGTGCTGCTCGGGGGCGCGGCCATCCCGTGGCTGACCGACCCGTGGCTGGCCAAGCTGTCGATCATCGGGGTGAACCTGTGGCTCGGGTTCCCGTACATGTTCCTCATCTGCACCGGTGCGCTGCAGTCCCTGCCCACCGACGTGCTCGAGGCCGCGAAGATCGACGGCGCCGGCCGGCTGCGCACCTGGCGCTCGGTCGTCATGCCCCTGCTGCTCGTCTCCACGACCCCGCTGCTCATCTCGAGCTTCGCGTTCAACTTCAACAACTTCGCCCTGGTGTACATGCTCACCGGAGGCGGTCCACGGTTCGAGGACGCCTCCGTGCCGCTGGGTCACACCGACATCATGATCACGATGGTCTACTCCGTGGCCGGTCTGGACGGGAACGCCCCGAAGGACTTCGGCCTGGCCAGCGCGCTGTCCATCGTCATCTTCGTGATCATCGCGACGATCTCGGCCATCGCCTTCAAGCGGACCCGCTCGCTCGAGGAGATCAACTGACATGACCGCCACCTCGACCGCCCCCGCGGTCCGCACCCCGTCGACGCCCACCCGTCGCAGGACGGCCGGGCGCTGGTTCACCGAGCTCGGCTGGCGGCACGTCGTCGGCGTCGTGTTCGTCGTCTACGCCGCCTTCCCGATCGTGTACGTCCTGTCGGCCTCCGTGGCCGAGAGCGGCACCCTGACCGGGTCCAACCAGCTCTTCGACACGTTCAGCACGGAGAACTACGCCCGGCTGGCCGACACGGTGTACTGGTCGTGGTTCGCCAACTCGGTACTGATCGCCGTGGCGACCTCGATCGGTACGGTGCTCATGGGCGCCGCCGCGGCGTACGCCTTCAGCCGGTTCCGGTTCACGGGGCGCCGGGCCGGGCTGACCACGCTGCTGATCCTCCAGATGTTCCCGCAGATGCTCGCGTTCGTCGCGATCTTCCTGCTCCTCATCAGCCTCGGCGAGGTGGTCCCGGCGCTCGGCCTGAACTCCCGGGTCGCGCTCATCTGCGTCTACCTCGGCGGCGCGCTCGGCGTGAACACGTTCCTCATGTACGGGTTCTTCAACACGGTCCCGCGCGAGCTGGACGAGGCGGCCAAGATCGACGGCGCCACGCACGCCCAGACGTACTGGACGATCATCCTGCGCCTGGTGACCCCGATCCTGGCGGTCGTGGCGCTGCTGTCGATCATCGCCACCTTCGGCGAGTTCGTCATCGCCCGCGTGCTGCTGCAGTCGGAGTCCAACTGGACGCTCGCGGTCGGTCTCTACTCGTGGGTCTCCAGCCTCCTCGAGGCCAACTGGGGGCTCTTCGCCGCGGGCGCGGTGATCTCCACGATCCCGATCCTCGCGCTGTTCCTGTTCCTGCAGAAGTACATCGTCGGCGGGCTGACGGCCGGCTCCGTCAAGGGCTGACGGCGTCGGTCGCGTGCCCGTGGCGGGGCTCCGGCCCCGGTCCTAGCCTGGATGCATGAGCGAGAAGCGCACCTTCGGCCCGGACCTGGCACGGCTCACCGACGCCGCCGACCAGTCGTTCACCGTGCGCCGCGCGTTCGGCGAGGCGTACGAGCACGACGGCCAGCTCGTCATCCCGGTCGCCCGCGTACGGGGTGGTGTCGGCACGGGGTCCGGCGGCGGGGCGGGCCCCGTCTCGCACGCGGAGGACGACGCGAGCGACGTCCCCGACGGGGCGCACGACGAGGCGTCCGGCGAGGGCGGCGGCGGGGGCGGCGGCTACGGGCTGCGGGTCACGCCGCTCGGCGTCTACGTCGTCGGCGCCACGGGCACGCGATGGCAGCCCGTGCTCGACCTGAACAAGGTGATCCTCGGCGGACAGATCGTCGGGATCGTGATCGCGCTCGCCACCGGGTGGGCGATCGGCCGCCGCCGCTGACCGGACCTCGGTCGGTGGCGGCCGCCACCGACCGAGAGGACCGCATGCACCCTGCACCCCACCTGCTCGACCTGCCCCACCACGACGGGTCCGCCGTCCACGTGCCCCCGGGCACCCCGCAGCTCGGTGACTCGGTGCCGGTCCGGGTCCGCGTGCCCCGCGCCTCCGGCGTCGAGAGGGTCTGGGTCCGCAGCGTGCGTGACGGCGAGCCGCGGCTCACCGAGGCGACGCCCGACGCCGGCACGGACACCGACCGGTGGTTCACCGCGGACGTCGTGGTGCACAACCCCGTCACGCCGTACCGCTTCCTCCTGGACGGGCCCGGCGGCTACCGGTGGCTGAACGGCCGCGGCGTGCACGACCGCGACGTGTCCGACGCCGGGGACTTCCGGCTCACGACGCACGCCCCGGGCCCGGAGTGGATGGGCGAGGGACTCGTCTACCAGATCTTCCCCGACCGGTTCGCCCGCTCGGCGGCCGCGGACGCCCGCCCGGTCCCGGACTGGGCCGTGCCGGCGCAGTGGGACGACGAACCCGCCGGCACCGGCGTGCTGGCCGGCACCCAGTACTACGGCGGCGACATCGACGGCATCGTCGAGCACCTCGACCACCTCGCCGCGCTCGGCGTCGGCACCGTCTACCTCACCCCGGTGTTCCCCGGCCGGTCCAACCACCGCTACGACGCCTCGACGTTCCACGAGGTGGACCCTCTGCTCGGCGGCGACGAGGCCTACGCGCGGCTCGCCGAGGCCGTGCACGCCCGCGGCATGCGGCTCATGGGCGACATCACGACCAACCACACCGGCGAGGGGCACGAGTGGTTCGCCACCGCTCTCGCCGACCCGGACTCGCCCGAGCACGGCATGTACGTGTGGGCGGACCCGTCCGGCGACACCACGGACGTGTCGACCACGGCGTCCGGGGAGCACTACGCGAGCTGGCTCGGGTTCGGCTCCCTGCCCAAGCTCGACTGGTGCGCGCCCGAGACCTGGCGCCGCATGGTCACCGACCCCGACGCCCCGATCGGCCGGTACCTGCGCCCGCCCTTCGAACTCGACGGCTGGCGGGTCGACGTCGCCAACATGACCGGTCGGTGGGCCGACCAGGACCGCACCCACGCCGTCGCGCGCGAGCTGCGTGCCGCCATCGAGCGGGAGCGGCCCGACGGCGCCCTCATCGCCGAGCACTTCCACGACGCGATCGAGGACCTGCGCGCCGGCGGCTGGCACGCCAACATGAACTACACGGGGTTCACCCGACCCGCGTGGTCCTGGCTGGCCGCCGAGGGGTCCCCGGCCGCCGCGCACGGTCTGCCCGTGGCGGGCGCCCGCCGCCCGGGCGGTGCCATGGTGGCCGCGATGCGCGAGTTCGACTCCGCCGTGCCGTGGTCCGTCACCGCCCGGCAGTGGAACATGCTCGGCTCCCACGACACACCGCGGCTGCGCACCACCGTCGACTCCGACGCCGCGGCCGAGGTCGCGGCCGCCCTGCTGTTCACCTACCCGGGCACGCCCGTCGTCTTCGCCGGGGACGAGATCGGTGCCACCGGGGACAACGGCGAGCACGCCCGCACGACCATGGCGTGGGACCAGGGCGCTCGCGGGGGAGGGCCGCGCTGGGACGCGGAGATCCTCGAGCGCTACCAGCGGCTCTCGACGATGCGTCGCGGGTCGGCCGCCCTGCGCGACGGCGGGCTGCGCTGGGCGGTGGTCGAGGACGACGCGGTCGTCTTCCTGCGGGAGACGCCGTCCGAGCGGGTGCTCGTCGTGCTCGCCCGTGGCCCCTGGGCCGGGACGGTGCTGCCGAGCCACCTGCTGGACCCGGGTGCGCAGCCGGAGCGGCTGTACGGCGAGGTGGGGCTCGACGTCGGGCCGGACGGGCTGACGGTCGACGGCGCGGGGCCGGGCGTGGGCGTGTTCCGTCTGCCCACCGCTGCGTGACGGCGTCGTCGGTCAGGCATCGGGTGGCCGATGCCCGACCCGGAGGTCCGCCAGGGCCGCCGCGGCCGCCAGAGCCGGCACGGAGCCCGGTCGCGCCGGCCGGCGGTCCACGGCACGGTGGGCTGCGGGACCACCGACCCCGACCCGACGGAGGAACCATGCACGGCATCGCGGTGCTGCAGGACCTGTACTCCCGGATCTTCCCGACGGTGCGGCGTGCCGTCGCGGGGCTGCCGGAGGCCGCGCTCACCGAGCGGCTCGACCCGGCGGCGAACACCGTCGCCTGGCTGACCTGGCACATCGGCCGTGACCAGGACGTCCAGGTCGCCGGCGCCGTCGGCCGCGACCAGGTGTACGCCCGCGGCTGGGCGGACCGGTTCGACCTCCCGTTCGGGCTGCACGACACCGGGTACGGGCACACCGCCGAGGACGTCGCGCGGGTCCGGGCACCGGCCGACCTGCTCCTGGGCTACGTCGAGGCGGTGGCGGCGGAGTCCCTGGACGTGCTGGACCACCTGACCGACGACGATCTGGACGAGGTGGTCGACGACGCCTGGGACCCGCCGGTCACCCGCGGGGTCCGGCTGGTCAGCGTCGGCCTGGACTCCCTGAAGCACGCCGCGCAGATCGCCTACCTGCGCGGCGTCCTGGAGCGCACCGGACGGGCGTAGCCATCGGCGGCGCCCACGCGGGTCACGGCATACGGCTGAGACACCTCGCAGCGGAACGGGTCGCCCTGCCGGTAGATCTCCCGCGGCGGGCCGAGCGGTCGGCGGTCCTGGACCGTCGCGGCCGCACGGACGGCGTCGAAGGCGCCGAGGATCGTCGGGAACTGGACGGCGCCGTACGGTACGGCGACGAACATCTCCGACCCGGCCGGTTCGACCTCGGTGCCGTCCACGCCGGAGTCGGGGTGCACGGGCACGCGCACGTCGATCGGCCCGTCGGACTCCCAGCTCACCTCGCCGTGGTAGACGACCACGAGGGGTCGGTCCTCGTCGCGGGAGGAGCCTGCCCGCCGTGACAGCTCGGTCGCAGCGACCTCGACGTGCCGGGGAAGGTCGGCGGCCGTGGTGCGCACGGTGCGGGAGAGGAACACCTGCGCCGGGACGTCACGTCTCTCCACCGGGGGATGCGACCGCGTCGGGTGCGAGCGGTCGCCGTCGAGGTCGTCGATGAGGTCGTCGAGCAGCGCGACGGTCCGCGCGTGCTGTCGGGCGGCGTCCTCCCGGTACGCGGCGACGAGGTCCGAGCGCCGGCGCGGGTCGGCGTCCAGGACGTCGCCGATCCGGTCCAGAGGCATCCCCGCCCGGCGGAGTAACGCGATGAGCCGGGCACGGTCGGCCTGGGCGATCCCGTAGTAGCGGTAGCCCGTGAACTGGTCGACGACCTCGGGCGTCAGGAGGCCCCGGCGTTCGTAGAGGCGCAACGCCCGCGGCGAGAGCCAGGTGACGCGGCCGAACTCGCCGATGGGCATCCGGGTGCTGTGCTCGCTCACCTCAGCAAGTATGCGACCTCGACCGTCCACCTGCTCCGGTCCGGCTCCGTCTGCGGGTCCGTGAGGAACTGCTCGGTGCGGACGTGCCACCGGATGCTGTCGGCCTCCTCGTCGACGGCGAGCTCCAGACCCTGCTGGCCCGCCCAGTCGCCCATGTCCCGGTGGGTCTGGGCCAGCGCGTCCGGTCCGCCGTGCGGCCGCGCCACGAGGTAGCGGCCCGCCGGGAGCGTCCCGGTGTCGAATCCCGTACCCAGCTGCACGGGGGCCGCGACCGGGACGGACACGGTGACGTCCATCGGGTCGGCCACCGTCCGCAACCGGTGGTACTGGTAGATCGGCCCTCCCAGCGGCTCGTGGCCCGCCGCCGCCAGGGCGGCGAAGACCTGCGGCACGAGAGCGTTGACGCGGTCCCACCGCGAGAGCTCGGCCGTCACGGGGATACCGACCCAGTGGCGCTCGGACCACTGCTCGATCGTGCATGTCGTCATCGTCGTTCCTCCTGGTCGCCGTGCGAGTCTCGAACGGGCCGGCACCAGAAGACTCCTTGACCCGGGGGAAAGGTCAAGCGTGACGGCCCGCACCCTGTGGGAGGCTCGGGCCGTGGCCACCGAGCAGATCGCGATCCTCTCCGACGTGCACGGCAACCTCACGGCGCTCGAGACCGTCCTCGCGGACATCTCCGCCCGCGGGATCACGCGGGTCCTCAACCTCGGGGACGACGTGGGCAAGGGCCCGCGCGCCAGCGCCGTCGTGGACCGGACCGAGCAGGTCTGCGAGGTGAACGTCCGCGGGAACTGGGACGAGTTCCTGCCCGACATCCCCGACGACGGCCCGCCGGAGATGGTGTGGTGGCGCGACGAGCTGCGCCCCGACCAGCGCGAGCTGATCCGCCGTCGTCCGCTGTGCCACGACCTGCAGCTCTCCGGACGACGGATCCGGCTCTTCCACGCCTCGGCGGCGAGCGTGCACACGCGCGTGCACGTCGACCACACCCGGGAGGAGTTCGCCGGCATGTTCGCCGCCACGGACCTGACGGGACCGGGGCCGGAGCCCGACCTGGTCGGATACGGCGACGTCCACGCCGCCTATCAGCGCACCCGGCGCGGCCGCACGCTGTTCAACGCCGGCAGCGTCGGCAACGCCCTCGACGAGCCGTCGGCGGCCTACGTCGTCCTCGAGGGAGTCCCCGGACCGGACCCCGCGCCGTTCGGCCTGCAGGTCGTCCGTCTGCCGTACGACGTGGAGGCCGAGCTGGCCGTCGCCCGCCACCTGGACATGCCGCAGTACGGGCCGTGGGAGCGCGAGCTGCGCACCGCCGTCCACCGCAGCCGGCACGCCGTCGAGCCCGTGGGCGGCGCTCGGTAGGCTTCCCCTCGTGCAGACGTTCTCGCAGGAGGCCTTCGACCCGGACGTGGTCGGCACCGGGCCGCGTCCTGCCCCCGGCGAGGAGGGGCCGGCGTCGTACACGGACGCCGACACCGAGCGCTGGGCCGCCGAGCCGCCCAAGTCCAAGGACCGCACCCCGTTCGAGCGCGACCGGGCCCGGGTGGTCCACTCCTCGGGCCTGCGTCGTCTCGGCGCCAAGACCCAGGTGCTCACGCCCGGCAGCGACGACTTCGTGCGCACCCGGCTGACGCACTCCCTGGAGGTGGCGCAGGTCGGCCGCGAGATGGGCCGCGCGCTGGACTGCGACCCCGACCTCGTCGACACCGCCTGCCTCACGCACGACCTGGGGCACCCGCCGTTCGGGCACAACGGTGAACGCGTGCTGGCCGAGCTCGCCGCCGACATCGGCGGTTTCGAGGGCAACGCCCAGACCCTGCGGCTGCTCACCCGGCTCGAGCCCAAGATCCTCGACGACGACGGCGCACCGCGCGGCCTCAACCTGACCCGAGCCTCGCTGGACGCCTCGGTGAAGTACCCGTGGCGGCTGCACGAGGGGCCGCCGCGCCCCGACGGGTCGACGACCGGCAAGTTCGGCGTCTACCCCGACGACGCCCCGGTGTTCGACTGGCTCCGTCAGGGCGCGCCGCGGTCGATGGTGCGCTGCATGGAGGCGCAGGTCATGGACCTCGCCGACGACATCAGCTACTCCGTGCACGACGTCGAGGACGCCGTCGTCGGCAGCCGCCTCGACCTGCGCCTGCTCGACGACGAGTCCGAGCGGGCGCGCATCGTCGAGCACGTGCGGTCCTGGTACGGCACGTGGCACGACGCCGACGCCCTCGACGCCGCGCTGTGCCGGCTGCGGGACACCGGCTACCTCGTGACCGACTTCGACGGGTCGCGGGGAGCGCTCGCCCGGCTGAAGGACGCCACCAGCCAGCTCATCGGGCGGTTCAGCGGATCCGCCCAGCGGGCCACTCGCGAGGAGTACGGGGACGGGCCGCTGACGCGGTACTCGGCCCAGCTCGTCGTCCCGCCGGAGACGGCCGACGAGATCCTCGCGCTCAAGGGCGTCGCGGTCACCTACGTCATGGCGCCGCGGGAGTCCGAACCGCTGTACGCCGCGCAGCGCGAGATCGTCGCCGACCTGGTCAAGGTCCTCGGTGACCGTGCCCCGACGGCGCTGGAGCCGCAGTTCGCCGCGGACTGGCACGAGGCCCCCGACGACGCCGCGCGGCTGCGGGTCGTCGTGGACCAGGTGGCCTCGCTCACCGACGTCTCGGCGGTCCAGATGCACGGCCGCCTGGTACGCGGCGACGGCTGACCGCGGGGGCATAGACTCGCGCCCGTGGCAGGCCTGATCAAGCGAGACGACGTGGACGCCGTCCGCGACCGCGCGCGGATCGACGAGATCGTCGGCCAGCACGTCACCCTCAAGAACGCGGGCGTCGGCTCGATGAAGGGGTTGTGCCCCTTCCACGACGAGCGCACCCCCTCCTTCCACGTGCGTCCGGGCGTGGGCCGCTGGCACTGCTTCGGGTGTGGCGAGGGCGGCGACGTCATCTCGTTCGTGCAGAAGATCGACGGGATGGGGTTCACCGACGCCGTCGAGTACCTGGCGGACAAGGTCGGCGTCGAGCTGCACTACGAGGACTCCCGCACCGGTGCGGCGGCGCAGCGGGGCCCCCGCGAGGAGCCGGGCCGTCGGCAGCGCCTGCTCGAGGCGCACCGCGTGGCGGCGCAGTTCTACGCCGAACAGCTCTTCGCCCCCGGTGCCCAGGCGGCACGGGCGTTCCTCGCCGAGCGCAGCTTCGAGCGGGCCGACGCCGAGACGTTCGGGCTCGGCTACGCCCCGACCGGGTGGGACGCCCTGCTGCGGCACCTGCAGAGCCGCGGGTTCACCCAGGCCGAGCTCGTCGCCTCGGGGCTGGTCAGCCAGGGCCAGCGCGGCATCTACGACCGGTTCCGCGGCCGACTGGTCTGGCCGATCCGGGACGTGACCGGTGCGGTCATCGGCTTCGGGGCCCGCAAGCTGTTCGACGACGACCCCGGCCCCAAGTACCTCAACACCCCCGAGACGAGCCTGTACAAGAAGGCGCAGGTCCTCTACGGCATCGACCTGGCCAAACGCGCCATCGCCCAGAACAAGCGGGTGGTCATCGTCGAGGGGTACACCGACGTGATGGCCGCCCACCTGTCCGGGGTGGACACCGCGGTGGCGACCTGCGGCACCGCGTTCGGCGCCGACCACGCCAAGGTGGTGCGACGACTGCTCGGCGACACCACCGCCGGCGGCGGTCTGCAGCTCGCCTCGGGTGCGTCGCTGGGCGGCGAGATCATCTTCACCTTCGACGGCGACGCGGCCGGTCAGAAGGCCGCGATGCGCGCGTTCGGCGAGGACCAGCGCTTCCACGCCCAGACCTTCGTCGCCGTCGAACCGACCGGCCTGGACCCGTGCGACCTGCGCATGCAGCGCGGCCCCGACGCGGTCCGCACCCTCGTGGACAAGCGCGTCCCGCTGTTCGAGTTCGTCATCCGCACGACGCTCGACGGTTTCGACCTCGACACGGTCGAAGGGCGCGTCAACGCGCTGCGGGCCGCGGCACCGGTGGTCGCGGGGATCCGCGACCGGTCGATGCAGCTCGGCTACGCGCGTCTGCTCGCCCGGTGGATCGGCATCGACACCGACGAGGTGCGCCGCGAGGTCAGCCGGGCGCACAGCACCCCGGGCCCCGCCCGACGGCGCGAGGAGCGGACCGCACGGCCCGAGCGTGCACTCGGCCCCGCGGACGGCGAGTCGGTGGTGTCCGGCCCGGTGCTCAGCGCCCCCGACCCCGCCGACCCGGTGGCACGCATCGAGCGGCTCGCCCTCGTGGTGGTGCTGCAGTACCCGCAGCACGTGCCGGTGACGTTCGACGACCTGGGCCCCGACGCCTTCGCCACCCCCGCGTGGCGGGCGGTGCACGCCGCGATCCGCGCGGCCGGGGGAGTGCGGACCGGCGCCGGTCTGGGCGGGAACCGGTGGGTCGAGACCGTCGTGGAGGAAGCCGGCGACGCGGTGTCGCCGCTGGTGACCGAGCTGGCGGTCGCGCCGGTGCCCGAGGACCGCGAGAGCGCGATCGCCGCGTTCGTGGCCGACGTCGTGCGCAAGGTCGCCGACCTGGGGCTGACCCGGCGGATCGCGGACGCCAAGAGCCGCGTGCAGCGGCTCGACGCCACGGCGGACCCCGACGCCTACCGTGCCGCGTTCGAGGAGCTCGTCGCGATCGAGAAGGAACGCCGCGAGCTGCGCGAGAGCGTCTGATTCACCCCCGACCCGGGTATCGGGACACCCGAGGGCCCCTCCTTCCTGCTAGGGGTGCCGGAGCGACGTCGCGGCCCACCCGGGCCGGCGTTCCGGGCTCCTCGGGGAGGGAATCATGAACGACGAGATGTTCGACCTCGAACCGGACGTACCGGAGGCGCTCTCCGGCATCGCCTCGAAGCGGGACTCGGCCGAGGACGACCTGCTCGCCACGGAGAACGTGGTGGGGGTGGGACTCGGCTTCAAGATCACCGGCGGGACCCAGACGGACAAGCCGAGCGTGATGGTGCTGGTCGAGCAGAAGCTGCCGGCCGAGATGCTGTCCGGCAAGGGAGTCCCGAAGACCGTCGGGGGTGCGCCGACCGACGTGCTCGAGGTCGGCCCGCTCGTCGCCGGGGGAGACGCCGAACCCGCCATGGAGGCGGGCGTGCAGAAGCTGGCCAAGCGGGTCCGTCCGGTCCGGCCCGGCTACAGCATCGGGCACCTGAAGGTCACGGCGGGCACGCTCGGTGCCGGTGCCTACGACCTGCGGAACACCGTGCCCGGCAAGCCGCCGCGCTACTACGCGCTGAGCAACAACCACGTGCTCGCCAACTCCAACGACGCCCGGATCGGCGACCCGATCATCCAGCCGGGGGCGTACGACGGCGGGACCTACCCGGCCGACGTGGTCGGCCGGCTGGCGCGCTACGTGCCGATCCGCTTCGACGGGACCGTCAACTACGTCGACGCGGCGATCGCGGAGATCCCGTTCGACACCATCGACCGGGACATCTACTGGTCCGGCTACCCGCGGTCGCTCGTCAAGGCGGCGGAGGTCGGCATGCTGGTGAAGAAGACCGGTCGCACCACGCACTTCACCACCGGCCGGGTCACCGCGCTCAACGCCACCGTGAACGTCAACTACGGCGGGGGCAAGGTCGCGAAGTTCGGCAAGCAGATCGTCACCTCGGACATGTCGGCCGGTGGTGACTCGGGATCGCTCGTGCTCGACCTGGACAACAACCCCGTGGGGCTGCTGTTCGCCGGGTCCAGCACGGCCACGATCATCAACCCGATCGCCTACGTCCAGATCCTGCTGGGTGTGCGCATCTGGCCGTGACGAGGCCGCGCGGCGCCGTCGGTCCCGGACTCGCTACTCCGCGAGGAAGGGGCCGCCGGCCTCGACGCGCACGGGGATGTCGTTCAGCGAGGAGGGCAGCTCGCGCACGGCCGGCGACTCCGGGTCCGGCGCGTAGACCACCACGCACGGTTCACCCTGGGCCGTCTCCCCGACGGCGACGCCCTGGATCTCCGCGCCGATCCACTCCTCGGCGGTGGCCAACGCGTCACGCACCGCAGGATCCTCCTGGGGGATGCCGGCGATCAGGTCGTCCTCGCTCATACGTTCACCGTACGCCTGTCGTCCTCGGGTCGCGGTCGATGGGTCGGGGGGCCAGCATGGGGGGACGACCGAGCGAAGGAGATCAGATGGCTGACGGTACTCACGACCCCACCTACACGGTGCCCTCGATGACCGCCGAGAACGGTGCCCGGGTCGCTGACATCCTGCAGGACCGGCTCAACTCGTTGACGGACCTCCACCTGACGCTCAAGCACGTCCACTGGAACGTCGTCGGCCCCCACTTCATCGCCGTGCACGAGATGCTCGACCCGCAGGTCGACGCCGTGCGGCTGATGGCGGACGACGTGGCTGAACGGATCGCGACGCTGGGCGGGGTCCCGCAGGGGACCCCGGGCGCGCTGGTGGCGCACCGCACCTGGGAGGACTACCACCTGGGACGGGCCACGACCATCGAGCACCTCGGGGCGCTCGACGAGGTGTACCAGGGTGTCATCGCCGCGCACCGTCAGGCTGCCGAGACGACCGCTGAGCTCGACGACGTCACCAACGACCTGCTGATCGGCAACCTGCGTGAGCTGGAGCAGTTCCACTGGTTCGTCCGGGCCCACCTGGAGACCGCCGGGGGGGAGCTGTCCACGGCCGGCGCGACGTCCGAGATCGACGCCGCACGTCAGGCCCGCGAGGCCGAGCGCGCAGGCTGACCGACCGGCGCACAGCGCATGAGAAAGGCCCCTGACCTGCAGGTCAGGGGCCTTTCTGCGGGGCTCCCGCGACTGGACTTGAACCAGTGACCGTCCGATTAACAGTCGGATGCTCTGCCAGCTGAGCTACGCGGGATCGAGGGCCCGAGGCTCCTCCGGAGCGCCGAACCGTGAAGAACCTTACCAGGTCTACCCGGGTAGTCCGCACGCCCCTCGGACCCTCGATTCCGTGGCGTCCACCACGTTCGCCACGTCGGCGCGGGACAGGTCGACACCGTCGCCCGCCACCGCCTGGGAGAACAGGGTGCCGTCGAGACGGCGGCGTACCGCGACGCGCACCGTGCCGCCGGGGACGTCGACGGTCTCGGCCAGCACCACGGACCACAGGACCCGCTCGCGCACGACGGCGGGCAGGTTCGAGCCGGCCGCGTCGGAGAGCATCGGGCGGAGATCCGGTGCCGCGTCGACCCACTCGACGGTGAGGATCGACCGCTCGGGGTCGAAGGCCGCCCGGTCGACGTCGCACCAGGGGCGGCGCAGCGACACGGCGGGGCCGTCGTCCGCCGCCGCGACGACGACGAGGTCCGCCGTGGTGGCGACCATCCAGCCGCCGTCGGAGGTCTCGGCGCTCGCGAGCAGGCGCTCGCCACGGGTCAAGGGCACGACCTGGCGCACGGCGGGCGGCTGCTGGCGACGGCTGGCGAACATGCGCCCACGGTACTGGTCGAGCGGCCTGTGCCCGAGACGCGACCCGGTCAGGGTGCGACCGTCCAGGTGCGACGGTCCGTCGGCGCCCGTATCGTCGGACCTCCGAGGACGAGGAGGTCCGACATGAGCAGGGGACACAAGGCCAAGCACATGGCCGAGGAAGCGGCGGGCAAGGTCAAGGAGTCCGTCGGCAAGGCCTCCGACGACGAGGAGATGCGTGCCGAGGGCGAGGCCGAGCAGTCGCAGGCGAACCTCAAGCAGGCGGGCGACGACGTCAAGGACGCCTTCAAGAAGTAGTGGCCCGACGTCGCGCGTCCGGTGGTGCCCCGTGCCGGACTTGAACCGGCGACCGATCGATTATGAGTCGACTGCTCTGACCGACTGAGCTAACGGGGCGCGGCGGTGAGCCTACCGGAAGCGCCGTGTGGAGCCCTTGTGACGGCGGCCCGCCCGGAGTCCGTGGCGGCGCTGGTCAGCGTGGCGCCGTGGAAGAATGTCCGCCATGGCGATGCGAGAGATCCGGGTGGTGCCCGACCCCGTGCTGCGGACGGCGTGCGAAGAGATCACGACGATCGACGACCGCGTGCGGGGTCTCGTCGCGGACCTGCTCGAGACCGTGGACACCGAGGGTCGCGCCGGCCTGGCCGCGAACCAGATCGGCGTCAACCTGAGGGCGTTCGCCTGGAACGTCGACGACGACCTCGGCTACGTCCTCAACCCGCGGTTGGTCGACGTCTCCGAGGAGCTCCAGGACGGCGACGAGGGCTGCCTCTCGGTGCCCGGCCTGTTCTACCCGACGACACGCGCCTGGTACGCCCGGGTCGAGGGGATCAACCTCGACGGCAACGAGGTCGTCGTCGAGGGGACCGACCTCATGGCCCGGGCCCTGCAGCACGAGTGCGACCACCTGGACGGCAAGCTCTACCTGGACCGGCTGGAGCGCAGCGTCCGGAAGAAGGCGATGCGGGAGCTGCGCGAGCGCCTCTGAGCGGCCTCAAATGTCCGAATCACTCTCGCGTGTTCCCCGACGCTGCGGCAGTATGTGTCCGAGAAGCAAGACGACACGCCGCAAAAGATGGCCTGACCAGGAACTTCGTGGCTACCGAGGACGTAGGGGAAGACGGATCTCGGAACCAGGGAGGACAACATGGCTGGTGTCATCACCCGCGGTGTGCTTTTCGTGCACTCGGCGCCACGCGCGTTGTGCCCCCACCTCGAGTGGGCGGCGGGCAACGTGCTGAGCACTGACGTCTCGTTGGACTGGACCCCTCAGCCCGCCGGGCGAGGCCTGTACCGCGCCGAGCACGCGTGGCAGGGAGCCCAGGGCACGGGCGCCCGCCTGGCGTCCGCCCTGCGCGGCTGGGAGCACCTGCGCTACGAGGTCACCGAGGAGGCGAGCCACGGCAGCGACGGCGCCCGCTGGTCGCACACCCCGGACCTCGGCATCTTCCATGCCGTCACCGACGTGCACGGCAACGTGGTCCTGCCCGAGGACCGCGTCCGCAGCGCCATGGAGTCCTCGTCCGACCCGCGCGCCCTGCGCGAGGCGATGGACCTCGCCCTCGGCAGCGCCTGGGACGACGAGCTCGAGCCGTTCCGCTACGCGGGTGCGGGTGCTCCCGTGCGCTGGCTGCACCGCGTCGGGTAGTCGCGCGCCCGCCCCTGGCGGGTTCGGAGGTTCCGTGCACGACGGCGCCCCACCGGTTCGCTCGAACCGGTGGGGCGCCGTCGTGGGTGGGGGGACGCTCAGGCGTTGGTCACGGTCAGCGCCACGTTGTGCCCACCGAACCCGAAGGAGTTGTTGACGGCGGCGATGTCGCCGTCGGGCAGCGTCGCCGGCTCGTCGCGGACGAGCGGGACCTGCAGCTCCGGGTCGGGGGTGACGACGTTGATCGTCGGCGGGGCGAGGCGCTCGTGCACCGCCTTGATCGTGAACAGCGCCTCCAGGGCACCGGCGCCGCCGAGCAGGTGGCCCGTCATCGACTTCGTGGCGGACAGCCGCACGTGGTCGGTGTCGTCGCCGAGCACGGTGCGGATCGACCGCGTCTCGGTGAGGTCGCCGACCTTCGTGGACGTGGCGTGGGCGTTGACGTGCACGACCTCCGCCCCGTCGACGTCGGCGTCCGCCAGCGACCGGCGCATCGCCGCGACCTGGCCCTTGCCCTCCGGGTCGGGGGAGGTGATGTGGTAGGCGTCGGAGGACAGTCCCACGCCGGCCATCTTCGCGTAGACGCGGGCGCCGCGGGCGGCAGCGTGCTCGGCGCTCTCCAGCACCACGACCGCCGCGCCCTCGCCGATGACGAACCCGTCCCGGTCGACGTCGTACGGCCGTGACGCGCCCTGCGGGTCGTCGTTGCGCAGCGAGAGCGTGCGCGAGGCCGCGAACGCGGCGATCGGCATCGGGTGGATCGTGGCCTCGGTGCCGCCGCAGACGACGACGTCGGCCCGGCCCGCACGGATCATGTCGATGCCGTAACCGATCGCCTCGGCACCGGAGGCGCAGGCGGAGACCAGCGCGTGCGCACCGGCCTGGGCGCCGAGCTCGAGGGAGACGTAGGCGGCCGGGGAGTTCGGCATGAGCATGGGGACCGTCATCGGCAGCACGCGACGCGCGCCCCGCTCCTGCAGCGTGTCCCAGGCGTCCAGCGTGGTCCAGATGCCACCGATGCCGGAGGACACCACCGCACCGAGCCGCTCGCCGTCGACCTCGGGGGCGCCGGCGTCCTGCCAGGCCTCCCGCGCGGCGATCATCGCGTACTGGGTCGAGGGGTCCATCCGCTTCATCTCCGGGCGCGACAGCTTCTCGGAGGGCTGCTCCTTGATCGTCGCGGCGAAGGTGACGGGGATGCCGTACGTCTCCGACCAGTCGTTGTCCATCGTGCGCGCACCGGACTCGCCGGCGAGCGCGGCCGCCCACGTCGAGGGTGCGTCCCCGCCGAGCGGGGTGGTGGCGCCGAGGCCGGTGACGACGACGTCGCGCGAGGCTGGGGCGGTCATGACGGTGCTCCTGAGAACGAAGGTCGGCGGTGGACGGGCGACGCGGGCAGACCGGCAGGGCCGGCCTGCCCGCGCGGGCGGGGGAGCCGGGTCAGCTCTGCGCGCCCTCGATGTAGGTGACGGCGTCGCCGACGGTGGTGAGGTTCTTGACCTCGTCGTCCGGGATGCGGACGCCGAACTTGTCCTCGGCGTGGGTCACGATGGTCATCATCGACAGCGAGTCGATGTCGAGGTCGTCGGTGAAGGACTTCTCGGCCGTGACGGTGTCCGTCGGCAGGCCGGTCTCCTCGGCGACGATCTCGGCGAGGCCGTCGAGGATCTCGGAAGAAGTGTGAGCCATGGGGTGCTTCTCTCCTTGAACGGGGTACCGGTCCTCCGGCACCAGGTCGGGATGCGGCGGTGCGATTCTTGCGCACCACCAGGGTCGGACTCTACGGGGCGGGTGTTACGGCAGCACGACCACCTGCGCGGCGTACACCAGGCCGGCGCCGAAGCCGATCTGCAGCGCCAGGTCGCCGGAACGGGCCTGGCCCTCCGCCAGGAGGCGGTCCAGGGCCAGCGGGATCGAGGCCGCCGAGGTGTTGCCGGTCTCGGCGATGTCCCGGGCGACCACGACGTGGTCGGGCAGGCCGAGCTGCTTGACCATCTGGTCGATGATCCGCATGTTCGCCTGGTGCGGGGCGAAGACCTGGATGTCCTGCGGCTCCACGCCGGCCTCGGCCATGGCCTTCGCGGCCACGGGCGCCATCTGGAAGCTCGCCCACTTGAACACGGTCGGGCCGTCCTGGCGCAGCGTGGGCCAGCCGAGGTCGGGGTCCTGGCGCAGCTCCTTCCAGGAGTGCGTCTGGCGGATCGCCTGCGAGCGGGAGCCGTCCGACCCCCACACCGTCGGGCCGATGCCCGGGGTGTCGGAGGGGCCGACCACGACGGCCCCGGCGCCGTCGCCGAGGAGGAACGAGATCGACCGGTCGGTGGGGTCGATGATGTCGCTCAGCTTCTCGGCACCGATGACCAGCACGTGCCGCGCCGCCCCGGCACGGACGAGCGCGTCCGCCTGCCCGATGCCGTAGGCGTACCCGGCGCAGGCCGCCGAGATGTCGTAGGCCGCGGCCGGCGAGGCGCCCAGCCGGTCGGCCAGCACCGCCGCGCCCGAGGGCGTCTGGTGGTAGTACGTGATGGTCGACAGGATGATCGTGTCGATCTCCGCGCCGGTCACGCCGGCGGCGTCCATCGCGCGGCGGGCCGCGGCCTCGGCAAGGTCCAGGACCTCGACGTCGTCCGTGGCGCGTCGGCGCGTGACGATGCCGGTGCGCTGGCGGATCCACTCGTCTGAGGAGTCGATCGGGCCGGCGATCTCGTCGTTCGTGACGGCGCGGCTGCCGCGCTCGCCGCCGATGCCCAGGATGCGTGAGTGGAGCACCGGCGCGCCCTGGCGCAGTGCCCGTGCGCTCATGCCGCGCCGCCGACGGCCGAGTGGCGGGAGATCAGGTCGCGGGCGGCCTCGACGTCGTCGGGGGTCTTCACGGCGACGGACTCGACGCCCTTCAGGGAACGCTTGGCCAGGCCCGCCAGGACACCGCCGGGGGCCAGCTCGAGCAGTCCCGTCACGCCGCGGTCGGCGAGGGAGACCTGGCACAGGTCCCAGCGCACGGGCGCGGTGATCTGGGCGGTGAGGCGGGCGAGCAGGTCGGCGGAGCGGCCGTGGCCGTGCGAGCCCTCGCCCAGGGAGCCGTAGTCGGCGCCGTCCGCGTTGCTGAGCAGCGGCAGGCGCGGGTCGGTGGCCAGCCACGTGGTGGCGACCTGCTCGAAGCGTCCTCGGGCCGGCTCCATGTACGGGGTGTGGAACGCGCCGGCGACCGGCAGCGGCACGACGCGCGTCCGGGCCGGGGGCTGCTCGGCCAGCGCGGCGAGCGCCTCCCGGGACCCGGCGGCGACGACCTGGCCGCCGCCGTTGACGTTGGCGGGGAACAGGCCGGCCGCCTCGATGGCGGCCAGGACGTCCTCGGGGTCGCCCCCGACGACCGCGCTCATGCCCGACGGCGACGCGGCCGCGGCGTCCGCCATGGCTCGTCCGCGGTGCGAGACCAGCCCGACCGCCCCGGCGTCGTCCAGCGCGCCGGCGACGGCGGCGGCGGCGAGCTCACCGACGGAGTGCCCGGCCGTGACGTCGACGACCTCGGCCGTGTCGCGGCCGTCGAGGATCGTGCGCAGCGCGAGCAGGGAGGCCGACACGATCAGCGGCTGGGCGACGGCGGTGTCCCGGATCGTCTCCGCGTCCGACGTGGTCCCGTGCCGGGTCAGGTCGGTCCCGGCCGCGGCCGAGAAGGAGTCGAGCAGGTCGGCGGTGCCGGGCAGCTCCAGCCAGGGGCTGAGCATCCCGGGGTTCTGAGAGCCCTGTCCAGGGCAGACGACGGCGAGCACGACACCACGGTGCCACCTGGGTTCTGACCCCGAGCGTCGCGACGTGCACCAACCTGGCCACCGCCGGTTGTGGGAATCGGCAATCAGGGGGCGTCGTCGAGCTGTCCCAGCGCCAGGGCGATCTGCAGCACGAACGACTCGCGGGCGTCCAGGGGGTCCCACCCGGTGATCTCGGACACCTTGCGCAACCGGTAGCGCACGGTGTTGGGGTGGACGTACAGACGACGGGCCGCCGCCTCCAGGGAGCGGCCGGTACCGAGGTAGGCGGAGAGCGTCTCCAGGACCGCACCCGTGGCCTGCTGCAACGGCAGGTACGCCTGGGCGACGAGGGTCCGGCGGGCCTCCTGGTCCCCGGTGAGCACCCGCTCGGGCAGCAGGTCGTCGGCCAGGACCGGCCGGGGGGCCTGCGGCCAGGCGGCGGCGGCGGCGAGTCCGGCCAGGGCGGAGCGCGCCGACGCCGTGGCCTCGGCGATCGTGGGCACCACCGGCCCGAAGACGACGGGTCCGGGCCCGAACCGGCCGATGAGGCTGGTGGCGGCGGCGACCAGGTCGGTGTCCCCGCCCAGGACCAGCACCAGCCGGTCGCCGTGGATGCCGACGAGCGTGTCGCCCGCGGCCCGCCGGGCGGCCCGGCGCAGCTCGGCGGTGCCGACGTCGTCCAGCCCGTCGAGCGCCTCGCCGACCACGACCAGCACCTGGCCGCGCCCGCTCCACCCCAGCGCGGAGATGCGCGAGCGCAGCGCGTCGTCGGTGTCCCCGCGCACGAGCGCGTCCACGGCCAGGGCCTCCAGACGGGCGTCCCAGGCGCCGCGGACCTCGGCGGCGCGGGCGTAGACCTCGGCCGCGGAGAACGCGACCTCGCGCGAGTAGCGCAGGACGGCCTCGCGCAGCTCGCGCTCGTACCCTGGGGCGGCGATCTGGTCCGAGTAGGACTCCACGACGTCGACCATCAGGCGCACCAGCTGCAGGGTGTGCTGCAGCGAGATCGACCTGGTCAGCTCCGGGGGAGCGGCGGCGAACATCTCGCCGACGCCGTGCGGCGTCTGGGTCGGGTCGGCGAACCAGGTCGCGAACGCGTTGATGCCGCTCTGGGCGACGAGCGCCACGTAGGAGCGGTCCTCGGCCGGCAGCTGGCGGTACCAGCTCACCTCCTCGTCGAGGCGGCGCATGGCGGCGTTCGTGAGCAGCCCGAGGCCCTCACGGACGCGCTGGACGTTCTCGTCACGCGAGACGGTCGTGGTCGACATGCTCTCGAGGATAGGGCCATCGTTGTGGGGATTGCACAAACGGCGGCCGTCGTGTGCCCGGGGCGCGTTCGCCCGGCCCCGAGGAGGCGCAGGCGATAGGGTCGGTTCATGGCCATGATGTCTCGGCTCCGCCAGCTCATCCGGCGGACACGGTCCACCTCCACGGTGGGTGTCCGCAGGCCCACCGAGACCCGACGGCGAGGTGACACCGTGCACGAAGACTCTTTGCGGGCGATGCTCCACGACGACCCGAACGACGAGCGCGCCTTCAACGCGCTCGCCGATCTCGTGCGTCGTCACGCGTCCGAGCCCGACAACCCCGACGACCCCCTGACCGCCGAGCCGGAGGAAGAGCCGATCCAGGCCGGTGACCTGGCGCTGTGGTCCCTGGCCGAGGAGCTCGCCGGCCACCCTCGCGCCTGGCGCCCGCTGGTCGAGCTCGGCCGGCTCTCCGTCAACGACGACCCCGAGGGTGCGGTGCGTCGTTTCACGACGGCGACCGAGCGCGACCCGTCCGGGGTGGCGCTGGCGAAGAGCCTCGAGATCCTGCGGGACGCGCACATGCCCGTCGAGGCGCTCGGTCTCGGCATCGGCCACTGGCGCACGCGCGAGCAGGTGCCCGAGGTCGGCCGCCAGCTCGTCCTGGCCGCGCTCGAGGCCGACCGGGTGTTCGAGGCCAGGCAGCACCTGGAGGCGCTGGAGGCGCACCCGGACCACGACCAGGTCGAGGCGATGCGGCACGACCTCGTCGCCGCGATCGACGAGGCGGAGGCGCGCCAGGCCTCCTCCTGAGCCGGACAGTCCCGCCACGACGACGGCCCCGCCACCGGACAGGTGGCGGGGCCGTCGTCGTGCTGCGGTCGGCCGCGGTGGGTCAGGCGTCCCCGCCCGCGACACCGGAGGTGCCGGCGTTGACGTCGGTGAGGCGGTACTTCTCGACGGCCTTGGCCACGACGTCCTGGGCGACGTCGCCCCGGCGGGCGAGCTGCTGCAGGGTCTTGACGACCATGGACGGCCCGTCGATGAGGAAGTACCGGCGTGCGGCGGCGCGGGTGTCGGAGAACCCGAAGCCGTCGGCGCCGAGCACCGCGTAGTCACCCGGCACCCACGCCCGGATCTGGTCGGGGACCAGGTGGTCGTAGTCGCTGGTGGCCACGAACGGACCCTCGGCGTCGGACAGCTTCTGCGTCACGTACGGCACGCGGGGCTCGGCGGCCGGGTCGACGAGGGCGTCGTGCTCGGCGGCGAGCGCGTCGCGACGCAGCTCGTTCCAGCTCGTCACCGACCAGACGTCGGCCGAGACGCCCCAGTCCTCGCGCAGGAGCTCCTGCGCCTCGAGCGCCCACGGCACCCCGACGCCCGACGCGAGCAGCTGGGCCCGGGGCCCGTCGCCGCTGTCCGCGGAGACGCGGTGGATGCCGTGCAGGATGCCGTCGACGTCCACGTCCTCCGGCTCGGCCGGCTGGACCATCGGCTCGTTGTAGACCGTCAGGTAGTACATGACGTTCTGGTCGCGACCGTCCGAGCCGTCGCCGTACATGCGCTCGATGCCGTCGCGCACGATGTGGCGGATCTCGTAGCCGAAGGCCGGGTCGTACTGCACCATCGCGGTGTTGGTGCCCGCGATGAGCGGCGAGTGCCCGTCCGCGTGCTGCAGGCCCTCACCGGTCAGCGTGGTGCGGCCCGCCGTGGCACCGATGATGAACCCGCGGGTCATCTGGTCGCCGGCCGCCCAGAACTGGTCGCCGGTGCGCTGGAACCCGAACATCGAGTAGAAGATGTAGACGGGCACCATGTGCTCGCCGTGCGTGGCGTAGGCGGTGCCGACCGACTGGAACGCGGCCGCGGACCCGGCCTCGTTGATGCCGGTGTGCATGATCTGCCCGGACTCGGACTCCTTGTAGCTCAGCATGAGCTCACGGTCCACGGCCAGGTAGTTCTGGCCGGCGGTGTTGAAGATCTTCGCGCTCGGGAAGATCGAGTCCAGGCCGAACGTGCGGGCCTCGTCGGGGATGATCGGCACGATGCGCCGGCCGAACTCCTTGTCCTTGATGAGGTCCTTCAGGAGGCGGACGAACGCCATCGTCGAGGCGACCTGCTGGCTGCCCGAGCCCTTCTTGAGGATCTCGTAGGACTTGTCCTGCGGCAGCGACAGGGCCTTGGGCGACGAGCGCCGCTCGGGCACGAACCCGCCGAGCTGACGACGGCGTTCCAGCATGTACTGGATCGACTCGTCCTCCATGCCCGGGTGGTAGTAGGGCGGCAGGCCCGGCTCGGCGTCGATCTGCTCGTCGCTGAGCGGGATGCGCAGGTTGTCGCGCAGCGCCTTGAGGTCCTCGTTCTTGATCTTCTTCATCTGGTGCGTGGCGTTGCGGCCCGCGAAGCTCGACCCGAGCCCGTAGCCCTTGACCGTCTGGGCGAGGATCACCGTGGGCTGGCCCGTGTGCGACCGCGCCGCCGAGTAGGCGGCGAAGATCTTGCGGTAGTCGTGGCCGCCGCGGCGCAGGTTCCAGATGTCCTCGTCGGTCATGTTCTCGACGAGGGCCTTCGTGCGCGGGTCGCGGCCGAAGAAGTGCTCGCGGATGAACGCGCCGGACTCGGCCCGGTAGGTCTGGTAGTCGCCGTCCGGGGTGGCGTTCATCAGGTTGACCAGGGCGCGGTCCTTGTCCGCGTTGAGCAGGGCGTCCCACTCACGGCCCCAGACGACCTTGATGACGTTCCAGCCGGCGCCGCGGAACTGGGCCTCCAGCTCCTGCATGATCTTGCCGTTGCCGCGCACCGGGCCGTCGAGGCGCTGCAGGTTGCAGTTGACCACGAACGTCAGGTTGTCGAGCCCCTGGTGGGCGGCCTGCTGCAGCATGCCGCGCGACTCCGGCTCGTCCATCTCGCCGTCGCCGAGGAACGCCCACACGTCCTGCTGGCTGGTGTCCTTGATACCGCGGTTGTGCAGGTACTTGTTCGTCCACGCCTGGTAGATCGCCGAGGCCGGGCCGAGACCCATCGAGACGGTCGGGAACTCCCAGAACTCCGGCATGAGCCGGGGGTGCGGGTAGGAGGGCAGCCCGCCGCCCTCGTGGGACTTCTCCTGGCGGAACCCGTCCAGCCGGTCGGCCGACAGGCGGCCCTCGAGGTAGGCGCGGGCGTACTGGCCGGGGGAGGAGTGCCCCTGGAAGTAGACCTGGTCGCCGCCGCCCGGGTGGTCCTTGCCGCGGAAGAAGTGGTTGAGCCCCACCTCGGTCAGCGTCGCCACGGAGGCGTAGGAGGAGATGTGGCCGCCCACCGAGATCTCGGGGCGCTGGGCGCGGGTCACCATCACCGCGGCGTTCCAGCGGATCCAGGAGCGGTAGCGGCGCTCCATCGTCTCGTCGCCGGGGAAGTACGGCTCCTCGTGCACCCCGATCGTGTTGACGTACGGCGTCGCGACCGACGTCGGGATCTGGACGTTGCGCTCGCGAGCGCGCCGCAGCAGGTTGAGCATCACGTAGCGGGCGCGCGGGCCGCCCTTGTCGTCGATCAACCCGTCGAGGGACTCCACCCACTCCGAGGTCTCGGACGGGTCGATGTCCGGCACAGCGCTGAGCAGACCGTCGATCAACGGTCCGGTCTCGTCGTACGAAGCCACCAGCAACCTCTCTCTTCTGCGGGCGGTCGCCGAGGGTCCGGCGCGCGCCCGTGTCAGGCGTCCCGTGCGCGTCGCCTGCGTCGTCGGGATCGCGACGGCGCGGGAGCACCCACAGGGGGTCACTACACATTGTGTCCCCACTTGCTCCGCACTGACACCAGGGAGCGGTCAAGAATCCGTGATCTACGTCATGTCACCCCGTGCTGAAGTGGTCAGGTGGGCCCATGCGGGGGGCTGGGCGGGCATCCGGGGCGCGCGTGCACTACGTTGACGCACAGCAGGAAGCAGACAGGGCGCCGGGCGGCGCCGAAGGCATGACGGAAGGAACGTAGGTCCTCGTGGGACAGCAGGCGGACAACCTGGCGGCACGCTTCGGGTTCACCACCGGTCAGGTCGTGCAGGAGTTCGGGTGGGACGACGACGTCGACGAACCCCTGCGCGGGGCGATCGAGGCGGTCGTCGGCGAGGAGCTCGCCGACGAGGAGTACGACGACGTCGTGGACGGCGTCATCATCTGGTGGCGCGAGGAGGACGGCGACCTGACGGACATGCTGGTCGACGTCCAGACGGCTCTCGACGACGGCGGCCAGATCTGGCTGCTCACCCGCAAGCCCGGCCGCGACGGTCACGTCGGCCACAGCGAGATCCAGGAGGCGTCGACGACCGCGGGCCTGCACGCCACCAGCACCTTCGCCGCCGGCGACGACTGGTCCGCCACGCGGCTCGCCTCCCGCGGCCGGTAAGCAGATGGCCGACGGCACCGTGCCGGGCGCCGACGACCCGGCCCCCGACTTCACGCTGCCCGACACCCACGGCACCCCGACCCACCTGGCCGACCTGCGCGGCGAACCGGTGCTCGTGGTGTTCTTCCCGTTCGCCTTCTCCGGCACCTGCGCCGCGGAGCTCGGCGAGCTGCGCGACCACGCCGGCGAGTTCGAGGCCGCGGGAGTGCGGATCCTCGCGGTCTCCACCGACCCGGTGTTCACGCTCAGGGCCTGGCAGGAGGTCGAGGGCTTCGGGTTCGACCTGCTCAGCGACTTCTGGCCGCACGGCCGTGCCGCCCAGGCGTTCGGCGTGTTCGACGAGTCCACCGGGCACGCGCTGCGCGGCTCGTTCCTCATCGACGCCGACGGCCTCGTGCGCTGGTCGACGGTGCTGCCGCGGGGCGCCCGGCGCGACCTCGACGACTACCTGGCGGCGCTCGCGGAGGTCTGAACCGCACGGCGGATGTTCGGCGCGACGGCGCGGCCGGGTATCCTGTCCTGCGCTACCGGGGCCTGTAGCTCAGTTGGTCAGAGCGCCACGTTTACACCGTGGATGTCGGGGGTTCGAGTCCCTCCGGGCCCACCCCGCGGCGTGCGGCCCGACGCGGTCAGCCGGGCCGCACGCCGGCAGCCCCTAGTCGGTTCGCGACGGCGCGATCCAGGCGGTGGTCTGCGGCGGGACGACCCGAGAGCCCACGGCGTCGTCGCTGCTGAGCAGCGCGACGGGCCTGCTGACCGCGTGGTCGGCGTCCCCGAAGACCGTCACGACCTCCCACCCGTTCGGACGCCGGTAGTGCAGCACGTCCTCCCGACCGGTCGGCAACCACTCCAGGTCCTCGTCGCACTGCCATTCCCGGCGACGCGCCAGAGCCCGGCGGTACAGCTCCAGCGTCGAGCCGGGCACCCCCGATTGCTGCTCGACCGCGTGGTCGGCCATCCACGACGGCTGCGGCAGGTGGGGGCTCGCCTCACCGAACCCCAGCGCCACACCCTCACGCGACCAGGGCAGCGGCACGCGGCAGCCGTCGCGGCCGACGTCCTCGCCTCCGCTGCGGAAGAAGGAGGGATCCTGGCGTTCTCCGTCGGAGATGTCCGCCACCTCGTGCAGTCCGAGCTCCTCGCCCTGGTACAGGTAGGAGGATCCGGGCAGGCCGAGCATGAACAGGGTCGCGGCGCGGGCGCGGCGTCCGCCGAGGTCGCGGTCCAGCCTCGGGTCGGTGCCGCCGGACCGCAGCCACTCCATGCCGTGCTTCACCGCCGGCTCGCCGTCGGGCCGGCGCTCCGGCGCCGGCAGGCCGTAGCGCGTGGCGTGGCGCACGACGTCGTGGTTGGACAGCACCCACGTGCTGGAGGAGCGGGTCCTTCCGGCCAGCTCCAGGTTGTGGGTCACCACCCGGCGGAACTGCTCGGCGTCGAAGTCGGCGATCAGCAGGTCGAAGTTGAAGGCCTGGCCCAGGCTGGTCTCGCTGGCGTACAGCGGGATCCGGTCGGAGCTCACCCACGCCTCGGCGACCGCGGTGCGCGGCGGGTCGTAGGAGTTGAAGACCTCGCGCCACTGGGCATACACGTCGTGCACGTCGTCACGGTCGATCGTGCGGTGGAGACCGTCCTTCGGCATCGCGTCCAGCTCGGCCTGCGACGGCAGCGGCTCGGTGAGGTCCTTGGTGAGCATGTGGGCGACGTCGACCCGGAAGCCGTCCACGCCGCGGTCGGACCAGAAGCGCAGGGTCCGCACGAAGTCCTCGCGCCAGTCCGGGTGGTCCCAGTTCAGGTCGGGCTGCTCCGGTGCGAAGTGGTGCAGGTACCACTGGCCGTCCGCCACCCGGTGCCAGGCGGGACCGCCGAACGCCGACAGCCAGTCGGTCGGCGGGTGCTCGCCACCGGGCCCGGTGCCCTCGCGGAAGACGAACCGTTCGCGTTCGGGCGAGCCGCGCCCGGCGCGCAACGCCTCCTGGAACCACACGTGCTGGTCGGAGCAGTGGTTCGGGACGATGTCGACGACCACCTTGATGCCGCGGGCATGGAGGGCGGCGAGCATGGTGTCGAAGTCGTCCAGGGTGCCCAGCCGAGGGTCCACGTCGCGATGGTCGGCGACGTCGTACCCGCCGTCGGCGAGCGCGGACGGGTAGAAGGGGCTCAGCCACACGGCGTCGACACCGAGTGCGGAGAGGTAGTCCGCGCGCGAGGTGATGCCGGCGATGTCGCCCAGGCCGTCGCCGTCCGCGTCGGCGAAGCTGCGCGGGTAGATCTGGTAGACCACGGCTTGGCGCCACCAGGGTGCCGGCTCGGCGGAGTCCGACGCCCGGGTGCCGTGGGCGTGCTGGATCTGGGTCATGCGGGGTTCTCCTCGTACGGGGTCGGTGGTGTGCGGAGACGGTGTCGGGGCGACGCGGACGTCAGCCCTTGACCGCGCCCTGGGTGACGCCCTCCATCACCCAGCGCTGGGTGAAGAGGTAGACGACGATCGCGGGCGCCATCGCCATGAGGTAGGAGGCGAAGGACACGTTGTAGTTGTTGCTGAACTGCGTCTGGAAGATGTTCTGCACCACCGGCAGCGTCTGCAGTGCAGGGTCCGAGGTGATCAGCGAGGGCATCATGAAGTCGTTCCACGAGGCGAGGAAGGCGAAGATGCCGACGGTGGCGCTCATCGGCGCCAGCAGCGGGAAGATCAGCTTCCAGAACACCTGGGCGGTGGAGGCGCCGTCGATGCGGGCGCTCTCCTCCAGCTCGCCGGGGATGGAGCGCAGGAACGCGGTGAACAGCAGCACGCTGAAGCTGAGCTGGAACATCACGTGCAGGATCGCGACCCCGACCGGGTTGTCCAGGCCGAGCTGGCCCGTGAGCTGGATCTGCGGCAGCGCGAGCACCGGGAACGGCACGAACATCGCCGCGAGCAGGTAGAAGAAGCTGAACCGGAAGAACCGCCGGTCCCAGTTGCGCACGATCGCGTACGACGCCATCGACGCCAGCAGGATGGTGCCGACCACGGTGACCGCCGTGACGAGCACGGAGATCGTGAACGCCCGGGGGAAGTCGGTCAGCGCCCAGGCCTCGCGGAACCCGTCGATGCTGAACGGGGCGGGCAGGGAGAAGGCGTTGCCGTCCACCGCCTGGGCGGTGGTCTTGAACGCCATCGCGATGGTCACGTACAGCGGGACGAGGACCGTGAGGGAGCACAGGGCCAGGACGAGGGTGAGCGCCAGGCCGCGGCGGCTCGTGGTCCGTCGCCGCGCCGGGCGGCCGGCACGGCGGTCGGTGAGCGTCTCGCCGGCCTCGACGTCCTCGACGGCGAGGGCAGGTTGCGTCGTCATCAGAGAGCCTTCCTTCCACGGGTCAGCCTCAGCTGCAGGGCGGACAGGGTGAGCACGATGAGGAAGAAGATCGTGGCGTTCGCCATCTGGTAGGCGTAGTCGCCGCCGGAGAAGCCCGTGAAGATCGTCATCGCCACGCTGCGCGTGGCCGTGCCCGGGCCGCCGTTGGTGAGCCCGACGATGATGTCGTAAGCGTTCAGGAAGTTCTTGAAGCCGAGGATCACGTTGATCACCACGTAGCCGACCATGAGCGGCAGGGTGATGCGCAGCATCTGCTGTCCCCGGGTCGCGCCGTCGATGTCCGCCGCCTCGTACACGTCGCCCGGGATCGCCAGCAGACCGGCGATGTAGATCAGCAAGGTTCCGGGGACGGCCTGCCATGCGGTGACGATGACGATGGAGACCCACGCGAGGTCGGGGTTGGCCAGGATCGACGAGCTCAGCCACTCGAGTCCCCAGGCCTGCCCGAGCTGCGGCAGGGAGTTGGAGAACAGGTAGTTGAAGACGTAGGCGATGATGATGCCGGAGACCACCATGGGGATCACGAAGACGGCTCGCAGACCCGTCTTCATGCGGATCCTGGCGGTCAGCCCGACGGCGAGCAGGAACGCGACGACGTTGACCACCACGACGGTGACCGCGGCGAACCCGAGGGTGAAGAGGTAGCTGCGCAGGATCGCGGGGTCGGAGAAGAGCGCCTGGTAGTTCAGGAGCCCGACGAAGTCCCACTCGCCGAAACCGATCGAGTTCGTGAGGCTGAAGAAGACCCCGACGAACGCGGGCAGCGCGATCATCACCGTGAACAGCGCGAGCGCGGGGAGCACGAAGAGGTAGTGCGCGATCCCGACGGGACGGCGGCGTCGCCGGGCCGGCTCCCGGGGCGGGGTCGGTGGTGCCGACCTGGTGGTTGTGGTGGTCATGGTCCGACTTCCTTGTCTGACGAGCGGTCGAGGGGACAGGAGGAGCTATCCGCGCAGGGCCAGCCGGGCCCAGTCGGAGTCGAGCGTGGTGAGCGTGGCCTCCACGTCGCCGCCCAGCACGACGGACTGCAGGTAGTTCTCCGTGGGGATGGTCAGGGGGATGGCCTTGGAGGCGCCCTGGTAGAAGCGCCCCTCCTCGTAGAAGGGACGCATGCCCACGATCCGCGGGTCGGTCACCGGTGCGGACTCGACGGTGGTGCCGTACCCCAGGAACGCGGCGTTGTAGTCGTCCATGACGTCCTGCCGGAAGAGGAACTGCAGGAAGTCGCGGGCGGCCTCCTGGTGCGGGGACGCCTCCGGGATCCAGGCGGCCAGGTCGATGTTGACGCGCACCTCGAGGTCCGCGGGGTCCTCCGTCATCGGCAGGGGGAACGTGCCCAGCTCCAGGTCCGGGTCCGTCTTGGCGATCTCCCCGAACGCCCACGGCCCCTGCAGGTACATCGCCGCCTCGCCCTGCGCGAAGGCCAGGTTGCCGTCGCCGTAGCCCTTGGAGGCCGCGTCGTCGTTGGTGTACGTCGTCGCCAGCATCTTCATCCGGGAGACCGGTTCGGCGAGGTCCTGGCTGAAGGACACGTCGGCGCCCGGGCCGACCTCGGTGCCCTCGTCGGCGAGTGCGTCGAAGAACGGCGCGACCTCCACGGTGCCGCCGACCGTGTAGTCGAACCATCCCTGGGCGATGGTCCAGGTGTCCTTGAAGGTCCCGTAGATCGGCGTGACCCCCTCCGCCTCGAGCGCCTCGCAGACCGCGACGAACTCGCTCCACGTGGTCGGGACCTCGAGGTCGTGCTCGGCGAAGATCTCCTCGTTGTAGATCACGGACGCCGCCATCACCGAGTACGGGAGAACGCTCGTGCGCCCGGGGTAGGTGGCGTACTGGTCCACGAGGTCCTGCACCTGCGGCAGGATCCGGTCGGCCTCCGGCATGTCGGAGAGGTCGGAGAGCGCGCCACGCTCCATGAAGCGCGCCATCTCCATGTTGTAGTTCAGGAGCCCGAGGTCGGGCGGGTTCCCCCGGAGGAATCCCGCCTGCAGGTTGGAGGAGGTGTCGAACTCCACCTCGACCTCGTCCTGCGAGGCGTTGTACTCGGCGATGAGGTCCTGGAAGTAGGGGATGGCCTCCGGCTTGCTCAGGTGGAAGCGCACGGTCTCGGGCGCGCCGTCGCTCCCGGAGCAGGCGCTGAGCGTCGCGCAGGCCGCCAGGGCTGCGCTGACCAGGGCCGCGGTGGTCGGGCGTGGGGTGGGGCGAGGCACGTCGTCGTCCTTCCGTCGTCACCGGTTGATCGCATCGGTAGATTTAGTCTGCGAATCAACTCACGTCAACATAGTGTCAGGCACCGAGGGAGAGGTCAAGAGTCATGTCGCAAGCACAGGTCGGACAGCACACGCAGGCCGCGTCGCGCGCCGCGGCGGGTCCTCCCGCACGCGACCAGGCGTCCGTGCGGGGTAGCGTCGACGCCGCTCTCGGCTTCGCCTGGGATGCCGTCGACTTCACCAGCGCCGAGGTCATGAGCGCGACCGGGCTCACCCGCAGCACCGCCATCGAGGCGCTCAACCAGCTCATCGAGATCGGTCTCGTGGCCGAGCTCCCGAACGCCCGGGCATCCGGGAGCTACACCAAGGGCCGCCCCGCCCGTCGGTTCACCCTGCGGTCCGAGGCCGGCCTCGTGCTGGGCATGGACGCCGGGCGTGCACACCTGACCGTGGCGCTTGCGGACCTGCGGGGACGCGTCCTGCACCGCTGCACCCTCGAGCTCGGGGAGGATCGGGACGGTGCGGTGGACCGGCGCGCCGCGGTCCGGTCCGCCATCACCACGGTGCTGGCGGACTCGGGCCGGGCGGGCGACGAGGTGGTCGCTGCATGCGTGGGCGTCCCGGCGCCCGTGGACCGGGACGGAGCCTCACCCGAGGACGTCTCCGGCTTCTGGACGCGGATGAACCCCGGCCTCGTCTCGCTGCTGCGGGAGTTCGCCCCGATCGTCCGCGTGGAGAACGACGCCTCCCTCGCGGCGCTCGCCGAGGGCAGCGTCGGCGCCGCGACCGCGAGCCGGGACTACGTGGCGCTCATGGCCGGGGACCGGCTCGGCGCCGGCGTCGTGCTGGACGGGCGCCTCCTACGGGGCATGCACGGTGGTGCCGGGGAGATGAGCGTCCTGGACCACGTCGACGGTGTCGGCTCGGCGGACGGGTTCGGGCTGCGCCTGGCGACGTGGGCACACACCGACATCGTCGCGGGCGACCTGCCTGCCGACCACCCCTGGGCAGGGCTGCGCGAGGCCGACGTCGCGGGGATGGAGGCGGTCGACGCCCGGGCCGTGGTGGAGCGTGCCCGCGACGGGGACCGCTGGGCGCAGGGTCTGACGGCCAGGGCTGCTCAGGTCCTCGCCCGCGTCACCACGCTTCTGTGCTCGGTGTACGACCCCGAGGTGGTGGTGGTCTCGGGGGGTGCGGCAGAGGGGCTGACCGAAGTGGTGGAGCAGGCCTCCGCCTTGCTCCCGGCCACCGTCGTGACGCCTCCGCCGCGTCTGGTCGCCTCCACCCTCGGTGCCCAGGTCGTCACGACCGGAGCCGTCTCGGGCGCGGTCGAGGCGGCGCGTGCCGGCGTGCTGCGGATCCCGCGCCCCGTCGGCTGAGCCGCTCGCACGACCGAGGTCCGTCGGGAGCGTCCACTCGCGCGACGCGCTCCTGGGCCGTCCGACGCGCGTCGACCTGCGCCGGTAGCCTCGGGGCGATGTTCAGCACCCCGTGGGACCTCCTGCCCAGCCTCGTCACGCTGGCGGCCATGTCCGGAGTGATCGTGCTGGCGGGCGTGCGGCTGACCCGGGTCGCCGACACGCTGTCCGAGCGAACCGGGCTCGGCGACGCGGTCGGCGGCGCCCTGCTCCTCGGGGCGGTCACCTCGTTGCCGGGCCTGGTCACCGTGCTCACGGGGTCCCTCGGCGGCGACGCCGGATTCGCACTGGCCAACCCCGTGGGCGGCGTGGCGGTGCAGACCGTCTGGTTGGCCATCGCCGACCTCGTCTACCGCCGGGTCAACCTCGAGCACGCGGCCGCCTCCCTGCAGAACGTCCTGCAGTCGCTGATCCTCGTCGCCCTGCTGGCGGTGCCCGTGGTCGCCGCCGCCACCCCGGACCTGACGATCGGGTGGGTGCACTGGCTGACGCTGCTCATCCCCGTGCTCTACGGCTACGGGCTGGTGCTGCTGCGCCAGATGCACAAGGCGCCGATGTGGCAGCCCATCCGCACCCCGCAGACGGAGGACGACGACGAGGGCTCCGGGGACGACGGCGCCGCGGACGGTCGCTCGACCCCGCGGCTGTGGTGGTCGCTGGCCGGGCTCGGCGTCGTCGTCGGCGTCGCGGGCTGGCTCGTCGGCCGGGCGGGTCTGTCCGTGGTCGAGGCGACCGGGCTCGACGGCGGGGTCGTGGGCTTCACGCTCACCACGGGGATCAGCTCCCTGCCCGAGCTCGTGGTGCTGGTGACCGCGGTCCGGATGGGCCAGTTCACCCTCGGCATCGGCAACATCATCGGCGGCAACGTCTACGACATGCTCATGGTGTCCGTGGCCGACGCGGCGTACCTGCCCGGGTCCGTCTACACCGACGCGGGGTCGACCGGCCTGGTGCTGGTCGGCGGGACCTTGCTGATGACCGCCACCCTGGCCGCCGGGCTCGTCGTGCGCGACCGGCGGGGGATCGGCTTCGAGGGCGTCGCGATCCCGGCGATCTACGTCGGCACCGTGGCGCTCGCGGTCTGGGGCTGATCACCGCCGCCGTCGCCGGTCCGCGACGACGACCACCACCGCGGCGACCATGACGACGGTCGAGCTGATCGCGGCGACGGTGCCCGCGGTCCCGGGGGTCCCCGAGGTGAGGTTGAAGGCGATGTGCCAGACCGCGACGAGCAGGATGCTGCCCGCGGAGCCGCGGTAGAGCCACGTGAGCACCACCGACCCCGCGGTCAGGCCGATCACCCAGCCGAGGACCTCGGGGACGGTGAAGCCCGAGAACGAGGCCATCACGACGAACAGCGGTGCGTGCCACGGCGCCCAGACCGCCGCCACCAGCAGGGCCGTGGCGGTCAGGCCGTGCCGACGGAGCAGACGGTCGGCCAGGAAGCCGCGCCACCCGGTCTCCTCACCGAGTCCGTTGACCACGAGGGCGAGGACGACGGTCAGCAATGGGCCGGCCGCCGCGTCGATCCCGCTGTAGAGCGTGAGATCGGCAGCGTCGGGTGGGCCGCCGACCACCACCAGCCCGACCGCGCCGACCGCCAGGACGGCGACCACGGACAGCCACCACCAGCCCACGCGCCACCTGGTCATGCGGCGGCCCAGGTCCGCCAGGCCGGCCCGGCCGTCGACCAGGGCGGTGATGACCACCGCGGCGACCAGCGGGCCGAGCAGTCCCGGGAGCTGGCTCGGTCGGCCGACACCGGCCTCGACGGTCTGCCCGGCGAGGGCGAGCGGGACCCAGTACCCCCACGACAGCACGTAGGCGAGGACGACGTAGGCGGCCGGCGGGTGGGCGACGACCCACCGGCCGAGACGGGACCGGCGCCGCACGGCCGGCGGCTCGGTGTCCGCGGTGCCCATGGTGCTCTCCTCGGATCCCTCGTCCTCCCATCGTCCGCCCCGTGGCGGCGACCCGCTGCGGGAGAGCCGACCCCAGGGACCTCCGGCCGGCCCGATCGGGACCATCGGCCCTGCTGCCCGGGGCCCGAGAGGTGGACGGTGGAGAGGACGGGACGACGACCCGAGGAGTGCGCATGAGCGAGGCAGCATCGGTCGCACTGACCTTCCTCGGTGGCGCCGGGACCGTCACGGGGAGCCGGTTCCTGATCGAGTCCGCAGAGCGGCGGCTCCTGGTCGACTGCGGCCTGTACCAGGGGGAGCGGCGGTGGAGGCGGAAGAACTGGGACGCCTTCCCGGTCTCGCCCCGGACCATCGACGACGTGGTGCTGACGCACTGCCATCTGGACCACTGCGGGTTCCTCCCGGTCCTCGTGCGTGACGGCTACGAGGGGTCGATCCGGATGACCGAGGGGACGGCCGCGCTCACGGCGATCGTCCTGCGGGACAGCGCGAACCTGCAGGAGCGGGACGCGGACATGGCCCGTGCCGGAGGGTGGTCCCGTCACGACCCGCCCCTGCCCCTCTACACGGTCGCGGACGCCGAGCGGGCGATCGAGAGGTTCGAGACCGTGCCCTTCGACGTCGACGTCGACCTCGGGAGCGACGCCGGCGTCCGGCTCCACCGTGCCGGGCACGTCCTGGGCTCGGCCAGCGTGCTGGCTCGTGCCGGGTCCGCCCGCGTCCTTTTCTCCGGAGACCTCGGCCGCACGGAGCACCCGGTGCTGCGACCACGAGCCGACCCCCCGGCGGCACGCACGGTGGTGATCGAGTCCACCTACGGCGACCGTGAGCACCGCGAGCCGTCCCGGGCCCATGCCGCGTTCGCGGACGCCGTGCGGCGCACGATCCGTCGAGGCGGGGTGGTGCTCGTGCCGGCCTTCGCCGTCGACCGCACGGAGCTGGTCCTGCACGCCCTGTCCGCGATGGTCCGCGACGGGCAGATCCCTCCGGTCCCGGTCTTCGTCGACAGCCCGATGGCGCTGGCCGCCCTCGACGTCTACGGGCGCGCCGAGGTGGCCGGAGAGCTGCGCGAGGGCATGTCGAGCTTCGTCGACCTCCCGTCGCTGCACGCGGCACGGACCCCGGAGGAGTCGATGCGGCTCAACTCGCCGCGGCAGCCCTGCATCATCGTGTCCGCCTCGGGGATGGCGTCCGGCGGCCGGGTCGTCCACCACCTGCGCCACCTGCTCCCGGACCGACGCAACTGCGTGGTCCTGACCGGCTACCAGGCGGTCGGCACGCGCGGCAGCATGCTGCGCGACGGTGCCCGCGAGGTGAAGATGATGGGCCGGTACGTGCCGGTCAAGGCCGAGATCGTCGAGGACCAGGAGTTCTCCGTCCACGCCGACGCGAGCGAGCTGGTCGACTGGCTCCGGCAGATGCCGGAGCCGCCAGAGGTCGTCTACGTCGTCCACGGCGAGGAGCAGGCGTCGGCCGCCCTGGCCGGACGCATCCGTGACGAGGTCGGCTGCGTCGCCGTCGTCCCCCGGTCCGGCGAGAAGGTCCTGGTGGACTGACAGCCCGTCCCGGCCCCGGGGTCGGAGGCGGCCGGGACCTCCGGCCGACCTCTCCGGGACCATCGGCCCTATCCGGGCGGACCGCCCCGACCGATCGTGGGAATCAGCGGGCGACGGCGCACCGCGGGGACCGCCGGGAGGTCGAGGAGCCATGGCCGAGACGCGAGAGATCCACCTCATCGAGTCGCTGGAGCAGCCCACGTTCGGGCTACGCCAGATGGTGAGCCAGGAGGACATGCCCGCGCTCTTCGCGCGCGTCCTGCCCGTGCTGACCGCGGCGATGGAGCACGGTGGGGTGCAGCCCGCCGGGCCGCCGTACGCCCGGTACCGCGGCCGGATGGCCGGCGGCTTCGACGTCGAGATCGGGTTCCCCCTCGCCGAGCCGGCGACGTTGACGGTCGACGACCCCGGACCGGGCGAGCCCACCGCCGACGTGCTGCCGGAGGCCCGTGTCGTGGAGACCGTCCACCACGGCGGCTACGACGGGCTGGCCGCGACGTACGCGGACCTGGAGTCGTGGATGGCCGAGCGCCACCTGGAGCCGCTGGACCAGTCCTGGGAGTTCTACGAGGCCGGCCCCGAGTCCGACCCCGACCCGACCACCTGGCGGACCCGGATCGTCATGCCGGTCCACGGCCCCGAGGTCGAGGCCGGCTGAGAGCGCACACGCGCCGAGGAGATGAGCACCATGTCCGCACTCGTGGTCTACGAGTCCAGCTTCGGCAACACGGCCCTGGTAGCACGGGCCGTCGGCGACGGGATCGCCGAGCACATGCCGGTCCGCGTCCGGTCCGTGACCAGCCTGGGGGACGACGAGACCGACGGCGAGGACCTCGTCGTCGTCGGCGGTCCGACCCACGCGTTCGGGATGAGCCGGCCGCAGACCCGGCACGAGGCCCAGGAGCGGATGGGTGACCGCCCGACCGACTACCCGGGGATCCGGGAGTGGATCGACCGTCTCGACCCGGACCGGGAGGGGCGTCTGTACGCCACCTTCGACACCCGCGTGGAGAAGGTGCGCCACCTGCCGGGGTCCGCCGCGCACGCTGCCGCGCGGGCGCTGCGCAACGAGGGGCACCGGGTCGTGGACCGCGGCGCGTCGTTCTACGTCGCCGACGTCGAGGGGCCGCTGCTGCCGCACGAGCGGGACCGCGCCCGCCAGTGGGGCGAGCGCCTGGCCCGTCGTGCCCTGGAGATGCTCCAGCGGGCCTGACGGTCAGTCCGGCTCGAGCACCAGCGAGCCCGAGGCGCGTCCGGCACGCAGGTCGTCCAGCGCCGCGTCCGCAGCGGTGAAGGGGTAGCGCGTGACGGTCGGCGTCAGCCGTAGCGTGGTCGCGAGCCGGAGCAGCGCGGCACCGTCCGCCCGCGTGTTCGCCGTGACGGTGCGCAGGTCGCGTTCGTCGAACAGGTTCTCCTGGTAGCCCATGGCCGGGATGTCGGTCATGTGGATGCCGGCCAGCACCACCGTGCCGCCCCGCTCGGTGGCCTGCAGCGCGCACGGCACCAGCTCGCCGGCGGGGGCGAACACGATCGCGGCGTCGAGCCGCACCGGGGGCACGTCGGCGGCACCGCCGACGAAGGCGGCCCCGGCGTGCCGTGCGAGCTCCCGGTTCTGCTCGCCCCGCGTCATGACGAACAGCTCCGCGCCCCGGGCCGCCGCCACCTGGGCCGTGAGGTGCGCGCTGGATCCGAAGCCGTAGATCCCCAGCCGTCCGCCCGGCGGGAGCGCAGCACGCGTCAGCGCGCGGTAGCCGATGATCCCCGCGCAGAGCAGGGGAGCCGTCGTCACCGGGTCGTGGTCGGACGTCAGCGGGTACGCGAAGGCCTCCGGCACGGTCGTGAACTCCGCGAACCCGCCGTCGGCGTCCCACCCGGTGTACCGCGAGTCGGGGCAGAGGTTCTCGCGCCCCTCCCGGCACCACCGGCAGGCTCCGCAGGTGCGGCGCAGCCAGGCGACCCCGACACGGTCACCCGGTCGCAGCCGGCGGACGCCCGGTCCCGTGCCCTCGACCGTCCCGACGACCTGGTGCCCGGGCACCACGTGCGGGCGGTGGACCGGGAGCTCCTGGTCCACGACGTGCAGGTCGGTCCGGCACACCCCCGAGGCCTCGACGCGCACGAGCACCTCGTCGGCCCCGGGCTCCGGGACGGCGACCTCGGACCTCGTCAGGCGACCGGGCTCGGTGCCGGTCGTCCAGGCCCGCATCGACGTCGTCAGTCCTCCTCGTGGTGCGGACGGGAGGTGTGGGCCACGACCACCACGCAGGGCGCGTCGCCGAGCAGGGCGTCCGGCACCGACCCGAGCAGCCGGCCGACGAACCGGGGGTGCCGGTGCCCGCCGAGGACCAGCAGGTCCGAGGCCGTCACCCGGGTGAGCAGCGCGTCCGCCGGGTCGCCCTCGACCACCTCGACCTGGCACTCCACGTCCGGGTGGAGCACCGACCAGCTCTCGGCCAGACCGCGCAGCGCGGCCCGGACGTCCTCGTCCCGGCCCGCGCCGGCCTCCCGGGCGGCACGGGTCGAGGGCTGCACGGCGTGCACGAGCACGACGGGGCTGCCGCACCGGTGCGCCTCCGAGAACGCCAGGTCCAGCGCTGCGGAGGGGTCGTCGTCGAACCCGATGCCGACGACCACCCGTTCCGGGGCCGTGCCCTGGGCGGCCGTCGGCACGACCGCGACCGGCCCCCGGGCGTGGGCCGCGGTCGCCGCGGACACCGATCCCAGCGCGTGGCGGGTCTCGCTCCGGCCCCGGCGACCCACCACCACCAGGTCGACGTCGCGGGAGTACCCGGCCAGGACGGCGTCCGCCGCCCCGACGCTCGGTGCGGAGCGCACGGGCGGTGCCCCCTCGCGGCGCGGTCCGACCCGCGAGAGGACCTCGCTGAGGATCCGCTCGCCCTCGTCGCGCAGGAGCTCGGGGTCGTAGGCGGGCACGGGGCTGATCGGTCCCGCGGGCACCGTGCGTGCGTGGGTCACCGTCAGCGTGGCGTGGTGACGCTCGGCCGCGGCCAGGGCCCAGTCGAACGCGTGGTAGCTCTCGTGCGACCCGTCGACGCCGACGACGACCCCGCGCGACCAGATCTCGCTCTTCTCGATCATCGTTCCTCTCCTCAGGGCGCGACGTTCTGGTGCAGTCGGAACAGGTTGTCCGGGTCCATGCGCTGCTTGAGGGCGCGCAGCCGGGCGTAGTTCGCCTCGCCGTGGGCCGCCCGCAGCGTCGCCTGGCCGCCCTCCTGGAACCCGGGAAAGTTGAGGTACTCGCGTCCCGTCGACAGGTCGTCGAGGTCGGCCGCGCACGCCCGGGCCCACCGCACGTTGGCCTCGTCGTCACCGGGCTCCGTCCAGTTCGCCTCGATCCCCACCAGGTAGGGTGCGCTGCGGTCACCGAACGACGTGTCCTCCGGCGCGACCCGGGACATCGCGCCGCCCATGTGCCACAGATCGATGGTGGACAGCGCCGAGGGACGGCGGTACGTCTGGTCGACGGCGCGGCGCAGCGCCTCCTCCGAGAGCTCGGGCAGGTGTACCGAGCGCCAGTAGTAGCGCATCCCGTTCGGGTAGTCGGCGTCGAAGATCTGCTGCAGCTCGACGTAGGGCATCGGGCCGCTGAGGTCGGCCGCCGGGTCGGGCAGGTCGCGGATCGGCGCCAGCAGCTCGGGACCGCGCGCGGGGTCGGTGACGCAGGCCAGCACGATGACGCACGGCTGCCCGGTGAGCTCGGCGGGGATCGCGTCGTCCTCGGGAGCGGCCCCCAGCACGGCCATCGAGGAGACCTCGTCGGGCAGGTCGGCGGACCAGTCGCGGTAGGCGTGCAGCACCTCCATGGCGCGTTCGGCCCGGTGGACGACGAACCCTGCGTAGACCTCGGGCCCGACGGGGTGCAGCCGCACCACGAACTCGGTGACCACGCCGAGGTTCCCGCCCCCGCCGCGCAGCCCCCACAACAGCTCGGGGTCGGACTCCTCGTCGACGTGGTGCACCGACCCGTCGGCGGCGACGATCGTGGCACCGACGATGTTGTCGCAGGTCAGGCCGAACCGGCGGCGCAGCCAGCCGATCCCTCCGGTCAGACCGAGCCCGCCGAGACCGGTGTCGGAGAACACCCCGGCCGGCGTCGCCAGGCCGTGCTCCTGGGAGGCGGCGTCCAGGTCGCCGAGGCGGGCGCCGCCGGCCACCCGTGCCAGCCGGGCGCCGGGGTCCACCGAGACGTCCCGCATCTCGCCGAGGTCGATGACGAGCCCGCCGTCGACGCCGGCGGTCCCGGCCACGTTGTGCCCGCCCCCGCGGACGGCGACCAGCAGGTGGTGCTCGGCGGCCAGCAGGACGGTGCGACGGACGTCCTCGGTGGTGGCGCAGCGCACGATCGCGGCGGGACGCCGCTCCGTGACCCCGTTCCACAGGGCCCGGACCTCGTCGAAGTCGTCGTCCTCGGCGCGGACCAGGCGGCCGGCCAGGGCGGCGGCGAGCGCGTCCAGCTCGGCGTCGAGCCGTGCGGTGCCGCCCTCGAGCGTGGTGAGCTCGGTCATCACCGCTCCTTCGTGGTGTGGTGCCGGCGACCTCGCCGCGCCCGCAAGGTCCTGGCCGCCGCGGGACGCCCTCCTGGTGTCGAGCGTAGCCACGGTTCACCCGCTCGCCGGGTGGGCGCCGCCACCCCGTCGGGTGAATCCCTGCCGCGGCAGGACACCCCGACCGGCCCGGGGCCGCAGAGCGAGCGCGGGCCGATGTCGTAGCGTCGTGGCAGGAGGCCGGGACGACGAGGTCCCGGCGTGCACACCACGGAGGTGTCCGGGATGCGGGTGACAGAGACGTTGCGGCACAAGGGCGAGGGCGTGGTCACCATCGCGCCGGGATCGACCGTGCGCGAGATGCTGGCGCTGCTCGCCGAGCACCGGATCGGTGCCGTCGTCGTGTCCGTCGACGGCATGCACGTCGACGGCATCGTCAGCGAGCGCGACGTGGTCCGCCGGCTGCACGTCGACGGTGACGAGATCCTCGACGGGCCGGTGACGCGGATCATGACCGTCGACGTCCACACCTGCACCCCCGGGACGTCCCTCGACGACCTCATGCTCGTGATGACCGAGCGCCGCATCCGTCACGTCCCCGTCCTGGACGACGGCAGGCTGGTCGGCATCGTCAGCATCGGGGACGTCGTCAAGCGCCGGATGGCCGAGGTGCAGGCCGAGCGGGACCAGCTGACCGACTACATCGCCGGCGGCCCCGGGGTGTGACGCGGCAGGGCCGCGCCCGCGCCGTGGCGCCCGGGAGGTTCCGGTCGCCCCCCCGTCAGGGCATGGGCGAGGAGCTGCGGCTCGGTTCGGCGATCGGGTCCGCGTCCTCGCTGGGTGCCGGCGCGGGATCGGGCGCGCTGGTCTGCGTGGCGGTCGGTTCCGGCGCGGGCGCGCTGGTCTGCGTGGCGGTCGGTTCCGGCGCGGGGGAGCTGGTCCGTGTGGCGGTGGGCTCGGGCTCCGGCGCCGCGGTCGTCGGGTCGTCCGTCGGCGAGGGGGAGTCCGTGGGGGTCGGCGAGGACGTCGGCTCCTCCGTCGGCTCCTCGGTGCGGGTCGGTGCCGACGTGGGCTCCGACGTCGGCGCCTCCGGCTCGGAGGTCGGGCCGGTCGTCGTCGGTGACGGCGACGGCTCCGACGTGGGTGACGGCGACGGGCTCTGCAGGACCGGGACGACCGGTGCCTCGTCCTCCCCGTCGAGCAGGGGCCAGGTCATCATCGCCCCCACGGCGGCGGCCAGGACGAGGGCGAGCGCCCCGACCAGGACCCATCGCCGGCGCCGTCCCGCAGGGACCGTCTCCGCGCCGCTGCCGGACCCGTCGGCGCCGGTCCCTCCGGCACCCGGGTCCGCCGCGGCAGCATCCGTGCCGAACGCCGCGCCGGCACCGGCACCTGCGCCGACGGCCGCACCGGCAGCCGCCGCGGTCGTCGCGGCCGCGGTGTCGCCGCCGCCGTCGGCCGCGACGTCGCCCTCGGTCGCGCCGGCGTCACCGTCCTCGACCGCGGCGATCTGCCGTGTGCGCTGCAGCTCCGCACCCAGGTCGTCCACCGCGGCCGCGGCCGCGGCGGCGCCGACCGCTCCGAGCGCGGCGGTCCGGTGCGGGTCGTCCTCGTCGACGCGGCCCAGGTCCATCGTCTGGTCGGGGGACGCCCCGCCGCCGGGCGCCGCGACGGCGGCGGACCCGCCGAGCAGCGACGCCACCGCCGTGCGCATGGCGGCGGCCGAGGCGAAACGTCGTGCCGGGTCCTTCGCCATCGCCTGTGCCACGAACCGGTCCACGGCGGCCGGCACGGCGGCCCGTCGGGCCGAGGGTGCCGGGACCGGGGCCCCGACGTGGGCGCGCAGCACGTCGTCCGGTGTCGCCCGCTCGTACGGCGGGTGCCCGGTCAGGACGTAGTACGCCAGGGCGCCCACCGCGTACACGTCGCTGCGCTCGTCCAGCGGCCTGCCACGGGCCTGCTCGGGGGACATGCCCAGGGCCGAACCCGTCACGACACCCGCGGCGCCCTCCGCGTCGCCGGGAGTGGCGAGCCCGAGGTCGATCAGCCCCACCGTGGGGCCGCTCTCCTCGTGCCGCGAGACGACGACGTTGCGCGGGCTCACGTCCCGGTGCACGAGTCCGGCGGCGTGCACGGCCGCGAGCGCACCGAGCACCCCGTCCACGACGACGAGGGCCTCCCGCCACGGCAGGCCGGTGCCGGCCACCGTCTCGGACAGAGGGGCACCGGGGAAGCGCCGGGTCAGGACCCACGGCACGGTCGCCCCGGCGACCTCGTCCTCGCCGGAGTCGAGGACCGTCGCCACGTGCGGGTCGTCGATCTGCTGCGACGCGGAGATCTCGCGGTCCATCGCGGCGCGCGCGGCCTCGTCGTCGACGAGGTGCGGGTGCAGGGTCTTGACGAGGAGCGCGGGTTCGGCGTCGTCGGGTCCCGCGTCCACCCGGGTGGCCTCGTAGGCGGTGTAGGTCCCCCCCGTGCCGAGGACGTCCCCGAGCACGTAGCGGCCGCCGAGGATCACTCCGCCGCCGGAGCGGTCGTCGTCCGGTGCCACCTCACGCACCGCCGTCGGGGCGGGACGCCTGGTCGGGTACGGCGATCGGCGGCACGGCGTCGACGGGCTCGGTGTTCTGACTCATAAGCCTTCACAGGATACGCGGGGAAAGCCGCGCGGTCGCGGCCACGTGGGCCGTGCGCCGCGTGACGCGCGTCGCCCCCCTGCGGGACCGCGCCCGCGCGGTGTCGGAGGGACGCGCGAGGATGCTCCCGTGCACATCGTCCTGGCCCGGCAGGCCTCCGGGGTCGTCCAGGCCGTCCGACGTCCGGAGGGGGCAGGGAGCGACCCCGACGACGCCTCGCCGTGGCGGCTGGCGCCGGGTGAGCTCTCCGCCGCCGTGCACGCCCGGGAGTCCGTGGAACCGTCGCGCTGGACCTGGGTCGACACCAACCGCTGGTACCCCGCCCTGCTCGCCGACGGGGTCCGGGTCGAGCGGGCCCACGACCTGCGCCTCGCCCACCGGGTGCTGCGCGGCTCGCGGTTCGCGCACGGCTCCGACCTGGCCGGTGCCCCGTCGGGTCCCTGGGACGCCCTGGAACCCACCGTCGCCGGGGGAGCGGTCGACCGGGCCCGCCCCGAGCAGCAGGCCGACTCGCTGTTCGACCTCGGTGACCTCGACGGACCCACGCACGGGGCCCGGTCGGGCCGTCCCGCGCAGACCGACCCGGACCCGGTGGCCGAGCTGGCCGCCCAGCAGGCCGCCGTCGCCGGTGCGTCGGAGCCCGGCCGGCTGCGACTCCTGCTCGCGGCGGAGTCCGCCGCGGCGCTCGCGGCCGCCGAGATGCACCACGCGGGCCTGCCGTGGCGCGCGGACGTGCACGACGCGATCCTCACCGAGGCCCTCGGGCCCCGCCCGGCGCCCGGCCTGCGCCCGGACCGGCTGGAGGCGCTCGTCACCGAGATCCGCGCCGCCCTCGACGCCCCCGCGTCCCTGAACCCCGACTCCCACCCGGACCTGCTGCGTGCCATGGAGTACGCCGGCGTGGGGGCGCGCAGCCTGCGCAAGGGGGAGCTCCAGCGCCTCGAGCACCCGGTGATCGCCCCGCTGCTGGAGTACAAGAGCCTCTACCGGCTCTACACCGCGAACGGCTGGCACTGGCTCGACCAGTGGGTCCGCGGCGACCGGTTCCGCACCGACTACGTCGTCGGCGGCGTCGTCACCGGCCGCTGGTCCTCCACCGGCGGGGGAGCCCTGCAGCTGCCGAAGGGCGTGCGCGGCGCGGTGCGGGCCGATCCCGGCTGGGTGCTGGTGGTGGCCGACGCCGCCCAGCTCGAGCCGCGGGTGCTCGCCGGGATGGCGCGGGACGAGGCCATGGCGCGCGCCGGCCGCGACGGCGACCTGTACGCCGGCATCGTGGCCGGCGGTGCCGTCGCCTCGCGCGAGCACGCCAAGGTGGGCATGCTCGGCGCGCTCTACGGCGGGACCACGGGTGTCAGCGGTCAGGTGCTCCCGCGGCTGCGCAGCGCCTTCCCGCGGTCGATGGGACTGGTCGAGGAGGCCGCCGCGACCGGTGAGCGCGGGGGCGTGGTGACCACCTGGCTCGGGCGGTCCTCCCCGCCGCCGGGGCAGGCCTGGGACGACGCGCAGTCCGGTGCGCTCGGGGACGACCCCGCCCCGGACGCCGCGACGCTCGCCCGGTCCTCGGCGCGCGCGTGGGGGCGGTTCACGCGGAACTTCGTCGTGCAGGGCACCGCGGCCGAGTGGGCGGACTGCTGGCTGGCCTCGATCCGCCGCCGGCTCTGGGCGCTCGGCACCGCAGCGACCGACGGTCGCGCGCCGGCGCCGTTCACCGACCGCCCGCACCTGGTGTTCTTCGTGCACGACGAGGTCGTCGTGCACGCGCCGGCCGAGCTCGCCGACGCCGTCGCCCACGAGGTGCGCGAGGCGGCCGCGGAGGCCGGACGGCTGCTCTTCGGCGAGTTCCCCGTCGCCTTCCCCCTGACGGTCGCCGCCGTGCCGGCCTACGACGAGGCGAAGTAGCGCCCCGACTCCGGCAGGCGCCCGACGGCGTGCGGGCCTAACCTGGCCGGGTTCTGACGACAGCGGCGGAAGGGGCACCATGTCAGGCACGGCACAGACCCAGGAGCAGGGGTTCCACGCGGGGCGTGTGATCCAGCTCGCGGTGACCGCGGCGCTGGGCGGCTTCCTGTTCGGCTTCGACACGGCGGTGATCAACGGCGCCGTCACGCCCATGCAGGAGGCCTTCGGCATGGGTGCCGGGGTGACGGGCTTCGTCGTGTCCTCGGCGCTGCTCGGCTGCATGGTCGGCGCGTACTTCGCCGGGCGGCTCTCCGACAAGATCGGCCGCGTCCGCGTCATGGTCATCGCCTCGGCGCTGTTCACGATCTCCGCCATCGGCTCGACGTTCGCCGTCGGCCCGGTGGACATGATCATCTGGCGCGTCATCGGCGGCCTCGGCGTCGGGGCGGCGTCCGTCATCGCGCCGGCCTACATCGCGGAGATCTCGCCGGCGCACATCCGCGGGCGCCTCGGCTCCCTGCAGCAGATGGCCATCGTCACCGGCATCTTCATCGCCCTGCTGTCCGACTACGCCATCGCCGCGGCGGCCGGCGGGGCCGGCAACGAGTTCTGGTTCGGCCTCGACGCCTGGCGCTGGATGTTCTTCACCGAGGTCATCCCCGCCGTCATCTACGGCGCGCTCGCGCTGTCGATCCCGGAGTCCCCCCGGTTCCTGGTGCACCAGGGCCGCGAGGACGAGGCCCGCAAGGTGCTGTCCAGCGTGCTCACCGAGGGCGTCGACGACCGCATCAGCGAGATCCGCCGCACGATCATCCGCGACCGCGCCACCTCGCTGCGGGACCTGCTCAAGCCCACCGGCGGTCTGCTGCCGATCGTCTGGATCGGCATCGCGCTGAGCGTCTTCCAGCAGTTCGTCGGGATCAACGTCATCTTCTACTACTCCTCGACCCTGTGGCAGGCGGTCGGGTTCACCGAGGACGACGCCCTGCAGCAGACCGTCATCACGTCGGTGACCAACATCGTCGTCACGGTCGTGGCGATCCTGCTCATCGACCGGATCGGCCGACGTCGCCTGCTCACCATCGGGTCGGCCGGCATGTTCGTGGCCCTCGGGACGATGACGATCGTGTTCAGCCAGGCGCCGCTCGTCCCCAACGACGCCGGCGAGCTCGAGCCGGTCCTCAGCGACAGCGCCGGGATCGTCGCCCTCGTGGCCGCCAACCTGTTCGTCGTCTTCTTCGGGATGTCCTGGGGCCCGGCCGTGTGGGTGCTGCTGGGGGAGATGTTCAACAACAAGATCCGTGGCACGGCCCTCGGCATCGCGGCGGCGGCCCAGTGGCTGGCCAACTTCGCGATCTCCAGCTCCTTCCCGTCCATGGCGGAGGTCGGGCTGTGGTTCGCCTACGGCTTCTACACGATCGCGGCGCTGGCGTCGCTGTTCTTCGTGTTGCGGTTCGTCCCCGAGACCCGCAACAAGGAGCTCGAGGACATGGAGTGACCGGCACGTCCTAGGCTCGGGGCCATGAACGCCGAACACCCCACGCTGGCCGACGTCGTCTCCGTCCTGGAGGACCTCTACCCGCCGTCGACGGCGGAGGGCTGGGACGCCGTCGGTCTGGTCGCCGGCGACCCGTCGCGGCCGGTGCGCCGGGTGCTGTTCGCCGTCGACCCGGTGGCCGACGTCGTCGCCGAGGCCGTGGAGTGGGAGGCGGACCTCGTGGTGACCCACCACCCGCTGTTCCTGCGCGGCGTGCACTCGGTGGCGGCGACCACGTTCAAGGGTGCCGTGGTCCACCGGCTGCTGGCGGCGGGCTGCGGGTTGTACGTGGCGCACACGAACGCCGACGCGGCGCCGCGGGGGGTCGCGGACGCCCTGGCCGACCTCGTGGGGCTGACCGACCGCCGTCCGCTCGTCGCGCACGTCGACGACACCGAGCGCGGGCTGGGACGCGTGGGCACCCTCGACCACCCCACGACCCTGGGCGAGTTCGCCGAACGCGTCGCCCAGGTGCTGCCCACCACCGCCCAGGGTGTCCGCGTGGCCGGCGACCTCGAGGCCCCGGTGTCCACGGCCGCGGTCGTCGGCGGGTCGGGCGACTCCCTGTTCGACGCCGTGCGGGCGACGGCCGCCGACGTGTACGTCACCGCCGACCTGCGTCACCACCCCGCCTCCGAGCTGCGCGAGCGGGCCCTCTTCGAGTCGACCGACCCGGAGCGGCGCGAGGCGGGCACCCCGTTCCTCGTGGACGTGGCGCACTTCGCCTCCGAGTGGCCCTGGCTGGCCTACGCGGCCACGGATCTCTCCGCCGGGCTCGGAGACGGTACGGTGACCACGAAGGTCAGCACCCTGGTGACCGACCCGTGGACGCACCGCGTGGGCGGCGTCGGGCGCTGACCGGCATCAGGAGAGCAGACCGAGAGGACCCGTCCATGGCTACCGCACCCGTCGAGGACCAGCGTCGTCTGCTCCAGGTCCAGGCCCTGGACACCCGCCTCCAGCAGCTCGCCCACCAGCGCAGCAAGCACCCGTCGCTGACGACGCTGGCCGAGCTGGACAAGCGGCTCGCGGACCTGCACTCCTCGCTCGTGGACTCCCGGACCGCCGTCGCGGACCTCGAGCGCGAGGTCGCCAAGGCCGAGGCCGACGTCGAGCAGGTGCGCACCCGCGCGACCAAGGACCAGCAGCGGCTCGACAGCGGCGCCCTCGGTGCCAAGGACGCCCAGGCCGTGGTGAGCGAGCTCGAGTCGCTCGCCCGTCGGCAGAACGTCCTGGAGGAGACCGAGCTCGAGATCATGGAGCGGCTGGAGGCCCACCAGGAGTCGCTCGGGCAGGTCGAGGCCGCCCACGGCGAGCTGGTCGCCGCCCAGGAGAAGGCCGCTGCCGAACGGGACGCCGCCTACGCCGAGATCGACGCCGCCGCGCGGGAGGTCCAGGCGGAGCGCGCCCAGCTGGCCGAGGGGCTCGACGCCGGTCTCGTGGCGCTCTACGACCGCCTGCGCGGCCAGCTCGGCGGTCTCGGCGCCGCTGCCCTGCGCGGCAACCGCTGCGAGGGCTGCCGCCTCGAGCTCAACCCGGGTGACCTCGCCGCCGCGCGCGGCGCCGCCCCGGAGCAGATCGTCCGGTGCGAGGAGTGCGGCCGGATCCTCGTGCGCGACCCCGACGGTTCCTGATGCACCGCCGACCCGCCCCCGGAGCCCTGGCGCGCTACGACGGCGCGGTCCCGGCCACGCTCGTGCTGGTGCGGCACGGCGTGACGCACCTGACCGAGGCGGGGGCGCTGTCCGGCGGCGACGTGCCCGGGCCGTCGCTGACCACGGCGGGTCGCCGCCAGGCGGCACAGGCCGCGGACGCCGTCTTCCGGCTCGGCACCGAGCGCTGGGCCGACCTCGCCCGGCCCGACCTGCTGGTCGCCTCCCCGATGGTGCGCACCCAGGAGACCGCCGCCGCGATCGGCCGGCGGCTCGGGATGCACGTCACGACGGACGAGCGCTTCGCCGAGGTGCGCTTCGGCGTCTGGGAGTCCCTGACGCCGCAGGAGGTCGAGGAGACCTGGCCGGGCGACCTGGCCAAGTGGGTCACCAGCGGGTCCTTCGCCCCGCCCGAGGGAGAGTCCTACGCGGACCTGGGCGAACGGGTCGGCCCCGCGGTCGACGAGCTGGCGGCGGGCACGGTGGGGCGCACCGCGGTCGTGGTCGCCCACGCCGCCGTGATCCGGTCCGTGATCGGCCGGGCGCTGGACGCGCCCCCGGCGGGGTGGGGGCGCCTCCGCGTGCCGCCGTGCTCGCTGTCCATCGTGCGGCTGTGGCCCGACGGGGACCGCGAGGTCACCGCCGTCGGGCACCCCGCCGCCGACTGACGACCGGTCACTTCGGCGGCAGGGCAGCGGCGTGGTCGGCGCCGCGGGCCACCCAGGCGTCCAGCGTGGCGGGGTCGGCGAGCTCGTCCCGTCCCACCGAGACGAACCCCCGCATCTCGCGGTGACCCATGCTCATCGGGGCGGCGCCCGCGGCCAGGGCGTCCTCGTACCCGTCCGGGCCGACCCGCACCATCAGCGCGTCGCGCAGCACCCCCGCGGCCATGTTCCCGGAGAGCATGAACGCGATGCCGCCGAACATCCTCCGCTCGGTGAGCCCCTCCCACCGGGAGAGGGAGTCCCGCACGCGGTCGGCCAGCTCCTCGTCGTAGGCCATGGCGCCAGTGTGCGCCGCTGGCACGCGCCCCGCCCGGGAGACCGGTCAGGCGACGACGAGCTCCAGGGTGTGCGGGCGACGTGCGCCGGTGGCCTCGTGCAGCTCGGCCGCGACCATCCGGTAGCTGAGCCCGGTGCCGACCTGCGTGCCGATCACCTCGCCGTCGAGCTCGCGGGCCGCGGCGAGCAGCCCGGTCGCCGAGGTCGGGGGAGCGGCCCGGCGACGCAGCAGGTGGCCCGTGAGCACGCCACGGGTGTGCTTGGCGTTGTGCGAGACGACGGTGCGCTCGCCGTCCGCCTCCCGCACGACCCGGACCGTCACCCACTCGGCGGCGTGGTCGCCGGTGGTGGCCGGCTTCCACGCGGAGACGTAGGCGGACGAGCGGCAGTCGACGACGACGTCGCCGGCGGCCCGCTCGGCCAGCGCGGCGGTCAGGTGCGGCCGCCAGGCGGTGGCCAGCCCGCCGACGCCCGGCAGCGTGACGCCCATGGACAGCCGGTAGGCGGGGATCCGGTCGGACGGCGCGACGACGCCCCACAGGCCCGAGAAGATGCGCACGTCCGCCGCCGCACGGGCCGCCGCCTCCCCGTCGAGCTCGGCGAGGCCCGCCGCCGCGTACAGGACCCCGGTGTAGACGTCGGTCGCCGGTGCCGTCGGGGCGGTGCGCAACCGGGTGTTGCGGGCGACCTCCTCCGCCAGGCCCGCCCCCACCTTGAGGACCGCGGTGGCGTCGTCGCGGGCGCTGGCGGTGGCCAGCGCGTCCAGGACGGCCTCGCGCTGCGCGGTGAGCTCCGGCGCGGTGAGCGCCGCGAGGTCGACAGGTGCGCCGTCGTCGGGCGCGGGGGTCTTGCCCTCGGAGGGCGGCAGGCAGATCAGCACCCGGACACCTTAGGCAACCGTGGGACGATCTCGGCATGACGAACGACGTGCACTGGCTCACCCGGGCCGTGGAGCTGGCGACGAGTAGCGTCCCGGCCGGTCACGGGCCCTTCGGTGCGGTGGTCGTCCGCGACGGCGAGGTCGTGGCCGAGGGGACGAACCGTGTGACGACCGACACGGATCCGACCGCGCACGCCGAGGTCGTCGCGCTGCGGCAGGCGTGCGCACGGCTCGGCGTCTTCGACCTGAGCGGCGCGGTGCTGTACAGCTCGTGCGAACCGTGCCCGATGTGTCTCGGGGCCGCCCTGTGGGCGCGCGTCGACCGGGTGGTGTTCGCCGCCGACCGCGACGACGCCGCCCGTGCCGGCTTCGACGACCGGCACTTCCACGAGGTGCTCGCCGGCCGACAGCCCTCGGAGGTGCCGATGGAGAACCTGCGGATCGACGCCGCGCTCGCCCCGTTCGAGGCATGGCACGCCTATCCGGGGCGCACCGCCTACTGACGGACCGCCCCGGGCGGTACGGTCCCCTCATGGCGCAGGTGAAGATCTACGGAAACCGGACCATCTGGGGCGAGCGTCGTGAGGAGGTCTCCGACGCCGTGCACGACGCGCTGGTCACGGCCTGGCGGATCCCCGAGGACAAGAGGTTCCACCGGTTCCTGCTGCTCGAGGACGGGGACCTCGTCGCGCCGCGGTCGGACGCGTACCTCCTCATCGAGGTCGTCTGCTTCTCCGGCCGGTCGACCACCGCGAAGAAGGCGCTGGTCAGGGCCATGTACGACGAGGTCGCGCCGGCCCTGGACCTGGCGGACGACGACCTGGAGGTCGTGATCCTCGAGAGCCGGCCGGAGAACTGGGGGATCCGCGGACGGACGGCGGACGAGCTGGCGCTGACGTACCCGGTGGAGGTCTGAGGCCGGTATCCTTGCGGGGCGGACGAGTCGGTCGGACGGTCGCGTCGGCGGTGCTCAGGCGCCGTCGCCGAGGAACGTCCGGGCTCCGAAGGGCAAGGTGGTGGCTAACGGCCACCCGGGGTGACCCGCGGGACAGTGCCACAGAAAACAGACCGCCGCCGGGAGACCGGCGGTGAGGGTGAAACGGTGGTGTAAGAGACCACCAGCGTGTCCGGTGACGGGCACGGCTCGGTAAACCCCACCTGGAGCAAGGTCGGACAGGGGACGTTCGAGGGCTGCCCGCCCGATGTCCCCGGGTAGACCGCTGGAGGCCTGTGGCGACGCAGGTCCTAGATGGATGACCGTCGCCCGTGCGGGGGTGACCCGGCACGGGAACAGAACCCGGCGTACAGACCGGCTCGTCCGCACCCCATCGCCCCGGCGCCGGCCGTCCGGCGGCGAGCGTCGGGGGTCGCCCGTAGGGTCACGGCGTGGCGACGCTCACCGCACGGCCCGCGAACCAGGTCCCCTTCGAGGACCTCCAGACGGTGCTCGGTACCTCCCAGGCCGGTCGGTGCCAGTGCCAGCGTCAGGTGCTCGGCGACGGCGAGTGGTGGGACATGCCGGTCGAGGAACGGCGGCTCCGGCTGGCCGAGCAGACGTGTGCCGACGACCCGACATCGCCGGTGACCAGCGGCGTCGTGCTCTACGACGGCGACGAGCCGGTCGGCTGGGTCGCCGTCGGCCCGCGTCCGACCTACCGCCGGTACCACGGCCGCAGTCCCGTCGCGTGGCGCGGGCGTCACGAGGACCGCGACGACGACGGCGTGTGGCTCGCGGCCTGCTTCGTCGTCCGCGCGGGGTACCGGGGCCAGGGGCTGATGTACGAGCTGGCCCGCTGCGCCGTCGACTTCGCCCGGGAACGGGGTGCGCGGGTCCTCGAGGGGTATCCGATCGTCGCGGCGGACGGTGGCGAGGTGATCTGGGACGAGGCGAGCGTCGGCGTGCCGCAGATCTTCTCGGCCGCCGGCCTGGAGGAGGTCGCGGCCCCGACGCCGCGCCGTCGCGTCCTGCGCCTCGAGCTGTGACCGACGGGTCGACGGGCGCTCCGGTGCCCCGGTCCGAACGTGAAAGTTCGGTCAAGAACGGTTCCGGAAACGGGTTCCCGTGGGGGTCGGAGTGGTGTACGTTGGCCGCATCGCGACGACGAGGTCGCGAGTCTCGAACGCCGGTGCCGCGCCCGCGGCACGCAGGGGGCGAGGACACCAGGGACGAAGGTGGCACAGTGACCCTCATCCATGAGGTTCGGGCCGGAGGGATCGTCTTGAACGAGACGCCCGAGGCCAGTGTGGTGACCCTGTGGGGCGAGATCGACATCGCCCTGCGCGACGAGGCCTCGGCTGCTCTGGCCGGGGCGTTCCAGCGTGACCTTCCCGTGATCGTGGACGCCTCCGAGGTGACGTTCCTCGACTCCGCGGGTATCGCCTTCCTCGTCCAGCTCTGCCGCATCGGGCAGGACGAAGGGCTCTCCGTCACGTTGCACGACCCGCCGGCCGTCGTCAGCGAACCGCTGGGCACGTTGCACGTCGACGTCCCCGTCGCCAACTGACCCGACACGACGACGCCGCACCACCCGGCCGGGTGGTGCGGCGTCCTCGTGTCCGGAAGGGTCAGTGGGGATCGGCCGCGAGGGAGGCGGCGCCGACGATCCCGGCGCGGTTGCGCAGTGTTGCCGGGACGATCTCGGCGCGGAGGTCCAGCAGCGGCAGGAACTTCTGGTGGTGCTTGCTCACGCCGCCGCCGACGACGATGAGGTCGGGGGAGAGCAGCATCTCCACGGTCTCGAAGTAGCGCTGCAGGCGCTTCGCCCACTTCTCCCACGACAGGTCCTCGCGGTCCCGCGCGGCCTCCGACGCCTTCGTCTCGGCGTCGTGCCCGTCGATCTCGAGGTGGCCGAGCTCGGTGTTCGGCACGAGCACGCCGTCCACCAGCAGGGCTGACCCGATCCCGGTGCCCAGGGTCGCCATGAGCACCACGCCGCCGTGCCCGGCGGCCGCCCCGTAGCGGTCCTCCCCGACCCCGGCCGCGTCCGCGTCGTTGACCGCCGTCACGTCACGGCCGGTCGCCTCGCGGACGAGCTGCGGCAGGTCGACGCCCTTCCAGGACTTGTGCAGGTTGGCGATGAACCGGACGATCCCGCGGTCCAGGGGCGCGGGGAACGCGACGCCGACCGGCGCCTCGTCGGGCAGGTCGAAGCCGGCGACGAGCTCGGCGAGCACGTCGGCGACCGCGTCCGGGGTGGACTTGCTCGGGGTGGGGATCCGCAGCCGGTCCGCGGCGAACTCGCCGGTGGTCAGGTCGACGGGGGCGCCCTTGATCCCGGACCCGCCGATGTCGATACCGAAGGCCACCTGGTGTCCGCTCTGCTCAGCCATGGACCCCATCTTGCGGCAGGATCGAGTCATGAGCGAGTACAGCAGCAGCACCCAGTATTGGTTCAACACCGAGACCGGGCAGGTGGAGACCGCGAAGGAGAAGTCGAGCTGGACGCACCTGCTGGGTCCGTACGCCACGCGCGAGGAGGCGCAGCACGCCCTGGACAACGCCGCGCGGCGCAACGAGGAGTGGGAGGCCGAGGACGAGGACTGGCGGCGCTGAGGGGCTCTGCGCCGCCGGTCCCGCGTCACTGGTCGAAGGTGTGCTCCTCGGTCGGGAAGGACCCGTCGCGCACCTCGGCCGCGAAGTCCGCGGCCGCCTGCTGCAGGGCGCGGCCCAGCTCGGCGTAGCGGCGGGCGAAGCGCGGCGACCAGTCGGTCATCCCGGCCATGTCGGTCCACACGAGGACCTGGCCGTCGACCTCGGGGCCGGCGCCGATCCCGATCGTCGGGATGACCAGGAACTCGGTGATGCGGGCCGCCACGGCGCGGGGCACCATCTCCAGCACGACCGCGACCGCGCCGGCCTCCTGGACGGCGAGCGCGTCCTGGCTGAGCTCCTCGGCCGCGTCGTCGCCCCGGCCCTGCACGCGGGGGCCGCCCAGCGCGTTCTCGGACTGCGGGGTGTAGCCGAGGTGGCCGACCACCGGGATCCCCGCCTGGGTGATCGCGCGGATCTGCTCGGCCGAGCGGCGGCCGCCCTCGAGCTTGACCGCCGAGGCGCCGGTCTCCTTCATGATGCGCACGGCGGAGGCGAGGGCCTGCTCGGGGCCCGCCTCGTAGGTGCCGAAGGGCAGGTCGACGACGACGAACGCGTGCTGCGCCGCCGAGGCGACCGCGCGTCCGGCCCGCACCATGTCGTCGAGGGTGACGGGCAGCGTGGTGGCGTGCCCGAGCATGGTGTTCCCGACGGAGTCGCCCACGAGCAGCGTGTCGATGCCGGCGGCGTCGAGGATCGCGGCCGTGGGGGCGTCGTAGGCGGTGAGCATCGTGATGCGCTCACCGCGCTCCTTGGCGCGCTGCAGGTGGTGGACGCGGACTCGGCGGGCGCCGGCGGCGATGCCGGCCGCGTCGTCGTCGGTGACCGACCTCACAGCGGAGTTGTCAGCGGGCGTGACCGAGGGGTTGTGGCCTGCGGGTTCCATGGTCGATAGCGTAGGCGACAGCCGGTGCGGGCCCAGGTCCCGGACCGCTGCGACGGACCGACGACGGTCCGTCACCCACGGTTAACAGGTATCGGGCAGGATGAGGTCATGGACAGGCAGCAGGAGTTCGTGCTTCGCACGGTCGAGGAGCGCGACATCCGCTTCATCCGACTCTGGTTCACCGACGTGCTGGGGGTGCTCAAGTCCGTCGCGGTCGCCCCGGCGGAGCTCGAGCAGGCCTTCGTCGAGGGCATCGGCTTCGACGGCAGCGCGATCGAGGGGCTGACACGGGTCTACGAGGCGGACATGATCGCCAAGCCCGACCCCACGACGTTCCAGGTGCTGCCCTGGCGCGGTGAGCGCCACGGCACCGGTCGCATGTTCTGCGACCTGCTCACCCCCGAGGGCGAGCCCTCGCGTGCCGACTCGCGCAACGTCCTCAAGCGCACGCTCGCCAAGGCCGGCGACAAGGGCTTCACGTTCTACACCCACCCTGAGGTCGAGTTCTACCTCTTCAACCAGATGGGTTCCTCGGACGGGCCCCTGGTGCCGGTCGACGAGGGCGGCTACTTCGACCACCTGGCCCGCGGCAGCACGCACGACTTCCGGCGCGCGGCCATCTCGATGCTCGAGTCGATGGGTATCTCCGTGGAGTTCTCCCACCACGAGGCCGGGCCCGGGCAGAACGAGATCGACCTGCGCTACGCCGACGCGCTGACCACCGCGGACAACCTCATGACGTTCCGCACCGTGGTCAAGGAGGTCGCGCTCGAGCAGGGTGTGTTCGCCTCCTTCATGCCCAAGCCCTTCGCGGACAAGCCGGGGTCGGGCATGCACACCCACATGTCCCTGTTCGAGGAGGACTCCAACGCCTTCCACGAGCCGGGGGCGCAGTTCGAGCTGTCCAAGACCGGGCGCCAGTTCATCGCCGGGCTGCTGGTGCACGCCGGGGAGATCACCGCGGTGACCAACCAGCACGTCAACTCCTACAAGCGGCTGTGGGGCGGCTCCGAGGCGCCCAGCTACATCTGCTGGGGCCACAACAACCGCTCCGCGCTGGTGCGCGTGCCCATGTACAAGCCGGGCAAGGGCAACTCCTCGCGGATCGAGTACCGGGCGCTGGACTCGGCGGCGAACCCGTACCTGGCGTTCGCCGTGCTGCTGGCCGCCGGGATGAAGGGCATCGAGGAGGGGTACGAGCTGCCCGAGGCCACCGAGGACGACGTCTGGGAGCTCACCGGGGCGGAGCGCCGCGCGCTCGGCATCGCGCCGCTGCCGGAGTCCCTCGACGAGGCCATCGAGCTCATGGAGTCCTCGGAGCTCGTCGCCGAGACCCTGGGCGAGCACGTCTTCGACTACGTGCTGAAGAACAAGCGCAACGAGTGGGACGCCTACCGCGCCCAGGTCACCCCGTACGAGCTCAAGACCTCCCTGCAGTTCCTCTGAGCGGACGGCCGCCGCACGCTCCGGCGGCGGCCGATAGGGTCGAGAGGTGAGCCCGACGACCTCCGGCACCGGTAGACCGCAGACCCCGACCCGGAGGCTGCTCCGGGCAGGGTTCGCCGACCTGACCCGGTCGGCCACGCTCTGGCAGGACGCCGCGCTGCAGCGCCGCCTCCCCGCCGACGCGGGCGGGGACGACGGCGTGCTGCAGGCCCTCGGGGTCACGGCCGACCCGGACCTCGCGCTGCTGCACCTCGTGCGGCTGGCCTCGGTGCCCGCCGCGCAGCAGACCGTCGAACGGCTGCTCGCGGCGGACCAGCGTTCGGGCGAGGGCGTGGCCCGGGGACGGCTGCTCGCCGTCCTCGGCGCGTCGACGGCGCTCGCGGACGAGATCGTCCGCCGTCCCGCGCTCCTGGACGTGCTGGGCGACGGCGACGGCGGGCTCGGGGCCGACCCGCGGGACGTGCGGGCGGAGCTCCTGCGCGCCGTCGGCGCCGACCCGGAGTCGGCGGATCCCGTCGCGGCCCTGGAGCCCGAGGGCGCCGACACGCCGGGGTGGCCCGACCGGGACGCCCCCACCGCCACGGACGCGCTGCGGCGCGCCTACCGCGAACGGCTGCTGCGCATCGCCGCCACGGACCTGACCGCGCCGGACCCCTCGGCCACGCTGCCGGACGTCGGCGCCGCGCTGGCCGACCTGGCCGCCGCCGCGCTGGAGGCGGCGTTGGCGGTGGCGCGCTCCCAGCTCCCCGACCACGGCGCCGGGGCCCGCCTCGCGGTGATCGGGATGGGCAAGACCGGCGGTCGCGAGCTCAACTACGTCTCCGACGTCGACGTCGTCTACGTGTGCGAACCCGCCACCGACGAGGCCGGGGAGCCCGTCCTGGACGAGTCCGGGGCGATGCGGATCGGGACGCAGCTCGCCACCCGGCTGCAGAAGGTGTGCGGCGGCACCTCGCTCGAACCGGCGCTGTGGGAGGTCGACGCGGCGCTGCGTCCCGAGGGCAAGCAGGGGCCGCTGGTGCGCACCCTGGCCAGCCACGTCGCCTACTACGAGCGCTGGGCCCAGACGTGGGAGTTCCAGGCCCTGCTCAAGGCCCGCCCGGTGGCGGGGGACGCCGCGCTCGGCGCGGCCTACCGCGAGGCCGTCGACCCGTTCGTCTGGGCGGCCGCCAACCGGGACCACTTCGTCGAGGACGCCCAGGCGATGCGGCGCCGCGTCGAGGCGCACGTGCCCAACGCCGAGGCCGACCGGCAGATCAAGCTCGGCAAGGGCGGGCTGCGGGACGTCGAGTTCACCGTCCAGCTCCTGCAGCTCGTGCACGGCCGCACCGACGACGCCATCCACGACGGCAACACGCTGGCCGGACTGTCCGCGCTCGCGGACGGGGGGTACGTCGGGCGTGAGCACGCCCTGCGCATGGGCGCCTGCTACCGGTTCCTGCGGTCCCTGGAGCACCGGGTCCAGCTCTTCGGGCTCAAGCGCACGCACCTGCTGCCGACCGAGGACGAGGACCTGCGGCGCCTCGCCCGGTCGCTGGGCATGCGCGGCCAGGGCGCCGAGGACCTGCGCCAGCGCTGGCGGGCCACCCGGCGCGAGGTCCGTGCCCTGCACGAGGCCGTCTTCTACCGCCCGCTGCTGCCGGCGTGGGCGCAGCTCTCGGAGGACGAGCTCTCGCTCGCCCCGGACGCCGCGCGCGCCCGGTTCGCGGCGATCGGCTACCGCGACCCGGACGGGGCGATGCGGCACGTCGTGGCCCTCACCGAGGGCACCTCACGCCGGGCCAAGCTGCAGCGCCAGCTCCTGCCGGTGATGCTCGGCTGGTTCGCCGAGGGCTCCGACCCCGACGCGGGCCTGCTGGACTTCCGCAAGCTGTCCGAGAACCTCGGCGCCACGCCCTGGTACCTGCGGCTGCTGCGCGACTCCGGGAACGCCGCCTACCACCTGGCCCACCTGCTGTCCTCCTCGCGGTACCTCGCCGAGGCGCTGGCCCGCTCACCGGAGTCGGTGCAGTGGCTCGCCGACACCTCTCGGCTGGAACCCCGCGGTCCCGAGCGGCTCGCCGCGGAGGCGGACGCCGTCCTGACCCGGGCGGACGACCCCGGTCCGGCGGCGACCCGGCTGCGCGCCCTGCGGCGCCGCGAGCTCGCCCGGACCGGCGCCGGCGAGGTGCTCCGCGTGCTCGGGCCCGTGCAGGCCCAGGCGGCGATCTCCGACGCCGCGGACATGGTCGTCGTCGGCGGCCTGCGCGTGGCCGAGTTCGCCGCCCGGGACCAGATGGGGCTGGGACCCGACCCGGCGGCGAACCCCACCCGCATGCTCGTGGTCGCCATGGGTCGCCTCGGCGGACGGGAGATGGGCTACGGCTCGGACGCCGACGTCCTGTTCGTGCACGACCCGCTGCCCGACGCCGACCCCGAGCAGGCCAAGGCGTTCGCCGAGCTCACCGCGCGCACGCTGCAGAAGCTGCTCTCCGCCGTCGGACCCGAGCCCCCGCTGCCGGTGGACGCCGACCTGCGTCCCGAGGGGCGGCAGGGGCCGCTGGTGCGCACGATGGCCTCGTACACCGAGTACTACGAGCGGTGGGCGAGCGTGTGGGAGCAGCAGGCCCTGCTGCGCGCCCGCCCCGTGGCCGGCGCGACCGGCACGGCGGTGGACCTGGCCGAGCGCTTCGACGCCGTCGTCGACCCGTTGCGCTACCCGCCCGGTGGGCTCGCCGAGCCCAAGCTGCGCGAGGTGCGGCGCATCAAGGCCCGCGTCGAGTCCGAACGGCTGCCACGGGGCACCGATCCGAGCCGCCACCTCAAGCTGGGGCGCGGGGGAGTGTCCGACGTCGAGTGGACGGTCCAGCTCCTGCAGCTCCAGCACGCGCACGAGGTGCCGGGGCTGCGCACCACCGAGACGGTCGCGGCGCTGGCCGCGGCCGAGGGGGCCGGACTCGTCGAGGCCGAGGAGGCCGAGTACCTGCTCGACGCCTGGCTGCTCGCGTCCCGGTTGCGGTCCGCCCTGGTGCTGTGGTCCGGCAAGGTCGGCGGCCTGCGCGCGGACGTGCTCCCGGCGGACGCCTGGGCGCTGACCGGGTTGGCGCGGCTGCTCGGCGACGTCGACACCGGCCAGGAGCTGGAGGAGCTGTACCTGCGCACCGCACGACGCGCCCGCACGGTGATGGAGCGGCTCGTCTACGGCGACGACTGACACGGTCTGGGGCACGATAGGCCCATGCACCTGCGCCTCCTGTCGACGCCCGCCGCGCCGGCGTCCGCTCCCCGTCCGACCGGAGCCGGGGAGGGGATCGCATGAGCGCCGGGCTGCTCGGGCTCCTCGACGACGTCGCGGCCATCGCGAAGCTGGCGGCGGCCTCGCTGGACGACGTCGGGGCGGCGGCCGGCCGGGCCACGGCCAAGGCGGCCGGCGTGGTCGTCGACGACACGGCCGTGACGCCGCAGTACGTGCACGGGGTCGCGGCCGAGCGCGAGCTGCCGATCATCAAGAAGATCGCGTGGGGCTCGATCCGCAACAAGGTGCTCATCATCCTGCCGATCGCGCTGGTGCTCAGCGAGTGGCTGCCGTGGCTGCTGACACCCATCCTCATGCTCGGCGGCACCTACCTGGCGTTCGAGGGTGCGGAGAAGATCTGGCGCCGGGTGCGCGGGCACACCGACCACGACCGGCCGGCCGCTGCGGTCGGGCCCGAGGCCGAGAAGACGATGGTGTCCGGGGCGATCCGCACCGACCTCATCCTGTCCGCGGAGATCATGGTCATCGCCCTCGACGAGGTCGCCGACGAGGGGTTCTGGTCCCGGCTGGTGATCCTGCTCGTCGTGGCTCTCGTCATCACCGTGATCGTCTACGGCGCCGTGGCCCTCATCGTGAAGATGGACGACGTCGGGCTGGCGCTCGCGCAGCGCGAGTCCGACGTGTCGCGCCGGGTCGGGCGCGCCCTGGTGACCGGGATGCCCAAGGTGCTGGCCACGATCTCGGTGGTGGGCACGGTGGCGATGCTCTGGGTCGGCGGGCACATCCTGCTGGTCGGGGTCGACGAGCTCGGCTGGCACGGGCTGTACGACCTGGTGCACCACGGCGAGGAGGCGATCGCCGCGGCGGTCCCGGGCATCGGCGGGTTCCTCGCCTGGTGCTTCAACACGCTGTGCTCGGCCCTCATCGGGCTGGTCGTCGGCGCGGTCGCGGTGGCCGTGATGCACGTGCTGCCGTTCGGCGACGACCACGACGCGCGCGACGCCCACGACACGCCCGCCGGTGAGCGTCCCGCCGTCGACCGCGACCCGGACGCCGGGTCAGGGGCACAGGGTGGCGAGTCAGCGGGGACGGGCACGAGCCGGCACGACGAGCACTGAGTCCGCCCGGCCCGTCGGATTGCTGGAACCGGCGACCCGGGCGACGGTAGGGGGATGTCGCTCCCACGTCCCGACCTGGTCGTCCTCGACGTCAACGAGACCCTGTCCGACCTGGCGCCGCTGGCCGACGCCTTCGGTGACGTCGGCCTGGAGCCGGGCGACGTGGAGGCCTGGTTCGCCGGCGTGCTCCGGGACGCCTTCGCGCTCGGCATGCTCGGTGACAACCCGTCGTTCGCGGAGATCGGCGGCGCGCTGCTCCGCGCTCGCCTGACGGCGGCCGGCCACCCCGATCCGTCCGAGGGTGCCCAGCAGGTCCTGGGACGGTTCGTCGCCCTGTCCCCGCACCCCGACGTCGTCCCGGGGCTCCTGGCCCTGGCGGAGCAGGGCTGCCGGATCGTGACGCTGAGCAACGGGTCCGCGGACGTGGCCCGCGCCCTGCTCGCCGACACCGCGGCGGGCGGGGTGATCGAGGACTACCTGGCGGTCGGCGAGGCGGACGCCTGGAAGCCCGACGCCCGCGCGTACGCTCATGCGCTGGCGGCCACCGGCGTCGCCGCCGAGCGGGCGGTCCTCGTCGCCGTGCATCCCTGGGACGTCGAAGGGGCGCGTCGCGCCGGTCTGCAGACCGCGTGGGTCAACCGCACCGGCGCCGTCTACCCGGACCACTTCGGCCCGGCGGACCGGGAGGTCGCGTCCGTCGTCGACCTGGCGGCGGTGCTGGGGGAGCTGCCGCGCTGAGCCGGGCCGTCGCGCCGAGCCGCCGCGGCCGGTGAGGCGTCAGTCGTGTCCGGCACGGGGCAGCACGATCCAGCCCTCCCGGGACGCCAGGTCGCGCAGGTCGGCGGGCACGGGTTCGCAGCGGCCCTGCCGGGCCAGTCCGGCGATGACGGCGCACAGCACGGCGTCGAGGGCGTCGTCGGTGTCGCGGCACAGCGGCGCGAAGGTGTCGAGGTCGAGCCACGGGAACGCGATCGCCAGGTGGTCGACGAGGTCCGCGCGGGCGCGGGACGACTGCGGGTCGCGGCCCTTGTACCCGCGGTGGGGCAGCCCCCAGATCTTCAGGGCCGCCGCGGGGTAGACCTCGATCACCGGCCCGTCGCCGGCGCGGTCGACGACGGTCCCGGACCGCGTGAGCATCGCGAGGATCGCCGCGCAGCGCATCGCCGCGGCGCCGATCCGCTCGGCGGAGACCGCGAGCGGGCGCACGCCGGTGCGCTGCCAGACGTGCAGGTCGGTGGCCCGGTAGGTGAGAGGGCGACGCGTCTCGGGGATCACCAGGTCGTGCCCGCCGTCGCGGTGGGCGACGACGTAGTCGACGAACGCGTCGGGCCAGCCGATCGGGCAGTCGATCCCGGTGGTCGCGGCCGCCCGGACGACGTCGCAGAGCGCGGCGTCGTCGTGCTCCCCGACGGCCAGCGCGGTGACCCGGGCATCGTCGTCGGACCACTCGATCGTCGCCACGCCGGTCTTGCGAGGGTTCGCCGACAGATCGATGCCCGCGGTGATCATGGCCGGTCGCAGCTGGTCGGTCGGCTACATCCCGGGCAGGGGCTGGGCCTCGTGGACCTCGATCGTGCACCCGCCCGGCATCTGCAGGTGCGGGTGCGTGCGCGCCAGGGCGACCGCGGCGTCCATGTCGTCGGCCTCCAGGATCGTGTAGCCCGCCACGTCCTGGGTGCTCGGCCGCTCGCCGTCCGGGGTGACCTGGACGCCACCGGCGAGGGGCGTGCCGAAGTCGATCATCCGTTCCCCGACCTGGTCGGCCCAGGCCATCCAGCGGCCCATGACCTCCTGTGTCTCCTCGGCTGTCGGCGGCGTGGCGTCGTCCGGCGTCATCGGCGCGTGGTAGACGAACATGAAGCGTGCCATGGTTCTCCCCCTCGAGATCACCGGCCGTCCACCGCCGGTCTGCCGTCACCGTAGGTCGCCGCCACCCGGCACGCATCCGTGCGCGACGGCGACCCGCCGTCCCGACCCGGCGGCCAGGTCCGGGCGCCCGCAACCCGGGCGATTCTCTAATCTGGCTTAGAATCGAGGGATGGACGTGACCGAGCCTGCCCCGTCGCGCGCGGCGTCGAAGTCGGCGCAGACCCGGCAGCGGATCCTCGACGCGGCCGCCGAGGTGCTGTCGCGCAAGGGCTACGCCGGCACACGTCTCGCGGACGTCGCGGCCGTGGCCGGCGTGCAGGCACCGGCGATCTACTACTACTTCGCCTCCCGTGACGAGCTCGTCGAGGAGGTGATGTGGGTCGGGGCGCACCGCGTCCGGCTCCACGTCGAGGAGCGGTTGGCCGCCGTGCCGGAGGACGCCTCGGCGATGGACCGCCTCATGGTCGCCGTCGAGGCGCACCTGCGGTTCGAGCTGCAGCTGTCGGACTACGCGACCGCCTCGGTCCGCAACGCCGGGCACGTCCCCGAGCAGCTCCGGGTCCGGCCGGCCGCCGAGGAGGCCCAGTACACCCACCTGTGGCGGGACCTGTTCGTGGCCGCCCAGCAGGCGGGGGAGGTGCGGGCCGACCTCGACATCAACATCCTCCGGCTCCTGCTGCTCGGCGCCATGAACTGGGTCGTCGAGTGGTGGAACCCGCGGACCCGGTCGCTCGACGACCTGGTGGCCACCGCGCAGGGGATGATCCGGCACGGCGCCGGGACGTGACCGACCCGGCGCTCCGCGCCCCGGGGGACCGCGTGGTGGACGAGTGCCTCGGCGACGGGATCCTCACAGCCCCAGGCCGCGGCCGACGATCTCCTTCATGATCTCGGTCGTGCCGCCGTAGATGGTGGTGACGCGGGCGTCCTCGTAGTCCCGGGCGATGCGGTACTCGCGCATGTACCCGTAGCCGCCGTACAGCTGCAGGCAGCGGTCGACGACGTCGACGTACTGCTCGGTGGCCAGGAACTTGGCCCCGGCGGCGTCCTCCGCGCTGAGCCGACCGGCGTTGTGCTGGACGAGGCAGGCGTCCATGTAGGCCCGGGTGGCCCGCACGGCGGTGACCATGTCGGCCAGCTCGAAGCGGGTGTTCTGGAACGAGCCGATGGGCTGGCCGAACGCGTGCCGTTGCTTGACGTACTCGAGGGTCCGCTCCAGCACGCCTTCGCTGGCGGCGACGGCGGCGGCGGCGATGGAGACGCGTTCCTGCGGCAGGTTGTGCATGAGGCTCGCGAAGCCGGACCCCTCGGGGCCGAGCAGGTTCGCCGCCGGCACGCGGACGCCCTCGAACGCGAGCTCGCTGGTGCCCTGGGTGTGCAGGCCGATCTTCTCCAGCAGGCGGCCGCGGGAGAACCCGGGGGAGTCGGCGGGGATCACGAGCAGGCTCAGCCCCCGGTGCGGGTCCGGTCCGGTGCGCACGACCGTGACGACGAGGTCGGCGTCCTGCCCGTTGGAGATGAACGTCTTGGATCCGTCGACGACGTAGTCGTCGCCGTCGCGCACGGCCGACGTGCGGATCCCGGCGAGGTCGCTGCCGGCGCCGGGCTCGGTCATCGCCACGGCGACGAGGCTCTCCCCGGCCGCGATCCCGGGCAGCCAGCGCTGCTTCTGCTCGTCGTTCGTCAGGTCGGTGAAGTACGGGATGACGACGTCGTTCGCCAGGGGGATGTTGGCCACGCCGTCCGACACCGGGTGGCGGGAGAGCTCCTCGCCGACGACGGCGTTGAAGCGGAAGTCGTCCGATCCGCCGCCGCCGTACTCCTCCGGGATGCCGAGGCCCAGGATCCCTGCCTCGGCGGCCTGGGTGAACAGCTTGCGGTCGACCCGGCCCTCGCCTTCCCACCGCTCGACGTGGGGGCGGACGTTCTGCTCCACGAAGTCGTGCACCATCTCGCGCAGCTGCTCGTGCTCCTCCTCGTAGAGGGAGCGCGGCCCGAAGATCTGGCTCATGTCGTCTCCGATCATCCTTGATCTCGACCTCCGTCTTTCTATAGCGTATTAGAAACGTCGCTGGCGCGCTGCTGGTCCCGGCGAAGATCTCTCGCCGTCAGGTCCAGGGATTGAACCGAGGTTAAGCATCGCGCCAGGGAGCCCGGCAGAAGGAGGACCATGAGGATCGCCGTGCTGGTGAAGGTGGTGCCGGACACCTACGTGGACCGCACGCTGTCGCTCGAGACGGGGCTGGCCGACCGTGCCACCGCCGACCTGGTCCTCGACGAGATCGACGAGCGTGCCCTGGAGGTCGCGCTCCGCCATGCCGACGACCACCCCGACACCGAGATCGTGGCCGTCGCGATGACCCCGGAGGCCGGCGTCACCAGCCTGCGCAAGGCCCTCGCCCTCGGCGCCACGTCCGCTCTGCGAGTGGTCGACGAGCGACTCGTCGGCGCCGACGTCGTCCTCACCGCCGAGATCCTGGCTGCGGCGGTCCAGCACGTGGGCTTCGACGTGGTCCTGGCCGGGGACGCGTCCACCGACGGGTCCGGGGGAGCGGTGCCGGCGGCGGTCGCCGAGCTTCTCGCCGTTCCCGCCGCCACGGCGCTGTCCGAGGTGCACCTCTCGGACACCGAGGTCACCGGGGTGCGTGCCTCCGACGGTGCCGCCGTGCGTGTCGGCGCACCTCTGCCGGCGGTCCTGTCCGTCACCGAGGCGCTGCCCGAGGCCCGCCTGGCCGGGTTCAAGGGGATCATCGCCGCCAAGAAGAAGACCATCGAGACCGTCTCCGCGGCCGACCTCGGCGTCGACCCCGAGCCCGCCGACGCCGCCCGCTCGATCATGATCGCCGTCTCGGAACGTCCCCCGCGCACGGCGGGGACCAAGATCGTGGACAGCGGCGACGCCGCCGAACGGCTGGCGGACTTCCTGGTCGAGAACCGGCTGGCATGAAGGGGGACACGACCATGACCGTCCACGACGCGCCGATCCTGGTGCTGCTCGACCGCGACCCCGACGGCGCCCTCGCGGGCTCCAGCGCCGAGCTGCTCGGCGCGGCCGCCACGCTCGGCAGCCCCGTGGCGCTGATCCTCGGACCCGACGCCGACACCGAGGCCGCGGCGGCCGCCGCGCTGGGAGCACGGCGCGTGCTGACCGTCTCCGCGCCCGTCAAGGCCCTCGGGGTGCCCCGCGTCGACGCCCTCGCGGCCGCCGCGGAGCGCGTCCGCCCCGCCGCCGTGCTCGCCGCGCACTCGGTGGACGGCCGGGAGGCCGCCGCCCGCTACGCCGTCCGGTCGCGGTCGGCGCTCGCGGTCGACGCCGTCGGCGTCTCGCGCGACGAGGAGGGGATCGTCACCCGCCACTCGGTCTACGGCGGCACCTACCTGGTCGACGCGGCCGCCACGTTCGGCGCACCGGTCGTCACGCTGCGCGTGGGGGAGATCGACGACCGTGCGTCCGCCGTCCCCGACGCCTCCGTCGAGGAGCTCGCGGTCACCGAGTCGGGGATCCCCGGCGCCGAGATCGTGGCGGTCGAACCCGTCGAGGTGACGTCGTCCCGCCCCGCGCTGCGCGGGGCCGAGAAGGTCGTCTCCGGCGGTCGGGGTCTGGGCTCCGCAGAGGGTTTCGAGCTGGTCGAGCGACTCGCAGACGCCCTCGGCGCCGCCGTCGGCGCGTCGCGGGTCGCGGTCGACAACGGGTACGCCCCGTCGTCGGCCCAGGTGGGCCAGACCGGCGTGTCGGTGTCGCCCCGGCTGTACGTCGCCCTGGGCATCTCCGGCGCCATCCAGCACCGCGCCGGGATGCAGACGGCTCAGACGATCGTCGTCGTGAACAAGGACGCCGACGCCCCCCTGTTCGAGATCGCGGACTTCGGCGTGGTCGGCGACGTGTTCGAGGTCGTGCCCCGGCTCGTCGCCGCCCTCGAGGTGCGGAGGAACGCATGACCGCCCTGCGGCGAGGACTGCCGCGCCGCCCGGGGGGCCCACCGTGGCCCCCGGCCGGCGAGGCCCCTGCCCACGCGTCCGCGGTGGCGGGTACCACGGTCGTTCCGGAGGCCTCCGTGGCCACCGGGACCGTCGAGCGCTCGGAGGCGGTGACCGCTGCGTGGGCGCCCGCGGAGGCATCCACAGGGTCGCCCGCCGTGCCGACCTCGCCAGAGACCGCCCTCGACGGCGTCCCCCTGCGCCGCGGCCTGCCCCGGGTGCCCGGGGGAGAGGCGTGGCCCCCAGCGGGCATGGCGCCGGCGTGGGCCTATCGCCCGCCGGAGCCGGAGCCGGAGCCCGTGCCCGAGCCGGCCACGCCGCCGCTCGTCGGGGCGGACCACGCGCCGTCCGCTGCCCAGCAGACGGGCACGGCCGCCGAGGACGAGCAGCTCCCGGCCGCCCGGCCTCGGCCGCCGCGCTGGGCCGGTCGTGCCCTCGTCCTGGTGGCCGGTGCCGTCGTCCTGGTCGGTGCCGCCGTCCTGGTCGCGCGGTGGCTGGTGCACCTGGAACCGGTGCAGGGCTTCCTGACCACCTATCCCGGCGACTACCCGCTCCCCGAGGGCTCCCCGGTGGGCATCCCCGCCTGGCTCTCCTGGCAGCACTTCTTCAACGTGTTCCTGCTGGTGCTGATCGTGCGCACCGGCTGGATGGTGCGCCGGCAGCAGCGGCCGGCGGCGTACTGGGCCCGGCGGGCCGCACCGCAGGAGCGCATCAGCATCATGTCCTGGGCCCACCAGGCGCTGGACGTCTTCTGGGTCGCCAACGGCGTGCTCTACGTCGTGCTGCTGTTCGCGACGGGGCAGTGGGTGCGGATCGTGCCGACGGACTGGAGCGTGTTCCCGAACGCGGTGTCCGCGGGTCTGCAGTACCTGTCGCTGAGCTGGCCCACGGACAACGGGTGGGTGCACTACAACAGCCTCCAGCAGCTGGCCTACTTCACCACGGTGTTCGTCGCCGCCCCGCTGGCGATCGCCACCGGCGTGCGGATGAGCGTCTCCTGGCCCTCGCGGCCCCGGCGGGACCGCCTGTTCCCCGTGGAGGTCGCGCGGCGGATCCACTTCCCGGTGATGCTGTACTTCGTCGCGTTCACCGTCGTCCACGTCTCCCTGGTCTTCGCCACGGGGGCGCTGCGCAACCTCAACCACATGTTCGCCGCCCGGGACGAGGTGAGCTGGGTCGGCTTCTGGCTGTTCGTCGCGGCGGTCGTGGTGATCGCCGGGGCGGCCGCCCTCCTGCGTCCGCTCTTCCTGGCCCCCGTCGCCCGCCGGTTCGGCACCGTCAGCCGGCGCTGATCGCGGACCGGTTCGGGACCGTGACGTCCGGGGCGTGGCCGTGCTCCTCCGCCAGCCCCGCCACGAGCTCGGCCAGGTCGGTCTGACCGAGGTGGCCCTCGTCGAGGACCTCGCCGTCCGGTCCGAAGACCGTGTAGGTGCTCATGCCCGTGACCTCGCGCTGCTGCCACAGCGTGCCTTCGGAGCCGACGACGTAGGTGACGTGCGGGACCACCCGGGCGGCCACCTCGATGGTCTCGAGGCCGTCGGGGCCCTCGAAGGCGATGACGGCGAGCTGGTCCGCGTGCTGCTCCGCCAGTCCGGACAGGTGCGGGTCCGGGGCCTGGCAGGTGGGGCACCACGGCGCCCAGAACCAGTGCACGGTCGGAACGTCGGGCGCGACCGCGGCGTCGGCAGCCCCGACGACGTCGTCCCCGACGGACACCGACGAACCGGGCTCCTGTCCGGTGCACGCGGTCAGGACGGCCCAGGCGATGACGAGCGCGGCCAGGCGCCTCATGACCTCAGTATGCCCAGGACCGCGTGCGGTCGCTGCGGACCGCTCGCGGCCCGGGGTCAGCCCTCGGCGCGGAGCAGGGTCACTCGGTCGCGAGCTGCGCGCCGAGCCGCCCGGCGGTCCACCAGCGCGTGGGCGGCGAGCTTGACCCGGTCGTTGACGAGGAACCACAGCAGGGCGTAGGCCCAGACGAGTCCGGCACCGGCCCAGCCGATCGGGGCCATGAGGAACCCGGTCGCGGCGATCACGGTGGCGATCGCCTGGGTGCCCAGCACGGCGGCCACCAGCACCGGTGCCGGCGCCGGACGCGACCAGAACGGGCCGCGGGTGCGGGTGACGAAGATCGTCAGGTGCCCGGCCACGGACAGCTTGAGGTAGATCAGCGTCTGGATCAGCTCGCGGTCGAGGTCCAGCGCGAGGTCCGCCAAGAGGAACAGCAGGAACGACGCCACGACACCGGCGAGCCCGAGCGCGGTGGCGACCGTCAGCACGGACCCCATGCGCCAGCGCGCGGGGCGGTCCGAGCCGCGGACGTGGTCGTAGGCGATCGTCAGGATGGCCGCGTCGTTGAGCACGGCGAGCAGGACGATCATCACGGCCGTCACGGGGAAGAAGTCGAGGAACACGATGGCCAGCGTGATGAGCAGCAGCACCCGGATCGTCTCGGCGATGCGGTACGTCGCGTAGCTGGTCATCCGCGCGAAGATCTCCCGCGCCATGCGGATGGCGTCGACGATCACCGACAGGCCGGGGGCCATCAGCACGACGTCGGCGGCCGATCGGGCGGCGTCGGTCGCGTCGGAGACCGCGATCCCGGCGTCGGCCTGCTTGAGCGCGGGGGCGTCGTTGACACCGTCGCCGGTCATCGCCACGATGCGGCCGCGGCGCTGCAGCAGCTCGACGATGCGGTACTTGTGCTCGGGGAACACCTCGGCGAACCCGTCCGCCTCGGCCACGAGCCGCGCCCGGGTGTCCTCGGGGGTGTCCTCGTCGCCCAGCGCGGACGCCGGCAGGATCCGGTCGCCGAGCCCGACCTGCCGGGCGATCTCCGCCCCGATGGCCACCTGGTCCCCGGTGACCATCTTGACCTCGATCCCGAGGTCGCGGGCGGCGTCGATCGTCTCCCGGGAGTCCTCCCGCGGCGGGTCCGCGAGCGGCAGCACCCCGAGGAGATGCCAGCGGTCGGCCCCGTCGGTGCGGGCCACGGCCAGGGAGCGGTACCCGCGCCGGGCGAAGTCGTCCACCTGCCGGGCGGACTCCGCCACGGCCGGGTCGTCGCCGCACAGCGCGGCGATCATCTGCGGGGCTCCCTTGCTGACCCGGAAGGTGCGGCCGTCCTCCTGCCGCACGGTGGCCTCGGTGCGCTTGCCCACCGGGTCGAACGGGGTGAAGTGCAGCAGCCGACCGGCCGAGGTCTCGTCCGGGTGCTCGGCGGCGGCGAGGACGGCGAGGTCGATCGGGTCCTGGTCCTCGGCGCGCGAGGCCACGGCGGCGGCCTCGAGCAGCTCCGCCGGTCCGACGCCGGAGGCGCACCACGGGTCGCCGACGGCGAGCCGGTTCCTGGTCAGGGTCCCGGTCTTGTCCGAGCACAGCACGTCGATCCCGCCGAGCTCCTCGACGGCCGGCAGGTGACTGACGACGGCCTGGCGGCGGGCGAGCGCGCGGGCGCCGACCGCCATCGTCACCGACAGCACGGCCGGGAGCGCGACGGGCACGGACGCGATGACGACCACCAGGGCGAACTGGAGGATCTCGGCGAGGTCGTTGCCGCGCAGCAGCGCGACGACCGACGTCAGCGTGACCAGGGTGACCGCGATGACGATGAGGTACCGGCCGATCCGCAGCACCGCGCGCTGGAAGTGGCTGACCACCCCGGCGCTCTCGACCAGCGTCGCGGTCCGGCCGAAGTAGCTGTCCTCACCGGTGGCGTAGACCACCGCGTCCGCCTCGCCGCGCGTGATCACCGAGCCGGACCACGCGGCGTCACCCTGCCCCCGGGTCACGGGGAGCGACTCGCCGGTGAGCGCCGACTGGTCGACATGGAGCTCGGCGTCCTCCAGGAGCCGGACGTCGGCGGGCACGACGTCGCCGAGGCGGAGGCGGACCACGTCGCCGGGCACGACCTCGCGGACCGGCACCGTGGTCCACACCCCGTCCCGGCGGACCCGGGCCGACGTCGCGAGCCGCTCCTGGAGCGCTTCGATCGCCCGCGTCGCCTGGTGCTCCTCGCTGAACGCCACCGCCCCGTTCATGGCCAGCAGCACCCCGATGATCACCGCGTCGGACCAGCTGCCGAGGACGAGGGAGAGCACCAGGGCGGCCTCGATCATCCAGGGGATCGGACCCCAGAAGTACCCGGCCAGCACGAGCAGTGGGTTCTTCCGTCGTTCGATGATCTCGTTGGCCCCGTACCGGTCCAGCCGCTCCGTGGCCTCCGCGGTGGTCAAGCCGGACGGGGTGGCCCCCAGCTCCTCGAGAAGGTCCTCCAGGGGAAGGCTGGAGAGGTCCGCCGTGCTCACTGCGCCTCCTGGTCTCGAACCTGGTGGTCCTCGGATAGTGGGCGTGTCCGTCGTGACTCGCACCCGGGTCGGTGCGTCCCGGCGGTGCCGTCCCGACCGGTACCTTGTCCCCGTGTCGACGATGGAGAACGACTGCCTCTTCTGCCGGATCGTGAACGGTGACCTCGAGGCCTCGGTCGAGCACCACGAGGCCATCACGGACCTGCCGGCGCAGGGGCGTGACGCGCAGCAGTCGGTGTTCCACTCGCACCTGCACGTGATCCCGCGCGTGGCCGGTGACGGGGTGGTCGTCTCCGCACCGGACCGGGTCGCCGATCGGGCAGCGCTCGACACGGTCGCCGAGGCGCTGCGCGTACGGCTCGCGGGCTCGGACCCAGGAATCAGCTCCCACACCCCCCGAGAAACGAGGGCACCACTGTGACCGACGCACGCTTCGACCTCACGCGGGACGGCGGAGTCGTCACCGTCGAGCTTGCCGGACGGGACGGGAAACCTGTCATGGATCCGGAGTTCTTCACGGAGCTGCACGACACGTTCGTCGAGCTCGACCAGGACGACGAGGCGCGGGCGATCGTGCTGCGGGGCACGCGCGGAAACTTCTCCTACGGGCTCGACATCGCGGCGGTGGCGGGGATGTTCGGCCACTTCCTCAGCAAGGACGACGCCGACACGCGGCAGCAGGTTCACGCCACGGTCAGGCGTTGGCAGGCGGCCATGACCGCCGTCGCCTCGTGCCGCAAGCCCACGATCGCCGCCATCGAGGGATGGTGCCTGGGCGGGGGCGTCGACCTGGCCGCGGCCTGCGACATCCGGGTGGCCTCGGCGGACGCGACGTTCAGCATCAAGGAGGCGAGGCTCGCGATCGTGGCGGACCTCGGAAGTCTGCAGCGACTCGTGGGGGTGATCGGTGACGGCCACCTGCGCCAGCTCGCGCTGACCGGCGAGGACATCACCGCCGAGCGCGCCGCGAGGATCGGCCTGGTCAACGACGTCTATCCGAGCTCCGAGGAACTGATGGCTGCCGCCCACGCGCTCGCCTCGACCATCGCCCGCAACAGCGCGCTGACCATGCGCGGGATCAAGGATGTGCTGGACGCCGAGCGTGGTCCGCGCGTTGAAGCCGGCCTGCGGTACGTCGCAGCCTGGAACTCGGCCTTCCTCGCCAGCGACGACCTGCTGGAGGCCATGGCAGCCATGCGGGAAGGTCGCGAGCCGACGTTCCGATGACGCAGGACGCCCTGGCGTCCACCGTGGAAGGTGGGGCCAGGGCGTCCGCGTGACGTCCTCGGGTCACCGACGTGTCAGGTCGAGACGTGCCACGCCTGGTGACCGGGGAGAACGATCAGATGTCGTAGTACAGCTCGAACTCGTGCGGGTGCGGGCGCAGACGGATCGGGTCGATCTCGTTGGTCCGCTTGTAGTCGATCCAGGTGGCGATGAGGTCCTCGGAGAAGACGTCGCCCTGGGTGAGGAACTCGTGGTCCGCCTCGAGGGAGTTCAGCGTGCCCTCGAGCGAGCTCGGGACCTGGGCGATCTCCGCGTGCTCCTCCGGGGGCAGCTCGTAGAGGTCCTTGTCGACCGGGGCCGGCGGCTCGATGCGGTTCTTGATGCCGTCGATGCCGGCGAGCAGCATCGCGGAGAACGCGAGGTAGGGGTTGCTCGACGGGTCCGGCACGCGGAACTCGACGCGCTTGGCCTTCGGCGAGTTCCCGGTGATCGGGATGCGGATGCAGGCCGAGCGGTTACGGGCCGAGTAGACCAGGTTGACCGGCGCCTCGAAGCCCGGCACCAGGCGGTGGAACGAGTTCGCCGACGGGTTGGTGAAGGCGAGCAGCGACGGGGCGTGCTTGAGCAGACCGCCGATGTACCAGCGGGCCATGTCGGACAGGCCGCCGTAGCCCTTCTCGTCGTAGAACAGCGGCTCGCCGTTCAGCCACAGGGACTGGTGGGAGTGCATGCCCGAGCCGTTGTCGCCGAAGATCGGCTTCGGCATGAACGTCACCGACTTGCCGGCCTCGAAGCCGACGTTCTTGATGACGTACTTGAACTTCATCAGGTCGTCGGCGGCGTGCAGCAGGGTGTTGAACTTGTAGTTGATCTCCTGCTGGCCGGCGGTGCCCACCTCGTGGTGCGCACGCTCGACGTCCAGGCCCACCTGACCGAGGGTGGCGACCATGTCGTCACGCAGGTCGGCGAAGCGGTCACCCGGGGAGGTGGGGAAGTAGCCACCCTTGTAGCGGGTCTTGTAGCCGAGGTTCCCGCCCTCCTCGTCGCGGCCGGTGTTCCAGGCGGCCTCGACCGAGTCGATGCTGTAGAAGCCGGACTGCGACGAGGTGCCGAACTTGACGTCGTCGAAGATGTAGAACTCCGCCTCGGGGGCGAAGAACGCGGTGTCCGCGAGGCCGGTGGAGGCGAGGTAGGCCTCAGCCTTGGCGGCGATGTTGCGCGGGTCGCGGGCGTAGGGCTCGTCCGTGAACGGGTCCACGATCGAGAAGTTCATCACGAGCGTCTTGCGCTTGCGGAACGGGTCGATGAACGCGGTCTTCACGTCCGGCACGAGCTTCATGTCCGACTCGTGGATCGCCTGGAACCCGCGGATCGAGGAGCCGTCGAACATGAGGCCCTCGGTGAAGGAGTCCTCGTCGAACTGCGCGACGGGGATGTTGAAGTGCTGCATGACGCCCGGAAGGTCGATGAACCGGACGTCGATGAACTCCACCCCCTCGTTGCGGGTGAAGGCGATTGCCTCCTCGGCATTGGTGAACATGCATGCGCTCCTTGATGGGACGGTGCCAGGTGGCTCGGCTCCCTCGACGCTAGAGCCGTGGCATTACTCTTGCATAGCGCCGGTGTTTCGTCCGCGTTACGTAGACGGCCGAAACCCCGACGTAGAGTGTGTTCATGCCGTCGCGCGAGGAATTCGGGTCGTGGTTGACCGGTCGGGGCGTCCCGAGGGATGAGACGTCCGGGACCGATTCCCTGGGTCTGCCCACCTCCGGGCCGGGGTCGCCGGCCCGGATCGGGCGGCGCGTCGTGGCGCTCGTCGTGGACTGGGCGGCCGCCGGCGCCATCAGCTACGCGTTCTTCTCCTACGACGCCGGTGCGACCCTGGCGATCTTCTTCGCCATGAACCTGCTGCTGGTCAGCACGGTCGGCACGACGCTCGGGCACCGGCTGCTCGGTCTGCAGGTGCGCCGGCTCGGCGTCGAGGGCCCGCACCTGGTCGGGTTCGGGCGCGGGGCGATCCGCGCGGTGCTGGTGTGCCTCGTCATCCCGGCCGTGGTCTGGGACACCGACGGCCGGGGTCTGCACGACAAGGCGGCCGGGACCGTCATCGTGCGTCGATGAGGGTCCCGGCCGCCCGACGGTGGTCCGGAGGGGGTGTCAGCGCCCGCGCATGCCCTTGCGGTCGGGGCGGGCGTTCATCGGGTCGACGCCCTTGGGCACCGGCAGGCGCATGCCGCCGAGGGACTTGAGACGCTTGCCGACCTCCGCGGCCTCGGCGCGGGTGAGCTGCTTCTTCATCCGCTGGACCTTGCGGGCGACCTTGGGCAGCGGGACCTGACCCTCCTCGTCACCCACCTGGATGGTCGTGACGGGGACGTTCGGCAGGATGCGCGCGGCGCGCTTGCGCTCGTCGGCGAGCATCCGCTCCACGCGGTGCGACGGCCCCTCGGAGACCAGCACGACGCCGGGGCGCCCGACGCCGCGGAACACGAGGTCCTGCTGCCGGTTGACCGCCACGGGCTCGTCGTCGAAGTTCCAGCCGCCACGGACGGTGCCCAGCGCGGCACGGACGGCACCCGGCTGCCCGGCGATCTGGGTGTACGCCGCGCGCTCCGCCTTGCGCGTCAGGACGAACATCGCGGCGAGCAGGGCGAACGGCAGCCCGATGATCCCGGCGTAGATGACGTTGTCGGTCAGGGCGCCGATGAGCAGCGCCACGGCGAGGATGCCGATGAAGACCGCCAGCATGATCCAGGTGACCAGCGGGTCCTGACGTCGGGTCATCTGGTACGCCGACCACACCTGGTGGTACCAGCGCTGCTTCTTGGGCTTCTTCTGCTTCTTGGTGGACGCGTCGGCGGGCTCGCCGGCGTCGGACTTCGTGCGGGCCATGGTGGTCGATTCTACTGGGCGCGCGGGGCGACGAGGCTCGCCGCCTCCTGCCGTGCGGTGGTCGGTTCGGTCAGATGAGCGAGGGAGTCCGGCACGGCCTGGCCGCGCTTCGTCATCGCCTGGCCCCACAGGCGCCCGGCCCGGTAGGAGGAGCGCACCAGCGGACCGGCCATGACCCCGAGGAACCCGATCTCCTCGGCGTAGTCGCTCAGCTCGACGAACTCCTCGGGGCGCACCCAGCGGTCGACGGGGTGGTGGCGCACCGACGGCCGCAGGTACTGGGTGATCGTGATGAGGTCGCACCCGGCGGAGTGCAGGTCGTCCAGCGCGGACTTCACCTCGTCGATCGTCTCGCCCATGCCGAGGATGAGGTTGGACTTGGTGACCAGCCCCGCGTCGCGCGCCCGCGTCAGCACCGACAGGGAGCGCTCGTAGCGGAACGCGGGCCGGATCTGCTTGAAGATCCGCGGCACGGTCTCGACGTTGTGCGCCATCACCTCGGGGCGCGACTCGTTGACCTGGTCGAGCAGCTCGGGGATCGCGTTGAAGTCCGGGATGAGCAGCTCGACGCCGGTGCCGGGGTTGAGCTCGTGGATCTTGCGGACCGTCTCGGCGTACAGCCAGGCGCCGCCGTCGGGCAGGTCGTCACGGGCGACACCGGTGACGGTGGAGTACTTCAGCCCCATCTCGCGGACGGACTCGGCCACGCGGCGCGGCTCGTCGGCGTCGAAGGCGGCGGGCTTGCCGGTGTCGATCTGGCAGAAGTCGCAGCGGCGGGTGCACTGGTCACCGCCGATGAGGAACGTCGCCTCGCGGTCCTCCCAGCACTCGAAGATGTTGGGGCAGCCCGCCTCCTCGCAGACGGTGTGCAGGCCACCACCCTTCACCAGGCCCTTGAGCTCCTTGTACTCCGGGCCCATGACCGCACGGGTCTTGATCCACTCGGGCTTCTTCTCGATCGGGGTCTCGGCGTTGCGGGCCTCGACGCGCAGCAGGCGGCGGCCCTCGGGTGCGATGGTCACGGCGTCGTTCCCTTTCGTCGACGTCTGTCAGCCTACGACGGCGCCACGCGGCTCCGGCGCGACGTCGACGGGGGCGGTGGTGACTTCGGTCACCAGCGGGGTCAGGTGGGTCAGGAGGGCGTCGGTCAGGGCGTCGCGCACGTCGTCGACGGTGATCCGCCGCCCGGTCTCGGCCGACAGCGAGGTGACGTCGGCGTCGTCGATGCCGCAGGGCACGATCGCGTCGAACGCCGCCAGGTCGGCGTCGCAGTTCAGGGCCAGGCCGTGCATGGTCACGCCGCGGGCGACGCGCGCTCCGATGGCGCAGACCTTGCGGGCCCGGCGGGGCGTGCCGTCCGGTCCGCCGTCGTCGGCCGCGAACCACACCCCCGAGCGTCCCTCGACCCGGATCGGGTCGAGGCCGAGACCGGCGCACACGTCCATGACGGCGGCCTCGAGCGTGCGCACGTAGACCACGACGTCGACGGGGGAGCGCAGGGGCACGATCGGGTAGGCGACGAGCTGGCCGGGGCCGTGCCAGGTGATCTTCCCGCCGCGGTCGACGTCGACCACGGGGGTGCCGTCGGTGGGGTACTCGTCCCGGCGGGTCCGGCGTCCGGCGGTGTAGACGGAGTCGTGCTCGAGCAGGAAGAGGCGACCGGGGTCCTCCCCGGTCTGCACGGCGGCGTGCGTTCGGCGTTGGAGCTCCCAGGCCTCGTGGTAGTCGACGGTGCCCGGCAGCGAGACGACGTCCATCCCGGCAGCCTACTGCCCCACGGAGGTGCCGGGTTCCGCGCGCTGGGCGCGCACCATGTCCACGAGGATCTCGCGCAGCGTCGCGACCTGCTCCTCGTCGAGGCCGCGGGAGGTGAGGTCCTCGGCGGGCTGGAACTGCGCGGCCTCCAGCGCGACGCGCCGGCCGGTGTCGGTGATGGTCACGGCCCGGCGGCGTCGGTCGCGCGGGTCGTCGGCGCGGACGACGTAGCCGGACCGCTCCAGGCGCGCGACGATGCGGCTCATCGTCTGCTCGGTGACGCCGTTGCGCGAGGCGATCTCGCGCTGCGTGAGCGGCCCGGCCAGGAGGTGCAGGAGCACGGGGTGCCCGGCGTGGTTGAGGTCCCAGGTGGCCAGGTGGGCGTTCCAGTCCTGCTCGATCCGGCGCGCGACCGTGAAGAGGAGCCGCCCCGTGGGCCACTGGCCCGGCTCCTCGCTCGTGGGGTCCGGCTCCCCGGGCCGGCGCGTCTCGTTCTTCACTTGCGTGATGTCCTCCGATTCCCCATCATACTCAGCATGCTGAGTAAAAGGTGGGCGGGCATCGCCCGCGGTCTCGTCATTCTTGCAGCGATCGGCGTCTGGCTCGCCGTCGGAGCCTTCGGAGGGCAGGCCCAGGGCAACCTGAGCAGCGTCCAGGAGAACGACTCCGCCGCGTTCCTGCCCGAGAGTGCCGAGTCGACCCGTGCGGCCGAGCTCGCCGCCGAGTTCACCGACGACACGACGCTGCCCGCCCTCCTCGTGGCCGAGGCCGGTGACGGCGCGACGCTGACCCCCGAGCAGCTCCAGGACGCGCAGGCGTACGCCGAGGCCGTGCCGGACGCCCCGCTCGAGGGCGCCACGGGCGACGAGCCCGCCACGGTCGGGGAGGCCAGCATCGCCGACCCGGTGGTCATCCCCTCCGAGGACGGCGAGGCGGTGCTGGTGCTGGTCTCCCTCGACGCCTCGCTCGCCGACGAGGCGATCGGCGAGGAGGAGGCCAGCGTGGCCGAGGCCGCCGTCACGGCCATGCGCGACCTCGCCGAGCAGGGCTCCGGCGACGGCGGTCTGGCCGACTCCGGGCTCGAGTCCTGGGTCACCGGTCCGGCCGGCTTCATCGCGGACCTCACCAGCGCGTTCGGCGCCATCGACACCGTGCTGCTGCTGGTCGCCCTCGGCGCCGTGCTCATCATCCTGGCCCTGGTCTACCGCTCGCCGTTCCTGCCGTTCGTCGTCATCTTCACCTCCGTGCTCGCGCTGTCCCTCGCGGGCCTGGCGGTCTACCAGCTCGCGGCGAACGACGTGCTGACCCTCAACGGCCAGTCCCAGGGCATCCTGTCGATCCTCGTGGTCGGCGCCTCCGTCGACTACTCCCTGCTCGTCGTGGCCAGGTACCGCGAGGAGCTGGGACGGCTGCAGTCGCCCTACACGGCCCTGCGCCGCGCCGTCCGCGCGTCGTTCGAACCCATCACGGCCAGCGCGGTCACCGTCATCGCCGGTCTGCTCTGCCTGCTGCTGTCCGACCTGTCGTCCAACCGGAGCCTGGGTCCGGTCGCCACCATCGGCATCGTCGCGGCGTACCTGTCCGCGCTCACGCTGCTGCCGGCCCTGCTGCTCGTCGGCGGGCGCCGCGCCCGCTGGGTGTTCTGGCCCCGGATCCCCCGGGTGCCGGCCGGTGCGACGGCCGACGGCTCCGCCGCGGAGTCCGCGCCCGTCGCGGAGCAGCCGGCGAAGCCCGGCCGTGGGCGTCACGGCGCCGAGGACGACACCCCGGCGGTCGCCGGGCACGGGCTCTGGTCGCGTGCGGCCGGCTTCGTCGGTCGCCACGACCGGCCCGTCTGGATCGTCACCGCGCTCGTGCTCCTCGCCGGCGCCGCCTTCGTGCCCACGCTGAACGCCGGCGGGACGGGCGACTCCGAGGTGTTCCTGACCCAGGTCGACTCGGTCGACGGCGAGGAGGTCCTCACCGCCCACTTCGAAGGTGTCTCCACCCAGCCCGTCACCGTCATCACCCCCGAGGGAGACCTCGATGCCGTCGTCGAGGCCGCGGAGAGCACCGAAGGGGTCTCGGAGGCGACCCCGGTGACCGACCAGCCGGCGCCGGCCCCGGGCGCGCCGGCCGGAGGCGACGCGCTCGTGGTGGACGGCCTGGTCCGCGTGGACGTCATCACCGACGCGCCCTCGGACAGCCAGGAGGCCACCGAGGCCGTCGCGGCGCTCCGGGACTCGGTGGAGGGCGTCTCGCCCGACACGCTCATCGGCGGTGCGGCCGCCGAACGCCTGGACACCCAGCAGGCCGGTCAGCGTGACCTGCGCGTCATCGTGCCCGTCGTGCTGATCGTCATCCTGTTCATCCTCATGCTGCTGCTGCGCTCCGTGCTGGCCGCCGCGCTCCTCATGGGTGCCAACGTGCTGTCCTTCGGGTTCGCCCTCGGCATCTCGGCGATCCTGTTCAACAACGTCTTCGACTTCCCCGCGACCGACCCCAGCGTCCCGCTGTACGCCTTCGCGTTCCTCGTCGCGCTCGGTGTCGACTACTCGATCTTCCTCATGACCCGGGTGCGGGAGGAGAGCCTGAAGATCGGGACCCGACCGGGGGTGCTGCGCGGGCTCGCGGTCACCGGGTCGGTGATCACCTCGGCGGGCGTCGTGCTCGCGGCGACGTTCGCCGCCCTCGGGGTCATCCCGCTGGCGTTCCTCGCCCAGCTCGCCTTCATCGTCGCCTTCGGCGTGCTGATCGACACCCTCGTGGTGCGCAGCCTCCTCGTGCCCGCGCTCGTCCACGACATCGGCGACCGCACGTGGTGGCCCTCCCGACTGGCGCGTCGCCCGGTGGCGGCCGAGCAGGGGTCCGGCACCATGGGCACATGATCACGCCACGCGTCGCCATCATCGGGTACGGGGGAGCGGGCCGGGGCATCCATGCGGCCCTGGCCCGCGAGGCCGGGCTCCCGGTGACCGGTGTCGTCACCCGCGACCAGGGCCGCCGCACCCAGGCCGCGGGTGACTGGCCCGGTGCCCGGCTGTACGACGACCTCGACGACCTGCTGGCCGCCCGCTCGACCTACGACGTCGTCGTGGTCGCCAGCCCCAGCCAGCTGCACGCGAAGCAGGCGGCGGCGCTGGCCCGGGCCGGGGTGCCGTTCGTGCTGGACAAGCCCATCGGGGTCGACGCCCACGAGGCGCGAGCCGTGGCGGCCGAGGCGGACGCCACGGGCACGCCGTTCACGGTGTTCCACAACCGCCGCTGGGACCCCGAGCAGCTCACGCTCGCCGCGCTGCTGGGGCGCGGCGAGCTGGGCGACGTGCACACCTTCGAACGGCACTGGGAGCGGTGGCGGCCGGTGCCGCGCAAGCGGTGGAAGGAGAACGACCCCGACGGCGGCGGCCTCCTGCTGGACCTCGGACCGCACCTGGTGGACTCCGCCACACGGCTCTTCGGCCGGGTGACCGACGTGTGGGCCCAGCTGCGAGCGCTGACCACGCCGACGGAGGACGACGTCTTCCTCGTGCTGACCCACGAGGCCGGCGGCGGGCTCGCCGCCAGCCGGCACCCCGTCGTCTCGCGGCTCTGGGCGGGTTCCGTCGTCGCCGCGCCCGGCCCGCGCACCCGGGTCCTCGGCAGCGAGGGCGCCTACCTGGTCACGACCTTCGAGCAGGACGCCTCCCCGCTCGAGCGGTTCGACGACGAGGCCCCGGCGGGCACGCACGGCTGGTTCACCCGCGGCCGCGAGCGACGCCCCGTGCCGACCGCACCCGGCGGGCACGCCGACTTCTACCGGGCGCTGGGTCCCTGGCTCGACGGGGAGGAACCGGCACCCGTCGACCCGGGCGACGCGGTACGCACCGCCGAGGTGCTCGACGCGGCCCGGGTGGCCGCCCGCCAGGGGCGCCGCGTCGAGCTCTGACCCGGGGCCGTCCCGCTGCTGGTCGCCCCGAAGCCTGTGGACGACGCCTGCGGGCGGGTGCTCCCGGGGTGTTGCATGACCTGGTGCAGACCGACACCGTCCTCGCCGTGCCGCCCGACGCCGCTGCCCGCGACGCCCTGCTGGACCGGTTGCGACGGCTCGCCGACATCGATGCCGCCCGCGTCGAGCCCGTCGGCGCCGCCGTCGCCCGTCCTGACGGAGCGTTGGTCGTGCCGCGTGGTGCCGCGTCGGCGACGGACCTGGCCACCGTGCTCGCCGTGCGGGGCCGGTGCGACGGTCCCGAGGCCGCCGGGCTCGCGGCCGACCTCGCCCAGGGGCTCGCGACCCTGCACAGCGCCGGTGTCGTCCACGGGGGCCTCGACGTCGGGGACGTCGTCGTCGACCTGAACGGCCGGGTGCTGCTGCGGCCGCGGCTGACGCCGCCGCACGACGCGAACCCCGCCTCCGAGAGCGAGGACGTGCACGCCCTGGCCCGGCTGGTCGAGACGCTGTGCGCCCGGGCCGGGTCGGACACGGACACCGCGCTGCGGGCCGTCCTCGCCCCCGCGCTGGCCGACGACCCGCGCGTCCGTCCGGAGGCCGGGACGCTCGCCGCGCGCGTGCACGACGAGCTGGACCCGGAACCGCTGCGGCTGCCCGAACCGGCGGCCCTCGCGGCCGCCGCGCTCGCGAGCGGCCGGCAGCGTCCGGGGACCGACCCCTCGGACGGCGAGCCGCGGCACCGCCGGGCCCGGCGCCCCGGTGAGGACGGGGCCGGTTCCGCGCCGGTGCCCGGCACCCGGGCGACGCGGCGGTCGCATCCCGCCGGGAGGGCTCGGGGCCCGGCACGGCACCGGCCGGCGTCGGTGTGGCGTCCGGCGCTGGCCGGCGCCGGTGTCCTCGTCGCGGTGGCCGTGCTGGTCGCTGGAGGGCTGGCGTTCACCGCGGCGCCGAGCACGCCGTCGGCCGCGGTGGCGGCATCTGCCGGCCCGGCACCGGGCGCCGGCACGGGGGCCGGGCAGGTGACGACCGACCGGGAGGACCCGGCCGCTGCCGCCGCCGAGCTGACCCGGCGCCGCGCGGGGCTGCTGGCGGGGGAGCACGACGTGGCGGAGGTCGCGGTGCCGGGCACCCCCGCCCATGCGGCGGACACGGCGTGGCTGGAGCGTGCGAGGGCGTCCGGGACCCGGCTGGTGGACGCGCGGGTCACCGTCCTGTCCGTGCGGCTGGCGGGGGCTCCGACGCCGGACCGGGCCGAGGTCGTCGTGCGCTACGTCGTCGAGGAGCACACCCAGGTCGGCGCGGACGGCGAGGCCGTGACCGTGCCGGCCGGTGAACCGAGGACCGACACGCTGCGCCTGGCGTGGACGCCGGACGGCTGGCGGGTGACCGACGTCGTGTGACCGGACCGCGACGGCGTGTCCGGGCCCAGGACGACGTCAGGGGCGAGGACCGTGCGGTCCTCGCCCCTGACGGGTGGTGCGTCAGCCGGTCAGAGACCGACCTCGGACTCGAAGGCGCCCTCCTCGATGCGGTTCTTCACCGCGGTGAGGAAGCGGGCGGCGTCGGCGCCGTCGACCAGGCGGTGGTCGTAGGACAGGAACAGCATCGCCATCTGGCGGATCGCGATGGTCTCCTCGCCGTCGGCGGTCGTGACGACCACGGGCTTCTTCGTGATCGTGCCGGTGCCGAGGATCGCCACCTGGCCGACCGGGACGATCGGGGTGTCCCAGAGGGCACCGCCGGAGCCGGTGTTCGTGATGGTGAACGTGGCGCCGCTGAGGTCGTCCGGACCGATCTTGTTGTCGCGGGTACGGGCCGCGAGGTCGCCGATCTGGCGGGCGATGCCGGCCAGGTTGAGGTCACCGGCGTTCTTGATGACCGGGACGACCAGGCCGCGCTCGGTGTCGACGGCGATACCGACGTTCTCCGAGCCGTGGTAGGTGATCTCGCCCTTGTCGGTGTCGATGGAGGCGTTGACCTTCGGGAAGGCCTTGAGGGCCTCCACGGCCGCCTGCGTGTAGAACGGCAGGAAGGTCAGGTTCGCACCCTCGCGGGCCTTGAAGTCGGCCTTGGCCCGCTGACGCAGCTTGGCCACCTTCGTGACGTCGACCTCGACGGCGGTCGTGAGCTGGGCCTGGGTGTGCAGCGCCTCGTGCATGCGCTCGGCCACGACCTTGCGCAGACGCGACATCTTCTCCGTGGTGCCGCGCAGCGGCGAGACCTCGGGCACGGTCGGCTTCTTGGGCTCCGACGACGCCGGGGCGGACGCGGCCGGGGCGGAGGCCTTCTCGGCCGCCGCCAGGATGTCCTCCTTGCGGATGCGGCCACCGACGCCGGTGCCCTGCACCGTGTCGACGTCGACACCCTTCTCCGCGGCGAGCTTGCGCACCAGCGGCGTCAGGTAGGAGCCGCGGCCACCGGCAGGCTTCTCCGCCGCGGGCTCGGGCTTCGACTCGGGCTTCTTCTCGGGAGCCGGCTTCTCGGCGGGCTTCTCCGCCGCGGGCTCGGGCTTCTTCTCGGGCTCGGGCTTCGGCTCCGGCTTCTTCTCCGGCTCGGCCTTCTTCTCCGGCTCGGGCTCGGGCTCCGGCTTCTTCTCGGGCTCGGGCTTCTTCTCGCTCTTCTCGGCCGCGGGGGCGGCACCGGAGCCGACGATCGCCAGGACGGCGCCGACCTCGACGGTCTCGTCCTCCTCGACCTTGATCTCCTGCACGGTGCCCGCCACGGGGGAGGGGACCTCGGTGTCGACCTTGTCGGTGGAGACCTCGAGCAGGGGCTCGTCGACCTCGATGCTGTCGCCGACCGCCTTGAGCCACCGGGTCACGGTGCCCTCGGTGACGGACTCGCCCAGGGCCGGGAGCGTGACCTCGGTGCCCTCGCCGCCACCCGATGCCGGCTGGGAGGACTCCTCCTTCTCGGCGGGAGCGGACTCCTCGGCGGCGGGAGCGGACTCCTGCGCGGCGGGGGCGGACTCGGCGGGGGACTCCTCCGCGGGCGCCGACTCGGCGGACTCCTCGGCCGGGGCCTCCTGGGACCCGCCGTCGGAGGACCCCGAACCCGAGCCGTCACCGATGACGGCGAGCACGGCGCCGACCTCGACGGTCTCGTCCTCCTCGGCGAGGATCTGCTCGACGACGCCGGCCACGGGGGAGGGGACCTCGGTGTCGACCTTGTCGGTGGAGACCTCGAGCAAGGGCTCGTCGACCTCGACGGTGTCGCCGACGGACTTGAGCCATCGCGTGACGGTGCCCTCGGTGACGGACTCGCCGAGCGCCGGCAGCTGCACGTTCTCAGACATGACCTGTGGAGTCTCCTTCGATCAGTGGGTCGAGCGAGGCGCCGGAGCCGGTCGGCCGGAGGCTCGACCGACTCCTGTCCGGTAGCCGCGTTCCTGGGTCACTGCGTGCCATCTTGTCACTACCTGCGTCCGCCCCCCAATCGGGCGCCTGCGCAGAGCTGTGATGCTGGGTACATCGTGGTCCACCACGGCATCTTTGCTGGCGTCGACACCCGTAACGTCGTGAAACGGCCGCTCCGCGCGGCACGACCGGCTCCCCCGTCGTCCGCCCGGGGCGGGTAGTCTCGCGAACATGTCGTTGAGGTCTGCTCTGGACCGTCTGCTCGGGCGGTCGGAACCGTCGTCGCCGGCCCCCTCCGGCGGGGGTGGACGCGCCGCCGCCGTCGCGCATCTCGAGGAGTTCGTCCGCACCCGCGTCGGTGTCGAGGCCTACGTCGAGCCCCCCAACGCCCAGACCCCCAGCACGGTGCTGCTGGTGGCGACCACGGGGGAGTGGACGCGCCGCCGCGTGCCCGACGAGCGCACGGGTTTCGAGGTGGCCCGGTCCCTGGGCGTCCCGGTCTACAACGTCCGGTTCACCGGCTACCCCCAGCGCATGCGCGACTGGAACTCCGCGCAGCGCCAGGAGCGCAAGGGACGATAGGACCCCGGGCAGCACGAAGGGCCGGACCGACAGCTCCCCCGGTCGCGCTCACGGGCGCTGGGCGCCCTCCGCTTCCGGTCTGACGACCGGGGGAGCTGTCGGTCCGGCCCTCGTCGCTCGGTGCGCCGGAGCCGGTCCGGTCAGTCGGTGGTGATGCCCCGGCCCTCGAGGAAGCCCACCAGCGTGCGCAGACCCACGCCCGTGCCGCCGGCCGGGGTGTAGCCGAACGCGGCCGAGTCGTTGAACGACGGGCCGGCGATGTCGAGGTGGGCCCACGGCGTGTCCTCGACGAACGAGCGCAGGAAGATGCCGGCCGAGAGCATGCCGCCCCAGCGCTCGCCCACGTTGGCGATGTCGGCGGTCTTGGACTTGAGGCCCTCGGCGAGCTCCTCGGGCAGCGGCATCGGCCAGAACTGCTCACCGACGGTGTCGGCGGCGACCTTGACCTCGTCGCGGACGTCGTCGGTGCCCATGACGCCGCCGACCCGCTTGCCGAGCGCCACCATCTGGGCGCCGGTCAGCGTGGCGATGTCGAGCACGACGTCGTGACCGTCCTCGACGGCCGAGACGAGACCGTCGGCCATGACCAGGCGGCCCTCGGCGTCGGTGTTGAGCACCTCGACCGTCTTGCCGCCGCGGATCGTGATGACGTCGCCGGGCCGCTGGGCGTTGCTGCCGGGCATGTTCTCGGCGAGGCACAGGTAGCCGGTCACGGCGACCGGGAGCCCGAGCCGGGCCGCGGCGAGCACCGCGTGCAGCACGGTCGCCGCACCGGCCATGTCCGACTTCATCGCGTCCATGTTGGCGGCGGGCTTGATCGAGATGCCGCCGGTGTCGAACGTGATGCCCTTGCCCACGAGCGCGATGCGGGTGGCGGGCTTGGAGGGGGAATAGGTGAGCTTGACCATCCGCGGGCCTCGGGAGGAGCCCTGGCCGACGCCGGTCAGGCCGCCGTAGCCGCCGGCGGCGAGCTGCTTGTCGTCCAGGACGGTGATCTTGACGCCCTTGACGCCGAGGTCCTTGACGGCGGCCTTGGCCGCGTCGACGAACGAGGCCGGGTAGAGGTCGTTCGCGGGGGCGTTGACGAGGTCGCGCGTGCCGTGCACGGCGGCGGCCAGCACCTCGGCGCGGGCTGCCGCGGCCTTGGCGCGGGCCGAACGGGCGAACGGCGTCGCGACCTGCAGGGTGGTCACCGGGGCCAGCTTCGCCGACGCCTTGTCGTCCCGGTAGGTCGTGTACGCGTACGCCCCGAACAGCGCGCCCTCGACGACGGCGCCGAGCTCCTCCTCGTCCACCGCCGGCAGGGCGACGACGGCCGACGTGGAGCCGGCCAGCGAGCGCACGGCCGCACCGGCAGCACTCCGGAGGGTCTCGCGGTCGAAGGTGCCGTCCGCGTCCCGCTCGCCGAGGCCGGTCAGGACCAGCACGTCCGCCGCGACGTCCTTGCCGGCGGGCACGGTGCGCACCTCCTGCCGTGCGCCGGTCACGCCGAGGCGCGGTGCGAGGGTCTCGAGCTGCTCGACCAGCGAGGCGGGCAGCTGGTCGGCCACGACGGCCACGCCGTCGGAGGTCGAGCAGGTGCCCACGACGAGCGCGTCGGCAGCGAGGGAGGTCGGATTCTTTCCGGTCAGAGTGAGGTCAGCCACGCGCACCAGGCTAACCGGTCGCCCCCACCACCGGGTACGGCCGCGACGGGTAGTCTGCCGACGTGGTCCTTCCGCTCCTCGTCCTCGCCCTGGTGCTGTGCGGGCTGCTCGCCGGCTGGGCCGCCTGGTTCGTCGTGCGCGACCGGGCGGTGATCCTCAAACAGCTCTTCGGTGCGGCCGCGGTCGAGGCGGTGCTCCTGGTCCAGGCCGTCGTGGCGGCGATCCAGCAGGCCGGCGGCCACGCGGTGGACGGGCCGCTGTTCTGGGGGTACCTGCTCACCGCCGCGATGCTGCTGCCGCTGGCCGCCCTGTGGGCCTTCGCCGAGCGGACCAAGTGGTCCTCGGTCGTGCTCTGCGTCGCCGCGCTGACCGTCGCGTTCCTGGAGTGGCGCCTCTGGGTGATCTGGGAGGCCGGCCTGTGAGCGACGAGCGGCCCACCACGAGCGGCGGCTTCGGCCGGCTGCTGGTGTCCGTCTACGGCATCCTCGCCCTGGCCGCGCTGGGCCGCTCGAGCTACCAGGTGCTGACCAAGCTCGCCGAGGCGCCCGCCGCCTACCTGCTGTCCCTGCTGGCCGCCGTGGTGTACGTCGTGGCCACCGTCGCGCTCGCGCTGGGCGGACGGGGGACGGGCTGGCGAGGTGTCGCCTGGGGCGCCGTCGTCGTCGAGGCGGCGGGTGTGCTGACCGTCGGTACGCTGTCTGTGACCCACCCGGAGTACTTCGCCGAGGCGACCGTGTGGTCGGGCTTCGGTCAGGGCTACGGGTACGTCCCGCTCGTCCTGCCGTTCGTGGGTCTGTGGTGGCTCTGGCACACTCGCCCCGGACGCACCGCCCCGGAGTCCGCGCCGGTCCGACCGACGGAGGCCTGATGACGCCGTACACCCTGCTGTTCCAGACCGTCCTGCGGCGGATGGACCCCGAGCGTGCGCACGACCGCGCCTTCCGCGCGATCGAGGTCGCCGGCAGGGTGCCGCTGCTGCGCGACGTCGTGCAGGGCGCCCTGGCCCCCTACCTCGGTCGCGGCATCGGCGGTCCCGGCAGCGTGGAGGTGCTCGGCCGGACCGTGCCGGCACCCTTCGGCCTGGCCGGCGGGTTCGACAAGAACGCGCGGGCCGTGCGCGGGCTGACCATGCTGGGCTTCGGGTTCGTCGAGGTCGGCACCGTCACCCCGCGCCCGCAGCCGGGCAACGAGCGGCCGCGCATGTGGCGCGAGCTCGACGTGCGCGGCGTGCGCAACCGGATGGGGTTCAACAACGACGGCGCCGTGGAGATGGCCGAGCGGCTGCGTGCGCTCCGCTCCACCCGGGCGGGTCGCGCCGTCATCGTCGGGGTGAACATCGGCAAGAACAAGTCCACCCCCGCCGCGGACGCGGCCGGTGACTACGCGCGGTGCGCGCGGATGCTCGCCGAGCACGCCGACTACCTCGTCGTCAACGTCTCCTCGCCCAACACCCCGGGGCTGCGCGACCTGCAGACGGCCGACGAGCTGCGCCCGATCCTGACTGCCGTCCGTGCCGCGGCGGACGAGGCGACGGCGCTCGCCCGCGTCGGCCGGACCCCGCTGCTGGTCAAGATCGCCCCGGACCTGTCCGACGAGGACGTCGACGCCGTGGCCGACCTCGTCACCGAGCTCGGGCTGGACGGCGTCGTCGCCGTCAACACCACCGTCGGCCACGACCGCGGCCCCGGCGGGCTGTCCGGCCCGCCGCTGCTCGCACGCGGGCTGGAGGTCGTGCGCCGCCTGCGCGGACGGCTCGGACCCGACCCGGTGGTGATCGGCGTCGGGGGCGTCACGGACGCCGACGACGTGCGTGCCTACCTGCGCGCCGGCGCCGACCTGGTCCAGGGCTACACCTCGTTCGTCTACCGCGGGCCGTTCTGGCCGTCCAGGATCAACCGCGCCCTGACGCGGTCCCCGGGGTCGTCCAGCGCCGGGACGATGGCATGATCCGGCCCCGCTGGGAGTGGGCCCTCGACGACGACACCGGCGCGCCGCTGACGGCGCCGCTCAGCCCCGCGTTCACGACGCAGTACGACGCCGAGGAGTGGCTCGGCGAGCACTGGCGCACGCTGGCCGAGACCGGTGCCGCCCGGGCGCGGCTGCTCCACGACGGGGCGCAGGCCACGCCGACCGTCGAGCTGCGCAAGCCCTGAGGTCCCTCGGCGCGGCGGCGTCGCCGGCGCGGCTCCTCACCCGCCGACCCGGGCCCACGCCCGTCGCAGGCGGTCGACGACCTCCTCGTACTCCCCGACCGGCCGCGTGAAGGTCAGGCGCACCCGGTCCTGTCCCGACCCGTCGGGTGTGAACAAGGGTCCCGGGGCCAGGCGGAGGTCCTCGGCGACGGACGCGGCGGCCACCGCCCGCCCGAGGGGGCGGCCCAGCCCGACCCACAGGCACAGCCCGCCGTCCGGGCGGGGCACGTCCCACGCCGGCAGCCGTTCGTGGAGCAGGTCGACGAGGTCGTCGCGCCGGGCGCGCAGGTCCGCGACCCGCTCGGGAAGGATCCGGTCGCGGCGCTCCAGCAGGTCGGTCACGGCCAGCTGCTCGAGCACCGGGGTGGCCACGTCGAGGACCTGGCGGGTGTGCGCGAGCCGGCGCACGAGCTGGGGGTCGGCCCGCACCCAGCCCACGCGCAGGCCGCCCCAGAACGACTTCGAGGCCGACCCGACCGCGACGAGACGTGGGTCGGTCCCGTCCCCGACGAACGGGGCGGGCACGCCGGCCCCCGTGAGGCCGACGTCGGTCAGCGTCTCGTCCCCGACGACGGTGACGTCGTGGCGGGCGGCGAGCTCCGCGACCGCGTCGCGCTCGTCGCGGGTCATCGTGCGCCCGGTCGGGTTGTGGAAGTCCGGCACCAGGTAGACGAACCGTGCGCCCGTGCGCCGGACGACGGACTCGATCGCCTCGACGTCCCCGACCGGGACCCCGACGACGCGGGCGCCGGCCCGGCGCAGCGCACCCAGTGCGTGGACGTACGTCGGCGACTCGACGACGACGTGCTCGGTCCGGGCCACGAGCGTGGTCGTCAGCAGCGCGATCGCCTGCTGGGCTCCTGTCGTGACCAGGATCTGGTCCGGGTCGGTCGGGGCCCCGCGGGCGGTGTACCGGGCGGCGACGGCGGCACGCAGGGGTTCCACCCCGAGGTGGGCGTAGCCCCCGCCGTCCAGGTAGCCGGGCAGCATCTCCAGCGCTCGGGTGTAGGCGCCGTGCAGGGCACTGGAGGCGGACGGCGTCGCCTGCGACATGTCGATCGTGCGGTCGGAGGCGGGGCGTGCGGGGTCGGCCGACGGCGCGTCACCGGCCGGGGGCGTTGTCCCGGCGGGGCGTCCGGTGTCGCGCGGCAGCACGGCGACCGTGCCGGAGCCCACGCGGCTCGCGGCGAAGCCGAGGTCCCGCAGCCGGGCGTAGGCGGCCGACGTCGTCGCCCGGGACACGCCCAGCGCGCGGGCCAGCTCGCGCTCGCTCGGCAGCCGCGTCAGGACGGGGAGCGCCCCCGCGAGGACGGCCGCGCGCAGCGCGTCGGCGAGCGCCTGGTAGGCGGGGCCGGTCGTGTGCCAGGTCCCGAGGAGCCGGACGGCGCCCTGCGCCGTCAGGGAGCGCACCGCCCCGGTGGCCGGTGGTCCGGGCGTGGTGGTGGTCACCGGTCCACTCTTGCGCGATTGGCTATGGAAGTCCAGGCCAATCATGGCGAGGGTGAGGCCATGACTCTCGCACCTCCGCAGCCGACGCCACGCCAGGGACGCCCGGTCGGCCGTCGTCCCGCACGCCGCGTGACCGACCGCCGGTCCCCGGGGCCGCGCATCCCGGAGATGGGGGTGACGCGCCGCGCGGTCCAGCTCCTGCTCGGCCTGGCCGGCTACGCGGCCTCGATGGCCATGGTGGTGCAGGCCGGGCAGGGTGCGATGCCGTGGGACGTCCTGCACCAGGGCGTCGTCCGGGCCACGGCCTGGTCGTTCGGCGTCGCCGTGCTGGTGGCCTCGATCCTCGTGCTCGCCGCCTGGGTGCCGCTGCGCCAGCGGCCCGGGATCGGGACCGTGGCGAACGTCGTCGTCATCTCCGCGCTCATCGGGCCGGCCCTGGTCGCCGTCGACCGGCTCGCGCCCGAGCCCGGACGGGCGGCGCAGGTGCTGCTGGTGGTGGGCGGCATCGTGCTCAACGGCGTCGCGACCGCCGCCTACGTGGGCGTCCGCCTCGGGCCGGGACCCCGGGACGGGCTGCTGACCGGTCTGGTGGCCCGCACCGGCTGGTCCGTCCGGGCGGTCAAGACGGGGATCGAGGTCGCGGTCGTCGTGGTCGGTGTGCTGCTCGGCGGCACGTTCGGCTGGGCGACGATCGCCTACGCCCTCGGGGTCGGCCCCGTGGTTCAGGCGGCCGCGCGGTGGCGTCCCCTCGTACCCGCGGGGCTGACCACGCCGGCACCGCCGCGGGCTCGCGGGAGACGGCGGGCACCCGAGCCCGCCCTGCCCGCGGCGCACCCGGACCAGGTGCGCCGTCGGGCCGCCCGGATCGCGCGGGCGCTGGCGTCGTTCGGCGACCAGCACCGCTGACCGCCGCGGTCGGTCCCGGACGGACGTCAGGCCCTGCCCGCCGAGGTGGCGGGGCAGGGCCTGACGGGGCGAGGGGCCTCAGACGACGCGCGTCTTCGGTGCACCCTCGAGGGTCTTGGCCGGGTCGCGCTCGACCACGTCACCCAGCGCGTCGTCGATCCGTGTCATGAGCTCGGCGGGGATCTCCACCCCGGAAGCCTTGACGTTCTCGGCGACCTGCTCGGGCCGCGACGCGCCCACGATCGCGGCGGCGACGTTGTCGTTCTGCAGCACCCAGGCCACGGCGAGCTGGGCCATGGTCAGGTTCAGCTCGTCGGCGACCGGCTTGAGCTGCTGCACCCGCTCGAGGACGTCGTCGTTCATGAACCGCTGGATCATCTTCGCCCCGCCCTTGTCGTCCGTGGCGCGGGACCCGGACGGCAGCGGCTGGCCGGGGACGTACTTCCCGGTCAGCACGCCCTGGGCGATGGGGGACCAGACGATCTGCGACAGCCCGTTCTCGCGCGAGGCCGGGACGACCTCGTCCTCGATGACCCGCCACAGCATTGAGTACTGCGGCTGGGAGCTGATGAGCTGGAAACCGAGGTCCTTCGCCATCGCGGCGCCGGCACGGATCTGGTCCGCCGACCACTCCGAGACGCCGATGTAGAGCGCCTTGCCCTGGCGCACGATGTCGGCGAACGCCTGCATCGTCTCCTCGAGAGGCGTCTCGGTGTCGTAGCGGTGCGCCTGGTAGAGGTCGACGTAGTCGGTGCCGAGGCGCTGCAGCGAGCCGTTGATCGACTCCATGACGTGCTTGCGCGACAGGCCGGTGTCGTTCGGACCGCCGGGCCCCGTGGGCCAGTAGACCTTCGTGAAGATCTCCAGGCTCTCGCGGCGCTGCCCCTTGAGGGCGTCGCCGAGGACCTGCTCCGCCTTGGTGTTGGCGTAGACGTCGGCGGTGTCGAAGGAGGTGATGCCCGCGTCCAGGGCGGCGTGCACGCACTGCGTGGCGACGTCGTTCTCGACCTGGGAGCCGTGGGTGAGCCAGTTGCCGTAGGTGATCTCGGAGATCTTGAGACCACTGTTGCCGAGGTAGCGGTAGGTGACCATCCGGCCACCCTAGGCGCTCACTCCGGCCAGTGCCCGTGCTTCTTGTGCATCGGCTTCGGCAGCCGGGAGCGGCGGATCTGCAGCGCCCGCATCGCGGCGTACATCATCGTGCCGCGCGGGACGTAGTACTCCTTCTTGCCGTCCACGCCCAGCGTGCCGAACTTGTCGCGCAGCCGGCGCTTGAGGCGCTGCCACATGACGACGACGTCGATGAGCGTGATGAACACGACCGCGTACAGGGCCAGCAGCACGAGGGACGCCATGGTCGGGTTCTGGATGAAGAGCAGGTTCAGGAAGATGAACACGAACGCGACCGGCAGGAAGAACTCGCCGACGTTCCAGCGGGCGTCGACGTAGTCCCGCACGTAGCGGCGCACCGGGCCCTTGTCCCGGGCCGGCATGAACCGCTCGTCACCGGTCTGCATCGCCTGGTACTCGCGGTTGCGCTCCGTGCGCGCCTTCTCCCGGTTCGCCTTGCGCGCGGCCTTGCGGTCGTTCGGGACCAGCGGGCGCTTGTTCTTCGCCTGCGACTCGCTGCGCTTCGGCGTGGGGCGTCCCTTGGAGCCCGGGCGCGACGGCGAGTCGGAGCTGTCGGCGGCGGAGGACGTCCCCGCGACGTCGGCGGAGGAGGCGGACGGCTCCGTGGCAGGGGAATCGGCGAGATCACGCTTGCGGGAGAACACGCCTCCAGGGTAGTTGAGACACGGGGTGCCTTCGAACACCCCGTTACCGTGGGCGCATGACCCACACCGAGAGCGACGTCGCCGCGCTGCGCGCGCACGTCGACGAACTGTTCCCCGCGGTTCAGGCCGACCTCGAGGCCCTGGTCCGCATCCCGAGCGTCTCCGCGAGCGCCTTCGACCCGGCGCACGTGGAGACCAGCGCCAAGGCCGTGGCCACGCTGCTGCGCGACGCCGGCATGCCCGAGGTGCAGATCCTGCGCTCGGAGCGGCCCGACGGCGAGCCCGGGGCCCCGGCCGTCGTCGCGCGCCGTCCCGCGCCCGAGGGGGCGCCGACCGTGCTGCTGTACGCCCACCACGACGTCCAGCCGCCGGGGGACCCCGCCACCTGGGACACCGAGCCGTTCGAACCCGTCCAGCGCGGCGAGCGGCTGTTCGGGCGCGGCGCGGCCGACGACAAGGCCGGGGTCATGGCGCACGTGGGCGCCCTGCGCGCGCTGGGCGCCCTGGGCGAGGAGCCGGGCGTCGGTGTGACCGTGTTCGTCGAGGGGGAGGAGGAGGCAGGCTCGCCGAGCTTCTCCCGGTTCCTGGCCGACCACCACGAGCTGCTCGCCGCCGACGTCATCGTCGTGGCGGACTCGACCAACTGGAAGGTGGGCGTGCCCGCCCTGACGACGTCGCTGCGCGGGCTCGTCGACGGCGTCGTGAGCGTCGACGTGCTCGACCACGCCGTGCACTCGGGGATGTTCGGCGGTCCCGTCCTCGACGCCAACCTGCTGCTGGCCCGCCTGCTGGCCACGCTGCACGACGACGCCGGGAACGTGGCGGTCGAGGGCCTGACCAGCGCCGCCGAGCCCGACGTGGACTACGCCGAGGCCGACTTCCGGGCCGACTCCTCGGTGCTGGACGGCGTCGAGCTGGCCGGGGAGGGCACGATCGCGGGCCGGATGTGGACCAAGCCGGCCGTCGCCGTCATCGGTGTCGACGCGACCGACGTCGCGCACGCCTCCAACACGCTGGCCCCGCGGGCCGCGGCCAAGCTGTCGGTGCGGATCCCGCCGGGGCTCGCACCGCAGGCCGCCGAGGACGCGCTGCAGGCGCACCTGACCGCCCACGCCCCGTTCGGCGCCCGCGTGACCTGGACGCCGGGGGAGCAGGGCAAGGCCTTCGGCGCGCCCGACGACTCGGAGGCCATGCGGGCCGCGCGCTCGGCCTTCGCCGCGGCGTGGGGGACGGATCCCGTGGACATCGGCGTCGGCGGGTCGATCCCGTTCATCGCCGACCTGCTCGAGGCGTTCCCCGAGGCGGCCGTGCTCGTGACCGGGGTGGAGGACCCGGACTCGCGCGCCCACGGCGCCAACGAGTCGGTGCACCTGGGCGAGCTGCGCAAGGTCCTGGTGGCCGAGGCGCTGCTGCTGCGGGGGCTGGCCGCCGGCTGAGCGCTCAGGCGCGGTCGACGTCGCGGTGCGCGACGTCGACCGCCCGGGCCCAGGCCGCGACGTCCTCGGGCAGGTCGGGGCTGACCAGGTCCGGGTCGTCGCCGAGCACCGCCACGACGTCGTGCGGGGCCACCCGGATGCCGTCCCGGCCCAGGAACCGGGCGGCGATCCAGCCGCGGGCGCAGAGCTCGTCGTCGCGCCGGGTCATCCTCTGCTCGAGGAAGACGACGCGCTGGTCCCAGCCCATCACGCGGCTGGTGATGGTGACGCGGTCGAAGAGCTTGAGCGACCGCTTGTACGTCATCGTCGAGGCCGCCACCACCGGGTACCAGCCCTGCGACCGGAGCTTGGCCAGACCGCCGATGTCGGCGAGGAAGTTGGACCGGGCCACGTCCATCATCTGCAGGTACGAGCCGTTGTTGACGTGCAGGTAGAAGTCCAGGTCGCCCGGCTTGACGCGCATCACCGTGGTCGAGGCGTCGAACGGCCCCATCCCGGGGCGCTGGCGGCGGGGCAGGAGCGTGGCCGTGGCGAGCTGGATCATCCGCGTCATACGGCGACGGTATACCAGCGACCTGCGGTATCAGATACCTGGGTACTCCAGGGTGCGCCGCACCGCCCGGGCGACCTCCACCGACTCCAGGCGCTCCACGAGGTGCAGGGCCATGTCGATCCCGGCCGAGGCGCCGGCGGAGGTGACCACGTCGCCGTCGTCCACGAACCGGGCCTCGGTGTCGATGACCGTCGACGGGTCGATCTGCGCCAGGTCGTCGTAGTAGTCCCGGTGCGTCGTCGCGGGACGCCCCGCCAGCAGACCGGCCGCCGCCAGCACCAGCGCCCCCGTGCACACGCTCGCCACCACCGGCGTCTGGGTGTGCACCTGGCGCAACCACTCCAGGTGCCCGTGGTCGGCCACGAGGGCACGGGTGCCCCAGCCCCCCGGGTGGACCAGGACGTGCAGCGGGCCGACGTCGTCCGCCGAGCGGGCCGGCACGATCCGCATGCCCTTGGCCAGCCGCACGCCCTCGCCGTCGCGGGAGAAGGTGCTCACGTGCGGCCGCAGGGGCGACGCGGAGTGCTCCTCCCACGCGGCGAGGACCTCGAACGGTCCGACCGCGTCGAGCTCGTCGGCGTCGTCGAACAGCAGGATCCCGATGTGCAGCCCGCCGTCGGTGCTCACTTGCGTCGCCTTCCCGCGCCCCGGGTCAGAGTCCCGGCAGCGCCAGCATCTGGTCGAGGGCCACCCGGGCCCAGTGGGCGTCGTCGGAGTCCACCACGATCCGGTTGACCACGCGGCCCTCGGCCAGCGACTCCATCGCCCAGACCAGGTGGGGCAGGTCGATCCGGTTCATCGTCGAGCAGAAGCACACCGTGGAGTCGAGGTAGTGGACCTGCTTGTCGGGGTGAGCCCTGGCCAGCCGGCGCACGAGGTTGAGCTCGGTGCCGATCGCCCACGTCGACCCGGGCTCGGCGGCGTCGAGGGCCTTGATGATGTACTCCGTCGAGCCGACGCGGTCCGCCGCCGCGACGACCTCGTGGCGGCACTCCGGGTGGACCATGACGTTGACGTCCGGCGCCTTGGCGCGGATCGCCTCGACGTTCTGCACCGAGAACCGTCCGTGCACCGAGCAGTGGCCGCGCCACAGGATCATCCGTGCGTCGCGCAGCTCGGCATCGGTCAGGCCGCCGTTCGGCTTGCGCGGGTCGAACACGACGCAGTCGTCCAGGGACAGCCCGAGCTGGTTCACCGCGGTGTTGCGGCCCAGGTGCTGGTCCGGCAGGAACAGCACCTTGCCCGTGCCGTCGACGCCGCCGACCTGGTCGAAGGCCCACCGCAGGGCGACCTGGGCGTTCGACGACGTGCACACGGTCCCGCCGTGCCGGCCGGTGAAGGCCTTGATCGCCGCGGAGGAGTTCATGTACGTCACCGGCACGGTGTCGTCGGCGACGCCCGCGTCGGCCAGCACCTCCCAGGCCTCCTCGACCTGCGAGATCTCGGCCATGTCCGCCATCGAGCAGCCCGCCGCCATGTCCGGCAGGACCACCTGCTGGGTGTCCGCGGTGAGGATGTCGGCCGACTCGGCCATGAAGTGCACGCCGCAGAAGATGACGAACTCGGCCTCGGGCCGCGCCGCCGCCCGCTGGGCGAGCTTGAAGGAGTCCCCGGTGACGTCGGCGAAGTCGATCACCTCGTCGCGCTGGTAGTGGTGGCCCAGCACGAAGGCGCGCTCGCCCAGCGCCGCCCGCGCGGCGCGCGCACGGTCCACCAGGTCCGGGTCCGAGGGCGCCGGCAGCGCGCCGGTGCACTCCACCCCGCGCTCGGAGGCGAGGTCGCGGCCCTGACCGAGCAGCAGCAGCGCCGAGGGCGCCGGCTCGGTGAAGTTCGACGTCTCGTTCAGCACAGTCACGGCATCATCTTCCCACGGTCCCGACGTGTGCCACGATCGGTGACGTGCACGTACTGCTGGTGACAGCCGCCGACGACGGCGGCGCCGACCGTGGGCCCTGGACGCCCCTGGCCGCGGCCTGGACCGAGGCGGCGCCGCGCTGCGTCGTCGAGCCGATGGTCCTGCCCCCGGGACCGGTGGCCGCGACCGCACCCCCCGGCGAGGCTCCGGCGCCCGGTGTCTTCGTCCCCACGACGAGCCTCGGGCTGACGAGCGTCACGCCGCCCCCGCCGCCGCCCGAGGTCCGTCTCCTGCAGGAGCGTGTCGCCCACGCCGACCTCGTCGTCGTGCACACGCCCGTCCTGGACGCCTCCGCCCTGCGCGCAGGCCCGGTGCACCGGGCCGCGGAGGCGGCCGCCCCGTACGCCGTGCCCGTCGTCGTGCTCGCCGGGCGGGACGAGACGACCCGCCGCGAGCTCTCCGGGGCGGGGGTCGCCGGGGCGCACGAGATCGGCGAGCCGCCGTCGGGTGAGGCCGTGGGCCGGGTCGCGCGCACGTGGGCGCCGGCCTGGGCCGCCCCCGAGGAGTGACGTCCCTCACATCGCCGGGGGCGGGGGATTCGGGCGTAGGATCGGGAACAGCCGTACCGGCCCACCTGTTGGAGGAAGCATGACCGACACCACCGAGATCGCCACGCACGGCGTCGAGCTCTCCGAGGTCGCCGCGAACAAGGTCCGCAGCCTCCTGGAGCAGGAGGGGCGCGACGACCTGCGCCTGCGCGTCGCCGTCCAGCCCGGCGGCTGCTCCGGGCTCATCTACCAGCTCTACTTCGACGAGCGCCTGCTCGACGGGGACGCGCTGCGCGACTTCGACGGCGTCGAGGTCGTCGTGGACCGTATGAGCGTGCCCTACCTCGACGGCGCGAAGATCGACTTCGCGGACACCATCGAGAAGCAGGGCTTCACGATCGACAACCCGAACGCCGGCGAGTCCTGCGCCTGCGGCGGCTCCTTCGGCTGATCGACGTCCCGGCTCGCGCGAGCCGGAGCCGCTAGTCCTCGAGACGGACGGTCAGGGCCCACCAGGCCCGGCCGTCCGTCTCGTCGTTCCCGGGGTGCTGCTCCTCGGCCACCATGGCGTGCCCCCGCAGCCGCGCCCACGCCGGCACGTCGTACCGGGCGGCCGGATCCGTCGCGAGCACCGTGATCTCCGTTCCCCCGGGTCGCTCCTTCGCGTGGGCGGCCAGCCGCACCACGGGCAGCGGGCAGCGCAGGCCCCGCGCGTCCACGACCTCCGGCCCGGCGCTCACAGCCCCGACACCCCCAGGGCGTCCCGGACGCGGGCGACCGCCCCCGGCAGCACCGCGAGGAAGCGCTCGACGTCCTCGGCCGTGGTCGAACGGTCCAGGGCCAGGCGGACGTTGCCGTGCGTGAGCACGCCCATCGCGGCCAGGACGTGCGACGGCTCCAGCGTGCCCGCGGTGCAGGCCGACCCGGAACCCACGGCGAACCCGGCGCGGTCGAGCTCGGTGACCAGCGCCTCGCCGTCGACGTAGAGGAACGAGAACGTCACCACGTGGGGGAGGCGGTCCTGCGGGTCGCCGACCACCTCGACGTCCGGCACGCCCGCGACGCCGTCGCGGATCCGGTCGACCAGCGCACGGCGCCGCTCGTCCTCCGCGGCGAGGTCCTGGGCGACCGCCTGCAGGGACACGGCCGCGGCGAACGCGGCCGGGACGCTGACGCCACCGGGCGCCCAGGGGTCGGGGTCCTCCGGGCCGGCCGGGACCGTGCGCGTGCGGTGGCGCACCGCGAGGATCCCCAGGCCGCGGGGCCCGCCCCAGTCGGCGGGGTCGGCCGCCAGCAGGTCCCACGCCGTCGGCAGCGGGGCGTGCCCCACCGAGGCACCGGCGTCCACGAGCAGGGGGACCCCGGAACCCTCGAGCGCGGCGTGGACCCGGGCGACCGGCTGGCGGGTACCGACCTCGCCGTTGGCGTCCTGCAGCGCCGCCAGCGCGACGCCGTCCGCGCGGGCCGCCGAGGCGAGCTCGTCGGCGTCCACCCGCCCGACCCGGTCGACGGGGACCGTCGTGCGGCGGCCCTGCGCGGCAGCCGCGACGTGGTCGGCGGCGTGCAGGACCGCGGCCCGCTCGACCGCGCCGACCACGACGTCGCCGCCGTGCCGCCGTCGGGCCCGGGCGACCTGGGCCACCGCCGCGTGCAGGGACGCCGTGTGCGAGGGCGTGAACCGGACCTCCTCGGTCCGGGTCCCCAGCACCCCGGCCACGGCCTCTCGCGCCCCGTCCAGCAGGGCGGCCGCGCGCCGGCCCTCGGCGTGCAGCCGGCGGGGGTCCGCCCATCCCTCGTCCAGGGCCTGGACGAAGGCCTGCCGCGCCGACGGGTGCAGGGGCGCCGACCCGCCGTTGTCCAGGTGGGTGCGGGCGGGCGTCGGCGAGGTGGGATGTGTCACAAGGGCCTCTCGGTGGGCGTCGAAGCGTGGTGACCATCATGCCGCCGGGGGCTTCGGTGTCGCGAAAGCGGCGGCCGATCTGACACCGGTTCGGCAGGCGTCGCGAACATCGCGGATGGCGACGTCCAGGGTGATCCCGTCACGTAGGAAGGGGGATCTTCTGGCGTCGGAACGGTGAAGGTCGCGCTAGGCTGCTCCCATCGAGGACGAAGGTCCCACCCGTGCGCCCTGCCTCAGGACGCAGCGGTCGGACGAGACGTGAAAGGCCTCCCTTGCACTCGAAGAGCACCACCCGCACCCGGCGGTCGATGGCGCTGCGTGCGACGGCGCTCGCCGTCGCGGTCGCGGCCTTCGCCACCGGCTGCGCCAGCGACGCCGTCCAGCGCGGCTACCTCCCGGGCTACACCGACGGCCAGGTGACCAACCAGACCGAGCGGATCATGAACCTGTGGAACGGTTCCTGGGTCGCCGCGCTCGCCGTCGGCGTCATCACCTGGGGCCTCATGCTCTGGTGCGTCGCCGCGTACCGGAAGCGCCGCGGCGACGACCGGCTGCCGGTCCAGACCCGCTACCACATGCCGCTCGAGATCATGTACACGATCGTGCCGACGCTCATGATCCTGGTGCTGTTCTTCTACACGAACCGCGACATGACGGCGATCCTCGACACGAGCGAGGAGCCGGACGTCAACATCCACGTCATCGGCAAGCAGTGGAGCTGGGACTTCAACTACCTCGACGACGACGTCTACGAGACCGGCCAGCAGCTGCTCGAGCCCGGCTCGGTGACCGCCGAGGACACCGTCGACGGCGCGCCCGGCACGGCCGAGGAGCTGCCGACGCTCTACCTGCCCGTCGGTGAGCGGGTCGAGTTCACGGTCGACTCCCGCGACGTCATCCACTCGTTCTGGATCCCGGCCTTCCTGTTCAAGATGGACATGATCCCCGGCAAGACGAACACGTTCCAGGTCGTCCCCGAGCGTGAAGGCACCTACGCCGGCAAGTGCGCCGAGCTCTGCGGTGAGTTCCACTCCGGGATGCTCTTCAACGTCAAGGTCGTCGACCGTGCCGAGTACGACGCACAGATGGAGGAGCTGCGCGCCCAGGGCCAGACCGGCGAGCTCGGCCTGGACCTGAACCGCCAGCAGAGCTCCGAGTACTCCAGTGAAGAGACGATCCCGGAGGTCGAGGGCTGATGGCCACCACCGAGACCGCCTACGGCGCCGCCGAGGCCATCCCCGGCCTGCAGCCGAGGCGACAGACGCTGGGTCGCACCGTGGTCAAGTGGATCACCTCCACCGACCACAAGACGATCGGCTACATGTACCTCATCACGTCGTTCTTCTGGTTCGCCGTGGGAGGCATCCTCGCGCTGCTCATCCGCGCCGAGCTCTTCGCGCCGGGCATCCAGCTCGTGCAGAGCAAGGAGCAGTACAACCAGCTCTTCACGATGCACGGCACGATCATGCTGCTGCTGTTCGCGACGCCGCTGTTCGCCGGCTTCGCCAACGTGATCATGCCGCTGCAGATCGGCTCGCCCGACGTCGCGTTCCCGCGGCTGAACATGCTGGCCTACTGGATGTTCCTGTTCGGCGGGCTCATCGCGGCCGGCGGCTTCTTCACGCCGCAGGGGGCCGCCTCGTTCGGCTGGTTCGCCTACGCGCCGCTGTCGAACACGACCTTCAGTCCAGGGCTCGGCGGTGACCTGTGGGTCTTCGGCCTCGCCCTCGGTGGTTTCGGCACCATCCTCGGTGCCGTCAACTTCATCACCACGATCATCTGCATGCGCGCCCCGGGCATGACGATGTTCCGGATGCCGATCTTCACCTGGAACACCCTGGTGACGAGCCTGCTGGTCCTCATGGCCTTCCCGCCGCTGGCCTCCGCGCTCTTCGCGCTCGGTGCCGACCGCCGGTTCGACGCCCAGGTGTTCAACCCGGACAACGGGGGAGCGGTGCTCTGGCAGCACCTCTTCTGGTTCTTCGGCCACCCCGAGGTGTACATCATCGCGCTGCCGTTCTTCGGCATCGTCTCCGAGATCTTCCCGGTGTTCAGCCGCAAGCCGATCTTCGGCTACAAGGGTCTGGTCTACGCGACCATCGCGATCGCGGCCCTGTCGGTCACGGTGTGGGCCCACCACATGTACGTCACCGGTGCGGTGCTGCTGCCGTTCTTCGCGTTCATGACGATGCTCATCGCCATCCCGACCGGTGTGAAGTTCTTCAACTGGATCGGCACCCTGTGGCGAGGCAAGCTCACCTTCGAGACGCCGATGCTCTGGTCGATCGGCTTCCTGGTGACCTTCCTCTTCGGCGGTCTGACCGGCATCATCCTGTCCAGCCCGGCGCTCGACTTCCACCTGTCGGACTCGTACTTCGTCGTCGCCCACTTCCACTACGTCGTCTTCGGCACCGTGGTCTTCGCGATGTTCGCCGGCTTCTACTTCTGGTGGCCGAAGTTCACCGGGCGGATGCTCAACGAGCGCCTCGGCAAGATCCACTTCTGGATCCTGTTCGTCGGCTTCCACATGACGTTCCTCGTCCAGCACTGGCTCGGCGTCGAGGGCATGCCCCGCCGCTACGCCGACTACCTGCCCGAGGAAGGCTTCACCTGGGAGAACCAGCTCTCGACGGTCGGGGCGTTCATCCTCGCCGCGTCCACGCTGCCGTTCCTGTGGAACGTCTACACGACCTGGCGCAACGCGCCGAAGGTCACCGTGGACGACCCGTGGGGCTACAGCCGCTCCCTCGAGTGGGCGACGTCCTGCCCGCCGCCGCGGCACAACTTCACCTCGCTGCCGCGGATCCGTTCCGAGTCGCCGGCGTTCGACCTCCACCACCCGGAGGTGGCCGCGATGGAGGACCCGCACCTGAACCAGGGCGCCCTGGACCAGGTCTACGGCGGCGCGGACCGGACCGGCCAGTACGAGATGGTCGAGGAGCTCAGCTGGAAGGACTACCCGGAGAAGCACCAGTCGAGCACCACCGTCGTCGACGCTGACCGCCCCGCCGAGGGCGAGGAGGACACCAAGTGAAGATCGAGATCCGCCTCTTCGTCTGGACGGCACCGTTCTTCGTGCTGGTCGGCGTGGTGTACGGCCTCTGGAGCGGTTTCACCGAGCCGGTCGGGTACCTCGGCATCCCGCTCGTCGGTGCTCTGATGGCGATGATCGGTGCCTACCTGGTCGTCCAGGCCAAGCACACCGACCCGCGTCCGGAGGACGACGAGAACGGTGAGATCGAGCAGGGCGCCGGCGACCAGGGCGTCTACGCCCCGTGGTCCTGGTGGCCCCTGGTGCTCGGCATCGCCGCCGCCGTCAGCTTCCTGAGCCTGGCCGTGGGCTGGTGGGTGCTCTACATCGGCGCGATCATCGGGATCGTCGGCCTGGTCGGCTGGGTCTTCGAGTTCAGCCGGGGCCAGCACGCCCACTGATCGTCAGCATCTCCCGAGAGGCGCTCCGCACCGTCTGGTGCGGGGCGCCTCTTGTCGTCTCCCGGCCCCGCCCTGGCCCGAGGCCCCCTCCACGCCCAGTCAGGCCGCCCTGCGCCGACTCAGGACCTCTCCGGCCGACTCAGGGCTTTTCTCGCCGAGTCAGGGCTTTTCTCGCCGAGTCAGGACGCCTCACGCCCAGTCAGGACTGCGGGGAGCGAGTGCAACCGGCCCATCTCGCCATGACGCGCCCGGACACCGTCGTTCGGATGGGACCAGGGGAGAGGGGGCGTCCACGGCCAGGCGTGCCGGCCCGCCAGAGGGCCTCGATCGGCCCTGTGCCGCCCTGACCCGCCACAGGCCGCCCTGACCCGCGCAGAAGGCGCAGCGCAGACTCCCCGTGCTGCCCAGGCCGAGCGGCCCGGAGAAGCGCGTAGACGCGTTCTCGGGGCAGTTCGAAGGTCGTGGGAACACGCGAGAGGACCCCGCACGCAACGGCGTGCGGGGCCCTCCGTCGGCCGCCGTCGTGACGGCGGCCGCAGGCTCGGACGAGCTCAGGCGGTGAGGAGCCCGTTCGTGGCGGTGCGGGCGCGCTCGAGGCGGGCGGCCACGTCCTGCCAGTTGGCCAGGTTCCAGAACGCCTTGACGTAGTCGGCCTTGACGTTCAGGTAGTCCAGGTAGAAGGCGTGCTCCCACATGTCGAGCATCAGCAGCGGGGTGATGCCGACGGGGACGTTGGCCTGCTGGTCGAACAGCTGGAAGATCAGCATCTTCTGGCCGATGGAGTCCCAGCCGAGCACGGCCCAGCCGGAGCCCTGGATGCCGGTCGCGGTCGCGGCGAAGTGCGCCTGGAACGCGGAGAAGGAGCCGAACTGGTCCTTGATGGCCTCCGCCAGCTCACCCTCGGGCTCGCCACCGCCCTCGGGGGACAGGTTGTGCCAGAAGATCGTGTGGTTGGTGTGCCCGCCGAGGTTGAACGCGAGGTTCTTCTCGTGCAGGTTCACTGCCGCGAGGTCGCCCGACTCGCGCGCCTCGGCCAGCTTGTCCAGCGCGGTGTTCGCGCCGGAGACATAGGTCGCATGGTGCTTGTCGTGGTGCAGCTCCATGATCTTGCCGCTGATGTGCGGCTCGAGCGCGCTGTAGTCGTAGGGCAGGTCAGGCAGCGTGTAGACGGCCATGCTGGGTACCTCCGGTGTCAGGCCGCACGACACCCGGTGGGCGTGCGCGGCGTGTTCTCGTCGTCCCGGTGGGTCGGCCGTGCCGACCCCCGGTGCAGGATAGACAGAGACCCGCGCACCCTGCCCGCCGGAGCGGGCGATGGGTGCGCGGGTCTCGGTCGCGACCTGGCAGGAGTCTCAGCGCTCCCGCTCGACGCTCTCCGCCCCCGTGGTGACCTCGGGGGACTTCCTCTCGGCAGCGATCTCGTCGTGCTCGCCGTGCGAGTGCGCGGCGGCGAGCTCGGCCGGGGTCACCGGCTCGACGCGGTCCTCGTAGAAGAACCGGGACAGACGCTGCCAGCGCTTGTCCTTCTGGTAGCCCTTGCGCTTGACGCCGCGGGCGTCGGTCGCGGGCTCGATCTCCAGCGGCTTGTGCGCCGTGTAGTTGACGCGCAGCCAGCGCTCCTGCTCGTCCAGCGGACGGTGGACCTCGATGTACTCGCCGTTGGCGAACCGCACGATCCGACCGGTCTCGTGACCGTGGAGCACGAGCTCGCGGTCCTTGCGCTGCAGGCCGAGGCAGATGCGCTTGGTGATCAAGAACGCGAGGACCGGACCGACGAAGAACAGGATGCGGAACGCCCAGGTGATCTGGTTGATCGACATCCCGAAGTGCGTCGCGATGAGGTCGTTCGAGCCGGCGAGCGCCAGGATGATGAACGCGGTCAGGAACCCGACGCCCAGCCCGGTGCGGACCGGGACGTTGCGCGGACGGTCCAGCACGTGGTGCTCGCGCTTGTCACCGGTGACCTTGGCCTCGACGAACGGGTACGCGAACAGGAACAGGAACAGCAGGGTCGGGATGACCACGGCCGGGATCAGCACGTTGAGCGACAACGTGTAGCCGAAGATGACCCACTCCATGCCGGCACCCGGCATCAGGCGTAGCGATCCCTCGAGGAACAGCATGTACCAGTCGGGCTGCGCGCCGGCGCCGACGGGGGAGGGGTCGTACGGTCCGTAGTTCCAGACGTTGTTGATGCTCATCGTGGCACCCATCAGGGCGAGGATGCCGAAGACGATGAAGAAGTTGCCGCCCATCTTGGCGATGTACACCGGGAACAGCGGGTAGCCGACGACGTTCTTGTCGGTGCGGCCGCCGCCCGGGTACTGCGTGTGCTTGTGCAGCACCATGAGGAACAGGTGCACGCCGATGAGGGCGAGGATCAGGGCCGGCACCAGCAGGATGTGCACGGTGAACAGCCGCGGGATGATCTGGTCGCCCGGGAACTCCCCGCCGAAGACGAAGTACGACATGTACGAGCCGATCACCGGGATCGACTTGATGACGCCGTCGGTGATGCGCAGGCCGTTGCCGGAGAGCACGTCGTCCGGCAGCGAGTAGCCGGAGAAGCCGGCGGCCAGGCCCAGGATGAGCAGCACGGTGCCGACGAGCCAGTTGATCTCACGCGGCTTGCGGAACGCACCGGTGAAGAACACGCGCATCATGTGCACGACGATCGCGGCCATGAAGATCAGCGCCGCCCAGTGGTGGATCTGCCGCATGAGCAGACCGCCGCGGACCTCGAAGGAGAGGTCCAGCGTCGAGGCGAACGCCACCGACATCAGCTGCCCCTGCATCGTCTCCGGCCCGGCGCCGTGGTACTCCTCGAGCGCCATCGAGGGGTCGAAGAACATCGTCAGGAACACGCCCGTCAGCAGCAGCACGACGAACGAGAAGAGGGCGATCTCGCCCAGCATGAACGACCAGTGGTCCGGGAAGACCTTGCGCGCGAACTCCTTGACGGCGCCACCGACGCTGGTGCGCTGGTCGAGATAGTCCGCGGCCTTGCCGGCCGGGGTGGTCGGAGCGCCGCTGTTGGACGCGGTGGTGTCGGTGCTCACTTCAGTCGCTCCCAGAAACTCGGTCCGACGGGCTCGGCGAAGTCGTCCTGCGCGATGAGGTAGCCCTCGTCGTCGACCGTGATCGGCAGCTGGGGCAGCGGCCGGTTCGCCGGTCCGAAGACGACCTTCGCGCCATCGGCCATGTCAAATGTCGACTGGTGGCACGGGCAGAGCAGGTGATGAGTCTGCTGCTCGTACAGCGCCACCGGGCATCCGACGTGGGTACAGATCTTCGAGTATGCCACGATCCCGTCGTACGACCAGGTCTGCCCCTCGGGGGACTGGTCGGAGCGCAGGTCCTCCGGGTTGAGCCGGACGAGCAGGACGACGGCCTTGGCCTTCTCGGTGATCCATTCGTGCGACTCCATGTACTCCTGAGGGACCTCAGGGATGACGTGGGCCGCGGAACCGACGGTGAGGTCGGCAGCTCGGATGGGGCGTCCCGTGGGGTCGTAGGCGAGGCGCGTGCCCCGCTCCCACAGGGTGTGCCGGAACTTGGAGATGTTCCAGTCGCCGCCGACGCTGGAGATCAGCGGGACGGCGAAGGTCAGGGGGAACAGAGCGAGCGCGGAGACCGCGGCACCCTTGAGCACGCCGCGGCGGGCGATCCCGGAGTCCTCGACGCCGTCCGTGAGGTGCTGGACGGCGACCTCGCGCACCTCGGGCGACGAGGCGAGCTCGTGCCGCTCGTCGACGTGCTCGTGGTCGCTCATGAGCGACTTGGACCAGTGGATCGCCGCGATGCCGATTCCCAGCAGGGAGATCGCCATGGTGACGCCCAGCGCGATCGTCGACAGGCGGACGCCCTCGGTGGTGCCGTCGGGACGGACCGCGAAGTAGGCCACGATGCTGCCGATGGCGCCGAGGCACGAGATGGCGAACAGCAGCACCACGAGGCGCTCGTTGCGCCGGCGGGCCGCCGGGTCGGTGTCGGTCAGCCGCAGCTTGTGGGCGGGGACGCCGGGGTCGGTGAAACGCTCCGGGTCCTGGGCGCCCGACGTCGTGGTGACGTCGCGGCCGGGGGTGGGGTTCTGGTTCTCGCTCACGAGGACTTCGCTCCGATCCACACAGCGGCACCGATCATCAGCCCGAGGCCGACGACCCATGCCCACACGCCTTCACTCACGGGGCCGAGCGACCCGAGGGTCAGCCCGCCGGCCGACCCGTCGCGCTGCTCGAGCAGGTACGCGATGATGTCCCGCTTCTCGTCGGGCGTGATGTTGGCGTCGTTGAAGACCGGCATCGACTGCGGGCCGGTCAGCATGGCCTGATAGATGTTCCGCTCCGAGACTTCGTAGAGCGGCGGGGCCCACTTGCCCTCGGACAGCGCACCGCCGGCGCCGACGGCGTTGTGGCACATCGCGCAGTTGGTGCGGAACAGCAGGGCGCCGTTGGAGGCGTCGCCCTCGGCCCCGTCGACCTGCTCGTCGGTCGGGATCGCGGGACCCGCGCCCAGCGAGGCGACGTAGGCGGCGAGCTGCGCGGTCTGCTCCTCGGTCATCTGTGGGGGCTTCTGCGGAGCCTGCGGACCGTTCGCCTGCATCGGCATCCGGCCCGTCGAGACCTGGAAGTCCACGGACGCCGCGCCCACGCCCACCAGGGACGGGGCCTGGGAGGTGCCCTCGGCGTTCGGGCCGTGGCAGGTGGCGCAGTTGGCCTGGAAGAGGCGGTCGCCCTCTTCGACGTCGTTCGCTGTGCTGGCGGTGTCGGCCGTGGCAGGGCTCGGCGCCAGGACGGCGTACACGCCGCCCGTGAGCAGCAGCGCCAGCAGCATCAGCACGACCGGGGCGGCCCGGTGGTGCCGGCGGGCGGCGAGTGCCTTCACGTAAATGTCCTCGTCTCGAAGGTGGATGGTTCGGGGGCGTCGGCCCGGCGACGGCGCCGGGCCGGAGGGATCACTTCAGGACGTAGATCACCAGGAACAGGGCGATCCACACGACGTCGACGAAGTGCCAGTAGTAGGAGACCACGAGGCCCGTGGTCACCTCGTGGTGGGTGAACCGCTTGGCGCGGAAGGACCGGCCGAGCAGGAAGAGGAAGGCGATGAGGCCGCCGATCACGTGCAGGCCGTGGAACCCGGTGGCCAGGTAGAACACGGAGCCGTAGGCGCTGGAGGAGATCGTCAGGCCGTGCTCGACCAGCTCGGCGTACTCGAAGATCTGGCCGGCGATGAAGAAGGAGCCCATGAGGTAGGTCAGGGTCATCCACTCGTTCATGCCCCACTTGCCCACCTGGAGCAGCGAGCCGGTGCGCACGGGCTGGAAGCGCTCGGCGGCCCAGACGCCCAGCTGGCAGGTGACCGAGGACAGCACCAGGACGGTCGTGTTGATCAGCGGGAAGGTGAAGCTGACCATGTCGGCCTGCGCGGCCCACTCCTCCTCGGGCAACACGGATCGCACCGTGAAGTACATCGCGAAGAGGCCCGCGAAGAACATGAGCTCGCTGGCGAGCCACACGATCGTCCCGACCGAGACGGTGTTCGGTCGGTTCACGGTCACGTGCTGATGGGCGTGGGGGGCAGCAGCCGTTGCGGTCGACACGCGATCCATTATGGCCGACGTGCGGGAGGTTCGAGGACCATCACGACGGTTTCGGTGGAGACGACCACCACGAAATCTGCAGAAACGGGCGGCCAAGGGCCCAGATCGTGACGGATGGCAGGACAGTGCCACGAAAAGACCACGACATCGTGCTGACCGAGGTGACGGACCTGTGCCACGATGCCACCAAACGACTGCGAAAGGGATGCTCGATGACGAACGGCCCCCGGGTGCTGCTGTACAGCGACGACCGCACGGTGCGCGAGCAGGTGCGCCTCGCCGTCGGACCTCGTCTGGGGGCCGACGCGCCGCCGATCGAGTGGACCGAGACCGCCACCGCCCCGGCCGTGACCTCCGCCGTCACCTCCGGACGGTTCGACCTGCTGGTGCTGGACGGCGAGGCCGACAAGGCCGGCGGGATGGGGCTGTGCCGACAGCTCAAGAACGAGGTCTACGACTGCCCGCCCGTCGTGGTGCTGACGGGCCGGCCCGACGACGCCTGGCTGGCATCATGGTCGCTCGCGGACGCCGTCGTGCCGCGCCCGCTCGAGCCCTTCGCGGTGCAGCGCACCGTCGCCGACGCGTTGGCCCGGGCGGCCTGACCTTCTCGTTCGACCGCGTACCCCCGGAGAGGACCGCCGTGCCCACCAGCGACCCCACCGTCCCCACCTGGCCCGGCGTGCTCTCCGCACTCGTCGCGGGCCACGACCTCAGCGCCGAGGAGACCTCCTGGGCGATGGACGAGGTCATGTCGGGCGAGGTGCCGCCGGCCCGCCTGGCCGGTTTCCTGGTCGGCCTGCGGGCCAAGGGGGAGACGGCCGCCGAGCTCACCGGGCTCGCCGACGCGATGCTCGCGCACGCCACGCGCATCGAGGTCCCGGGCCCGTCGGTCGACCTCGTGGGCACGGGCGGGGACCGCCACCACACCGTCAACATCTCCACGATGGCCGCCGTCGTCGTGGCCGGGACCGGCACGCGCGTGGTCAAGCACGGCAACCGCGCCGCCTCTTCCTCGTCCGGGTCGGCCGACGTCCTCGAGGCGCTCGGCGTACGGCTCGACCAGCCGGCCGAGCGGGTCGCGGAGATCGCGCTCGAGGTCGGCATCACCTTCTGCTTCGCCGGGATGTTCCACCCGTCCATGCGTCACGCCGGGACGGCGCGGCGCGACCTGGGGATCGCGACGGCGTTCAACTTCCTGGGGCCGCTGACCAACCCCGCCCAGCCCGCCGCCACGGCCGTGGGCTGCGCGGACGCGCGGATGGCCCCGCTCATGGCCGGCGTGCTCGCCGCCCGGGGCACGCGTGCTCTGGTGTTCCGCGGCGACGACGGCCTCGACGAGCTCGCCGCCACCGGCGGCGCGGACGTGTGGGAGGTGCGCGACGGCGAGGTGGTCGAGCAGCGCCTCGACGCCGCCGCGGACCTGGGCCTGCGCCGCATCGCGATCGAGGACCTGCGGGGCGGCGACGCCGCGCACAACGCCGAGGTGGCGCGAGCGGTGTTCTCCGGTGCCGACCGCGGCCCCGTGCGCGAGACGGTCCTGCTCAACGCCGCCGCGGCGCTCGTCGCGGACGGGTCGCTGCCCGGCACCGCCGAGGGCTCCCTCGTCGAGCGCCTCGCCGCGGGCACCGCGCATGCCGCACGCAGCGTCGACGAGGGCGGCGCCGCCGACGTGCTCGCGCGGTGGGTCGAGGCCACGCAGCACTGAGGACCCGGGACCCGCGGGGGCCCGCGCCGGTCAGTCGTCCAGGCCGAGGGCGAAGGCCTGCTCGAGGTCCAGGTGCGAGTACGCGCGGAACGCGATGAGCGTCTCGGTACGCAGCACGCCCGGGATCTTGCTGATCCCGTCGGCGATGACGTCGGAGAGAGCGTCGTGCTCCTTCACCCGGACCATCGCCACGAGGTCCGCCTTGCCGGTGACCGAGTAGACCTCGCTCACGCCGGGCAGGTCGGTGACGCGGGACGCGACCTCGGGGATCTGGTCGGCGGCGGTGTCGATCAGCACGATGGCGGTCAGCATGCGGCCATCGTATCGGCGGCCTCGCCCACGGCCAGCGCGACCGTGGCCGCCACGTCGTCGAGGTCGGCGTGCGCGACGGCGGACCGGACCGGGCACGTCCACGGGTCCGAGACGTCGACCAGGCGGACGTCGGGCTGGTCGAGCCAGTCCAGGATCAGCGCCGCCTCCTCGGGATGGCACGCCGGGGCCGGCGGCGTCGGCGCGTCGACGACCTCCGCCGTGGCCCGCAGGGCGTGCACGACGGGCCAGGGGTCCTCGCCGGCGCCGGTGACCGCCGTCGCGGCCAGCCGGGCGTGCCGCACCACGACCAGCTCCCAGCCGCCCGCGGGCGTCGGCCGACCGGCGACGAGCTCCGCGCACCGGCTCAGCGGGTCCAGCCGCTGGGCACGCGCCGCGCCGCCGACGAAGGCACGCAGCCGGGCCGTGACCTGCCCGGCCTCCTCGAACCGTTCCTGGGCGGCCAGGCGGGCGACCCGTTCGCCGAGGGCCCGCACCACGACCCCGGGGTCACCGGTCAGCGCCGCGGTCGCCTCCGCCACGACGGCGGCGTAGCCGACGTCGGGCGTCTCGACGGCGGTGCAGGGCGCCGAGCACCGGTCCAGCCCGGCCAGCGCGCACGGGCTGCGTCGTTCCCGGGCCACCAGGGGCAGGCGCTGCGTGCACTGGCGCAGGCTGAGGGCGTCGTGCACGGCCTCGACGGCGGCCGACGCCGTGCGGCGCGAGGTGAACGGGCCGATGTGGGGCGCGTCGCCGCGCACCTCGGAGACCACCGAGAGCCGGGGGTAGGCCTCGTCGGTCAGGCGGACCCACGACCGTCGCTCGGGGTGCTTGGACCGGCGGTTGTAGCGCGGGGCGTGCTCCGCGATGAGGCGGAGCTCGCGCACCCGGGCCTCCAACGGCGTCGCGCACACGACCGGCGTCACGGCGTGGGCGATCCGCACCATCTCGGTCATGCGCCGGCGCTTCTCGGCGGCGGTGAAGTAGGACCGCACGCGCTGACGGATGTTGGTCGAGGTGCCGACGTAGAGCACCTCGTCGTCCGGTCCCCGGAACAGGTACACGCCGGGGGAGGAGGGCAGGCCGTCGGCGAGGGTGGCCTTGCGCCGCACGTCCGCCGGCACCGGGTCGGACGCGGTGGCCAGGTCCTCCAGGTGGGTCACGCCGAGCGGGGCGAGCCGCTCGAGCAGGCCGTGCAGCACGTCCACCGTCGCGCGGGCGTCGGCGAGCGCGCGGTGGTCGGGGGAGGTGCCGGCCCGGAACAGCGCCGCGAGCGTGGACAGCTTGTGGTTGCGGGCCTCGTCGCGCGTCACGACGCGCCGGGCCAGCGGGAGAGTGTCGACGACGGCGAAACCCGGCCAGGCGTAGCCCAGCTCGGCGCAGGCCGCCCGCAGGAAGCCGATGTCGAACGGGGCGTTGTGCGCCACGAGCACGGCGTCGTGCGCGAACTCCAGGAAGCTGGGCAGGACGAGGTCGGGGTCCGGTGCGGTCGCGACCATCGTGGTGGTGATGCCCGTCAGGCGGGCCACGAACGCCGGGACCGGCCGCCCGGGGTTGACCAACGACTGGAACTCGCCGAGCACCTCGCCGCCACGGACCTTGACCGCGCCGATCTCGGTGATCCCGGCGTCGTCGGCACGGCTGCCCGTGGTCTCCAGGTCGACGACGACGAAGGTGACGTCCTGCAGCGGGGTCCCCAGGTCGGCGAACGACGGCTGGACGCTCGTCCCCGGCTGCCCACGGGTGGACGTGATCGACATGGCGGGGACGCTAGCGGCCGCCACCGACAGCAGGTCGGGGCGGCGGTGCCGACGGTGGGGCCGGGCCGGCGAGGTGCCGGCCCGGCCGCACGGTCAGGCGGGGGACTGCGTGCGCGTGTCCTGGTAGAGGGAGTCGATGTCGGCGGAGAAGTCGTCGAGCACGACGTTGCGCCGGACCTTCATCGAGGGCGTGAGGTAGCCGTTCTCGACGGTGAGGTCCTCGGGCAGCACCGAGAACTTGCGGATCGACTCGGCGCGCGAGACCGCCTCGTTGGCCCGCGTGACGGCGTGGTCGAGCGCGGCCAGCACGTCCGGGTCCGACTTGGCCTCCTCGACCGACAGGGTCGGCTTGTCGTGCATCTTGCACCAGCCGGGCAGGCCGTCCGGGTCGAGGGTGATCAGCGCACCGATGAACGGGCGGTTGTCACCGACGACCACGCACTGGCTCACCAGCGCGTGGGCGCGGATGCGGTCCTCCAGCTCGGCGGGGGCGACGTTCTTGCCGCCCGCGGTCACGATGATCTCCTTCTTGCGACCGGTGATCCGCAGGAAGCCGTCGTCGTCCAGCGAGCCGAGGTCACCGGTGCGGAACCATTCGCCGTCGAACGACTCCGCGGTCGCCTCGGCGTTGTCGTGGTAGCCCTTGAACACCTGCACGCCGCGCAGCATGATCTCGCCGTCCTCGGCGATCTTGACCCCGCAGCCCGGCAGCTGTTCCCCGACGGAGCCGATGCGGTTGTTGCTGGGTCGGTTGACGGAGGTCGGGGCCGTCGTCTCGGTGAGGCCGTAGCCCTCGATGATCGTCAGCCCGATGCCGCGGAAGAAGTGGCCGAGCCGCTCGCCCAGCGGGCCGCCGCCGGAGACGGCGTAGCGGGCCTCGCCGCCCAGCGCCGCGCGCAGCTTCTTGTAGACCAGCCGGTCCGCGACCGTGTGCTGCAGGTTCAGCCAGAACGAGGGGCCGCCGGTGTCCTGCGCGCGGGACCACTCGATGGCCGTGGCGGTCGCCCAGTGGAAGATCTTGAGCTTGCCGCCGGCCGCGGCCTTCTGCTCGGCCGAGTTGTAGACCTTCTCGAAGACGCGCGGGACCGCGAGCACATAGGTGGGCTTGAACTCCGCCAGGCCCTCGGTGACGGTCTTGGTGTCGCCCCAGTGGCCGAGCACGGTGCCGCCGGCGATGGCGAGCACCTCGACGAACCGGGCGAAGACGTGCGCGAGCGGCAGGAACAGCAGGGTGCGCCCGCCGTCCTGCTCGAAGACCTCGGGGAGGGCCGCGACGGCGTTCTTCGTGAGCAGCGCGAAGTTGCCGTGCGTGAGCTCGGCGCCCTTGGGCCGCCCGGTGGTCCCGGAGGTGTAGATGATGGTGGCGACGTCGTCGAGCTGCGCGACGGCCCGGCGGCGCTCGATCTCGGCGTCCTCGACCTCCGCGCCGGCGGCGGTGAGCTCGGCGATGGCGCCGTCCTCGAGGGAGAGGACGGCGTGCAGCGTGGGGGCCGAGGCCTGCACCTGCTTGACGGTGTCGGCCATCTCGGCGTCCTCGGCCACCACGAGGGTGGTGCCGGAGTCGGTGACGATCCACTCGACCTGGTCCCGCGAGGACGTCTCGTAGATCGGCACGGCGACGGCGCCGGCCGCCCAGGCCGCGAAGTCGAGCAGGGTCCACTCGTACCGCGTGTGCGACATGATCCCGACGGCCTGGCCCGGCTGGACGCCCTTGGCGACCAGACCCTTCGCGACCGCCACGACCTGCGCGTCGAACTCCGTGCCGCTCACCTTCTCCCACCCGGACGGCCCGGGGCGCTCGAGCACCGTCGCCGAGGGGTCGGGGGAGATCCGGTCGGCGAGCAGGGTGTTCAGGTTGTAGGTGGGGGGCAGCTCAACGAGCTGCGGTGTGGTGGTCTCGTCCATGGCTGACTCCAGTGGCAGGGATGTCCGACGGAGCGTCACGATACCGCGTCGCAAGGCCTGCGTGGGCCATCTCCGGTCACCAGTCGGACGGTGCGTGCGGCGGTCGCGGAGGTCGGTAGGCTGTCCCCGGCGCGACGGAGCGCGCCTCCACCCGGCGTCGGTGCGGCTCACCGGGCCGTGCGACGTCCCCCCGACGAGCGAACGTGAGGTCGTACGCATGCACGCCATCGGAGTCGACATCGGCGGAACCAAGATCGCCGTCGGCGTCGTGGACGAGGCCGGGCGCATCCTGGCGAAGGTCCGGCGGGACACCGTCGCCGACGACGTCGCGAGCATCGACCGTGCGATCGCGGACGCGTGCACCGAGCTGGCCCGGGAGCACGAGGTCGGTGCGATCGGCCTGGCCGCGGCCGGTTTCGTCAGCCCCGACCGGTCCTCGGTGCTGTTCGCGCCGAACATCGCCTGGCGCGAGTACCCGTTGGCGCAGCGCGTCGGCGACCTGCTGGACCTGGACGTCCCGGTCGTCGTGGAGAACGACGCGAACGCGGCCGGCTGGGCGGAGTTCCGCTTCGGTGCGGCCCGGGCCGCCACCGACATGATCATGCTGACCGTCGGGACGGGGCTCGGTGGCGCCGTCGTCGTCGACCGCGAGCTGGTGCGCGGCAAGTGGGGCGTGGCCGCCGAGGTCGGGCACATGCGGGTGGTGCCGGGCGGGCACTACTGCGGCTGCGGCCACGAGGGCTGCTGGGAGCAGTACGCCTCGGGGTCGGCCCTCGTGCGTGACGCCCGGCAGGCGGCGGTGGCCAACCGTGACGCCGCCGCGCGCCTGCTGGAGCTGGCCGGCGGCGACCGCGAGGCCATCCAGGGTCCGCACGTGACGCAGGCGGCCCAGGAGGGCGACCCGCTGGCGATCGACCTGCTCGCGAACCTCGGGCGCTGGATCGGCGAGGGCGCCGCGTCCGTCGCCGCCCTGCTGGACCCGGAGCTGTTCGTGATCGGCGGCGGTGTCGGCGCCGCCGGGGACCTGCTGCTGCTGCCGATCCGCAAGGCCTACGAGGCGCAGCTCTCGGCGCTGGGCCACCGGCCCGTCGCCCAGGTCGAGCTCGCTCAGCACGCCAACGAGGCCGGCATCGTGGGCGCGGCCGACCTGGCCCGACGCTGACGCCGGCGGTCCGGGCGCGGTCTCAGACGACCGCGCCGGGGCCGTCGTCCTCGGGGTCGCGCCGGGCCGGCATGCGCCAGACCAGCACCGCGACGGCAGCGACGAACGCCCCGCCGGCGGCCGGACCCAGCCAGCCGGGCACGACGAGCTGGGCGAGCATCGCGCGCAGGACGACGCTGAGCACGGTGAGCACCGGCACCGCGACGACCACGGTCCAGGCGAGGGTGAGCAGCGGGTCGCGGTGGGTGATCGGCCCCGGGTCCGGCGGCACGAAGTGCGACTCAGTCTCTTCGAGCGCCTCGACCTCGGGGGAGGCCGGCCAGTCCCGGGGGCCGGCCGCCCGCGCGACGGGCGCCGACGGCGCGTCGTCGTCGGTCGGTTCCGGGTCGGTCACCGTCTCCGACGCCGTCCCGCCGACGGTCTCCTCGGGTCGTCCGAGGTCGCGCCCCGACTGCTCCACGTCGCCGAGTCGTGCGACGATATCCGTCCAACGGGCGTCGACGTCGGCGTCCGGGAGGTCGTCCGGATCCGCGTCCCGGTTCGATGAGGCCATGGGAACACTCTATTGTCGTCGGTGACGCCGCGAGGAGGACCGTTGTTCTACTGGGTGATGAAGCACGTGCTGGTCGGACCGGTGCTGCGCATGGCCTTCCGCCCGTGGACCCGTGGTGTGGACAACCTGCCCAGCACCGGCGGTGCGATCCTGGCCAGCAACCACCTCGCCGTCATCGACTCCTTCGTGCTGCCGCTGGTGCTGGACCGGCAGGTGAAGTTCCTCGGCAAGTCGGACTACTTCACCGGCAGCGGGCTGCGCGGCCGGCTGGTGGCCGGGTTCATGCGCGGGGTCGGCACCATCCCGGTGGACCGGTCGGGCGGCAAGGCGAGCGAGGCCGCGCTGCGGACCGGTCTGCGCGTGCTGTCCGAGGGCGAGCTCTTCGGGATCTACCCCGAGGGCACCCGCAGCCCCGACGGCCGCCTCTACCGTGGCAAGACGGGGGTGGCCCGGCTGGCCCTGGAGTCCGGCGCGCCCGTGGTGCCCGTGGCGATGGTCGGGACCGACGTCGCCCAGCCCCTGGGCAAGGTGCTGCCCAAGCCGATGCCCATCGGCGTCGTCATCGGCGAGCCCCTGGACTTCAGCCGGTACCGCGGCATGGAGAACGACCGGTTCGTCCTGCGCGCCGTCACCGACGAGATCGTGTACGCGATCCTGCGCCTGAGCGAGCAGGAGTACGTCGACGTCTACGCGGCCACGGCCAAGGCCCGCATCGCCCAGGGCCTGCCGGTCGACCCGACGCCGGGCAGCTCGGCGTCGGAGCGGGGGCCCGCCACGGACGGGGACCGACCCGAGCGCTGAGACGGGGCCGCGGGGGCGTGACGGCCCTCGTAGGATGGGGAGCGCTGTTCATCCCCTAGGAGAGGTTGCTCCTCATGTCGGTCCGTCGTGTGGCCCTGCTGACCGCCGGTGGTTTCGCCCCGTGCCTGTCCTCCGCGGTCGGTGGCCTCATCGAGCGCTACAACGAGCTCGACCCCTCGATCGAGATCATCGCCTACCAGTACGGCTACCACGGCCTGCTCACCGGCACGAAGATCGAGGTCGGTGCGGAGGCGCGCCGCCAGGCCGGCATCCTGCACCGCTTCGGCGGCTCGCCGATCGGCAACTCGCGCGTGAAGCTGACCAACGCGGCCGACTGCGTCAAGCGCGGCCTCGTCCAGGAGGGTCAGGACCCGCTGCACGTCGCCGCGGAGCAGCTCAAGGCCGACGGCGTGGACGTCCTGCACACCATCGGCGGCGACGACACGAACACGACCGCCGCGGATCTCGCCGCCTACCTGCACGAGAACGACTACGAGCTCACCGTCGTCGGTCTGCCCAAGACCATCGACAACGACGTGGTGCCGATCAAGCAGTCGCTCGGCGCCTGGACCGCCGCCGAGGAGGCGGCCGGGTTCGCTGCCAACGTCATCGGCGAGCACCGCTCCGGCCCGCGCATGCTCATCGTGCACGAGGTCATGGGCCGCCACTGCGGCTGGCTGACGGCCGCCGCCGCCGCGGAGTACCGCAAGTGGCTCGACGCCCAGGAGTTCGCCCCGGCGCTGGGTCTGACCCGCGAGCGCTGGGACGTGCACGCGGTGTTCGTGCCCGAGCTGGCCATCGACATCGATGCCGAGGCCGAGCGCCTCAAGACGGTCATGGACACCCACGGCAACGTCAACATCTTCCTGTCCGAGGGGGCGGGCATGCACGAGATCGTCGCCCAGCTCGAGGCGGCCGGCGAGGAGGTCCAGCGCGACCCGTTCGGCCACGTCAAGCTCGACACGATCAACCCGGGCCAGTGGTTCGCCCAGCAGTTCGCCGAGAAGCTGGGCGCCGAGAAGGTCATGGTCCAGAAGTCCGGCTACTACTCGCGTGCCGCGGCAGCGAACGCCGAGGACCTGCGTCTCATCAAGTCGATGACGGACCTGGCGGTCGAGTGCGCCCTGCGCGGCGAGCCCGGCGTCATCGGCCACGACGAGGAGGACGAGGACAGGCTCAAGGCGATCGCGTTCCCGCGCATCGCCGGCGGCAAGGCCTTCGACGTCCACCAGGAGTGGTTCGGCGAGATGCTGGCCGACCTCGGTCAGTCGCTCGTGCCCGCCCAGCCCACCGAGCACTGAGGCGGACGGGCACCATGAGCACCGCCGTCGACGTCGTCGCGCCCGGGACCGACCCCCAGGGCCTGGACCGGTTCCGTGAGCTGGAGGCCCGGCAGCAGCCGGTGTGGCCGGACGCCGACGCCCTGGACGCCGCCGCCGCCCGCCTGGCGGTCGCGGCGCCCCTCGTGGTGCCCGCCGAGGCCGACACGCTCACCGAACGCCTCGCCGCGGCCGGCCGCGGCGAGGCGTTCCTGCTGCAGGGGGGCGACTGCGCCGAGACCTTCGCGGACGCGAACGCCACCCGCATCCGCAACAAGGTGCGCACCATCCTGCAGATGGCCGTCGTCCTCACCCACGGGGCGAGCACCCCCGTGGTGAAGATGGGCCGGCTCGCCGGCCAGTACGCCAAGCCGCGCTCGGCGGACACCGAGACGCGCGACGGCGTCACCCTGCCGTGCTACCGCGGGGACATGGTCAACGGTCACGCGTTCACCCCCGCGTCGCGGATCCCGGACCCCGCCCGCCTCGAGCAGGCGTACCGGATCTCCGCCGCGACGGCCAACGTGGTGCGTGCCTTCACCCAGGGCGGGTACGCCGACCTGCGGCGTGTGCACGAGTGGAACCGCGGCTTCATGGAGAACCCCGCCTACGCGCGCTACGAGCGCACCGCCACGGAGATCGACCGGGCGATCCGGTTCATGGACGCCTGCGGGGCCGACTTCGACGCCCTGCGCACCGTCGAGTTCTTCCTCAGCCACGAGGCGCTCATCCTCGACTACGAACGTGCCCTGACCCGGGTCGACCCCCGGTCCGGCCGCGCCTACGACACCAGCGCGCACTTCCTGTGGATCGGCGAGCGCACCCGGCAGCTCGACGGCGCGCACGTCGAGTTCCTCTCGCACGTCGCCAACCCGGTCGGGGTCAAGCTCGGCCCGACCACGACGGCGGACGACGCGATCGCGCTGGCCGCCCGGCTCAACCCCGACAACACCCCGGGGCGCCTGACGTTCATCACGCGCATGGGCGCCGGCACGGTGCGCGACGTGCTGCCCGACGTCGTGCGGGGCGTGACCGACGCCGGTCTGGCCGTGACGTGGGTGACCGACCCGATGCACGGCAACACCATCACCTCCGAGAGCGGCTTCAAGACGCGCCGGTTCACCGACGTGCTCGACGAGGTGACCGGGTTCTTCGCGGTGCACCGCGAGCTCGGCACGGTCCCCGGCGGCCTGCACATGGAGCTCACCGGCGACGACGTCACCGAGGTGCTCGGCGGCAGCGAGGAGATCTCCGACGCCGGGCTGGCCGAGCGCTACGAGACGCTCGTCGACCCGCGGCTCAATCACCAGCAGTCGCTCGAGACCGCCTTCCAGGTCGCGGAGATGCTCACCAGACGGTGATCGTCACCGTCGACCCGGCCGGTGCGTCGCCGGTGGGGTCCTGGTCGCGGACCTCGTCGCTGAACGCGGGCAGCCAGCCGCCCAGGAGCCCGTCCACCTCGACCTCGAACCCGGCCTCCTCGAGGGCCGTGGTCGCCTCGCCGGTCGTCATCCCGATCACGTCGGGCACGGCGACCTGCGGCGGGCCCGACGACAGCGTCAGGGTGACGGTGTCCGTGCGGGACGCCGTCTCGCCCTGCTCGGGGTCCTGGCGCAGCACCGTCCCCTCGGCGACCTCCGCCGACGGCTCCGGGTCGGCGTAGGCCGTCCGCAGGCCGAACCCGGCCAGGGCCTCCTCCGCCTCGGCGCCGGTCCGGCCGACCACCTGGGGAACCGTCACGGGAGCCGGTCCGTCCGAGACGGTGAGCGTCACGACGGTGTCGTGCCGTTGCTCGGACCCCTCGGGCACGGAGACGGCCAGGACCCGGCCCTTCGGCGCGCTGTCGTCGTAGGCGCCCTCGACCTCGGTGGTGAACCCCGTTCCCTCCAGCGCCGACCGGGCGTCCTGACGATCGGCACCCACCAGGTTCTCGGGCACCGTCAGCATGCGGACCCCGAGGGAGACGACCAGCGTCACGGCCCCGTCCTGACGGACCCGGTCGCCGGCCGCGGGGTCGGTCGAGACCACGTCCCCGGCGGGGACCTCGTCGTGGTGGCGTTCCTGGACGGTGGCCTCCAGGCCCCGCGAGGACAGCTCGGTGCGCGCGTCCTCGACGGTGACGCCCGTGAGCCCGGCCGGCACGGTCGTCCACGCGCCGGGGCCGGCGGCGAACCACCACCAGGCGCCGGCACCGAGGCTTCCGAGCAGGAGCAGCACCAGGAGCACGGTGCGCAGGACGGCGCCGCGTCGGTCGGTGCGTCCGCCACCGGTCGGCCCGGTGCTCGGCCCGGTGCGGACCGGGGCCGTCATCGTGTGCGTCGGGGCCACGACGAGGTGCTCGGTCCGGTGGCCCGGCCCGGCGTCCTGGGTGAAGAGCGCGGCCGGGATCGCGTCGACGGCGTCCGAGGGCAGCGCCGACGCCCGCGGCTCGCCGTCCGGCCCGGTGGCGTCGTGCTCGTCGTCGGCCGGCACCGGCAGCACGGGCGGTTCCGCGCGCCGCGTGAGCATCTCGTCATCCAATGCCGCGCGCGCGGCGGCGACCGCGGCGCTCGCCGCCGCGGCGTCCACGGGCCGCTGCTGCGGGTCGCGCTCCGTGAAGGAGGCGACGAGGCGGTCGAGCTCCGGCGGCAGCCAGGGCACGCGTTCCGACGGTGCCGGCAGGTCGTCGTGGACGTGGTGGTAGGCCACGCCGATCGCGGGCTCGCCGGGGTAGGGCACGGTGCCGGTGAGCATCTCGGAGAGCAGGACGCCGACGGCGAACACGTCGGTCGCGGGGCCGGCCCCGCGGGACGCGATGACCTCCGGGGCCAGGTAGGCGACCGTGCCGAGGATGGTCCCGCTGGCGGTCGAGGTCACCTCCGTGACGGCGCGCGCCAGACCGAAGTCGGCGACCTTCACCGAGCCGTCGTGGCCCAGCAGGACGTTCTCGGGCTTGACATCCCGGTGCACCAGTCCCACGCGGTGGGCCGCGGCGAGCGCGTCGAGCACCCGGGTGGTGACGTCCAGGGCACGGCCCACCGGCAGCGGTCCCTCCAGCAGCGCGGCGCGCAGGTTGCCGCCCTCCACGTACTCCATCGTCAGGTACGAGGTGTCGCCGTCGAGGCCCTGGTCGAAGACGGCGACGACGCCGGGGTGAGACAGCCGGGCCGAGGCGCGCGCCTCGCGGCGGAAGCGCGAGACGAAGCTCGCGCCGTCGACGCCGTCGGCCAGGTGCGGGTGCATCACCTTGAGCGCGACCTCGCGTCCCAGACGCCGGTCGTGCGCCCGGTAGACGGTGGCCATCCCGCCGCGCGCGACGCGCGCGGCGATCTCGTACCGCCCGTCGACCAGGCGGCCGAGCAGGGGATCGGTCGTCGTGGAGGCCACGGGCCGATCCTACGGGGCCTCGGCCGGGCGGGCGTGGAGGCTAGGCTGGCGCCGTGAGCGATGCACCTGAGCAGACCCCCCTGGACGACCTCGTCGGCGACTGGCTGACCCTGCCCGACCTCGCCGACGCGGTGGGGACCGACGTCAGCAAGGTGCGGGGCATGGTGTCGTCCCGCCACGTGATCGGGGTCAAGCGCGGGGAGCGGACCACCTTCCAGGTGCCGGCCGCGTTCGTCGTCGAGACGTCGGACGGCGGGGCGACGGTGCTCGAGACCCTGCGCGGGACGCTCATCCTGCTCGGGGACGCCGGGTACAGCGACGCCGAGGCCCTGCGGTGGCTGTTCACCGAGGACTCCACGCTCGGCACGACCCCGGTGGGCGCGTTGCGTGCCGGACGGCGCGCGCAGGTGCGCCGGCTGGCGCAGGCGCTCGGCTGAGAACCGGTCAGGCCCGCCGGTCGACGGCGACCCGGGCGAGGTCGGCGAGCACCTCGCGGCCGGGGGAGCTGAGGTCGGACGACGCGAGGCGCTCGAGCGCAGCACTGGCGAGCTCGTCGATGAGGGCCTCGACGTCGTCGACCGCCCCCGAGGCGGTCATGGTGTCCCGCAGCGCGGAGACGTCCTCGGCGGAGAGCTCGGGGTCGCCCAGGTGCTTCGACAGCAGGGCCCGGGCCTCCTCGCCGCCGTCGGCCAGGGTCCGGGCCACCAGCACGGTGTGCTTGCCCTCGCGCAGGTCGTCGCCGGCCGGCTTGCCGGTGACCGCGGGGTCGCCGAACACGCCCAGCAGGTCGTCGCGGAGCTGGAAGGCCTCGCCGACGGGCAGCCCCACGGCGCTGATCGCCTCGACCTCCTCCGCACCGGCGCCGGCCAGCACCGCGCCGAGCGCCAGCGGACGCTCCACCGAGTAGCGCGCCGACTTCGAGCGCAGCACCGTGCGGGCGCGCTGCTCGTCGGCGACGGGGTCCAGGCCCCAGGGCTCGGCCTGCACCAGCACGTCGAGGTACTGGCCGACCACGACCTCGCTCGTCATGGTGTCGAACAGGTCGCGGGCGGCGCGGGCGATCGTGGGCTCGACGGCGTCCAGCGCGGCGGCCGCCTCCCGGTGGCAGGCCACCAGGCACAGGTCGCCCAGCAGGATCGCCACCGCCGTGCCGAACCGCTCGCCGTCGCCCGTCCAGGCGTTGTCGCCGTGCCGTGCGGCGAAGACGCGGTGGGCCGTGGGACGGCCGCGGCGGGTGTCGGAGGCGTCCATCACGTCGTCGTGCAGCAGCGCGGCGGCCTGGAACAGCTCGAGGGCGGCACCGATGCGGACGACGGCGTCACGGGTGGCGCCGGTCGGGGCGCCGCCGTGCGCGCGGAAGGACCAGTAGCAGAAGGCCGCACGCAGGCGCTTGCCGCCGTCGAGCAGCGTGGAGACGTGCTCGGTCAGTGCCGCGGTCCCGGGACCGATCTCCGCGACCTCCTCGCCCAGCCGGGCGAGGTGGGCACGCAGTGCCGTGTCGACGTCCGTGCGGAGGTTCTCGAGTTCGACCAGGGGGGTCGCGGCAGCAGGCATGGGCACAGCCTAAGCGTGCTGAGTAGTTTGGGCCGGTGATCGTGACCCGACCGTGTCCTGCGTGTCCCCGGGCCTTCGTCCGGTGGTCAGGAACCGTCGGTCGGCCCGTCGGCGGCCACCATGCCGGACAACGACACCAGGCGCCGCTCGCCGTCGTCCAGCACGCCGATGAGGACGGTCTCGACCGCCGCCTTCTTGGTGTCCCGCGTGCGGGTGAACACCGACCGCGCGGCGAGCCCGGAGGCCGGGACCTCGTCGGCCTCGGCAAAGCCGGCCTCGTCCAGCCGGCGCGCGTAGGACGCCATGACCTTGCGGGCGGACTGGTTCGTCGCCAGGTTGAGGGAGACCTCCACCAGTCCGTCCTCCGCCGGCAGCGCGGAGCTGGCGAGCACCGTCGCCTTCTTCGGGGCACCCAGCAGACCGGTGGGGAATCCCTGGGCGTAGTCACCGACGGCCGACGACGGGTCGAACGACGGCAGGGCGGTCGGGACGTCGGAGGGGTCGCCCGTGGGGTCGGGGCCCGACGCCGCCCCCTGGCCGTCGGCCGAGCCGCAGCCGCTCACGAGGCACGCCACGAGGGCGGCCGTCGCGACGGCACGCGCGGCGGGTCCCGGCGCGCGGTCGGCACGCGGGCGGCTGGTCGAGGACACGGGGACACCGTAGTGGGCGCTCACCCCCAGCAGGGCCCGTCCCCAGGCCCGGCCGCGGGACGGCCCGGGGCGCGGCGGCCGGGTGTCGCGAGGCGGTGTGCTCGGGTCATGACGACCACCTGTGACCCCGCACCCGACACCGTCCGCCTCCGTGACGCCCACGACCTCCTGGCCGCCGTCCCGTACCGGCTGGGGTTCCGGCCCACCGAGTCCGTCGTCCTGGCCTGCGTGACCGCGTCCGGGCGCCTCGGGCTCGTCGCCCGTGTCGGCCTGCCCGACCTCGCCGGCCCCGGGGACGTCACGGCCGGTCTGGAACCGCTCACCCGTGCCGTCGCGGACGTCGACCCGACCTTCTGCCTGCTCGCCCTGTACACCGCGGGAGAGGTCGCGGCCGCCATGGACCGGGTGGAGGCCGTCCGCCGGGTCGTCGCCCCGACCGTCGAGGTCGACCGCTGGCTCGTGACACCGCACGGGTACCGCGGCCTGGACTGCGACGACGTCGCGTGCTGCCCGCCCGACGGGTTCCCGACCGCCGCCCTCGAGCACGGGCCGGTGGGGGCGGCCCACGTCCTGGCCGGCCGCGCGCTCGCGGACTCGGCGGAGGAGGCCTTCCGCCTCCCGGCCGCCACCGCCGCGGCCCGGGGGCTGGCGGCCCGGGCGGCACGACGCCGCGAGAGCGCCCGACCGACCACCGGCGACGAGGAGGCCGCCCGACGGTGGCGGGGCGAGGCGTGGTCGGCCTGGCGGTCGGCCCTGGGGCAGGTCGACGACGACCCGGCCGCGGACCCCGCGCTGGGCCCGGCCCTGCTCGGCCGCGTCGGTGCCGGCCTGGCCGACCGGCGGGTGCGCGACGCCGCGCTGCTGAGCCTGCTGCCCCGCGGTGACGAGGCCACCGCGGCGACCGTCGAGGGGGTCGAGGACGACGAGGCCGGCGCCGCCCGCGCGATGGCGTCCGTCGTCGACCCCGACCACGCGGTGGCCCCGGACCCGGCGCGGCTGCGACGCGGCGCCGTGGTGCTCGAACAGGTGGTGGCGCACGTGCCCCGGCGTCTGCAGGCGCCACCCCTGACGCTGCTCGCGTTCCTGGCGTGGTGGCAGGGCGACGGCCCGCGGGCGGCGCGGCGTGTCGACGCCGCGCTGGCGATCGACGCGACGTACCGGCTCGCGCGGCTGGTGAACGGTGCGGTGTCGGCGGGGCTGCCGCCCGGGTGGGTCCGGGCCGACCAGCGAGCGGACGGCCCGGCCGGCAGACCCCGGGGCGGCGGCGTCCGGTAGCGTGCAGGCATGGCGATCGTCGTGGGACATTTGAGCACTCCCGAGGGCGAGAAGGCGCTGGCCGCCGCCGAGGCGGAGGCCCTGCAGCGCCAGACGCGACTCGTGGTCATCAGTCCGGGTTCCGGGGGAGAGGACGTCGCGCAGCGGCTGGAGGCCGCGTCGATCGAGCACGTGGTGGTGCCGGGCACCGGCGACCTCGCCGAGGACCTGGTCCGCGAGGCCCTCGAGGCGCAGGCGGAGCTGATCGTCATCGGGCTGCGACGGCGCAGCCCCGTGGGCAAGCTCATCCTGGGCTCCGGCGCACAGCGCATCCTGCTGGAGGCCCCGTGCCCGGTGCTGGCCGTCAAGCCGTGACGCCACGCCGCTGACCCGCGTGTCGCCACGCCGAGGATCCGACAGGGAATAGACGGGCCGTCATCCGGCGTTCACCTGCGTGACCACCGATGACGTACCGGGAAGCGCAGCCGTGGCGAGGCGGCGAGGGGCCTCCGGGCCCCTCTTCCCTGGTACCGCCAGTACAATATAGGTATTCCGCTGCGTCGAGAGGCCCTCGTCCCAGGCTCCGACCGCGGTCCACCGTCTCCCTCGAACGCCGAAAGGTCGGTTTGTGGCGTCCACTGCGCAGAACCCCCCGCTGCCCCGAGAGTTCGACCACCCTGCCCTGCAGGAGCTGCTCGACCGCGGCACCGCGAACGGTCGTGTCGACGCGGAGAGTTTCCGCTCTGCCTGCGAGCACGCGTCCGTGGGTGACCCGAAGCGCCTGAAGGCCGTGCTGCGTGCCTTCGCGGGCGCCGGTGTCGAGGTCGGCGTGCCCGCGGCGACCAAGGTCGCCGCGGCCGCGAGCTCGTCCACCAAGACCTCGACGCGTGCGAAGGCGCCCGCGTCGAAGCCTGCCGCGAAGAAGTCCACGACGTCCGCGGCCGCCGGCACGACGTCGGAGGCCGAGGACACCTCGTCCGCGGACGCCGAGTCCGGCGAGGCCACCACGTCGGCCGCGAAGAAGACGGCGGTCAAGAAGCCCGCCGCCAAGAAGCCGGCCGCCAAGAAGCCGGCGGCCAAGAAGGCCGCGGCGACGACCACGACCACGCGCAAGGCGGCGGCCAAGGCCCACAAGCCCGCCCCGGAGCCGGACGGCGTCCCGGTCGAGGACGAGGAGGGCGAGGGCCCCCGCGAGATCCACGTCACCGGGATCAAGCTCCAGCGCGGCAAGAAGGAGGAGGAGGGCGGCGGCTTCGTCGTCTCCGACACCGACGACGACGACCAGCCCGCCCAGCAGGTCGTCACCGCCGGCGCGACGGCCGACCCGGTCAAGGACTACCTCAAGCAGATCGGCAAGGTCGCGCTGCTGAACGCCGAGCAGGAGGTCGAGCTCGCCAAGCGCATCGAGGCCGGCCTGTTCGCCGAGGAGCGCCTCGCGCAGGACTTCGCCGACTTCGACCGCACCAAGGCCTCGGCCGACGAGCGCAAGATGTGGCGCGACCTGCGCTGGATCGCGCACGACGGCCGCCGCGCCAAGAACCACCTGCTCGAGGCGAACCTGCGTCTGGTCGTCTCGCTCGCCAAGCGGTACACCGGCCGCGGGATGCTGTTCCTGGACCTGATCCAGGAGGGCAACCTCGGTCTGATCCGCGCGGTCGAGAAGTTCGACTACACCAAGGGCTACAAGTTCTCGACGTACGCCACCTGGTGGATCCGGCAGGCGATCACCCGCGCGATGGCCGACCAGGCCCGCACCATCCGTATCCCGGTGCACATGGTCGAGGTCATCAACAAGCTCGCCCGCGTGCAGCGCCAGATGCTCCAGGACCTGGGCCGCGAGCCCACGCCGGAGGAGCTGGCCAAGGAGCTCGACATGACCCCGGAGAAGGTCGTCGAGGTCCAGAAGTACGGTCGCGAGCCCATCTCGCTGCACACCCCGCTCGGCGAGGACGGCGACAGCGAGTTCGGCGACCTCATCGAGGACTCCGAGGCGATCGTCCCGTCGGACGCGGTGTCGTTCACCCTGCTGCAGGAGCAGCTGCACCAGGTGCTCGACACGCTCTCCGAACGCGAGGCCGGCGTGGTCTCGATGCGGTTCGGCCTGCAGGACGGCCAGCCCAAGACGCTCGACGAGATCGGCAAGGTCTACGGCGTCACGCGTGAGCGGATCCGTCAGATCGAGTCCAAGACGATGTCGAAGCTGCGGCACCCGTCGCGCTCGCAGGTGCTGCGCGACTACCTCGACTGACCGAAACCCCCGCGTGTGGGTATGAAAGATGCCGCCCTCCTCCCCGGGAGGGCGGCATCTTTCATACCCACAGCGGTCGGGCGTGCCCGGCGTGGGCCGCTGCTACGACTCCTTGCTGCCGACCTGCCGTCCCACGGTGTAACCGACGATGGCCGCCAGCACCGAGACCAGTCCGTCGGAGCCGATCTTGCCGGTGACTCCCAGCAGGATGACCGAGAGCACCACCATCACCAGGACCATGCCCTCGATCTGCGAGCGGTAGCTGCCGTCTCCCTTGTCCTCGGACGTCGACCCGCCGCCGGACGGCGCGCCGCGTCTCCAGAAGCTGCCCTTCATCAGCACCATGACCACCAGCAGCAGGGTCGCCGGGATGACGGTGCTCAGCACGACGACGCGCAGGTCCGTCCCCTGCAGGGGAGGGCTCGTCTGCACCACCGCGACGTCGGGCGACGGCTCCGCCTGGAGTCCGAGCGCTTCCAGCTCGGCATCCGACAGCTGGAAGTCGACCGTCGCCGTCAACCGGGGGTCCTCGGTGATCTCGACGACCGTGCCGGACTCGCTCCCGGTGTCGACGCGGAAGACGGCCGTCGCTCCCGGGCCGCACTCGGCGGGAAGGATGAGCTCGAAGGTCGCGCCCTCCCCGGTGACGAAGTCGCCGCACGTCCTCTCGTCCGCGCCGTCGGCGGCGGCGACGACCGTGACGTGGACACCCGTCGTCGGGACCTCGCCGTTCACGGTCACGAGGCCGACGATGGTCTGCTGGTCCGCGACCGGGGACGCCGTCTCGGCGCCGGCGGTCGGGGCGGGCACCGACACGGCGAGCATCGCCGCCGCGAACATCGACGCCAGCGCGGCCCTCTTGACGGTCCTGGGCAGACTCATGGTCCGGCCCTCCTCGTGGATGCACCGTGTCACGCCCTGTTTCACGGTAGGCAGGGTCCTGGACACACGCACCGCAAACGCGCACGTCAGACGTCGGACGCATTGCCGACATGGTTCGCGATCACGCCATGCCGGCGTCCGCGAGGCGCGCTCGCCGGATCGTGCCCGCCTCGACATGACGAAGGCCCCGCACCGGTCGGTGCGGGGCCTTCGTCGGTCCGGGGCGTCCCCGGCAGGTCGTCGTGGGGGTCAGGAGGCGCCGTGCTCGGCGTGCAGACGATCGGTCTCGTCCTGAACGTGCGTGGCCACGGACTGGTAGGCGTCGGCGTGGGCGCGGGCGTGGTGGCCGCAGAACAGCAGCTCCCCGGCGGGAAGCTCGACACGCACGTAGGCCTGGGCCCCGCAGCGGTCACAGCGGTCGGCGGCGGTCATCTGGGTCGTGTCTTCCGTCATGGTGCTCACGCCACCATCAAACCATCTGCGGCCGATTTTCTTCCCGGGAGGAGGCCTGGTTCGCTGTCGGCGATCAACGCCGCGGGTCACATCTCGGCCACCAGCGGGGCGCCTGGGCGGTGCTGTCAGCGGGCTCGGCTACCCTCGACCGCGTGACAGCCACGTCCGAGTCCGGGTACACCGCACGCCATCTCTCCGTCCTCGAGGGCCTCGAGGCGGTCCGCAAGCGCCCCGGCATGTACATCGGGTCCACCGACTCCCGCGGCCTGATGCACTGCCTGTGGGAGATCATCGACAACTCCGTCGACGAGGCGCTCGGCGGGCACGCCAGCGCGATCCGCGTCGTGCTGCACGCCGACACCTCCGTGACGGTCGAGGACGACGGCCGCGGCATCCCCGTGGACGCCGAGCCGAAGACCGGCCTGTCCGGCGTCGAGGTGGTCTTTACCAAGCTGCACGCGGGCGGCAAGTTCGGCGGCGGCTCGTACACCGCCTCCGGTGGCCTGCACGGTGTGGGTGCGTCCGTCGTCAACGCGCTGTCCGCCCGGCTCGACGTCGAGGTCGACCGCGGCGGCAAGACCTACGGCATGCGGTTCCACCGCGGTGAGCCCGGGACCTTCGCCGACCCCGCCACGGGCCCGACGCCGGAGGCCCCGTTCGAGCCGTTCGTCGACCACTCCGAGCTCGAGGTCGTCGGCAAGGCGCCCCGCAAGCGCACCGGCACCCGGGTGCGCTACTGGGCGGACCGGCAGATCTTCCCCAAGTCGGCGGTGTTCTCCTACGACGAGCTGGTCACGCGGGCGCGTCAGACGACGTTCCTGGTGCCCGGGCTGAAGATCACCGTGCGCGACGAGCGGGGCCTGCGGGGCACGCCGGGGGAGTCCGGGCCCCACGAGGAGGTCTTCCAGCACTCCGGCGGCGCCGTGGACTTCGTGGAGTTCCTCGCCCCGGACACCCCGGTCACCTCGACCTGGCACCTGACGGGGTCCGGCTCGTTCACCGAGACGGTGCCCGTGCTGGACGCCAAGGGCCACATGACCTCCCAGGAGGTGAAGCGCGACTGCGAGGTCGACGTCGCGCTGCGGTGGGGCGTCGGCTACGAGACCGAGCTGCGCACCTTCGTCAACATCATCGCCACGCCCAAGGGCGGCTCGCACCGCACCGGGTTCGAGCAGGGCCTGCTCAAGACGATCCGCAAGCAGGTCGAGGCCAACGCCCGCCGGCTGAAGGTCTCGGCGAAGGACTCCGCCGAGCGCATCGAGAAGGACGACGCGATGGCCGGCATGACCGCCGTCGTCACCGTCAGGCTCGCCGAGCCGCAGTTCGAGGGGCAGACCAAGGAGGTCCTCGGCACCGCGCCGGTGCGCCAGATCGTCTCCCGCGTCGTGGAGGACGAGCTCAAGGCGCTGCTCACCTCGACCAAGCGGGACGACAAGGCGCAGGCCTCCCTGCTGCTGGAGAAGGTCGTCGCCGAGATGCGCGCCCGCGTCACCGCGCGCAAGCAGAAGGAGATCTCCCGGCGCAAGAACGCCCTGGAGTCCTCCTCGCTGCCCGCCAAGCTGGCCGACTGCCGCAGCGACGACGTTGGGCGCTCCGAGCTGTTCATCGTCGAGGGGGACAGCGCCCTGGGCACCGCCAAGCTCGCGCGGTCGTCGGACTTCCAGGCGCTGCTGCCCATCCGCGGCAAGATCCTCAACGTCCAGAAGGCGTCGATCAGCGACATGCTGCGCAACGCCGAGTGCGCCGCGATCATCCAGGTGCTCGGCGCCGGGTCGGGGCGCTCCTTCGACGTGGACGCCGCCCGGTACGGCAAGGTCGTGCTGATGACCGACGCCGACGTCGACGGCGCGCACATCCGCACCCTGCTGCTGACGCTGTTCTACCGGTACATGCGCCCGCTGCTCACCGAGGGCCGGGTGTTCGCCGCCGTGCCCCCGCTGCACCGCATCGAGGTGCTCGGGTCGGGCCGCCGCAAGGGTGAGTACCTGTACACGTACTCCGAGGCGGAGCTGAACGCGACGCTGAAGAAGCTCGACAAGGCCGGTCGCCGCTACAAGGACGACATCCAGCGGTACAAGGGTCTGGGCGAGATGGACGCCGACCAGCTCGCCGAGACGACGATGGACCCGCGCCACCGCACGCTGCGCCGGGTGACCGTCGAGCACGCCGAGGCCGCCGAGCGTGTCTTCGACCTGCTCATGGGCTCCGACGTCGCGCCGCGCAAGGAGTTCATCGTGGCCGGGGCGAACGCTCTGGACCGCGCGCAGATCGACGCCTAGGCCGGCGCTCCGTCGGACGGCGGAGGAGTCGTGAGGCTCTCGACGACGGCCTCGCGGTAGAACGCGATGCCGGCCGCCAGCACGTCGTCGTTGAAGACGTAGTCGGCGCTGTGCAGCGGCACCCCGCCCGCGTCGGGTGCGGTGCCGTTGCCGAGGAACACCAGGCACGCCGGCACGTGACCGGCCAGCACGCCGAAGTCCTCGCTGCCCATGATCGGCGGGGCGTCGACGTCGAGCCTGTCCATGCCCACGGCCCGCGCCGCGGCCAGCCCGGCCAGGGCCACGCTCGCACCGTCGTTCACGGTGGGCGCGAACTCGCGGGTGTAGTCGACGGTGACCTCCGCGCCGTGCGCGGCGGCGACCCCGGCGGCGACCTCCCGGATGCGGCGCTCCAGCAGCGTGCTGACGGCGGGGTCGAAGCTGCGGGTGTCCCCGGTGATCGTGGCGTGAGTGGGGATGGCGTTGCGGGCCCCGTCGGTGCGCAGGTCGGTGCACGACAGCACGGCGGTGCTCACCGGGTCGATGCTGCGCGCGACGACGTGCTGCAGCGCCACGACGATCTCCGCGGCGACGACGAGCGCGTCCACCACCAGGTGCGGGGCGGACGCGTGCCCGCCGCGGCCCCGGACCGCGATGCGGAAGTTGTCCTCCCCGGCCATGATCGGACCCGGCCGGGTGCGCAGGTGCCCGTCCGGCAGCCCCGGGATGTTGTGGATCCCGAACAGCCGGTCGACCGCGAACCGTTCGAACAGCCCGTCGTCGACCATCGCCCGGGCGCCGTGACCTGGCTCCTCGGCGGGCTGCAGCACGGCCCGGACGGTGCCGTCGAACCCGCCGTCCTCGGCGAGCAGCGCGGCGGCGCCCAGCAGCATCGCCAGGTGGCCGTCGTGCCCGCAGGCGTGCATCGCCCCGGGATGGGTCGAGGCGTAGTCGACACCGCTCGCTTCGGTGATCGGCAGCGCGTCGAGCTCGGAGCGCAGCCCCACCGACCGGCCGGACGTGCCGCGTGTCAGCGAGGCGACGACGCCGGTTCCGCCGACGCCGGTGACGACCTCGTACCCGAGCGCCGCCAGCACGCGTGCGGCATACGCGGCGGTCGCGTGCTCGGTGAACGCGGTCTCGGGGATGCGGTGCAGGTCGTGACGCCACCGCCGGGCACGGTCCACCACGGCGGACGGAACGGCGTCAGCGGTGGGGCCCGGGGCGCTCGCGGTCATGCGGGGGATCCCTCGGTGTCGTGCGGAGCGCCCTCGGTGCTGAGCAGCACGACGACGGGGTGCAGCGGCAGGTCGAGCGCTTCGCGGCGGTGTGGTTCGGCCAGTGCGGCGCGGACGCCGGCGAGCGTGGCGGCACCGCTGGGTCCCGAGGAGATGCCGAGCCGGCCCAGGTCGGCCACCGCCTGCTCGGCCTCGTCGTCGCTCACGGTGACCGCGGCGTCGCAGCCGTCGCGCAGCACCGGCCACGCCGTGCTGGAGACGGTGCCGCAGTTCAGGCCCGCCATGACCGTCGATCCCGTCTGAACGGTGACGGGCTCGTGCACGGCGAGGCTCTCCAGCGCGCAGGCCGCGCTGTCCGGCTCGACGGAGAGCACGGTCGGGTGCGGGGTGTCCGGGCGGCGATAGTGGCGCACCACGGCCTCGGCGAGCGAACCCACGCCCACCGGCACGGCGACGATGTCCGGCGTGCGGCCGAGCTGTTCGTCGACCTCCTCCAGCAGGGTGCCGTAGCCGTCGACGATCCACGCCGGGACGTCGGTGTAGCCCTCCCAGGCGGTGTCCTGCACCAGCGCCCGGGTGTCGGCGGCGTCGGCGTAGTCCGCCGCGGCACGGACCGCGTCGTCGTACCCGACGTCGAGCCGCACGACGGTCGCCCCCTCGGCCTCGATGGCTGCCTGGGTCGCCTGCTCCATGACGTCGGGGACGAACACCGTCGCCGGGACGCCGAGCTGGTGGGCGGTGCGAGCCACCGCCCGGCCGTGGTTGCCGTCGGTCGCCGTGACCAGCTCCGCGCCCGGTTGACGTTCCAGCACCTGCCGGCAGGCCCAGGAGGCGCCGAGGATCTTGAAGGCGGGCAGCCCGAGCCGGGACGACTCGTCCTTGACGAACAGGCGTCCCACGTCGAGCTCCGTGGCGAGCTCGGGGAGCTCGACCAGCGGGGTGGGGGAGTAGCCGGGCAGCGTGCGGTGGAAGTCGCGCGGGCTGTCGTGCGTCGCCGGCGCGTCCCAGGTGCGGGCGTCGGGTGCGCTGAACCATCGGGTCACCTGCCCATCATGGCGTGAACGGCCTGGTCCAGCGCGAGAGCGACGTCACGCGTCCGGATGGCGGCACCCCGCACGTCCGGCAGAGGACGCGGGCTAGGCTCGACGGCGTGAGAATCCCGAAGCGCACCGTGCCCCGCCTGCTGTCCGCCGCCGCCGTCGGCGCGCTCGCGGTGGGTCTGCTGGCCGGGTGCGGGCAGGACGACGACCCGGCGGCCACCCCCGTGGACACCTCGTCGTCGGTCTCCGCCCCGCAGGACACGGCCGAGGAGTCGGCCGAGCAGGACGTCACCGAGTTCTCGTACACCGGCGAGGACGGCAGGACGGCCCTGGAGCTGCTGCTCGAGGCCGACCCCGAGGCCGAGGTGACCGGCGAGGGCGAGATGGCCTACGTGACCGGCATCCAGGGGCGCACCGCCGTCGAGGGCGAGGAGTTCTGGTCCCTGTCCGTCGACGGCGAGATGGCCCAGGTCGGCGCCGGCTCGCTGGAGACCGAGGACGGACAGGAGATCACGTGGACGCTCGAGGAGATCACCGAATGACCCCGACGACGGACCTGACCCTGCGCGACCTCGGCGAGCGCTGGTGGCGCCCCGCGGTCGCCGTGCTGCTCGTGGTGGCGGCGATCGTGTGGCGGGTCGTCAAGGACGACCTCGGCGCCCCGCCGAATCTGGAGCTGTCCACCGCGGCCGCGTTCGCGGCGGCGGGCCTGCTGCGGCACCGCCTCGCGATGCTCGCCCCGCTGGTCGTCGTGGCGATCAGCGATGTGCTGCTGACCAACTCCGCGATCCTGCTGTTCACGTGGACCGCCTGGGCGGCGATCGGCGTCGGCGCCTGGTGGACCCGCCGGGCGAGCGGCGGCCGCCGCGTCGTGGCCGCGCTGGGCTTCGGCGTCGGCTCCTCGCTGGTGTTCTACCTCTGGACGAACTTCGGCGTCTGGCTGCAGGGCCGCGGCACGTTCTACCCGGCGGGTCTGGACGGGCTCCTGGCGAGCTACGTCGCCGGGCTGCCGTTCCTGCGGCCGATGCTGCTCGGCAACCTCGTGCTCGTGCCGGTCGCGGCCGCCGTCGTGGCGCTGGTCGAGCGGCTGGAGCGGGCTCACGCCGTCGGGACGGCGCTGACGGCGGCCTGACCTTCCCGCTGGCGCCGACGGACGAGGAGCACGACCAGCCGGCCGACGACGCCGACGACGAGCGCCGTGACGGGGTACGGCAGGCCCCTGTCCAGGAAGACCTTGAGGTCGTCGAGGACGACCGGGACAAAGGCCACCAGGCTCGGCCCGCCCGGAGTTCCCCAGTGCGTCAGGACAGGGAGGACGGCCGGTCCGATCCAGACGATCAGCACGGCGAGCGCCCAGGCTGCCAACCGGCGGAGGGGTGTCCAGCCGCACCAGGCCAGCGCGACTCCCGTGAGCACGGCGGGGGTGTAGGTCATGGTCAGGAAGAGTGCGCGCATCAGCTCCGTCGGCACCGGGCCCTCCGTCACGATCCCCGGGGGCAGCAGCAGCGTCGGGAGCCAGAACCCCACCGCGACGGCGCCGACCGCCGCCGCGACGGTCGCCGCCGGGACGGAGCCGAAGGCCAGCACGCGGCAGACGACGACGGACAGCACGAGCAGGATTCCCACAGCCACCGCGCCGAGGACGGTGTTGAGCGCGGCGGGTGAATCAGGGCGGAGTCTCGGCAGGATCACCGTGAGGCTCTGCACCGTCGCGCCTGCGAAGACCACGGCGAGCCCGGCAGCTGCGGCCCAGGCCGCACGACCCGTCGAGCCGGACGCGCCTCGGCGCAGGACCAGCCCGATGGCTGCCCCGGGAAGGACCACGATTCCCACGAGACGCACGAAGGTCATCAGGTTCAGGGGGAGGAGCGCGCCACGAGCGTCCGCCAGCCAGGGCGGGCCGTCCATCGGCGGGGCCTGCAGCCCGGCCACGAACCAGGGGAGCAGGCTGACGACGGCGGCGCCGACGCCCAGAAGGAAAGTCTGAGTGGTGGAAAGGCCTCGGAGCGACAGTGATCCGGTCATGACCAGGGATGATGCCAGATCCGGGGTCCGGGGACGAGGGACTTGATCAGCTGTTGCGCCTCGCTGCGTGTTCGGGCGGCGCGGTGTTCCGGGTGCCGGATCGCTCGCGGTAGCGCCGCCGGATGCGGGGCACGACCAGCCGGCCCACGACGCCGACGATGACGGCCGTGACCGCGACCGGCAGGCTGGCGACCAGGGAGTCGGCGAGATCGTCGAGGACGAGGCCCTGGTGACTCTGCCGGATGATCCAGAGCTGTAGCGCGTGCAGCACGTCGCGACCGACCCAGAAGACCAGCAGGGCGAACACCCAGGCCCAGAGCCGACGTCGAGGCGTCCAGCCGCACCACGCCAGAGCGATCCCCAGGAGGACGGCGGGGGTGTACTGCGCGAGGAGCACGATCACGTGCAGGGCGCTGTCCGGGAGCTGAAGCCGCCACGTCCACAGCATGCGCAGGGTGCTCGCCCACCAGTACCCGGCCGCGACGACGCCGACGGCTGCCGCGACGGTGGCGGCCGGCACCGTGCGGTGGGCCAGCACCCGGGAGACGAGGACGGAGAGCGCGAGGCCGAGTGCCGTGACCGTCAGGCCGACGGCGATGTCGAGCAGACCGGACGACCCCGGGTGGAGCCTCGGCACCGTCACCACGACGCTCTGCAGTGCCGCAACCGCGATCACCAGGACCAGTCCGGCGGTCGCGGCGGCCTCGGCGCGACCGGGCACCCCGGTCGTCCGGGAGCGCAGGGCGATCCCGATGATCGCGCCGGGCAGGACGACGGCGCCGAGTGTGAGCCCGATGAGGTCCGGCGAGAAGGGCAGGAACGTGCCGGTGAAGAGGTCGGGCGTGTTCGGGTAGGTCGGCCACGACGGTTGCCACCCGGCCAGGACCGTGGGGAGCAGGCCGACGACGGCCGCGCCGACGCCGAGCAGGAATCCTCGGGTGGGAGTGAGCTCGCGGAGCGTCGGCGATCCGGTCATGACCAGGGATGATGCCACACGGGGCCGTGTCGCTGGTCGAGCGGTTCAGGCGCGCTCACGCCGCCGGCACGGTGTCGGCCTGCTCCCGATCGCGCCGTCGGAGACGGGCCACGACCAGCCCGCCCACCGCGCCGACGACGAGAGCCGTGACTGCCGACGGCAAGCCCGCGATCAAGGCCTGGGCGAGCTCGCCCGGCACGAGCGCCGAGTTCTGCGCCGTGCTCGGCATGCCCAGCGGCTGCTCCCAGAAGAGCCAGATCTGCAGGGTCTCCAGGGCCGCCCTGCCGACCCAGAGGAGCAGCAGCGCCACGACCCAGGCCCCCAGCCGGCGGCCGGGCGTCCAGCCGCACCAGGCCAGGGCGATCCCCGTGAGTACCGCGGGGACGGAGGTCACGACCTGGAGGAGCGTGGTCGTCACCTCCGGGGGAAGGCCCTGCAGCGCGGTCGGGTACAGCTGGACCAGGGCTTCCCGCAGACCGGGCCCGGCCGCGACGGCGGCGCCCGCGACCGCGACGGTCGCTGCCGGGACGGAGCCGCGTGCCAGCACGTGGCAGACGACGGCGGACAGTACGAGCAGGATGCCCACGGCCACCGCGCTGACCGTGACGTCGAGCAGGAAAGGCGAGTCCGGGCGGAGCCGCGGCACCATGACCGCGAGGCTCTGAGCCACCGCGCCGCCGAGGACCAGGACGAGCCCGCCGGTCGCGGCCCACGCCGCGCGGCCGCCCGACCCGGCGGTGCGTCCGCGCAGGAGGATCCCGGCGATCGCGCCGGGCAGCATCACGATCCCCGCGAGGAGCACCAGGGCGTTGGGGATGAGCGGCAGGAGCGCGCCCGTGATGTCCGGTGGCATCTGCGGTGCGGACAACCGCGGTGCCTGCAGCCCGGTGAGCAACCAGGGGAGCAGGCCGACGACGGCGGCTCCGGCGCCCAGGAGGAGTCCGCCGGTGGCGGAGAACGGTCGAGGTGACGGTGATCCAGCCATGGCCTGCGATGATGCCAGATGGACGAGAAGGCGCCCCCGCCGGACGTCCGTCGTCGTCCGGCGGGGGCGCGCTCCGAGGCCGTCAGTAGGTGGCGATGAGCCGCCCGACGACGCCGCCCTCGCGGAGCCGGTCGATGGCCCCGGGGATCTCGTCGTGGGTGATGTGGTTGACCGGCGGGTTGAGGTCGCCGGACCGCATGAGGTCGTAGAGCTCGACGAGGTCCTGCTTGGTGCCGGACTTCGAGCCCTTGATCGTCAGCTGGTTGATGATGATCGGGTAGGTGCTGATCTCGAACTCCAGCTTGCCCATGCCGACCTGGACGAACGTGCCGAACTCGGCCAGCGTGTTCAGTGCGCCGGTCGTGGTGGTGCCGAACCCGGCGTAGTCGACGATGAGGTCGAGCTTCTTGTCCGCGAACTCCTCGATGGACTCCGCGACCCCGGCCAGACCGATCTCGTCGGCGAGTTCGCGCGCACCGGCGCTGATGTCCGCGCCGTAGACCTCGGCGCCCTTGAGGACGCCGACGCGGGCGCCGATGTAGCCCAGGCCGCCGAGCCCGATGACGCCGACCCGCATCCCGGGCTTGAGCCCACCGGCAGTGACGATCGCGTGGTACGAGGTGAGGCCGGCATCGGTGGCCATGGCCCCCATCTCGAAGCTGACTTCGTCCGGGAGCCGGACCAGGTTCTCGTCGGTGGCGCGCAGCTTCTCGCCGAAACCGCCGTCCCACGGCCCGTACCCGAGGGCGAACCCGTCGCCAGTCAGCGGGGCGAGGCCGACGCGGTCGCCGACCTTCCAGTGCTCCATCCCGGGGCCGACCTGGCTGATGACGCCGGCGTTCTCGTGGCCGGGTGTCACCGGGAGCTGGGGGAACAGGGGCATCCAGGTCTCGTCGTCCAGGGCGCTGACGTCGGAGTGGCAGACGCCGGCGGCCTTGATGTCGACGACCACCTCGCCGGGCCCGGCCTCGGGCTCCGGCACCTCCTCGAGGGTGAGCGGCTTGTGGGTCCCGTGGAATCGCCAGGCACGCATGGCAGTCTCCTTTTGTTCAGTGGGGATTCCTTATCTGCCACGCTATGCCTGCGCGCCCCGGCCGCCACCGGAATCGGGGCGATGAGACGCGCTTCACACGGGGCTCCGCAGGTGCCGCAGGTCAGGCGCGGGGCGCCGTCATGTCACCCGTCTCCGGGGCGCGGTCGCCGATGCCGTAGCGCAGGTGCACGACGCCCCGCGGGCTGGCCTCCGGCGGGGCGAGGAGCGTGAGGCCGGCCGGCACCTCGCCGCCGTCGAACACCTTCTTGCCGACGCCGAGGACGAGGGGGTGCAGCCACAGGTCGAGCGTGTCGGCGAGCCGCTCGTGCAGCAGCGTCTGGACGAGGTTCAGGCTCCCGGCGACCGTCACCTTGTCGTGGCGCTCGCGGATCTCGCGCACCGCCGCGGGCAGGTCCGGTCCGAGCTGCGAGGACCCCGCCCAGGACAGGTCGGGCTCGCCCCGCGAGGCCACGTACTTGGGCACCTTGTTGAACAGGGTCGCGATGACGTTGTCCTGCCCGCCCTCCTGGTACGGCCAGTAGCCGGCGAAGATGTCGTAGGTCCGACGACCGAGCAGCAGGGCGTCGGTGCCCTCGTAGGCTTTCTCGACCTGGGTGCCGGTGACGCCGTCGAACACGGGCGCCTGCCAACCGCCGAACGGGAAGCCGTCCGGGTCCTCGTCGCGGAGGCCGGGGGACTGCCCGACGAGGTCGAGGGTGGCGAAGAGCTGGATCTGGATGATGCCCATGGGTCCTCCCGCGTGTGGGTGAGCCGTCGCAGGGTGGACCGGCGGGGGAGCGGATAATCATCGTTGACGACCGGGGCTAGATACCCCAGGGGGTATCTAGTAGGATGCTCCGCAACGGGGTGACCGCTCCGTGCGACGACTGACGGGAGTAGTAGGGCATGTTCAAGATGTCGATGCTGGGAATCGGGCTGGCGCTGACGGGCACCGTGGCACTCGCCGCGTGCGCGCCGTCGGGTGACGGCGAGACCACGACGCTGGACGCCGGGACGACGGTGATCGACGTCCGCACCCCGGCCGAGTTCGCCGGCGGCCACCTGGAGGGCGCGCTCAACATCGACGTCCAGTCGCCCGACGCCACCCAGCAGCTCGCCGAGCTGGACCCGAACGGCTCCTACGTCCTGTACTGCCGCTCGGGCAACCGTGCCGGCGCCGCGCTCGACTTCCTCAAGGCGCAGGGCTTCGAGGACGTCGTCAACGCCGGTGGCGTCCAGGAGGCGGCCGACGAGACCGGCCTGGAGATCGTCGACTGACGTTCAGTCGTCCCGCGACGGCCGGGACGAGCGCATCCGCTTCGTCGCGGACCGCTGCTTCTTGGCCTTCAGCCGCCGTTCCTGGGACCCGCGAGTGCGCCGGGTAGCGCGCCGTGCGGGGCCAGGTGGCGCGACGGCGTCGGCGACGAGCGCCGCCAGCCGGTGCCCGGCCGCATCCCGGTTCCGGCGCTGCTCGCGATGCTCGGACGCGGTCACCGTGAGGACGCCGTCGACCAGCCGATGACCCGTCCGGGCGACGATGCGCTCGCGCTGGACGCGGCTCAGCACCGCTGAGCGTCCGACGTCCCATGACAGCTCTACCCGGGAGTCGGTGGTGTTCACGCCCTGCCCGCCAGGGCCGGAGGACCGCGAGAAGCGCTCGGTCAGCTCGGCCCGGGGAATCGTCAGCGACGGACTGACGACGAGTCCGGGGCGGGTCGGTGAGGGCATGCCTCCATCGTGGCGTGGTCGCTGTGCGCCGTGCACGTCCATACTCCTCGATCGCGGAGCCGAGCTTGCCGTCGAGGGCCGGTGCTCGCGGTCATGGACGGGTGTCGAGGCAGAACTCGGGTTACTGCCCGTAGTTGCCGACGTGATCGGCCTCGAATCCGAGCCGTTCGTAGAACTCGACAGGCCCGGCAGACGCCTGCCAGTCGAGGATGAGCGGCATCGGCCGGGACCGTGCCCATTCCTCGACCGTCTCCATGAGCATCCTGCCGGTGCCGCCCTTTCGCGCGGACGGCACGACGTACAGGTCGTGGAGCCGACAGGTCGAGAAGTCGCACCGGAATGCCGTCCCGTAGTCCTTCTGCGGCGGTCGCCGGCAGACCGTTCGCTGTAGCGTCTACCCGTGGTCAGGACGTTCGAGCGGTTCCGTGAAGCCGAAGCGATGGTGCCTGTACGCCCGGGGCGCAGCACGACAGCCTCCGTCGTCGAAGCGACTCTTGAGGCAACCTTTGGTGTCGATGCGGCGAAATCGCTACGCCCCGTCAATCAGTCCCTGATGACGGTCGGGCCACGAACGGCGATGAAGGCCGACATCGCTGGCCTCGGTTGCACCGTCTACGCGGACCCTGGAGGGCTGAACGTCCTGACTCCGGGCATCGGTGCCGAAGGGCACCTCCGAGCGCACGCAACGCCGGGAAGTGCGATCCGCTCGGACCGTCATGGGGACATCAGCTATGCCATGGTCGGCTACGCCGATGACGACAAGATCGACGATGCGGACGCCGACTCTGACGATCGGGCGGACCGAGTAGTGGAGCAATAGCGGTCCGAGCCGAGCCGGCCGTGGAGGACTCTGGCCTCGGGTTCATCCTCGCGTTCGCTCCGAAGCGACGCGGCTTGGAATGTCCAATGACTCACACTTTGCTGCCATACTCTGCCCGGACCCGTCGCCGCGGCGGGTCCGGTGAGGATCAGAGGGCGCAGTGGCTGAACATCGGATTCGGGTCAAGTTCGATTCATCGTGCCGAGAGTGCGGCAGCACTCTTCCCACCGGATCGTTGGCGTTCTGGGAACCGGACAGCAAGCGTGTGAGGTGTCAGGCCTGCGGTAGCGCCAGCCCTGGGCGTGCTCTACCAGGGACGAGCGCTCCGCAATCTGCTCCGCCTGCAGACGTCGACCCGCGATGGTTCTCGCTCGTCCGCTATCACCTGCTCGCTGTGCAGCGGGCGGGCGTCGCCGAGGCTCCCACCGTTCGTTCTGAGGATGTGTTCTCCATCCTCGAGCTGACGCGCGAGGAGATCATCACGGGGCGAAGCGATGAGCTTCGAGTCGATGAGAAGTTGGAGACCCTCCTCGGAGCCGCTGGTCGCGACGAAGTCGTCTACTACGGGTGGCCGACGCTTGTGCTGAGAGATCCCAAGGGAAACCTGCGAGTCGCGCCCCTGCTCATGACGGAGCTGGAACCGCCGGCCGCGGACGAGCAGACGGCCGTTCCCCGCGACGACGCGCCCTATCTCAACCCTGGCGTCCTGAACGAGAGTTTCTTCCCCGCGGACGCGTTGGCCGCCTCAGAGGCTCCTCTGGCCGGAGGGTTGGCCTTCGACGACATCGATGCCCTCGGGTCCCAGCTCAGTGATCTGTGTGAGCACCTCGGGATCGCTGCTGACTCCCTTGATCCGGATCGGCTGACCTCGGCGTCTCCGATGGTCGGTCTGCACAACGCAGCCATGGTGTTTCGAGGTGTCTCCAATCTGGCGACCCGGGCTCTTGCTGCGGAGCTTTCCGAGCTGCTCGGGCGCGACGACTGGTCGGCGACTGCTGCCCGGTGGCTGGTGGACCCGCCGAGGAGCCGAGCTGTCGATCGTCCCCCGGTCGCCGACGAGCCGCAGGGGGAGGGGCCCGTCCAGGGCCTTCCGCCGCTGGGAGTCGAGGGGCTGAACCTCAACGACTCCCAAGAGCAGGCGGTCGCGGCAGCGGTCGCCGATGACCTCACGGTGGTCACCGGTCCGCCTGGCACGGGGAAGTCGCAGCTCGTCGCGTCGACCGTGGTCAATCAGTGGGTCGCAGGCCGGACCGTTCTCGTCGCATCGACCAACAACGCCGCGGTCGACGTCGCGGTCAGGCGTACTGCCGCGATCGACGAGGCCCTGCTGATGCGGACAGGGAATCGAAAGTACCGGGACCAGCTCCCCGCACTGCTCGAGCAGATCGCCTCGCGGAACGCTGACGGCGGGGCGTCACAGTCTGTCGTGCAGCGCCACCTGCAGGCCGTGGGTCGGGAGCGCCACGACCTGCTCGAAGAACTCAGCGAACGTACTCGTGTCGAATCAGCCCTTGCGCAGGCCCTTGTCGATGCCGAGAGCCTGAGAATGCTCGTGTGGGGCGTGCGTGGGCCTGCGCCGGTTCATGAGCACCGAGCCGCTCTCCATCTGCTCGCGGTGAAGGCGTCGGGCACCAAATGGCGGTGGCTTAGCGAGCGACGTCTTCGGAGAGTGCTGAGCCTGGCCCAGCCCACCGGGACGGGAGTGATCGCGGATGACGTCGCTGCCTGGGCCCGGCATGAGCATGACGTGGACGAGCTGACGGAGAAGCTTGAGCAGCTGGGCCCGACGGACCCGGAGCGTGACCGTGAGCGGCTCGCCACGATCGCCGGCAAGTGGGCGCGAACGGGCACGGCCACCCTGAGGAACGCGGTGCAGCACCGGATCGTCGGAGGCGGCGGTGGCCCAGCCATTCAGAATCTCGCGAGAGTTCGTCCCGCGTACGCCAGTGCGAGGAACGCGGCTGTCCAAAGAGCGCTGCCCTACGTGTCGGGCTGGGCGTGCACGACCCTGTCGGCGAAGTTGAACTTCCCGCTCGTCGCGGGGCTCTTCGACCTGCTGGTCATCGACGAGGCGAGCCAGTGCTCGATCGCCGATGTGCTTCCCCTGGCCTATCGGGCGAAGCGCATCCTTGTCGTCGGGGACCCGAACCAGCTGACGCCGATCGTCACGCTTGCCAGGACGTCCCTCGACCAGATCGCCTCCGCGGTCGGCAAGACCGACGACGCGATGCACCATCTCGCGGTCTCGGCGGGCCGTGATTCCGCATTCACCGCCTACGCGGCACGCTATGACACCGAGCCGCACCTTCTGGCCGAGCACTATCGCTGCCATCCGGAGATCGCCCGATTCTTCAACGAGCAGTTCTACGGAGGCGCCCTTCGTGTGCTAACCGACGTGACGTCAACCAGGGGCAGGCACGCGGGCATCAGCCTGGTCGACGTCCCCGGGAAGACACAACGCGGACCTACCGGTGGGGCGTTCAACGACGACGAGGCCGATGCCGTCGTCCGCTGGGTCCAAAAGCACAAAGACGATCCGGGAACCGTTGGTGTGGTCACGCCGTTCGCCGTTCAGGCTGACCTTCTGCGCCGGAAGTTGCGTCGAGCAATCGGTGATGACGTTTGGGCCTCGAAGGACATCACGGTGGGAACGGCTCACCGCTTCCAAGGGGATGAGCGGGACGTGATCCTTTTCTCGACGGTTCTCGCGTCAGGCGTTCATGTCCGGACTGCCTCGTGGGTCGAGTCGACCCGCAACCTGGTCAACGTGGCGGTGTCACGTGCGAAGCGAGCGTTGGTGATCTTCGGTGACAGCGCCGAGGTACGCAACGTACCGGTGCCCACGTTGCACCTGCTCTTCGACGCGGCGAGTGGTGCCTCCGGGCCCGCCGTACGCGACGAGCTGACCGACGTTGCGATGCTTCACTCTGAAGCGGAGAAGCGGTTGTTCGAGGCGCTGTCCCGACGCGGCTTCGTCCCAAGGGCGAAGGTGATCGTCGAGGGGTACGAGCTCGATTTCGTGATCGATGCTGCTGGCGGCCGGCTCAACGTCGAGGTCGACGGCACCCACCACCGTGATGCACGGGGCCGTCAACGACGCCAGGACCTCAGCCGCGACCGAGTTCTCGAACGTCTGGGGATGACTGTTCTTCGGGTGCCGGCATGGCGGTGCCTCGCGGAACCCCAGGGCGTAACCGACGACGTCCTGGCAGTCGTGGCTCGCTTGTGAAATCCCTCGATGCCTGGCATCGGCACCTTCGAACATGACGGATCGAGTGAGTGGCTGGTTCACCGTAAGCAGTCCAGGCTGTGGTGACCGTAATCCTCCAGAACTGGCGGGAGTTGGATCGGCGCGGTAGGTATGTAGAGAGGCCAGCGGCCCAGGTGTGAAAACCTGGAAGTCAAGCCAGAGCTCGAGCAGAGGAGTGGCACGAAGAATGAATTGCAGCTGGGCTCGCTTCTGGGCAGTCGATCTCCATGTGCACACTCCAGGGTCGAGCGATGCGAACGACGAAGACTTTGGGTCGGCAGCCGACATCGTCAACGCGGCACTCCAAGCTGGCCTCGACGCCATCGCCGTTACCGACCACAACACCGCGGCTTGGTGCGCACAGATGGCTCAGGCAGCGAAGGGGACGACCCTGGTCGTATTGCCAGGCTTCGAGCTGAGTACCCAAGAGGGGCATCTCCTGGGGATCTGGGAGGAGGGGACCGCGCCGTCGGCCTTGGAAGATGTACTCGTCAGGCTCGGGATCCAGCGCAGCCAGCTAGGCAGCACTGACGTGGTCGCTGCCAAGGGGATGGTCGAGTGCGCGGCGGAGATCGTCGCCGCGGGCGGATTGGCAATAGCTGCCCACATCGACAAAGAGAGGGGCATCCTCAAACAGCCCGTGCAGACGCACGTAAACCAGTTGCTCGCCAACCCGAGCATCGGGGCCTTTGAGTACGTCCTCCCGGAAACCCCGGAGAGAGTTGCTGCGAAACTCGGCGGCGTTCGGAACGCAGCCCTGGTCCAGAGTTCTGACGCCTTTGACGCAGCACTAAGTCGGCACGCGGCGACAGGGATCGGGATTCGGCGAACCTGGATCAAAGCTGCGAGGCCTGACCTGTGTGGGCTGCGGTACGCGTTGGAGGATCCCGAACTGCGCGTACGGCTCATTACCGACCCGTCGGTAGCGAGTGCCCACCCCGCCATCAATAGTGTTACGGTTTCGGGCGGCTTCCTTGGAAGCACGAAAATAGATTTCAGCCCAGACCTTAACTGTCTTCTCGGCGGCACTGGTGCCGGTAAATCGCTAGTGCTGGAGGCAATTCGGTTCGCGCTTGATCAGCAGGTTGACAAGGCGGTCTTTGGGCCGATCCGCAATGAAGTCGATCGTCGATTGGAATCAGCGCTGTGTGAAGGCTCGACGGCGACCGTTGAGTTCAGCACCGCCACTGAAGACTATCGAGTCAAGCGTACGTATCGCACGGATGGGTCGATGCCGATAGTTGAGCAGAGCATCGAGGGCGAGTGGGTCCAGGTGGACCAGGACCCAGCGAGCATACTGGGTATCTCGGCCTTCTCTCAGGGTGAGATTCTTGAGTACGCGCGACAGCCGGTGGGCCGGGTCGGACTCTTAGATGCACATCTTGATCTGGCTCAGACCGAGGAGCGGATCTCTGATCGAGTTTCCCAGTTGAAAGCCAATGGAACAGAACTGATTGCCGCGCGAGATCGCGTGAATAGCCTGACCGAGAAGGTTGCGGAGATTGGGGGGCTAAGAGATCGCGAGCGTGAACTGTCCGAGCTTTTCGACGGTGATCTGGTCAAGGCGCAGGGTCGATGGACTGCAGAACAGTCGGCGATCGCTGAACTTGCCACTGCCATCGACGGCGTCAAGTTTACCCGACCCCGACTGCCCAAATCTGCCGCCGCGAAGATGTCGCCGGAGCACGATGCGCACTACGCGAAGATCAGGAGCGCCCAGGACCGCCTGAACCAGGTCATTGAAGACGCAGAGAAACAAGTTTCCGAGAGCTTGGCGGCGCTGAGGCGAGTGATAGCTGCTGTAAAAGACGAGTTGGATTCGGAGTTCTCGGACTTCAAAATGCGGCTTGATGAGGCGCTGGCGAAGTCCGGTACTGGCACCCTGCCGGCGCTACGCCGGGAGCTCGAGACAGTTCAGACGAAGCTTTCTATGGCCGAGGCTGCATCTAGCGAGTTGACGACTTTGGCGCAACCAGCTCTGGAGCGAATCGCTGCCGATCGCGAGGCGCTCCTAGTAGAACTGAAGCAGGCTCGCGACGAGCGGCGGATGCTTCGGCGCGCTAGGGTTGCGGAACTGAACAAGAAGACGAAGACGTTCGTGAAAATGGACATCCCTTCAAGAGGGGACGGCACGGCATTTCGTAAGATGATTGGCTCACTGAAGGTCGGATCTCACGTGCGTGACACCGTGCTGGATCTACTGGCTGAAAATGTTCATCCATATAATTTCGCCCGTGCGCTTTGGAGCGGGGACGTCTCGAAACTTGGGAAGTTGCCTGATGGTGTGCAGTCGGCAGACATATCGCGACTCGTTACGACAATCGCCGATCGCGATTTGTGGCAAGAACTGCTCGATGGTCAACTGGTCGACATGCCAGACGTGCTGAATGTCAAGTTCCGTAAACCCGAAGGTCTTGAATATGCGAGTATCGAAGATCTCTCGCACGGGCAGAAATGCACCGCGATATTGGTTATTTTGCTCGCGGATGGGGAGAACCCGGTGCTCATTGACCAGCCCGAGGACGCACTTCATGCGCCATGGATCGAAGAGTATTTGGTTGACCGCCTACGCGATCTCAGAGGCACGCGACAGTACATCTTCGCCACCCGGAGCCCAGGGCTTGTGGTAAGCGCCGATTCCGAGCAACTCATTACGATGAAAGCCACGGCTGGCAACGGTGAAGTCGAAGCATGTGGGTCGCTCGAGCGGTACGATCTGAACAAGTTGGCACTTCACCATCTTGAGGGTGGCAAGACGCCATTCGTGCGTCGTACTCGGAAGCTGAGACTATCGCTTGCCATAAACTCGTGAGGTCGGAAGCACTCTGTCTCGATTTGAAGTAGAGGTGTCGAATCCTATACGGAGAAGTACTTCGCCTCGGGATGATGCATCACGAACGCGTCCGTCGACTGCTCCGGGTGCAGCTGCAGTTCGTCGCTCAGCGTGACGCCCACCCGCTCGGGCCGCAGCAGCTCGACGACCTTGCGGCGGTCCTCCATGTCGGGGCAGGCCGGGTACCCGAGTGACATGCGCGCCCCCCGGTACTCCAGCTTGAACATGCCCTCGACGTCCCGCGGGTCCTCGCCGCCGAACCCGAGCTCGGCGCGCACGCGGGAGTGCCAGAACTCGGCCAGCGCCTCGGTGAGCTGCACGGACAGCCCGTGCAGCTCCATGTACTCGCGGTACTTGTTCTCGGCGAACAGCTTCGCCGTGTAAGCGGACACCGGCTCGCCGACGGTGGCGAGCTGGACGGGCAGCACGTCGTAGCGCCCGGTCTCCTCGACCCACGCCTTGGGACGGACGAAGTCGGCCAGGCACAGGTGCCGGTCGCGCTTCTGGCGGGGGAAGGTGAAGCGCAGCCGCTCGGTCCCGGGCTCACCGCCGGATCCGCCGTCCGGCGCCCCGATGCCGGCGAGGCCGGGCCCGTGGTGCGCCACGACGATGTCGTCGCCCTCGGACCACACCGGGAAGTACCCGTAGACGATGGTCGGGTCCATGATCTGGTCGGTGCGGATCGTGTCGAGCCACTGGGACAGCCGCGGCCGGCCCTCGGTCTTGACGAGCTCCTCGTACGACGCCCCGTCCTCGCCACGGCCGGGCTTGAGGCCCCACTGGCCCATGAACGTGGCCCGCTCGTCGAGGAACGCGGCGTAGTCGGCGAGCTGGATGCCCTTGACCACGCGCGTGCCCCAGAACGGGGGAGCGGGCACCTCGTTGTCGGTCGCGACGTCGGACCGCTCGGGCAGGTCCTCGGGCGCGGTCTCGGTGACCTTGACGACGTTGTGCCGGCGCTTGCGCAGCGCCGGCAGGTCGACCTCGTCGGGTGAGGCGCCGCGCGCCACGGCCACGAGCGGCTCCATGAGGCGCAGCCCCTCGAAGGCGTCACGGGCGTACCGCACGACGCCGGGGAAGGCGGAGGCGAGGTCGTCCTCGACGAAGGTGCGGGTCAGGGCCGCGCCGCCGAGCAGGATCGGCCAGCGCTTCTCCATGCCGCGGGAGACGAGCTCCTCGAGGTTCTCCTTCATCACCACGGTGGACTTCACCAGCAGCCCGGACATGCCGATGACGTCGGCGTCGTGCTCCTCGGCGGCCTCGATCATGGCCGAGATCGGCTGCTTGATGCCGATGTTGACCACCGTGTAGCCGTTGTTCGTCAGGATGATGTCGACGAGGTTCTTGCCGATGTCGTGCACGTCGCCGCGCACCGTCGCCAGCACGATGACGCCCTTGGACTGCTCCTCGGCACCCTCGACCTTCTCCATGTGCGGCTCGAGCAGGGCCACGGCCGTCTTCATGACCTCGGCCGACTGCAGCACGAACGGCAGCTGCATCTGCCCCGACCCGAACAGCTCGCCGACGACCTTCATGCCGCCCAGCAGGTGGGTGTTGACGATGTCGAGGGCCTTCATGCCGTCGGCCAGGGCGGTCTCCAGGTCCTCCTCGAGACCCTTGCGGGCGCCGTCGATGATGCGGCGCTCCAGGCGCTCGCCCACGGGCAGCGCCGCGAGCTCGGCGGCCCGCTGGTCGCGCATCGCGGCGGCGTCGACGCCGGAGAACACCTCGAGCAGGTGCGACAGCGGGTCGTGCGTCAGGGTGCCCTCGTCGTCGTACTGCCGGCGGTCCCACACGAGATCCTCGGCCGCCTGCCACTGCTCGTCGTCGATGGCGGTGCGCGGCAGGATCTTCGCGGCGTGCACGATGGCGGAGTCCAGCCCCGCCGCGGTGGCCTCGTGCAGGAACACCGAGTTCAGCACCGTGCGCGCGGCCGCGTTGAGGCCGAACGAGACGTTCGAGACGCCCAGCGTGGTATGCACGCCGGGGTAGAGCCGGGTGATCTCGCGGATCGCCTCGATCGTCTCGATGGCGTCCCGGCGCGTCTCCTCCTGGCCGGTCGCGATGGGGAACGTCAGGGCGTCGACGATGATGTCGTCCACCCGCATGCCCCACTGCTGCGTGAGCGTGTCGATGAGGCGGGAGGCGATCGCGACCTTCTTCTCAGTGGTGCGGGCCTGGCCCTCCTCGTCGATCGTCAGCGCGACGACGGCGGCACCGTGCTCGCGCACGACCGGCATGATCCGCTGGAACCGGGACTCCGGCCCGTCGCCGTCCTCGAAGTTGACCGAGTTCACGACGGCGCGCCCGCCCACGAGCTCCAGCCCGGCGCGGATCACCGCCGGCTCGGTGGAGTCGATGACCAGCGGCAGCGTCGAGGCGCTCGCCAGCCGGGAGACCACCTCGGTGATGTCGGAGACGCCGTCACGTCCCACGTAGTCGACGCAGACGTCGAGCAGGTGGGCGCCGTGCCGTGTCTGGTCGCGGGCGATGTCGACGATGTCGTCCCAGCGGCCCTCCAGCAGCGCCTCGCGGAACGCCTTGGAGCCGTTGGCGTTGGTGCGCTCGCCGATCGCCAGGTACGACGTGTCCTGGGTCAGGTCCGTGTGCGCGTACAGCGACGCGACACCGCTGGTGCGCTCGATCTCGCGCTCCGGCAGCGCGCGGCCGCGCACCGCCTCGACGACGCGGCCCAGGTGCTCCGGCGTCGTGCCGCAGCAGCCGCCGACCAGGCCCAGGCCGAACTCGTCGACGAACTGGCTGTGCGCCGCCGCCAGCTCGTCCGGGGTCAGCGGGTAGACGGCGCCGTGCGGGCCGAGCTCGGGCAGCCCGGCGTTCGGCATGCAGGTGACCGGCACCTCGGCGTGCTTGGACAGGTAGCGCAGGTGCTCGCTCATCTGGTCCGGGCCGGTGGCGCAGTTGATGCCGATCGCGTCCACGCCCACGGACTGCAGCGTCGTCAGCGCCGCCCCGATCTCCGAGCCCATGAGCATCGTGCCCGTGGTCTCCACCGTCACCGAGGCGATCACCGGCACAGATCGACCAACACCGCCGTCCGCGACCGCTCGCATTGCCTGGTGCGCACCGTTCACGGCGGCCTTGGTCTGCAGCAGGTCCTGGCTGGTCTCCACGAGGATCGCGTCCGCGCCGCCCTCCAGCAGCCCGGCGGCCTGCTCGGCGAACGTGTCGCGCAGGTTCTCGTAGGTGGTGTGCCCCAGAGAGGGCAGCTTCGTGCCCGGCCCCATCGACCCCAGCACCCAGCGCGGGTGGTCCGGCGTGGTGTAGGCGTCGGCGCGCTCGCGGGCCAGCTCTGCGCCGACCCGGGCCAGCTCGCGGATGCGGTCCTCGATGCCGTAGTCGGACAGGTTCGACCAGTTGGCGCCGAAGGTGTTCGACTCGATCGCGTCCACGCCGACCTCGAGGAAGCCGTCGTGCACGCCGCGGACGATGTCCGGGCGGGTGACGTTGAGGATCTCGTTGCAGCCCTCGAGCTGCTGGTAGTCCTCCAGCGTCGGGTCGGCCGCCTGGATCATGGTGCCCATGGCGCCGTCACCGACGACCACCCGGGTGCGCAGCGCCTCGAGCAGGGCGGCGGAACGGGCGTCGGCAGCGGCGAGGTCGAGCGTGGAAGTCACCGGAACAGCCTAGTTCGGCCGGGCGAAATCAGGGTGCGGCGTACATCTGGTGAGACCTAGGCTCCAGACATGGCCACCCTGGAGACCTCACCCGACCTCGCGCCCATCGCCGAGCGCGCGGACGCCCCGGCGACCCTGCCGGCCCTGACCGCCGGCGGACTGACGTGGCGCCCGGCCACCGCCGACGACGCCGCGGTGCTGCTCGACCTGCGCAACACCATCGCCGACGCCGACGCCGAGCCGTACCGCGAGACCCTCGAGGAGATCACCGAGCTGTTCGACGCCCCGTGGCGACGGTTCGAGGACGACTCGATCCTCGGGTTCGACGCCGCCGGCGCGCTCCGGGCCTACGGTCACGTCGAGACGATGCCCGGCGACTCCCGCACGCTGCGCGCTTTCCTGTTCGGCGGGGTGCACCCGTCCCGTCGTGGCGAGGGCATCGGCCGTGAGCTGTTCGCCTGGCAGGTCGCCCGCGCCCGGCAGGTGCTCGCGACGTCGGGCAAGGAGCTCCCCGCCCGGATCGGCGTCTTCGCCGAGGACGACGGCCCGGCGTCGAAGCTCCGGCTCTACGAACGGGCGGGGTTCGAGCCCCGCCGGTTCTACACCGACCTGCGCCGCGACCTGCGCGACCTGGAGGCCGCGCCGCTGCCCGAGGTCGTCCTCGACGGATCCCTGCGCCTCGTGCCTTTCTCGCCCGAGCTCGACGAGGCCACGCGCCTGGCGCACAACGACGCGTTCCGGGACCACTGGGGCAGCGAGCCCAACACGCGCGAGCAGTGGACGAGCGGCCGCACCGGTTTCGCGCCGCAGTGGAGCCACCTCGTCGTGGACGAGGCCCCCGACGTCGAGGCGCTGCTGGCCGACCCCCACACCGACGACGAGACGGCGGCGGCGCTGCGGGCGGGGGAGCCGCTGGTCGTCGGCTACGCCATGAACGAGCTGTTCACCGAGGACTTCGAGGTGCGCGGGTACTCGTTCGGCTACACCGGGGTCCTCGGGACCCGGCGCGCCTACCGGGGCCGCAAGGCGGCGCTCGCCGCGCTGCTCGCGAGCATGCGGGCCTTCGCCGCCGACGGCATGGAGTACGCCTGCCTCGACGTCGACACCGCCAACCCCAGCGGCGCCGACGGCCTCTACGCGAGCCTCGGGTATACCAAGACGCACGGCTCGCGGTTGCTCAGCATCGAGCTCTAGGGCCCTCTTGGTCTCGCGATCCTCGCGCCGACGGGCCGACGAGGCGGGCCATGCGGCGCACCCGGTCGCGCGCTAGCGTTGAACTGCCCCCCTCGTCCGCACTCCCCGTCGTCGAGAAGGAGTCGGCCATGAACGTCCTGGTTGCCTACGCCACCCGACACGGTGCCACGGCGGGGATCGCCGAGCGGATCGCCGCCACCCTGCGCGACCACGGGGTCGACGCCGACGCCGTGCCCGTCGAGGATGTCAGCACGGTCGAGGATTACGACGCCGTGGTCCTCGGCGGCGCCGCGTACATGGCCCACTGGCTGAAGGACGCCGACCGCTTCGCGAAGCGGCACGAGTCGGCACTGAAGCAGCGGCCGGTGTGGCTGTTCAGCAGCGGCCCGCTCGGCACCGACGAGGTCGACGAGAAGGGCCGTGACGTGCGGGAGGCGGCACGCCCCCGGGAGTTCGCGGAGCTGGGCGAGCTGCTGCAGCCGCGCGGCGAGGAGGTGTTCTTCGGCGCCTACGACCCTGAGGAGAAGCCGATCGGCCTGGCGGAACGGTTCACCCGGAAGATGCCTCTGCCCGCGGGCGACTTCCGCGACTGGGAGCGGATCGACGCCTGGGCCCGGCAGATCGCGCGGGACGTCGCCTCTGCCGAGTGACCGCGGTGCGGGCCGCTCCGACGGACGGTGCGCCGTACCCGGAGTCTTCCGCACGGTCAGCGCAGGCGGCGGCCCAGCCAGGTCTCCGGGTCGTCGAGACGGTCGAAGCCGGCACGCCGGTAGAGCTCCTGCCCCTCGGGGGAGGCCTTGAGCAGCACACGCTTCAGCCCGAGGCTCTCGAGGTCCGCCATCAGACCGTCCACGATCTGCGTGCCGAGTCCCTGGCGTCGGTGCGCCGGGTCGACGATGACGTCGGCCACCCAGGCGAACGTGACGCCGTCGGTCACGGCCCGGGCGTAGGCGACCTGCGTGCTGTCGGCCGCGTACATGCCGTAGTTGCGTGATGCCGCGATGGCGGCGTCCATCGTGGCGCGCGTGCGGCCACGGGCCCAGAACGTCCCGGACAGGATCCCGTGGATCCAGTCGGTGTCGAGGCGGCTCGGGTCGGTCGAGAACTCGTAGGTGGTCACGCGGCCGATTCCACCATGTCGACCGTCACCGTCCCGTGCCCGCGTCGACGAGCTCGACCGAGCACTCGCCGAACTGCTCCGCCGCACGGACCAGGCGGGCGTCGGCGGTCAGGAGTGTGGCCTCGACTCCTTCAGCCAGTGCCACGTAGGTCGCGTCGTCCGCCGTCATGTTCGACCGCAGCGCCCAGAGGCGAGGAAGCAACGGCTCGGCGGACCAGCGTGCGGCCGGCAGCGCCGCGAGGTCGTCGAGTGCCCCACGCGCCCGAGGCTCGGGCAGGTGACCGCCCAGAACCCACCCTCGGACGACGGACGCGACCTCGACGACCGCCAGGTGCGGGATGTGCAGGTCACGGTCCGCGAGGATCCGAGGCGTGGCCCGCCGGCCTGCCGGGCTGCCGACGAGGAACTCGGCCAGGACCGAGGCGTCGAGGACGAGCGTCACTCGCGCTCCGACCGCGCTGCGGCCAGCACGTCGGCCGCAGCGACTCCTGGCGTGTAGCTGCCGCGGTCGCGGATGCGGTCGGTGAGCTCGCTGATGGTCGGCCGGCCGGCGAGCTCGCTCAGCTCCTGGAGGACGAACTCGGACAGGCTCTGGCCCGACCGAGCGGCGCGGGCCTTGAGCACCCGCTTGACGTCGTCCGGGACGTCCCGGACCTGCAGCGTGGACATGAATACCATGATATTCGCATGCAGTTTGCATTTCGATAGTCGTGGGTGTCAGGGGACACCTCTAACGTCACCGGCATGGACATCATCCTCGTTCCCGGTTTCTGGCTGGACGCGTCCGCCTGGGACGCCGTCACCCCGACGCTCGTCGCGGCCGGGCACACCGTGCACCCGATGACCCTGCCCGGCATGGACTCCGTGGACACCGACCGGACCGGCATCACCCTCGCCGACCACGTGGACGCCGTCGTCGCCGCGATCGACGCCCTGCCCGCCGATGCCGGCGTGGTGCTGGTGGGCCACTCCGCCGGCGGCCCGCTGGTCTACGCGGCATCCGACGCCCGGCCCGGCCGCGTCCGGCACGTCGTGTACGTCGACTCGGGCCCGCTCGCCTCGGGGCAGGCGCTGGACGCGGACCTGCCCGCCGACGTCGTCGACCACCATCTGCCGGCCTGGGAGGACATGGACGAGGCGTCGCTCGTCGGGCTCACCGACGAGCTGCGGGCCGCGTTCCGTGAGCGTGCGGTACCGCAGCCGGGCGGGACCGTGCGCGAGCCGCACCGGCTGGGCGACGACGAGTCCCGGCTCGACGTGCCGACCACGGTCATCGCCTCCGAGATGCCGGCCGGCATGCTGCGCGAGCTGATGGAGCAGGGCCACCCCTACGTCGCCGAGCTGGCCAGGCACCGGAACTACGAGATCGTCGACCTGCCCACCGGGCACTGGCCGATGTTCACGCGGCCGGTCGAGCTGGGCGAGACGATCGCCGCCGCCCTCGCCCGCTGAGGGCGGGAGGACCCGCGACCACCGGTCCGGCTCTCCATCCTGAAGCGCGCACTGCCTCCTGCGTGTGCCGGCGGCCGTACCTACTCTCGTCGGGACGGACCTCACCGTGCCCGCGACGGGGTGCACCGCTCGTCGCGTCCCGAGAACGACCTGGGGGGTTGAGTCATGGACGCGAGCATCGTTCCGATCCTCGTGAGCGTCTTCGCGCTCCTGATCAGTGCGTACGGCATCATCGAACGTCGGTCGGCCACGGAGCGCGATCTGCGGGACCGTCTTCTCAAGAAGGTGGACGATCTGCACGAGCTCGGCGTCAACGAGGACGAACTGTGGTGGGGAGAGGACGAGGACGAGGTCTGGGACCGGCGCGCTGCGATCAAGGCACAGCGCATGCGGATGGTCCAACAGGCACTGCTCCTGGAACGCATGATCAGGGGTCGCCGTCTGACCTCGGAGGAGTACGCGACGCTGGCGCTCGCGTGCGAGCGAGCCGGTGACCTCGACCAGGCACTGGCGTTGTGGAAGCGGGCGACCGCTCTGGCGGCACACGGCAGTGCCGTCGCCGAGGCGGCCAGCTGGCGCAGCATGGCCGGATGTCACAGCCAACGAGGGGAGTACCCAGAGATGAGGCGGGCGATCGCCCGGGCTCTCGAGATCATCCCCACGTGGCACGACGTCGGACGCTACGAGTACGCGATGACGTGCGCGGACCTGGCCGAGGGCGAGTGGGCTGCCAGCGACCACGAGACGCCGGAGTTCCGATCCGCGCTGTCGACGGCCCTGGACAAGGCCGAGCTCGTCATGTCCGACCATTCCCGGCACCGGGTGACGCGAAGGCTGGCCGAGATCCAGTCCTGGCCGCACGCCACGTAGCGTGTCCTGCGGCCCCGAGGGGATGCCCGCCTCGGGCGTCCGACGCGTGAGCGGGCCGGTTCGTGCCTAGCCTCACGGCATGGACGCCGGTGGCCGGGCCGCCCGGAGCGCGTCGTCGGGCACGGCCCGGCGCGCGCCGACGGGGCGTGTGCTCGCGACGCTGATCCTCGTGGCGGCCGTGGCCAACCTCAACCTGTCGGTCGCCAACGTCGCGCTGCCGGACATCGGCGACGCCCTCGACGCCTCCCAGGTCCAGCTCAACCTCGTCGCCGTCGGCTACTCGCTCGGGCTGTCCGCCTCGGTGCTCTACCTCGGGGCGGTCGGCGACCGGTACGGGCGCAAGCTCCTGCTGCTGATCGGCACCGGGCTGACGGTCCCGTTCAGCCTGCTCGCCGCCTGGGCGCCGTCCGTCGAGGTGCTGTTCGTCGCGCGGCTGGGCGGGGGCCTGTGCGCGGGCATGGCGTTCCCCACGACGCTCGCCCTCATCTCCGCGCTGTGGTCCGGCCCCGGTCGGACCCGCGCCATCGCCCTGTGGTCCGGCATCGGTGCCGCCTTCGCCGCCCTCGGACCGCTGGCCGCCGGCTGGTCGCTCACCCAGTTCTGGTGGGGGTCGGTGTTCCTGCTCACCGTGCCGCTGGCCGCGGTCGCCTTCGTCCTGGCGATCGTGCTCGTGCCGTCCCACGTCAACGAGAGCGTCGAACCCGTCGACCACCTCGGCGGGGTGCTGTCCGTCCTGCTCGTCGGGTCGCTGGTCATGGGCATCAACCTGCTCGCGGTCCCGGGCCGGGCCGGACTGCTCGCCGTGCTGGGCGGGACCGTCGTCGGGGCCGGCACCTGGTTCGTGCTGCGCCAGCTGCGCGCCGAGAACCCGCTGTACGACCTGCGGGTGGCTGCCCGCCCGACGTTCTGGGTCGCGGCCGTCGCCGGGCTCATCATCTTCGGCTCGCTCATGGGCGCCATGTACATCGGCCAGCTCTTCATGCAGAACGTGCTCGGCTACTCGAGCGTCGCGGCCGGCGCGGCGATCCTGCCCGGGGCGGTGGGGATGGTCCTCGTCGCGCCCCGCTCGGCCGCGCTCGTGGAGCGGCACGGCTCGCGGGCGACGATGCTGTCCGGCTACGTGTTCGTGCTGCTCGGGTTCCTCGTGATGCTGCTGCTGTGGCGCGAGGACGTCGGTTACTGGGCGGTCGGCCTGGCCTACCTGCTGGTCGGCGTCGGCGTCGGGCTGTCCGGGACCCCGGCGTCGAACTCCCTGACCGGCTCGGTGCCGGTGCAGCGCGTCGGCATGGCCTCCGGCACGGCCGACCTGCAGCGCGACCTCGGGGGAGCGATCATGCAGTCCGCGTTCGGCGCACTGCTGGCCGCCGGGTACGCGAGCTCCATGGCCACGGCGATCAGCGGTGACAGCGACCTGTCGGACCTCACGGCGAGCACGCAGGCGACGCTGGAGAAGTCCTTCGCCGGGGCCGAGTCCATCGCGTCGCAGTACCCCCAGTACAGTGACGAGATCGTCGCCGCGGCCCGCGAGTCGTTCCTCGCGGGTGACCAGTGGGCCTACCTGGCGGGGATCGTCGCCGTGCTGCTCGGCTCGCTGCTGGTGCTGCTGGCGTTCCCGCGGCGGGACCGCGAACGCGAGCTGCGCGCGCGGTACCAGCCACCGTCCGAGACCTGACGGGACCTCAGCCGATGGCGGCGGCCGGGCCGGCCAGCGGCACTCCGGAGCCGTCACGGCGGGGGTTGTCCTCCGGCAGGTCGACCGGCTGGCCGCCCGTGCCGACGGCCCGCGCCGGACCCTCGCCGACCCAGGCCAGGACGATCTCGTCCTCGCCCTTGAGGAACCGGTGGGCGCGCACGCCGCCGGTCCCGCGGCCCTTGCCCGGGTACAGCTCGTACGGGGTGACCTTCACCGAGCCGCCGCCCGTGCCCGGCAGGGCACCGGCCCTGCCGGCCACCGTCACCACCGTGTGCAGGTCGCGCGTGGCCGCGCGGGCCACGCCGAAGAACACCACGTGCTGGCCCCCGCCGAGGCGGATGCCGGCCATGCCGGCGGCGGCACGGCCCTGCGGGCGGACCAGGGACGCCTCGAAGTGCAGCAGGCTGGCGTCCGAGGCGAGGAAGACCACCTCGTCGTCGTCCGCGGCCGGTGCCGCCCCGACGACGGCGTCGCCGTCCTTGAGGCCGATGACGTCCCACACGTCGCCGTTGCGCGGCGCGTCACCCGGCAGCACCCGCTTGACCACGCCGTGGCGGGTGCCGAGAGCCAGGGGAGCGGCGTCCTCGTCCAGCGACACGACGGCCAGCGCCTGCTCGCCGGCCTCCAGCGACACCATCTCGCTGACCGGCACCCCGCCGGACAGCGACGGCGGACCGTCGACGCTCGGCAGGGCCGGCAGCTCCAGGGCGGACAGCTTGTACAGGCGCCCGGCCGAGGTGACCAGACCGATCTCGGAGCGGGCCGTCGTGGCGACGTCGGAGCGCAGCGCGTCGTGCGCGTGCCGGCGTCCGGCACGTTCCACCGGCGCGTCGGCGTTCTCGCCGGACGTGCGCGCCAGCAGCCCGGTGGCCGAGAGCAGCACCCGGGTGGGGGTGTCCTTGATCTCCAGGTCCAGGGCGGGGGCCTTCTTGCCGCGGGCCGGTGCGGCGGCGGCGGACTGGGCCGTCCCGCCGGCCGAGTCGAGCAGCACCGTGCGGCGCGGGGTGCCGTAGGTGGCCGCGACCTCGGCCATCTCGTCCGAGACGACGCCGTGCAGGCGCGCCTCGTCGGCGAGGATCGCCTCCAGCTCGGCGATCTCCTGCTCGAGCTGGGACTTCTCCGACTCCAGCTCCATGCGGGAGAACTTCGTCAGGCGGCGCAGCTGCAGGTCGAGGATGTAGGAGGCCTGTGGCTCGGACAGGTCGAACACCGACTGCAGGCGCTCGCGCGCGGTCGCGGCGTCGTCCGAGGAGCGGATCACCTGGATGACCTCGTCGATGTCCAGGATCGCCACGAGCAGACCCTCGACGAGGTGCAGGCGGTCCTGGCGCTTGGCGAGGCGGTACTGCGAGCGGCGGCGCACGACGTCGATGCGGTGGTCGACCCAGACCTGCAGCAGGTCCAGCAGCCCCAGCGGACGCGGCTGGCCGTCGACCAGCGCGACGTTGTTGATGCCGAAGGAGTCCTCCAGCGGCGTCGTGCGGTAGAGCTGCTCCAGCACGGCCTCCGGGTCGAACCCGGTCTTGACCTCGATGACCACGCGCATGCCGTGCGACCGGTCGGTCAGGTCCTGGACGTTCGTGACGCCCTGGATCTTCTTGTTCCGCACGCCGTCGGCGATCTTCTCGATCACCTTCTCCGGGCCGACCGTGTACGGCAGCTCGGTGACGACGATGCCCTGGCGCCGGGCGGTGACCTTCTCGATCCGCGCCGTGGCGCGGGTGCGGAAGGACCCGCGGCCGGTGCGGTAGGCGTCGCGCACGCCGTCCAGCCCGATGATCTTGCCGCCGCTGGGCAGGTCCGGCCCCGGGACGAACCGCATGACGTCGTCCAACGTCGCCTCGGGGTTCGCCAGCAGGTGCTGGGCGGCCGCGACGACCTCGGTGAGGTTGTGCGGCGGCATGTTCGTGGCCATGCCGACCGCGATCCCGGACGCGCCGTTGACCAGCAGGTTCGGGATGGCCGAGGGCAGCACCTCGGGCTGGGTGAGCTTGTTGTCGTAGTTCGGGACGAAGTCGACGACGTCCTCGTCCAGCCCGGCCGTCATCGCCATCGACGGCGCGGCCAGGCGTGCCTCGGTGTACCGGGCGGCGGCGGGGCCGTCGTCGAGGGAGCCGAAGTTGCCGTGGCCGTCCACCAACGGCAGGCGCATCGAGAAGTCCTGGGCCAGGCGCACGAGCGCGTCGTAGATGGCGCCGTCGCCGTGCGGGTGCAGCTTGCCCATCACCTCGCCGACCACGCGCGAGGACTTCACGTGCGCGCGGTCGGGCCGCAGGCCCATGTCGGCCATCATGTAGAGGATCCGGCGGTGCACCGGCTTGAGGCCGTCGCGGGCGTCCGGCAGGGCACGCGAGTAGATGACGGAGTACGCGTACTCGAGGAACGACGTCTCCATCTCCGCGGCGACGTCGATGTCGACGATCGTCTCGTCGTACGGCTCGTCGGCGACGGGTGCGGCCTTCTTGCGCGCCATGCGGTGCGGCTCCCTGGTGTTCCTCGGTGCGGACTGCGGGCCCGACGGCGGCACGGCGGCCGCGTACGGGCGTTCGAAGGAAGCGTAGCGCCAGCCGGCCACGGTTCCGCGCAGGCGGGCCGTCGCCGGGGCGGGTCAACCGCGGTCGGTCAGCAGGGCGGCGAGCTCCTCGCGCGAGTGCACGTCGAGCTTCGTGTACACCTTGCGCAGGTGGTACTCGACCGTCTTGGGGGACAGGTACAGGGCCGCGGCGGCCTCGCGCGTGGTGGAACCGTCGGTCAGCAGCAGCGCCACCTGCAGCTCCTGGGAGGTGAGCTCCGCCTGCCAACCGGCGCCCGAGCGCCGCACGGTCTCGCCGGTCGCCGTCAGCTCGGCCGCGGTCTGGTCGGCCCACCGCCGCGCCCCCAGGCTCTCGAAACCGGCCAGCGCCTCGCGGAGCTGCTCGCGGGCGTCCACGCGGCGCCCCGCGCGCCGCAGCCGGGCCCCGTAGGCCAACCGCGTGCGCGCCGTCTCGAACGCGTCGCGCGTGCGCGCGTGCAGCGCCAACGCCGCGAGGAACGGGCGGTCGAGGTCATCGTCGGCCAGCAGGCCCTCGGTGCGGCGGGCGCGGGCCAGCGCCCAGGGCATGCCCTTGCCCTCGGCGGCGGTCACGAACCGGGGCGCGATCTCCCGGGCCCGGGCCACGTCCCCGGTGCGCACCAGCGCCTCGACGAGCTCGGGCACCGGGGACAGGTCCGGGTCGGCGAGCCCCTGTCCGGCGAGCAGGTCCTGCAGCGCCGACAGCTCCTCGACGGCCGTGGCCGCATCCCCGTCGGAGAGCGCGAGGTCCCCGAGGGCGAAGCGCACCCATGCGGCGAAGAACTGCATGTCGCCCTGCGCGCACAGGTCGACGGCGGCCTCGGCGTCGGACCGGCACAGCTCGGCGTTCCCCTGGTGCGAGGCGAGCCAGCACCGGCCGGCCAGCGAGGCGGCGAGCTCCGTCGTCTGGCCGGTCTCACGGGCCACCTCGATCGCGAGCGTGTAGTCCGCCTCGGCCCGGTGCCAGCTCTCGGCCGTGGCCTCGTAGCGGGCGATGACGAACAGCAGCCCCGGCAACGCCGCCGGCGTCGCGGCACGGCGGGCCTCGGCCACCCGCGGACGGACGGCGGACTCACCGGAGTCGTCCCGCAGGAACAGGGGCGCCGACATCACCCACGGCCAGCGCAGGTCCCCGGCGCGAGGCGCCCCGCCGGCCTCGAGCAGCGGGACGGCCGCGCGGAACTCCGCGGCGCCGTCGCGCCCGGCCAGCACATGGGCGACCCCGCACGCCAGCAGCGTCACGGCGCGCGAGACCGGGTCCGTCAGGGCCGGGAGGGTGGCCGTGAGCTCGTCCGCCAGGTCCGCCGCCGTCGGGGTGCTCCCGAGGAACAGTGCGGCATAGACGCCGTCGGCGAGCAGCCGCGCCCGGGTCTCGGCGTCCGGGGCGCGGTGGGCGAGGTCGACCAGCATCTCCAGGGCCCGGCGCAGCGAACCGGTGTGCACCGCCACGGTGGCGCGCAGGTCGTCCGCGGCGAACTCGACGTCGGCGTCCGGTCCCAACGCCGCGACCTCGTCCACGAGCACCAGCGCCCGACGCGCGTCCCCCGCGGCCCAGGCGTTCTCGGCGGCGTGCACCAGCCGCCCGGCACGGTCGGCGGGCGTGGTGCTCAGGGCCGCGGCCCGCTCGAAGCTCGTCGACGCCACGGCGCACCCCCAGCGGTCGACCGCGCGCTCGGCGGCTGCCTCGACCAGTCCGGCCACCTCCGCGTCCACGCCGCCCACGGACTCCGCGAGGTGCCAGGCACGGCGGTCCTCGTCCCCGGGAGGCAGCGAGTCCGCGACGGCCCGGTGGGCCGCGCGCCGCCGTGCGGAGGCGGGCCGCGTGTACGCCACCGACTGCAGCAGCGGGTGCCGGAACGTCACGCGCCCGGCCGCCGTCCGCACCAGCCCCGCGTCCTCGGCGGGGCCCAGGTCCGCGGCGTCGAGCCCGAGGGCCCGTGCGGCGGCGGTCGTCGTGGCGAGGTCCCCGTCCGCGACCGCGGCGACGAGCAGCACCTCCCGGGTGGTCTCCGGGAGCAGGTCGACGCGGTGCTCGAAGCTGCGTGCCACCGCCTCCGGCACCGTCCGCGGCAGCCCGGGTACCTCCGCCGCGGCGTCGGGGTCGCCGGCGAGCTCCACGAGCGCCAGCGGGTTGCCGCCCGTGCGCCGGTACAGCTCCGCGAGGCGCTCGCGGGGGATCGACACCCCGAGGCTGCGCTCGGCCACGACCCGCGCGTCCTCCTCGTCCACACCCGCCAGCCGTAGCACGGGAAGGCCCTCGACGAGCCCTACGGCCTCCGGGTCGCGCCCCGCGAGGACCATCGCGACCGGGTCGGCGGACAGCCGCCGTGCCGCGAACGTCAGGGCCTGCACCGACGGCACGTCGAGCAGGTGCAGGTCGTCCACGAGCACCACCAGCGGGGACTCCTCGGCACAGCGCGTCATCGTGCCCAGGGTCGCGGCGCCGACGGCGAGCCGGTCGCCGTCCGCCGGCGCACCGAGAGCGAGGGCCGATCGCAGGGCGTCCCGCTGCCGGTCCGGCAGGGCGTCCACCCGGTCGAGCACGGGGGTGAGGAGCTGGGACAGCCCCGCGAACGCGATCTCCGTCTCCGACGCCGCCCCGACGACCCGCAGCACACGACACGTCCCGGCGGCCCGGTCGGCCGTGTCGGCGAGCAGCGAGCTCTTGCCGATGCCGGGCTCACCGAGCACGGCGACGGCCCCGCCCCGGCCGAGGCGTGCCCCGGCGACGAGCCGCCCCAGTGCGGCCACCTCGTCGTCGCGCCCCACGAGCATGCCCCGAGTCTCGACCAGGGGGCCGGCCGTCGCACGACCAGGTGGGGCCCCTGACGCGGCGGGAGGCCTGCGATTCCTAGCGTCAGGGGGTGACGGGCCAGCTGCCGGCGACGGGCCGGCACCCGACGAAGGAGACGGACATGACCACGCTCGACACCCCCCGGACCGAGGCCCCGACCATCGACATGGACGCCCTCATGGCGTTCGTCGGCCGCGCGGTCGGCGACGCCGGCGCGACCCTCAACACGGCCCTGGTCGTGCTGGGCGACCGGCTGGGGCTCTACCGCGACCTCGCGGCGCACGGACCGAGCACCCCCGCCGAGGTGGCGGACCGCACCGGCACCGCCGAGCCGTACGTGCGCGAGTGGCTGAACGCCCAGGCAGCGGGCGACTACGTGACCTACGACCCGGCGTCGGCCCGGTACTCCCTGGAGCCCGAGAAGGCCGTCGCGCTGACCGTCGAGGACAGCCCCGCGTTCCTGCCCGGGCTGTTCCAGGTGGCGCTCGGGGCGCTGCACGGCACGGAGCACATCGTCGAGGCCGCCCGCGGCGGCACCGGGTTCGGCTGGCACGAGCACACCCGTGACGTGCACGCCGGCACCGAGCGGTTCTTCCGCCCGAGCTACCACGCGAACCTCGTCCCGTCGTGGCTCCCGGCGCTCGACGGCGTCGTGGAGAAGCTGGAGCGGGGTGCCGCGGTCGCGGACGTCGGCTGCGGCTTCGGCGCCTCGACCATCCTCATGGCGCAGGCGTTCCCGGCCTCGACGTTCGTCGGGTACGACTACCACGAGGCCTCCGTCGAGGCCGCGCGCGAGCGGGCGGCCGAGGCGGGGGTGGCCGACCGGGTCCGGTTCGCCGTCGCGACGGCGGACGGGTTCGACGAGACCGGGCTGGACCTGGTGACGATGTTCGACTGCCTCCACGACATGGGCGACCCGGTCGGGGCCGGGCGGCACGTGCGCGAGGCCCTCGCGGAGGACGGCACGTGGATGGTCGTCGAACCCGCCGCGGGCGACCGGGTCGAGGACAACCTGCACCCGATCGGCCGGGCCTTCTACGGGTTCTCGACGTTGCTGTGCACGCCGTCCTCGCTCTCGCAGGACGTCGGGATGGCGCTCGGGGCCCAGGCCGGGCCCGCCCGGATCCACGACGTCGCCACCGCGGCCGGGTTCGACCGGTTCGGCGTGGCGGCCAGCACGCCGTTCAACCTCGTCTACGAGGTCCGGCGCTGACGGCGCGGACCGTCCGGGCGAGGAGCAGACTGGGAGACGGGGTGAGGACCATGGGGGCACCGGTGGCACCGGACGCCACGGGCACCGTCGAGCGTGACGGCGTCCGGGTGGCGTGGGACCTCTACGACCGGCAGGACGCACCGACGGTGCTGCTGCTGCCGACGTGGTCGATCATCCACTCGCGCTTCTGGAAGGCGCAGATCCCGTTCCTCGCCCGGCGGTACCGGGTCGTGGTGTTCGACGGACGGGGGTGCGGCCGGTCCGACCGGCCGCACGACCCGGCCGCCTACTCCCCGGACGAGTACGCCGCGGACGCGGTGGCGGTCCTCGACGCCACGAGGACCGCCACGGCCGTGGTCGTGGGACTGTCGGCCGGGGGCACGTGGGGCGTGGCGCTCGCGACGGCGGCGCCGGAGCGGGTCGACGGGTTCGTGGCGATCGCGCCGTCGATCCCGAGCCTCGCGGGCCCGCTGCCCGACCGGGGGCAGTCGTTCACGGAGCCGCTGGACACCTCCGACGGGTGGGCGAAGTGCAACCTGCCCTACTGGCGGCGGGGCCCGTCCGCGTGGCGGGACTTCCTCGACTTCTTCTTCGGCCGGGTCTACTCCGAGCCGCACTCGACCAAGCAGATCGAGGACGGCGTGGGCTGGGGGCTCGAGGGCGATCCCGAGGCGCTCGGCGCGGCGACGGTCGGGGCGGGCCGGCACCCGGTGTCCCCGGAGCGCTGCGCGCGCGTCGCGTGCCCGGTGCTCGTGGTGCACGGCGACGACGACCGCATCACGTCCCACGAGGTCGGTGCCCGCCTCGCGGAGCTCACCGGAGGCCGTCTCGTCACGCTCGGGGGCGGCGGCCACGTGCCGCTGGCCCGCGACCCGGTGGTCGTGAACCGGCTGATCGAGGAGTTCGTCGACTCCCTCACGCCGCCGGCCCGTGCGGTGCGGCGCAGCACGTGGACCCGGGCGGCGTCGCGGCCGCGCCGGGCGCTGTACCTGTCCTCGCCGATCGGGCTCGGGCACGCACGGCGCGACGTCGCGATCGCGCGCGAGCTGCGGCGCCACCACCCCGACCTCGAGGTCGACTGGCTCGCCCAGCACCCGGTGACCCGCGTGCTGGCGGACGCGGGCGAGCGCGTCCATCCGGCGTCGCGGTGGCTGGCCAGCGAGTCCGCGCACATCGAGGACGAGTCCGCCGACCACGACCTGCACGCCTTCCAGGCCGTCCGCCGCATGGACGAGATCCTCGTGCACAACTTCCTCGTGTTCGACGACGTCGTGCGCGAGACGCCGTACGACCTCGTCGTCGGCGACGAGGCGTGGGAGATCGACTACTTCCTGCACGAGAACCCCGAGCTCAAGCGCTTCTCGTACGCCTGGATGACCGACTTCGTCGGGTGGCTGCCCATGCCCTCGGGCGGGGGAGCGGAGGTGGCCCTGACGGCCGACTACAACGCGGAGATGATCGAGCAGCGGTCCCGGTACCGCCGGCTGCGGGACGCCTCCGTGTTCGTCGGCAACCCGGGTGACGTCGTCGAGGGGACCTTCGGCCCGGGACTGCCCGGTATCCGCGAGTGGACCGAGGACAACTTCTCGTTCTCGGGGTACGTCACCGGCTTCGAGGTGCCGGACGAGGCGGAGCGCCAGGCCGCCCGCGACTCCCTGGGCTGCCGGCCGGGCGAGCTGCTGGTGGTCGTCACCGTGGGCGGTTCCGGGGTCGGGGAGGCGTTGCTGCGCCGCGTCCTGGACGCGGCGCCGCTGGCCCGCCGTCGCCGCCCCGAGCTGCGGTTCGTCGTCGTGGCCGGTCCCCGGATCGACCCCGCCGCCCTGCCGCGGCACGAGGGTGTCGAGGTCGTCGGGTACCTGCCCGAGCTCTACCGCCACCTCGCCGCCTGCGACCTGGCCGTGGTCCAGGGCGGCCTGACCACCTGCATGGAGCTGGCCGCGGCCCAGCGCCCGTTCCTCTACGTGCCCCTGCGCGACCACTTCGAGCAGAACCTGCATGTGCGCCACCGGCTCGACCGGTACGCGGCCGGTCGGTGCGTGCCCTACGAGGACGCCTGCGACCCCGACCTGCTCGCCGAGGAGATCGTCAAGAACGTGGGCACCGACGTCCGATACCGGCCCGTGGAGACCGACGGTGCGGGACGGGCCGCCGCGATCCTGTCCGAGCTCTTCTGAGGGACGTCAGGCGGCCCGCGGCGTCGACCGGCCGCCCCGCAGGTCCGGGTACTGCGCCTGGACGACGTCGGCGACGACGGCCGCGAGCTCGGCCCGGCACCGGTCGGCCTCCTCGGGGGAGAGCAGTCCCTGGTCGACCGCGGTCCCCAGCCGCTGCGCGGCCGCCGCGACGAGGCCGGCCTCCAGGGTCGGGAGCGGGACGCCCCGGGCCGCCGCCACCGAGGCCAGCGTCGCCCCGTCGGCCGACAGGGCCGTTCGCAGCGCCGCCGGGGCGATGCCGATCACGGCGGCGGCCGTGGGCAGGTCGAGCAGGCGTTCGTCGTCCTCCTCGCCCTCGTCGGCCCGCTCGACGTCGGCCGCGATGGCGTCGCGCTCGGCGGCGGTGATCGCACCGTCGTCGACGAGCGTCTGCAGCAGCTCGACGACGGTGCCGGTGTGCTGGACCTCGTGCTGCGGCAGGGCGGTGTCCGCGGCGACCGCGGGGGCCGCGCCGAGCGCCGCGAGCCCCAGGGCCCCGGCTGCCGCCGTCCGACGCAGGAACCGACGCTTCATGATGCTCCTCCCCGCCCGGAGCCTCCGGACGTCTCCAGCATCGTGGCCGGACCTGCCGTGTCCCTGGGGCCCACCTGGCAGTTCGCTGACGAGGTGAGCCGGGGCAGACCGGGGCAGACTGGGCGCCGGGGGCTCGTCGGGAGAGGTGGACGCGGAGGGTGATCGGGATGACGGACTACGCGCGGATGTACCGGCTCGGTGTCCGACCCTGGGAGCGGTACCCGAAGGTCGCCGCCGCCGACGTCGCAGCGGTGCTCGACGGCGCGGCCGAGGGGCGGGGGCGCCCGCCGGGCCGGGCCCTCGACCTGGGCTGCGGCCGCGGGATCTACACCCGCGAGCTCGCCCGGCGTGGCTGGGAGGCCGTGGGCGTCGACGCGGTGCCGCAGGCGGTCGAGGAGGCGCGCGACCGCGACCCGGCCGCCACCGCCACCTACGTCGTCGGCGACGTCACGCGGCTTCGCGGGCTCGGCGTCGGCCCGGTCGACCTCTTCCTGGACGTCGGCTGCTTCCAGGGGCTGGACGCGGCGGACCGGGAGGCGATGGGGCGCGAGGTCACCGCCGTGGCCCGGCCGGGCGCGACGCTGCTGATGATGGCGTTCGGCGTCACCCGCTGGCGGTCCCTGATCGGGGGCGTGTCGCGGCAGGACGTGGCCGATGCGTTCCCGGCGTGGGACGTGCGGTCGGCCTCCGAGGTCGACCTGAAGGGCCTGCACTGGCCGATGAACCGGTCCTCCCCGCGCTGGTACCGCCTCGTCCACACCGGCCGGTCCCCGGGGTGATCGTCGTGGTCAGCGGATAACCTGCAGGGGATGGACGCTCCGAGGACCGCCTACCCCGTCGAGTGGGAGGCCGACGTGGTGCTGCGTGACGGCACCACGATGCACCTGCGTCCGATCTGCCCCGAGGACGCGGACGCGCTGCAGCGGTTCCACACCGGGCAGTCCGAGCGGTCCACGTACATGCGGTTCTTCGCACCCATGCCGCGGCTCACCGACCGCGAGCTGCGGCGCCTCGTCGACGTCGACCACCGCGACCGCGTGGCCCTGGTCGCCGTCCGGCCGGGCCAGGACGAGGAGGGCAACGCCCGCGAGGACATCCTCGGGGTCGCGCGCTTCGACGTCATCGCCGACGGCGAGGCGGAGGTCGCCTTCAACATCGCCGACTCGCTCCAGGGCAAGGGGCTGGCCTCCGTGCTGCTCGAGCACGTGGCCGGCGCCGCCCGCGAACGCGGCGTGCGGCGCTTCACCGCCGAGGTGCTGCCGCAGAACGGCTCGATGCTCGGGGTGTTCCGCGACGCCGGCTACGAGATCAGCCAGCACCTCGACGACGGCTTCGTCACCGTCGGCATCGACCTCGACCCCACCGAGAGGTCCCGGGCCGTGATGGCCGACCGCGAGCACCGCACCGAGGCGCGCTCCATGGCGGGTCTGCTCTCGGCACGCCGGGTGCTGCTCGTCGGCCCCGGGGACGACGACGGCACCCCTGAGGCGCTGCTCGCCCGCCGGGTGCTGGACGCCTACTCGTTCGACCCCGGGGACACCGAGCTCCTCGTGCTCGACCCGCCCGGTGCCGTGGCCGGCAACGTGCTCCGGCCCGCCGGCTGGGACGACGTCGACCGGATCGACCTCGCGGTGCTGGCCGTCCCGCCCGAGGACGCGCTCGCCGCCGTGCGCCGGCTCGCCGGCAGGGGAGCGCGCGGCGTCGTCGTGCTCTCCGGCGGGTACGCCGAGACCGGCCCCGACGGACTCGAACGGCGTCGTGAGCTGGTGCGGACCGCGCACGCCGCCGGGATGCGGCTCGTGGGGCCGGTGTCCTACGGGCTGCTGACGACCACGCCGGGGTCGGCGCTGCGCGCGAGCCTCGCCGAACGCCCGCCGCCCGCCGGCGTCGTCGGGCTGTTCTGCCAGTCCGCCGCCGCGGCCGTCACCCTCACCGCGACGCTGGAGCGCCGCGGGCTCGGGGTGTCCTCCCTCGTCTCGGCGGGCCACCGCGCCGACGTCTCCGGCAACGACCTCATGCAGTACTGGCAGGACGACGACGCCACCCAGGTGGTGTGCCTCTACCTGGAGTCCATCGGCAACCCGCGCAAGTTCTCCCGCATCGCGCGGCGGCTGTCCGCCGTCAAACCGGTCGTGGTCTCGACCGCCGGGCGGTCCGGGCACGTCGTCCCGCCCGGGCACGCCGTCCGCGCCACCCGGGCCCCACGGCGGCTGCTCGACGAGCTGCTGCGCCAGTCCGGCGTCATCCAGGCCGAGAACACCCACCAGCTCATGGACGTCGCCCAGGTGCTGGCCCACCAGCCGCTGCCCGTGGGCCGGCGGGTGGGCATCCTCGCGTCCTCGGCGGCGCTCGCGGCCCTGGTCGCCGAGGCCGCGGCGTCCGCGGGCCTGGAGGTCGCGACCTCCAGCGACTACCTGCCGCCGCACGCCCACGAGGAGGACATCGCCCGCACCGTCGAGGCGCTGTACGCCCCCGAGTCCTGCGACGTCGTCGTCGCCGTCGACGTGCCCGTCGTGCAGCCCCGGACCGGGGCGATCGCCCGGGCCGTGGCGCAGGCGGCGGCGCGGACGGGGCGCACGACCGTCGCCTCCATGCTCGGGCTGCACGGCATGCCCGACGAGCTCGCCGCCGTCGCGCCGGACGGCACGCTGGTCCGGATCCCGGCGTTCTCGACCCCCGAGGACGCCGTGGTCGCGCTCGGCAAGGTGGTCGACCACGCCGAGCAGCGCACGGTGACGCGCGGCCACGAGGTCGCCCCCGACGGCGTCGACTCCCGCCGGGCCCGGCAGCTCGTCGAGTCGTGGCTCGCGGACACCGAGGGGCGCGAGCTGGACGGCCACGAGGCCGCCGAGCTGCTGGCCTGCTACGGCATCCGGCTGTGGGAGGCGCGCCCGGCCCGGGACGCCGACGATGCGGTGGCAGCCGCCGAGGAGCTCGGCTGGCCGGTCGCGCTGAAGAGCACCTCCCCGGCGCTGCGACACCGCAGCGACCTCGGGGGAGTGCGTCTCGACATCACCGACGCCACCGAGCTGCGCGACGACGTCGAGCGGCTCCGGTCGGTCGCCTCGGCCCTGGTGGGCGACGAGTCCCCGGTGTTCGAGGTGCAGGCGATGGCGCCGCCCGGCGTGGCCTGCGTGGTGCGCTCCGCCGAGGACCCGCTGTTCGGCCCCATGGTCTCGTTCGGCCTCGCCGGGGACGCCGTCGACCTGCTCGACGACGTCGCCCACGGCATCCCGCCGCTGACCGACGTCGACATCTCCGCGATGGTCAGCACCGTGCGCGCCGCGCCGCGGCTGTACGGCTACGGCGGCGCCCCGCCCGCCGACGTCGACGCGCTCGAGGACGTGCTCGCCCGCGTGTCCGTCATGGCCGACGACCTGCCCGAGCTCGCCTCGCTGGAGATGTACCCCGTCGTCGTCGCCGAGCAGGGGGCCGCGGTGCTGCACGCCGCGGTGCGCCTGCGGCCGGCCGGCCGGCGCGCGGACGGGCTGCGCCGCGCGCTGCCGGGCTGAGGCGCCGGTCGCGGGGCTCGCGGGCGGTCGAACAGTGGGACAATGCGACCGTGCCTTCTGCGACCACACGCAAGAACCTTCGTGACGAGCTCGGTGCCCACGTCTACCGTGCCGGGTACTACCCCGACCTGGTGACCGACGTCCTCGACGTCGCGCTCGCGGACGAGCCGGTCCTCGCGCACCTCGTCCAGGCCGAGACGACGTTCGACAGCCAGGTGCGTCGCCACCTCACCGTGCTCGCGCTGACGCCCACCCGGCTCGTCGCCGCGCACGTGGACGACCACGAGGGCGACGCCGCGAACCCGTCCTCGGCCGCCGCCACCACCGAGGCGGTCCCGCTGCCGGAGATCCGGTCCGTGGCCCTGACCCACATCGTCGCCGAGCCCGCGGACCACCGTCCTGGCGACGCGGCCGCCGAGCTGAACCTCGCCATCGGCTGGGGTGCCGTCGCCCGCATCGACCTCGAGCCGGCCCAGTGCGGCGACCCGAGCTGCGAGGCGGACCACGGCCTGACCGGCCAGCTCACCCCGGACGACGTCGTGGTGCGCGTCAGCTCGGCCGCCGAGGGCGCCGACGCGGTGCGCCGGGCGGTGCACTTCGCGCGCGAGCTGTCCGCCGCCACCGGCGTCAGCGGGCGTTCGTCACGATGACGGCACACCTCGACGCCCTGCCCGCCGGTCTGGTCACGCCGTCCTACGGCACCGGCTCGCTGGCCGCCGTGCTGCCCGCTGCGGCCGGCGCACTGGGCCTGGACCTCACCACCGCCACCGGTCTGCACTCCCTCGACGCGGCTGCCGCGCTCGGCCTGCCCGACGTCCGTCGCGTGGTCGTGGTGCTCGTCGACGGCCTCGGCCTGCACAACCTCGCCGAACGCGGCGGTCACGCACCGTTCCTGCGCGGCCTGCTGCCGCAGGCGCGGTCGCTGACCACCTGCTTCCCGTCGACGACGGCGTCCGCCCTGGCCACGCTCGGCACGGGCACGTCCCCGGGCATGACCGGGCTGCTGGGCTACACCCAGCGCAACCCGGACACCGGCGGGCTGGCCACGATGGTGTCGTGGACCGAGCAGTCCGACCCCTACCGGCCCGGCACCAAGACCTCGGCCCCGCTGGCGGTCGACCCCGCCGCGCTGCAGCGTGAGCCGACCGTCCTGGAGCAGGCCGGTGCCGCGGTGAGCGTCGTGGCGCCGGGACCGCGCAAGTTCTCCGACTCGGGGATGACCCGCGCCGCCCTGCGCGGACCGCGGTACGTGGTGGCCGAACGGTTCGCCGACCGCGTCGACGCGACCCTGACGGCCCTGCGCGACGACGGGCTGGTGTACCTGTACCACGGCGACGTCGACAAGGTCGGGCACCAGCACGGTCCCGACTCGTGGCAGTGGGGTGACGCCCTGGAGGACGCCGACGCCGAGCTTCGTCGGCTCGTACGGTCCGCCCCGCGCGGCACCCTCGTGCTGATCACGGCCGACCACGGCCAGGTGACCTCCGACCTGTCCGCGCAGCACGACGTCGCCACCCGGCCCGCGCTCGCCGCCGACGTGGTCCTGCTCGGCGGCGAACCCCGCATGACGCACGTGTACACCGCACCCGGCGCCGACGCCGCCGCGGTCGCCGACCGGTGGGCCGACGAGCTCGGCGAGGACGCGGTCGTCGTCACCGGCGAGGCCGCGATCGCGGCGGGGTGGTTCGGACCCGTCGCCGACCACGTGCGGCCCGTGGTCGGGGACGTCCTGGTCGCCGCACGCGGGCGGGCGACCGTCGTCGACTCCCGGTTGCACCCGTCCGCGGCCCGGCACATGCCCGGCGTGCACGGCTCCCTCACCGAGACCGAGATGACCGTCCCGCTGATCGCCGCCGGCGGGTGAGGTCGGGCCGGGACTTCCCGCTCCTGCTCTGGGCGACCGCGTTCGCCTTCGCGGGATTCGCCCCGCTGCTCTCGGTCGTGCCCCTGTGGACCGCCGACGGCGGCGCCGGGTCGGGAGGCGTCGGGGCGACCACCGGTGTGCTCATGGGAGCGACCGTCGCCACCCAGCTCGCCATGCCGCGCCTCCTGCGGGTGCTGTCGTTGCGTCGGGCCTCGATGCTGGGCGCGCTGCTGCTCGGGGCGCCGACCTTCGCCTACCTGGTCTCCTCGGCCGTGGGGTGGGTCCTGCTCGTCTCCGCGGTGCGAGGCGTCGGGTTCGGGCTGCTGGTCGTGGCGGGCAGCGCGCTCGTCGCCGAGCTGGTGCCGCCCGAGCGGCGCGGGCGCGGGCTGGGCGCCTACGGCGTCGCGATCGGCGCCCCGCAGGCCCTGCTGCTCCCCGTCGGGGTGTGGGCGGCCGAGCACCTCGGCTTCGCCGTCGTGTTCGTCACCGCCGGCGGCGCCGGTGTGCTCGGCGCAGTGGTCATGGCGGGCGTGCGCGAGCGGGACCGCCGGGGCGACCCGTCCGCCGTCGGCCCCCTCGAGGAGGACCCCGCCGAGGTGGTCGGCGGCCCGGTGCGCTACCGGACGCTGGCCGGCTCCGGGGTGCTCCTGCTGGTGGCCGCCTGCGCGTTCGGCGGGACGACGTCCTTCGTCCCGCTGGCCTTCCCCGCCGCGACGGCCTCGCTGGTGCTGCTCGCCGTCAGCGTCACGATGACGGCGGGCCGGTGGTGGGCCGGGGTGCGGGCCGACTCCGAGGGCGTGGGCGGCCTGCTCCCGTTCGGGGTCGGGGCCTGTGCGGTCGGCACTCTCGCGATCGCGGGCGCGGCCGGGCTGCTGGAGGGGACGTCCGCCCTGGTGCTGGCGAGCGCCGGCGGGCTGCTGTACGGGCTGGGGTTCGGAGCGCTGCAGAACGACACGCTCGTGCTGATGTTCCGGGAGGCGGGCCCGGCCGGCACCGGTACGGCGAGCGCCGCCTGGAACATCGCGTACGACGGCGGCACGGGCGCCGGATCTCTCGGGGTCGGGTTCGTCGCCCAGGGGGTCGGTGTCAGCGGCGCGCTCGGCCTCTCGGCGGTGCCGCTGCTGGTGCTGCTGCCCCACGCGGTGCGTCGGTCCCGGGGTGCTCGCGGCCTGCTGGGTCGGCGGCGGGGCCCGCGGCGCGACGTCTGACAAGATCGTCCCCATGGCCGAGCTCGTCTTCTTCTCCGGGACCATGGACAGCGGCAAGTCGACGCTGGCCCTGCAGACCGACTACAACCACCGCGCGCGGGGTCGCCACGGGCTGATCTTCACCCGCAACGACCGCGCCGGCACCGCACGGATCTCCTCCCGGCTCGGGCTCGAGGTCCAGGCCCGCGAGGTCGACGACGACACCGACTTCTGGGAGGAGATCTCCGCCGAGCGCCAGCGCGGGCACCTGGTGGACTACCTCGTGTGCGACGAGGCGCAGTTCTACTCGCCGGAGCAGGTGGAACAGCTCGCGCGACTCGTCGACGAGACCGAGATCGACGTGTTCTGCTTCGGGATCACCGCCGACTTCCGCTCCCGGCTCTTCCCGGGGTCGACCCGCCTGGTCGAGCTCGCGGACCGGCTGGAGGCCCTGCAGGTCCAGACGCTGTGCTGGTGCGGGGCGCGGGCGACCCACAACGCCCGCACGGTCGGGGGAGTGATGGTCGTCGAGGGCGACCAGGTCGTCGTCGGTGACGTCAGCTCGGCCGACGAGGTCGCCTACGAGGTGCTCTGCCGGCGCCACCACATGCGGCGGATGACGGCCGGGGTCGCGCGGCGGCTCGCCCCGGCGGACGGGCTGCTCGACGTGCCCTGACCTCAGGACGAGGGCCGCGCACCACCGAACACGATCTCGTCCCAGCTCGGCATCGGCGCGCGGCCCTTGCGGGCACCGCGTCGGGGGCGTGGCGACGGGTCGTCCGTGCCGGTCCCCGTCGCCGCCACGGTGTCGTCCGCCGGAGACCCGGCGTCGTCCGGCGACGACCTGGTGTCCTGTGTCGGCGACCCGGCGTCGTCCGCCGACGACGAACGGTCCGTGGTCGCCGGTGCCGGCGCGGCGGGCCGGGGGACGGGCGCCGGGACCGGCGCGGGAACGGGCACCGGGGCGTGCTCGGCACCGTGGTCACCGTCCTCGTGGTCCGTGCCGCGGTCGTGCGACGCGTCCTCCGCCCCGGCGTCGGGCGAGGGTCGTTCGGGCTCCTCGGTGTCAGCGCCCGGGTCCGGTCGTCCGGACCGCTCCGGGTCCTCGGAGGCGTCCGGCGCCGAGGAGGTGTCCTCGGCGCGCGAGGAGCGGTGCGCGTCCCGGCGTGCGCCGAGGTCGACGATGCTCGCGCCGTCGTCGGTCCTGGCGGGCGGTCCGCCGTCGAGGCCGAGCGGCAGCTCCTGGTCACCCGGGCGCGGAGCCGGCCGGGTGCGGTGGGGCCGCTGTCCCCGTCGGCCCGCCAGGTCGTCGAGCAGCAGCTCCGTCGCCTCCGAGGCGGGATCGGGCGGAGGCGTGGGACGCCGCCGCGGCTCGGTCGGGACGCCGAGGATCTCGGGGGAGACGGGGTCGTCGGGCTGGCCCAGCCACCGGGCCTCGTCGTCCACGGCCGTCACCGCCCGGCTGCGCGGGTCGAACGTCCACGCGGCGCACCGGTCGCGACCCCCGGCCACGAAGCGCACCTCGACGTGCCAGGGGGCCGTCCCCGTGCGCCGGGCGCTCCAGACCGCCTCGGCCGCGTCGACGTCGCGGGCGGCGAGCCGGGCGTCGGCGAGCTCGCCCAGGGTGGCGTCACCCTCGGGGTCGGTCCGGTGGTCGCGCACCTGGCCGATGACGTGGTCGCGCTCGGCGGCCACGGGCCACTCGTAGCGGCGCACGTGCTCCGACGGCAGCCCCGACTCCGCGGCGAGCTCCTCGACCGTGGCACCGGCCCGCAGGCGTGCCTGCAGCTCGCGGGGACGCAGCGGGGTCTGCGACTGGGCCTGGAGCGCCTCGGTCCGCGGGCGGTCGCGCCGGACGGCGGCGCGCAGCGCCTCGGAGATCGCAAGCGTGTGCTCCGCGCCGTCCGGACCGCGCAGGACCAGGCGCTCGGCGTCCTCGTGCAGCGTCACGAGCTCGAGCTCTGCCATGGTTCCTCCTTCACCGCCCGCCCGCGTGACGGGCCTGCTCCGTCGAGCGTGCCACCGTCGCCGTCGTCCGGGGGGCAGGTTCCGTCGGTGTGCCGCGGATCGGGCAGGATGGAGGGGTGACCACCACACCCTCCCTCCCGTCCGCGTCCGAGACCAGCGACCTGCGCACCCTCGCCCGCTCCCTCGCGATGGAGGCGGGCGCGCTCGTCCGGGGCAGTCGGCCCGACGAGGTCGAGGTGGCCGCGACGAAGTCCAGCGCCGTCGACCCCGTCACGGCGATGGACCGTGCCGTGGAGGACCTGCTGCGGCGGCGCCTCGCCGCGCGTCGGCCGGACGACGCGATCCTCGGCGAGGAGGGGGACGACGTCACCGGGACGAGCGGGCTGACCTGGGTGATCGACCCGATCGACGGCACGGTCAACTACCTCTACGGCGTCGCCTCCTACGCGGTGTCGGTGGCGGTCGTGGCCGGTGACCCCGACCCGGCCCGGTGGACACCGCTCGCCGGTGCCGTGCACTCCGTGGTCGACGGCGTGACCTGGACCGCTGCGCGGGAGCAGGGCGCCGACCGCGACGGCCTCCCCGTGCAGGTGCGCCGGGCGGACTCGCTCGCCACCAGCCTGGTGGGCACCGGGTTCGGGTACGAGGCCGAGCGGCGTGCCGAGCAGGCCCGCGTGCTGAGGCACGTGCTGCCGCGGGTGCGGGACATCCGGCGCCTCGGGTCGGCGGCCATCGACCTCTGCCTGCTCGCCGACGGGCGCCTCGACCTCTACTACGAGCGGGGACTGAACCCGTGGGACATGGCCGCGGGCGGTCTCGTCGCCCTCGAGGCGGGTGCGGCGCTCAGCGGTCTGGACGGCGCGCCGGCGACGCGGCGCATGACGGTCGCCGGGTCGCCCGACCGGCAGGCGGAGCTGGTCGCGTTGCTCGAGGAAGCAGGTGCCTGAAGCACCTTGCGTTCGCGCAGGGTGAACCGTACTGTTCGCGCAGGTCAGGGGGCATGTGACCGGCGCGACACCGCAATTTGTCGCGAGCCCGGCTCGGATGGTGCACAATCCGTGGGCCGAACGGGAACAAAACCTGATCGGCAAGCATTATCAGCGCGTACCGACACCCACTCCACGGAGCGTGACAGCACAGATGGCAACCGACTACGACGCACCCCGCAAGAACGAGGACGACGCGGAGCAGGACTCGATCCAGGAGCTCCAGACCCGTCGCTCCGACAAGTCCTCGGGTGTCGTCGACGAGGACGAGACGGAGGCTGCGGAAGGCTTCGAGCTTCCGGGCGCCGACCTGTCCGGTGAAGAGCTCGCGGTGCGCGTGCTGCCTCGCCAGGCGGACGAGTTCACGTGCTCGAGCTGCTTCCTCGTCCATCACCGCAGCCAGCTGGCCTACGAGAAGAAGGGCCAGATGATCTGCACGGAGTGCGCGGCCTGACACCCCGCACACCGCGTGGACGGGCGTGACCCGACACCCGAGACCCAGGCCGTCATGTCCTCGACATGACGGCCTTCGTCATGTCGGGGGAGCCGGCGGACCGGCTCAGGCGCCCGCACCCGACTGCACCAGGGCGTCGGCGAGCTCGTCCGGGCGCCGCGTGGAGACCAGCCAGTAGGGGGTCGGGTCCAGCGGGTCGCGCAGCACCACCTTCAGGCCGGTGCGCGCCCAGCTGCGCAGGCAGACGTAGGCGCGGGCGTCGAGCTCCGGCCCGAGCGCGGTGCGCATCTCCTCGGCGCTGAAGATCGGCGTCACCCCGCCGAGCAGCTCCACCGGCACACGGGCGGGGCCGGCCCGCAGCTCGCCGTCGGCCACCTCGACGACGGGGGCGGTCGCGACGAGCGTCACGACGACGACACCGGCGACGAGCACCCCGGCCCCGGGGGCGACGAGGGGCGCGAGCGGCAGCAGGGTGACGGCCACGATGACGCCGAGGCCGATCGAGGCGACCCAGGCGCCGGGGCCGGGCAGGAGACGTTCCCGGAACAGCGGGGCAGGAGCGGGCTCCGCCGGGTTCCCCGAGCGGCTGGGCGCGTCGTTCATGGCCTCATCATCGCAGGTCTGCGCGGTCCGATAGGCTGCGCGCGTGCCCCATGACGCCAGCCCGCCGCTGACCGACCCGAGCACGCTCGACGTGCTCGTGACGCTGCTGGACGACGCCGCGGTCGCCCCGACCTACGCCCACCCCGGTGACGCGGGCGCCGACCTGGTCACGACCGTCGACGTCGACCTCGCGCCCGGCGCGCGCGCCGTCGTGCCGACCGGGCTGGCGATCGCGCTGCCGGAGGGCTACGCCGCGTTCGTCCACCCGCGATCCGGGCTCGCGGCCAAGCACGGCGTCACCGTGGTCAACGCCCCCGGGACGGTCGACGCCGGCTACCGCGGGGAGATCAAGGTCGTCCTGGCCAACACCGACGCCACGGAGACCGTCCGGCTGCGCCGCGGCGACCGGGTCGCCCAGCTCGTGGTGCAGCGGGTCGAGCACGCCCGGTTCCTCGTGGCCGACCGCCTCCCGGGGTCGCAGCGCGACACCGGCGGGTTCGGGTCGAGCGGGGGGTTCGCGCAGGGCTGACCTGCACTGTTCCCGACCGCTCTCGCCAGCGGTCTACCCTGGGCACGAGGCACGGCGCAGCGCCGTGGCGACCGACGAGACAAGGAGCTCCCTGGTGGGTCTGTTCCGGCGCAAGGCGTCGACGAAGGACACGGAGTCCGCCGCGGCGGACGCGACCTCGACCTCCCCGACCCCGGACGACGCCCCGGCGGCGACCGGGTCCGACCAGGGCGAGGAGAGCGCCCGGCCGACCGGTCGCGGCCCCTTCGACTCCTCGCAGGTCTCGTCCCTGGGTGCGCGGGTCGACCTCGGCGCCATCTGGCTGCCCGTCCTGCCCGGGCTGCAGCTGCGCATGGAGGTCGACAAGAAGTCGCAGAAGGTCACCGGGGTGGCCGCGTCCCTGAAGGGATCCATCCTGCAGGTCCAGGCGTTCGCCGCACCCAAGACGATGGGGATCTGGGACGAGGTGCGCGAGGAGATCGCCGCCTCGCTGACCAAGCAGGGCGGCACCGTCGACGACGTGCCGGGCACCTTCGGCCGCGAGCTCATCGCGCGCATCCCGGCCCAGACCTCCGAGGGCAAGACGGGCGTCCGCCCGGCCCGGTTCATCGGTGTCGACGGGCCGCGGTGGTTCCTGCGCGGCGTGCTGTCCGGGCGGGCCGCCGTCGACGCCGACGCCGCCAAGCCGCTGGAGTCGGTGTTCGCGAACGTCGTCGTCGTCCGTGACGGCAGCCCGCGCCCCCCGCGCGACCTGCTGACCCTCACCCTGCCCGAGCAGAAGCGTGCCGCGGGCGCGGAGTCCGACGGCCCGGCCGGGGCGACCCCCCAGGAGCCGAGCTTCGACCCGCTGCAGCGCGGCCCCGAGATCACCGAGACGCGCTGACATGTCGTTGCGCAGCATGGTCAGGTCCGCCCTGGCCTCCACCGACACCGTCGCCGCGGACGAGGAGCGCAGCGCCGCGGCCATGGTCGCCGGGTGCACGGCCCTGGGCGAGGTGGCCCCGCGGCACCGGTACTCGGTCGCCGGCGTCCTGCGCTCCGTGGTCCTGCACCCGCGCCAGGACGTCCCCACCGTCGAGGCCGAGCTCTACGACGGCTCCGGCACCCTCGACCTCGTCTGGCTCGGCCGCCGTCAGATCGCCGGCATCCAGCCGGGCCGGCGGCTGCGCGTGGAAGGCATGGTGACGACCCGCGACGGGCGACGCGCCATGTTCAACCCGCGCTACGAGCTGCGCGCACGGGCGGGCGAGTGAGCGGGCGGCAGGGCGGCGAGCGGCCGCCCGAGCACGAGACCGGTCCCGCGGACTCCCTCGCGCGCCGCGGCGTGCGCGCCGTGACCGGGGACTCGTTCTCCCTCGGTGAGGCGATCGGCGGCGTGCGCGGTGTCGTCGAGGCGGTGCTGCCCGGGCTGGTGTTCGTCGTGGTGTACGTCCTGACCCTGGACCTGACCTGGGCCCTGGTCGGTTCGGGCGTCGCGGCGCTGGTCACCGTCGGGGCGCGTCTCGTGCAGCGCACCCCGGTCACGCAGGCGGTCGGCGGCGTGCTCGGCATCGCCGTCGGCGTCATCTGGGCCTGGACCTCGGGCGAGGCCGAGGACTTCTACGTCTGGGGCCTGTGGACGAACGCCGCCTACCTGGTGGCCTTCATCGTGTCCATCCTCGTGCGCTGGCCGCTGGTCGGTCTGTTCGTCGAGGCGATCCGTTCCGGGTTCGCCGAGCAGGCGTCCGCGCAGCGCCCGGCCGCCGAGTCGCGTGACGACGAGGCCGAGCAGTCCAGCCCGTGGGCCCCGCTGGTCGCCTGGCGCGCGGACGCGGACCTCGTGCGGCGGTACACGATCGCCAGCTGGTTCTGGGTCGGGCTGTTCGCCGTCCGGCTCGCGGTGAAGGTGCCGCTCTACCTCGACGGCGACGTCGGCTGGCTGGGCACGATGCACCTGGCGCTCGGTCTGCCGCTGTGGGGCCTGGTGCTGTGGCTCACCTGGGTCGTGGTGCGCGGCGCGCACCGGGACGCCGCCGAGGCCGGGACCCCCGAGCGCGCCTGACCGAGCCCGTCGGGCTCCACCCTGCGCTGCACCTCCGGCTCAGCCGAGCTCGGGACCGTCGACGACGAGCTGCTGCAGCACCGACGGGTCGGCCTCCTGCCCGGTGACGAACATCAGCTCGTCGCCGGCCTCCAGGGCGTCGTCGTCGGTGGGGTTGAACGGCTGGGTCCCGCGCACCACGCAGGCGAGCACCGTGTCCGCGGGCCAGCGGACGTCGTGCACCCGCAGCCCGACCAGCGGCGACTCCTCGGGCAGGGTGACCTCGAAGATGTCGGCACCCGACTGGTGGAAGGTGAAGATCCGCACCAGGTCGCCGACGGAGACGGCCTCCTCGACCATCGCCGTCATGATCCGGGGCGTCGACACGGCGACGTCCACGCCCCACGAGTCGTCGAACATCCACTCGTTGCGCGGGTTGTTCACCCGGGCCACGGTGCGCGGCACGGCGAACTCGGTCTTGGCCAGCAGGGAGAAGACGAGGTTGACCTTGTCGTCGCCGGTCGCGCCGACGACGACGTCCGCCGAGGAGACGTCGGCACCGGTCAGGGAGTCCGTCTCGCAGGCGTCGGCCAGCAGCCAGTCGGCGTCCGGCACCTGCGCCACGCGCATGGCGGACGGGTTCTTGTCGACCAGGACGACCTCGTGGTCGTTGGCCAGCAGCTCGGAGGCGATGGACCGGCCGACCGACCCGGCCCCGGCGATGACGACGCGCATCAGTCCTCCTCCTCCGGGCCCGGGGCATGGGTGAGCAGCCGCTCGACCCGCGCCGCGTCGTCGGCGTGCATGAGCACGTGCAGGACGTCGTTCTCCTGCAGCAGGGTGTCCGGCCCGACGATGCGGGCCTCGGCGTAGCGCGTGATGAAGGCGACCCGCGCCCCGGTGGTGGCCTCGATCCGGCGGACGGAGAGCCCGAGCCAGCCCGGGTGGTGGTCGACCTGCGCCAGGCGGACCGCGCCCGAGGGGTCGCGGTACTCGTCCGTGGCCCCCAGGGGGAGCATCCGGCGCAGGACCTGGTCCGCGGTCCAGCGCACGGTGGCCACGGTGGGGATGCCGAGCCGCTGGTAGATCTCCGCGCGGTGCGGGTCGTAGATGCGGGCCACGACGTGCTCGACGCCGTAGGTCTCCCGGGCGACCCGGGCCGCCAGCACGTTCGAGTTGTCGCCGTCGGACACCGCCGCGAACCCGTACGTGTCCTCGATGCCGGCCTGGGTCAGGGTCTCGCGGTCGAAGCCGACGCCCGTGACCTTGTGCCCGGAGAAGTCCGCGGGGAGGCGGCGGAACGCGTCCGGGTTCTGGTCGATGACCGCCACCGAGTGGCCGTTCGACTCGATCGTCTGCGCGAGCGTGGAACCCACGCGGCCGCAGCCCATGATCACGAAGTGCACACGCCAGACGCTATACCCAGGTCAGGACGGCTGCCGACCCGGCCAGCGGGCGGTGCTGGGCTTAGCATGTGTCATCGTGTCGGACATCGCGGACGCCGCCAAGCGGTTGCTCCTAGGACGCCCCTTGCGCAGCGAGAGCACGAAGCAGGCTCTGCTGCCCAAGCGGGTCGCGCTGCCCGTGTTCGCCTCGGACGCGCTGTCGTCGATGGCGTACGCGCCGGACGAGATCCTGCTGATGCTCGCCCTGGCGGGCCTGGCCGCCACCGCGGTCTCGCCGTGGGTCGGGCTGGTGGTCGTCGTCGTGCTGCTGGTGGTCGTCGCCTCCTACCGCCAGATCGTGCGGGCCTACCCCTCCGGCGGTGGCGACTACGAGGTCGCGACCACCAACCTCGGGCCGACGGCGGGCATCGGCGTCGCCTCGGCCCTGCTGCTCGACTACGTCCTGACGGTGGCGGTGTCGCTGTCCGCCGCGGCGCAGTACCTGACCGTGCTCGTCCCGGCCGCGCGCGACGTCGAGGCGTGGGTGGCCGTCGGCCTGCTCGCGGCGCTGACGGTCGTCAACCTGCGCGGGGTCCGGGAGTCCTCCTGGGTGTTCGTCGTCGTCATCTACTGCTTCATGGCAGCGGTCGGGATCCTGGCCGTCGTGGGTGCCGTCCGCCACCTCACCGGCGGGTTGCCGCAGGCGGAGAGCGCCGGGTTCGACCTCGTGCCCGGCGCCGGGTTCGAGCAGGGACTGGTCGGCGTCGCCGGCGCCTTCCTCGTGGCGCGGGCCTTCGCCTCCGGCGCGGTCGCGCTGACCGGGGTGGAGTCGATCACCAGCGGTGTCCCGGCGTTCCAGCGCCCCAAGCGGCGCAACGCGGCCGCCACCCTGGCGCTGCTCGGCGGCATCTCGGCCGTGATGCTCATGACCATCCTGTTCCTGGCGCAGGCCACCGGCGTGAAGTTCGTCGAGGACCCGACCACCCAGCTCACCCGCGGGGGCGAGCCGGTGGGGGAGGGCTACGAGCAGCACCCCGTGCTGGCCCAGCTCGCCGAGACGATCTTCGGCGGCGCGGGGATCGTGGCCATGGTCGTCGTCGGTGTCACCGCCCTGGTGCTGCTGCTCGCGGCGAACACGGCCTTCTCCGGGTTCCCGGTCCTCGGGTCGATCCTGGCCAAGGACGGCTACCTGCCCCGCCAGCTCCACACGCGCGGCGACCGCATGGCGTTCTCCAACGGCATCGTCACCCTGGCGATCGCGGCCGGGGTGCTGATCCTCGCCTTCGACGCCGAGGTCACGGCGCTCATCCAGCTCTACATCGTGGGTGTGTTCGTCTCGTTCACGCTGTCCCAGCTCGGGATGCTGCGGCACTGGACCCGGGCCCTGCGCAAGGAGCCCAGCCCGCGCGAGCGGACCCGCATGAAGTGGTCGCGCACCGTCAACGGTGTCGGTTTCGTGCTGACCGCGGCGGTCCTCGTCATCGTGCTGGTGACGAAGTTCACCCACGGCGCCTGGATCACGCTGGTCGCGATGGGTCTGCTGTTCGTCCTCATGCGGGGCATCCACCAGCACTACTCGCGGGTGCGCGACGAGCTGGCGCTGGACGACATCTCCGGTGCCCGCGCCCTGCCCAGCCGGGTGCACGCCGTCGTGCTCGTCTCGCGCGTGCACAAGCCGACCATGCGGGCCCTGGCGTACGCGCGCGCCTCCCGGCCGTCCGTGCTGGAGGCCGTCACCGTCGGGGTCGACCCCGCGGAGATGGCCGACCTGCGGGAACGCTGGGAGGCGCTGCACCTCCCGGTGCCGCTGCGGGTCCTCGACTCGCCCTACCGGGAGATCACCCGGCCGGTGCTGCAGTACGTGCGCTCGGTCCGCCGCGAGTCCCCGCGCGACCTCGTGGTCGTCTACATCCCCGAGTACGTCGTCGGGCACTGGTGGGAGCAGCTGCTGCACAACCAGTCCGCTCTGCGGCTCAAGGGTCGGCTGCTGTTCACCCCGGGCGTCGTGGTGGCCTCGGTGCCGTACCAGCTGTCCTCGTCGGAGGGGCAGACGGGACTCGAGTCCGAGCAGAGCGGGTGAGAATAGGGGACGTGCCCCGACCTCGCCGTTCCGCCCCGCGCCCCCGTCCCGCCGACCCCGACGTCGGTCTCGAGCTCGAGCTCGAGATCGGTCCCGTCGCGCACGGCGGGCACTGCGTCGCCCGTCACGAGGGCCGGGTGGTGTTCGTGCGCCACACCCTGCCCGGGGAGCGCGTCCGCGCCCGGGTCACCGAGGGCGGGAAGCGCTTCTGGCGGGCGGACGCCGTCGAGGTGCTCGACGCCTCGCCCGACCGCGTCGACCCGGCGTGGCCGGCCGCCGGACCCGGGGGAGCGGGCGGCGGCGAGCTGTCCCACGTCGCGCTGCCCGCCCAGCGCCGCTGGAAGGCCGACGTCCTCGCCGAGCAGCTGCAGCGCCTCGCGGGTCTGGAGCGTCCGGTCACCGTCGAGGCGGCACCGGGCGACGACGTCCGCGGCGGGCTCGGCTACCGCACCCGCGTCGAGCTCGTCACCGACGGGGACGGCCGCGCCGGCATGCGCGCGTTCCGGTCCCACCGGGTGGTGCCGCTGGACGGCATGCCGCTGGCGACGCCCGAGGTGGCGGCGCTCGCCGACGCCGAGGGCGTCTGGGGCGGTCGCTGGCGCGCCGGGCAGCGGCTGGAGCTCGTGGCGCCCGCGTCCGGGTCGGCGCCGGTCCTGCTCGTCGACGGCGTGCCCTGGCGCCGCGGCCGGCCCGACACCCGTGCCAACGCGCGCCGCGCCGTGACCGAGGAGGTGACCGTGGGCGGCCAGGGGCACCGCTACCGCGTCACCGCCGACGGGTTCTGGCAGGTGCACCGCGAGGCGCCGGGCGTGCTCGCGAACGCCGTGCTGGAGGCCGCCGGCGACCTGGACGGCGCGCGGGTCCTCGACCTGTACGCCGGTGCCGGGCTGTTCACGCTGCCGCTGGCCGCGGCCGTGGGCCCCGGTGGCCGGGTCGTGGCCGTCGAGTCCGACCCCCGGGCCGTCAAGGACGCGCGCCGCAACGCCCACGACACCCCGCAGGTCGAGCTGCACCTCGGTGCCGTCGACACGGTGCTGCTCGGCGGGGACGCGGCCGGCGACGGCGCCGGCGAGGCCGACGTCGTGGTGCTCGACCCGCCGCGGGCCGGCGCGGGACGTGCCGTGGTGCAGGCGATCGCGGACCGCCGTCCGACCCGGGTGGTCTACGTCGCCTGCGACCCCGCCGCGCTGGCGCGTGACGTCGGCTACCTGGCCGAGCACGGCTACGGGCTGGCGGGTCTGCGCGCCTTCGACCTGTTCCCCATGACGCACCACGTCGAGGCCGTCGCGGTCCTGGAGCGCTGATGGGGCGGCCGGAGCGGCGGGGAGTGCGGCGCTGGCTGCCGCTGCGGCTGGCCGTCGTGGCCGCCGTCGTCCTGGTCGGCCTGCTCGTGGCGGTCCTGGCGCGCCAGCCGTCCGACGACCCCGTCCTGCAGACGTACGAGGGCGTGCCCGCGGGCGTGGCGCAGGACGAGCCCGTGGACGGCGAACCCGGCTGGGTGCTCGGCGAGGACGGCCGGCTCGCCGTCTACGCGGGCGGGAGCTCGTCGTGCCCCTGGCGACCGACGTCGGTCACGGCCGACGGGAACCGGGTCACGGTCCGCCTCGAGGTCGACGGCGGGCCGGCCTGCACGATGGACATGGTCTACCGCACCAGCATCGTGGCCCTGCCCGACGGCGTGGGCCCGGACGCCCTGGAGGTCGAGCTCGAGCTCGTCGGCTGACCCGGGACGGCGCCGCGCACCGGCGCCCGTCAGATCCGCGCGAGCAGTCCCGCCAGGGACGCGGCGACGGCGTCGGGGTCGGCGAGCAGGTGCAGGTGGCCGCCGGGCAGCGAGTCGGTGGGCCAGCCGGCCTCGCGGGCGCGCTGCGCCTCGCGGGCGTAGGTGTCGCCGAAGGAGAGGTAGGCGAGACGGCCCCGCTCCCAGCCGGCGGGGACCTGCACGGCGGACTCGGTGTAGCTGAGCGGCATCCGCGGCGCCTCCGCCTCCAGCCGGTCGAGGGTGGCGTCGTCGGGCAGGAGCCGGCGGACCTCCTCGCGCGGCCACCAGGACGGCCACGGGGGCAGGAGCCCGTCGGCGTCCGCGAGGTCGCGCAGCTGCTCCCGCAGGTCCGGCGGCACCAGGGGAGCCTCGCCGGAGGCGGGCGGCAGCGCGGCGTCGACGAAGACCGTGCCGGCCAGCGGGCCAGCCGCGGCGATCGCGGGGACGTACAGACCGGCGTTCGAGTGGGGCACCAGCACCAGGAGGTCGTCGTCGGGCAACGACGCCTCGCACCGGTCGAGCACCTGCTCGGGCGAGGTGCCCCGGGTGTCGGCGACGAGCGTCCGCCAGCCGTGCGAGCGCAGCCGCTGGGCCACCGGCTCCCAGACGGCGGGGCCGAGGAACGGGCTGGGCAGGAAGGTCACGATCGGCCGTTCGACGACGGCGGTGGGGGTCGTCATGGGTCCAGCCTGTCATCCGTCGAGGCGACGCCGAGCCAGGTGTGCCGGTTGCGCCACCAGCACCAGCCGATCTTGGTCGCGCCGCGGCGAGTGCTTCCGTCCCGTCCGGTGCCGCCGGAGATCCACAGCGCCGGGGTGCGGGCGTCGTACGTGCCGTCGGGCCGGCGTCGTCGCGAGCCGATCGTCATGAAGCAGCGCCCGGGCTCGAGAACCTCCGGGTCCTGCAGCACCCACTGGGCTCCTTCGGCGAGCGTGAGCGGGGAGCGGCCGCGCTCGGCGATCCGGGCCGCCGCCTCCTGCGGGGAGGCGTTCGCCATGTCGTCGCCGCGGTCCGGTCCGTTCACGAGGTAGACATCGGCGTCCGGGACCTCGAGGCCGTCGACCGGACCGAACGCGTCGACGTCGGTCATGTCCTCGACCACGAACCCCTCGCGCTCGACGACGCCCGTGCGGGTGCGCACCGTGCGTCGCAGGTGCGGGGCCAGTGCCGACGGCGAGAGGTGGCGCGGGTGCACCACGAGCAGCGCGCCGGGCGGTGCCGCGCGGGCCAGGCGCCGGGCGGCCGAGCGGAGGCCGGCGGCGTCGAGACGGTCCGGGGCGGCCGGGGTGCCGTCGTCGGGCACGAGGCCCGGCGCGACGAGGCGGTCGGCCTGGGCCGGCAGCGGGGGCAGGGCGGCGGGCACGGGGCTCCTTCCGTCGGACGTCAGGGTCAACGCCGCGCGCGTGCCACGCGTTCCGGGTGAGGCACGCCTAAGTATCTTGACGTCAAGATATATGGGCTATGCTGGGCACAGCCCGGCGACCTCTGCGTACGCTGGGACAGCCCCCGCACGAGACGGCGTCGGAACCGCTGCGACCAGCGCAGGTCGGGTCCCGTCCGCCGGAAAGCCCCCGAGAAGGAGCCGCAGTGAGCAGCGTGGACACATTCGGATCGAAGGGAACCCTGGACGTCGGAGGGAACTCCTACGAGATCTTCCGGCTCTCCGCGGTCGAGGGGCTCGAGCGCCTCCCGTACTCGCTGAAGATCCTCGCCGAGAACCTGCTGCGCACCGAGGACGGCACGAACATCACCGCCGACCACGTGCGCGCCCTGGCCGACTGGGACCCGGACGCCCAGCCCAGCACCGAGATCCAGTTCACCCCGGGCCGCGTCATCATGCAGGACTTCACCGGCGTGCCCTGCGTGGTCGACCTGGCCACCATGCGCGAGGCGGTCGAGGAGCTCGGTGGCGACCCCACCCGCATCAACCCGCTCGCACCCGCCGAGATGGTCATCGACCACTCCGTGCAGATCGACGTCGCCGGCACCACCGAGGCCTTCGAGCGCAACGTCGAGTTCGAGTACGAGCGCAACCACGAGCGCTACCAGTTCCTGCGCTGGGGCCAGACGGCGTTCGACGACTTCAAGGTCGTCCCCCCGGGCACCGGCATCGTCCACCAGGTCAACATCGAGTACCTGGCGCGCACCGTCATGACCCGTGAGGTCGACGGCGTCCTGCGCGCCTACCCGGACACCTGCGTCGGCACCGACTCGCACACCACGATGGTCAACGGTCTCGGCGTGCTCGGCTGGGGCGTCGGCGGCATCGAGGCCGAGGCGGCCATGCTCGGCCAGCCGGTCTCGATGCTCATCCCGCGCGTCGTCGGCTTCAAGCTGACCGGCGAGATCCCCGCCGGCGTCACCGCCACCGACGTCGTGCTGACGATCACCCAGATGCTGCGCCAGCACGGCGCCGTCGGGAAGTTCGTCGAGTTCTACGGTTCCGGCGTCGGCCAGGTGCCGCTGGCCAACCGCGCCACCATCGGCAACATGTCGCCGGAGTTCGGCTCGACCGCCGCGATCTTCCCGATCGACGACGTCACCATCGACTACCTGCGCCTGACGGGCCGCAGCGAGGAGCAGCTCGCCCTCGTCGAGGCCTACGCCAAGGAGCAGGGCCTCTGGCTCGACCCGAGCTCGGACGACTACGTCGAGCCGACGTTCTCGGAGTACATGGAGCTCGACCTGTCCACGGTCGTGCCGTCCATCGCGGGTCCGAAGCGTCCGCAGGACCGCATCGAGCTGACGCACGCCAAGGCTGCGTTCGCGCGCGACCTGCCGAACTACGCCTCCGACGTCGTCGACTCCGTGGACGAGGCCGAGATGGAGTCCTTCCCGGCCTCCGACTCGCCGTCGACCCACGACCAGGTGCGCCGCACCGTGCCCGTCACCGACACCCAGGGGCGCGAGTTCGAGCTGTTCCACGGCGCGGTGGCGATCGCCTCGATCACCTCCTGCACCAACACCTCGAACCCGTCGGTCATGCTCGCCGCGGCGCTGCTGGCCAAGAACGCCGTCGACAAGGGCCTGGTCTCCAAGCCCTGGGTGAAGACCTCGATGGCCCCCGGGTCGCAGGTCGTGACGAACTACTACGAGAAGGCCGGCCTGTGGCCGTACCTGGAGAAGCTCGGCTTCCACCTGGTGGGCTACGGATGCACGACGTGCATCGGCAACTCCGGCCCGCTGGACGAGAAGGTCTCCGAGGCGGTCCAGGAGAACGACCTCGCCGTCGTCTCGGTGCTGTCCGGCAACCGCAACTTCGAGGGCCGGATCAACCCGGACGTGAAGATGAACTACCTGGCCTCGCCGCCGCTGGTCATCGCCTACGCCCTGGCCGGCACCATGGAGTTCGACTTCGACGCCGACCCGCTGGGCCGCGACGAGGACGGCAAGCCGATCTTCCTCAAGGACATCTGGCCCACGCCGGAGGAGGTCCAGGCCACGATCGAGTCCTCGATCGACCGCAAGATGTTCGAGAAGGACTACGCCGACGTCTTCACCGGTGACGACCGCTGGCGCGCGCTGGAGACCCCCGAGGGCTCCACGTTCTCCTGGGACACCGAGTCCACCTACGTGCGTCGTCCCCCCTACTTCGAGGGCATGGGCGCCGAGCCGGCGCCGGTCGAGGACATCACCGGCGCCCGGGTGCTCGCCAAGCTCGGCGACTCGGTCACCACCGACCACATCTCGCCGGCCGGTGCGATCAAGCCGGACAGCCCGGCGGGCAAGTACCTGGCCGAGCACGGGATCGCGCGTCGCGACTTCAACTCCTACGGCTCGCGCCGCGGGAACCACGAGGTCATGATCCGTGGCACGTTCGCCAACATCCGTCTGAAGAATCTGTTGCTGGACGGCGTCGAGGGTGGTTTCACCCACAACTTCGTCACCGGCGAGCAGGACACCATCTACGACGCCGCGCAGGACTACGCCGAGCAGGGCACCCCGCTGGTGGTCCTCGGCGGCAAGGAGTACGGCTCCGGCTCCTCGCGCGACTGGGCGGCGAAGGGGACCGCGCTGCTCGGCGTCAAGGCGGTCATCACCGAGTCGTTCGAGCGCATCCACCGCTCGAACCTCATCGGCATGGGCGTGCTCCCGCTGCAGTTCCCGGCCGGGGAGTCCGTCGACTCCCTCGGTCTGGACGGCACCGAGACGTTCGACATCGCCGGCATCACCGCTCTCAACGACGGCGAGACCCCGGAGACGCTGAAGGTCACGGCGACCAAGGACGACGGCAGCACCGTCGAGTTCGACGCCGTGGTCCGCATCGACACCCCGGGTGAGGCGGACTACTACCGCAACGGCGGCATCCTGCAGTACGTGCTGCGCTCGCTGGTCGACTGAGACCGGCTCCGGCCCGTACGACGACGCCCCGTCGCTCTTGGAGAGCGGCGGGGCGTCGTCGTGCCTTCGTCCGTTGTGGGTATGGATTCTGCGGGTCCGGAGCGCTCCGGACCCGCAGAAATCAAGCCCACAACCGCGCGGGGGTCAGGCGGGGACGCGGGTGAGGTGGTCGACGACGGTCTTGACGACCGTCTCGTCGTCGAGGACGCCGTTGTGGCCCTGTCCCTCGGTGATCATCAGCTCGCTGCCCGGGTGCGCCGCGTGCAGCGCGTACGCCTCCTCGGCGCCGTGCATCCGGTCGTCGGCGTCCTGGACGAAGAGCGTCCCGACGTGCTCCGGCACCGGGTGGCGGCGCAGGTCGAAGCGGTCGCGCAGACCGTCCTGGCCGGGGAACTCCCGGCGGGTGATGTCGTCGCACAGCCGGTCCAGCAGGCGGGGCGCGATGCCGACGAGCCGCATGTAGGTCGCCGTGACGGAGTCGAAGCTCGTGGGTCCGGCCAGCGAGGCGAAGCGTTCGGCGCGGAAGCCCTCGTGCAGGGCGAGCCCGGCCGTGAACGCGCCGAGGGAGTGGCCGACGACGGCGGTGTACGCGCCGTGGCGCGCCTGCATCGCGTGCATGGCCGCCATGTGCTCCACGACCGTGAGGCGGTTGCCGTCGGACTCGCCGTGGGCGGGGCCGTCGTACGACTCCACCGACCACCCGGCCTCGACCAGCGCGCGCACGAGCGCCCCGAAGCGGCTCGCGCGACGCTGCCAGCCGTGCACGAGCAGCACGCTGGGTGCACCGGGGGAGGTCTCGCCCCACTGGTAGGTGGTCACCGTGAGGCCGCCGACCTCGACCGTGCCGCGGCGTGCGGCGTCGTGGACGTCCTGGTCGGCGGGGCGTACCCGGGCCCGCGGGCCGACCTGGGTGAAGAGTCGCGCGGCGATGCCGGTGGCGACCGGGGGAGCGACGACGGACAGCGTGCGGAACGTCGCGCGCAACGGTGCAGGAACCACGGTGTACCTCCTCGAACGGCTGGACGTGACCACCATAGCACTATCTGAACGATCGTACGTAAAGATTTCTCGTATACTCGTGTCATGACCATCCACGCACCCGAGCCGGAAGCCGCCACCGTCGCCCCGTCGTCGGACGGTCGGCGGCGCCGAGGTGACCGCACCCGCGCCGCGGTGCTGGACCACGCCGTCCAGCGCGCCTCCGCGGACGGGCTCGCCGGGCTGACGTTCGGGACGCTCGCGGCGGAGACCACGACCACCAAGAGCGCGATCGCCGGGTTGTTCGGGAACAAGGAGGGCCTCGAGACCGCCCTCGTGCAGCACGCGCGCGACATCTTCCTCGACGCGGTGATCGCCCCGGCACGCGCGGCGGCGCCGGGGCTCGACCGCGTCTGGGCGCTCGCGCAGGGGTGGAGCGAGTACTCGCGCACCCGGACCTTCGCCGGCGGGTGCTTCTTCCGGGCGGTGGAGACCGAGGTGGACTCGCGGCCCGGTGCCGTGCGCGACGCCGTCGTGGCGGTGCGCCGCGAGTGGGACGGGTACCTGCAGCACCACGTCACCCTGGCGGTCGACGCCGGCGACCTGGCCGCCGACGTCGACCCGGCCCAGGTGGTCTTCGAGGTCGTGGCCCTGCTCGGCACGGCCAACGACCGGTCGCTGCTGCTGGACGACGACGGCGCCTACGCGCGGGCGCTGGCCGCCGTGCGGACGATGCTGGTGGCCCACGGCGCCGACCCGGAGCGGCTGCGCTGATCCCCGCGGACGGTCACACGAAGCCGAACAGCGGGCCGAACGCGACGACGACCAGCACCGCCCAGGCCGCGTAGACCGGGAGGTAGGCGGTCTGCCAGCGCTCGAGGTCGCCGAAGGCGCGACGGTGCCGGAGCAGGCCGAGCAGCAGCCACGCGGAGCGTGCGAGGTGGACGGCCAGCAGCAGGTTCAGCCCGAGCGCGGCGACCTTGTTCGGGCTCGCCCCGAACTCGGCGATCCGGGTGAGCATCGCGGTCAGGGCGACGGCGTCCACGGCCAGGGCCACCGTGACCAGGCCGAGCTGGAGGCCGTCGAACAGCCCCGGACGCGCCAGCGGGTCCCGGGCCGACACCGAGTACATCACCAGTGCCAGGACGAGCAGCAGCACCCCGTCCATGAGGATGAGCAGCTCGCGGTCGACGGTGGTGAGGTCCCCGGCGGTGGCCAGCGCCACCAGGCAGGCCACGAGCGTCAGCGTGGTGAGCGGGGTGAAGACCCGGGTCAGCACCGGGGCGATGTTCTCCACGACCTCCTGCTTGGCCTCGACGAGCCAGGCCGCCACGAGGAACGCGCCGGGGACGCACACCGGCAGGATCCACTGCTCGAGCGCGGGTTCGAGGTCGAGGCCGGTGAGGCTGAACAGGCCGGCCGTCAGCCCGACCAGCACCCCGCCGCCCAGGGCCAGCAGCACGAAGTAGATCGCCAGCTCGCCGGTGAACCGCACGAAGTCCATCCGGCGGTCCGGCGAGCGCCAGCGGCCGCCGGCGTAGGCGACGCCCACCAGCGCCCACAGCACCACCGGCGCGTGCAGGGCGGCCAGGGCGAGCGTGGACCCGTCGACCGTGTAGGGGTAGAGGTTCAGGACCGCGGCGAGGACCACGAGGCCGGTGACCAGCACACCGGTGGTGGACGCCGCGAGGCGCCGCTTCCAGCCGAGGTACCCCGCGACGAACGGGGCCACGAGCAGACCCAGGTTGGTCAGGAACGCCCCCTCGTCGAGGAACGTCGCACCCGCCTTGACCGCCAGCCCGGCGCCGACGGCGCAGGCGAGGACGACCGCCAGCTCCCGCCGCGCGGGGGACACGTCCTCCTCGGTGCCGTCCGGGAGCAGGACGAGCTGCTTCCACAGTCGCTCCGAGTGGGCACGGGCGAACTCGCGGGAGACGGCGTCGAGACGTCCCATCCGCTTGACCGCCACGAGGAACGCCTCCTCGTCGTCGAGCCCGGCGGCCCGCAGGTCGTCGATGCGCTCGCGCAGGTGGTCGGTCATCTCGTCGACGTCGTCCGGCGCGACCGCACGGTGCCGCCGGACGTAGTCCCGCCAGCGGTCGATCTGCGCCTCGAGGACCTCCGGGGCGTTCATGCCGTCCCTCCGGCAGTCGCCGGGCCGGCCTGGGGCGCCGGCACGTCGGACAGGGTGCGCCAGACCTCGCCGAGCGTCTCGGCGACCACGTCCCACTGCCGGCGTCGTTCGGCCAGGGCCTCGTGCCCGGCCGGTGTGAGGGCGTAGTGCTTGCGTCGCCGTCCGGAACCCGACCGTCCCCACGACGCCTCGACGAGGCCGTTGCGCTCCAGGCGGTGCAGCAGGGGGTACAGCATGCCGTCCGTCCAGCTCATCCGGCCGCCGGAGAGCTCGGCCACCCGTTTCGCGATCGCGTACCCGTACGACTCGCCCTCGGCGAGGATGCCGAGTACGAGCGGTGTCGCGGAGGCCGCGACGAGATCCTTGTCGATGTGCATAGCGCCTCTATCCCTCGATGTACGAGGTATTAAACCCTCGAGCTGCGAGGTATCGCAAGTGGTGCGGGAGCGTCCCGGGTCAGACGAAGCCGAAGAGCGGGCCGAACGCGACCACGACGAGGAACGCCCACCCGACGTAGAAGGGCAGGACCGCGGCCTGCCAGCGGTCCAGACCCGCGACCCCGTCGCGCCGCCGCAGCATGGAGATCAGCAGCCGGGCCGACCAGACCAGGTGGACCGCCATCAGCACGCCGAGACCGAGCACGGCGACCTTGTTCGGGCTCGCCCCGAACGCGGCGGTCCGGGCGACCATCGCGGTCAGCACCACGCCGTCGACGGCGGTGGCCGCCACCGTCATCGCCAGCAGGACGCCGTCGAAGAAGCCGGGCCGCCGACCCGGGGTGCGGGCGGCGACGGCGTACAGCAGCAGCGCCAGCGCGACGACGAGCACCGAGGCCAGGGTGACGAGGAACTCGCGGTCGACGGTGGTCAGGCTGCCCACCGCCCCCAGGACGGCGACGCTCACGAGCAGCGTGATCGTGGTCAGCGGGACGAAGATCTTCGCCAGCACCGGGGCGATGTTCTCCACGACCTCCTGCTTGGCCTCGACGAGCCACGCCGCGACGAGCAGCGCGCCGGGGACGCCCATCGGCAGCACCCAGTCCTCGATCACCCCCTGGAACTCCACGTCGGCCAGGGTCAGCAGGCCGATCGTGAGCCCGACGAGCAGGCCGCCGCCCAGGGCGATGAGGGCGTAGTAGACCACCAGCTCGCCGGTGAAGCGCAGGTACTGCAGCCGGCCCGCCGTCGAGCGCCACCGGCCCGCCGCGTACGCGACGCCGATCAGCCCCCAGAGCACGATCGGTGCGTGCACCGCGGCGAGGAAGCCCGTCGACCCGCCGGCGTCGAACGGGTAGACGTTGATCGCCACGGCGAGGACGGCCGTCAGGAGCAGCAGCACCGCCGCGGTGCGCCACGACACCCGCCGCTTCCAGGCGAAGTAGGCGCCGAGGAACGGCGCCACGAGCAGGGCGACGTTGTGGCCGAACGCCGTGCTGTCGAGCTGGGCGACCCCCACCTTGACGCTGACGCCGGCGCCGACGGCCAGCGCCGCCACGACGCCGACCTCCCGCCAGTCGACCGTGGTGCCGCCCGGGGCAGCCGGTGACCGGTCGAACCGCCGCCAGAACACCGCCGCCTGCTCACGGGCGACCTCGCGCGCCACCGGGTCCTCCCGGTCGACGCGCATCACGGCCACGAGGAACGCCTCGTCGTCGTCGAGCCCGGCCTCCTGCAGCGTGGCGATCCGGGACCGGAGGCGGGCGGTGCGCCCCTCGACGTCGTCGGCCTCGTGCCGCCGCAGCGCCTCCCGCCAGCTCTCGAGACGAGCCTCCGCCGACTGCTCGGAGCCCGCCGGGTGCCCTGTCCCGCGCCCTCGGTCGCTGCTCATGGCTCCGCGCTCCTCGCTCTCCTCCCATTGAAACGCCGGGAACGGCGCCTCACCACGCAAGAGGCGTCAGTGCCGGGAGGCGGCGTCCTCGGCCGACGCGTCGGCGAGCACCTGGTCCAGGCTCTCGACGCCCAGCGGGGGCAGCCAGGCGTGCTCGGCGGACGAGTCGACGACCATCGCGCTCGCCATGGCCACCGCCCACCCGCGGGCGCGCACCCACACCGGGTCGTCGGCGGGGTAGCGGTGCGCGAGGGCACGCCGGAACTCCGCCCGCCCCGCATCGTCGAAGGTCAGCCACGCGGTGGCGAGGTCCGTGGCGGGGTCGCCGGAGGTGACGTCCCCGAAGTCGACCACGGCGGCGAGACCGTCGTCGTCACCGACGACGACGTTGCCGGGGTGCGGGTCGCCGTGCACCCAGACCGCCGGCCCGTCGTGGAGCGGGGCGGCCAGCGCGTCCTCCCACACCGCGGCGAGCCGGGCGGCGGACCCGACCCGCGGGTCGGCGAGCCGGCGGCGGACGGCCTCGTCCCGGGTGGTCAACGGCACGCCGCGCACCGGGTTGACCGGCGCGTCGAGGGCCGGTGCGTGCAGGGCGTCGAGGAACGCGGCCAGCGGTGCGGCCAGGCGCTGCCGTCGGGGACGCGGGACGTCCGCCGCGCGGTGCCCTGCGAACCACGGCACCACCGACCAGTGCCACGGGTACGCCGGGTCGGTGCTCGGCACCCCGACGCGGACCGGCGCCGGGACGGGCACGGGCAGCCGCGCCGCCAGCCAGGGCAGGGACTCCTGCTCGTGCACGACGAGCGGCGCCGCCGGCTCGCGGCGCGGCAGCCGGACGGCGAGGTCGTCGCCCAGGCGCACCATGACGTTGTCCCAGCCCTCGGCGGCGACCCGCAGCGGGCCGTCGGCCAGGTCCGGGTGCTGGGCCTCCAGCAGCGCGCGGACCAGGTCGACGTCGATCTCGATCTCGGCCGCCGCCATCAGGGGTCGAGCTCGATCTCGCGCCCGCGGTCCCACGGCTCGGTCCAGCCCAGGTGGTCGAACAGCGCGTCCAGGACGCCCGCGGTGAAACCCCACACCAGGTGCTGGGTGCCGCCGTCGTGCACCTGGAACGCCGGGCCGCGCCAGACCTGGCCACCGCGGCGCAGCACGGTGGTGACGCGCCGGTCGGGGTCGAGCAGGTCCGCGACCGGGGCGCGGAACACGTGCGAGGACTCGGCCGGGTCGACGACGCCGACGGGGGACTGGCGCGTCCACCAGGCCAGCACGGGCGTGACGACGTGGTTGCTCACCGGCATCGGCAGCGTGGCCAGCGTGCCCAGCACCTCGATCCCCGCGGGGTCGACACCGGTCTCCTCGCGGGCCTCGCGCAGCGCGGCCGACACCGCGTCCTCGTCCGCGTCCGCGCGCCCGCCGGGGAACGCCACCTGGCCGGCGTGCGAGCTCAGCGTCGCCGCCCGGGAGAGCAGCAGCACGTCGAGGTCGTGCGAGACGGCCTGCGCCTGCGCGTGGTGGTCCGAGGGCAGTCCGTCCAGGACGCCGAACAGCACGAGGACCGACGCCGGGCGGGCGAGCCGCGGGTCGAGCTCGCCGCGGGCGTGCGGCCAGGGGCCCGCGAACGAGCCGTCGCGGGCGAGGGCCGCCAGCTGGTCGCGCGCCGGGTCGGGACGGTCGGTCACCCCGGTCACCCCGGTCACCCCGGTCACCAGGAGGTCGGCAGGGGCATGCCCTCGGCGAACCCGGCGGCCGACTGGATGCCCACCGTGGCGCGGTCGGCGAACTCGGCCAGGGTGCGCGCCCCGGCGTACGTGCAGCTCGAGCGCAGGCCGGAGGTGATCTCGTCGAGCAGGTCCTCGACACCCGGCCGGCGGGGGTCGAGGTACATCTTGCCGGTCGAGATGCCCTCCTCGTACAGCGCCTTGCGGGCGCGGTCGAACGCCGACCCCTCGCCCGCGGTGCGCGCGGCGACGGCCCGTGCCGAGGCCATGCCGAACGAGTCCTTGTACAGCCGGCCCGACCCGTCCTCGTGCAGGTCGCCCGGGGACTCGTAGGTCCCGGCGAACCAGGAGCCGACCATCACCTGCGACGCGCCGGCGGCCAGCGCCAGGGCGACGTCGCGCGGGTGCCGCACGCCGCCGTCGGCCCAGACGTGCTTGCCCAGCTCACGGGCGGCGGCCGCGCACTCCAGCACGGCCGAGAACTGCGGGCGCCCGACGGCGGTCTGCATCCGCGTGGTGCACATGGCGCCCGGGCCGACACCCACCTTGATGATGTCGGCCCCCGCGGCGGCGAGGTCGCGCACTCCCTGTGCTGTCACGACGTTGCCGGCCACGACCGGCACCTGCGGGTCGACGGACCGGACCGCCTGCAGCGCGGCGATCATCTTGTCCTGGTGGCCGTGCGCCGTGTCGACGACGAGCACGTCGATCCCGGCGTCCAGCAGCTCGCGGCTGGTGGCCGCGACGTCGCCGTTGATGCCGACGGCGGCACCGATGCGCAGCCGACCGCGGGCGTCCAGGGCGGGGGAGTAGACGGTCGAGCGCACGGCGCCCTTGCGGGTGAGCACCCCGGCCAGCACGCCGTCGCGCACGACGGGGGCGAGCTGGATCTTCGCGGCGTGCAGCCGCTCGAACGTGGCGGGCAGGCCGTCGTCCTCGATCTCCTTGGCGTCGAGGGTCACCAGGTCCGTCGACATCACGGTGGCGACGCGGGCGAACCGGTCCACGGCGGTGCAGTCGTCCTCGGTCACCACGCCGACGGGGCGGCCCGCGTCGACCACGACGGCGGCGCCGTGCGACCGCTTGCCCAGCAGGGAGAGCACGTCGGCGACGGTGTCGGTCGGGGTCACCACGACCGGGGTCTCGACGACGGGGTCCTTGGACTTCACGTCCGCCACGACGTCGGCCACGACGTCGGCCGGGATGTCCTGGGGGAGGATGGCGATGCCGCCGCGGCGGGCCACGGTCTCGCTCATGCGGCGGCCGGCGACGGCCGTCATGTTCGCCACCACGACGGGGACCGTCGTCCCGGTGCCGTCGTCGCTGGACAGGTCCACGTCGAACCGGCTGGTGACGTCCGAGCGGGACGGCACCATGAAGACGTCGCCGTAGGTCAGGTCGGTGGTGGGCTGCTGGCCCGGGAGGAAACGCACCCTTCGAATCTACCGCGCATCCGCTGCACCGGGACGTCACGAACAGCACTTAGAGTTGTCTGATGATCTGCAGGAGGAACGTATGGGGCTGTTGAGCACGATCACCGCGCCCGAGGACGTGCGCAGGCTCGGTCCGGCCCAGACGCGGCAGCTGGCCACCGAGATCCGCGACTTCCTCGTGCACAACGTCTCCCGCACGGGCGGGCACCTGGGGCCGAACCTCGGCGTCGTCGAGCTGACGATCGCGCTGCACCGCGTGTACGACTCGCCGCGGGACACGCTGGTCTTCGACACCGGCCACCAGTCCTACGTGCACAAGCTGCTCACGGGGCGCCAGGACTTCGCCGACCTGCGCAAGCGCGGCGGCCTGTCCGGCTACCCGAGCCGGTCGGAGTCCGAGCACGACGTCGTGGAGAACTCCCACGCGTCGACGGCCCTGTCCTGGGCGGACGGCATCGCCAAGGCGAACGAGATCGGGCACCACGACGACAAGCACGTCGTCGCGGTGATCGGGGACGGCGCCCTGACCGGTGGCATGGCCTGGGAGGCCATCAACAACATCGCGGCCGGGCGCGACCGCCGGCTGGTCATCGTCGTCAACGACAACGGCCGCTCGTACTCGCCGACCATCGGCGGCGTGGCTGACCACCTGGCCACGCTGCGCACGACCCGTGGCTACGAGGCCTTCCTGGCGTGGGGCAAGCGCGCGCTGCAGCGCACCGGCCCGCCCGGACGCTTCGCCTACGGCTGGCTGCACGGCCTGAAGAAGGGCCTCAAGGACGTCGTCGCCCCGCAGGGGATGTTCGAGGACCTGGGGCTGAAGTACGTCGGCCCGGTCGACGGCCACGACGTCAGCGCGATGGAGCACGCCCTGCGGCGGGCCAAGACCTACGGCGGACCCGTCATCGTGCACGCGATCACCGAGAAGGGTCGCGGCTACATCCCGGCCGAGGAGGACGTCGCCGACCGCTTCCACGCGGTGGGCAAGATCCACCCCGAGACCGGGCTGCCGGTCGCGCCGTCGCGGTTCGGGTGGACCCAGGTGTTCGCCGAGGAGCTCGTGGAGATCGGGCGCCGCCGCCCCGACGTCGTGGCGATCACCGCGGCCATGCTGCACCCGGTCGGCATGGCGCCGTTCGCCGAGGAGTTCCCCGAGCGCACCTTCGACGTCGGCATCGCCGAGCAGCACGCCGCGACGTCGGCCGCCGGCATGGCGTTCGCCGGTCTGCACCCGGTGGTGGCGGTGTACGCCACGTTCCTCAACCGCGCCTTCGACCAGGTGCTGATGGACGTCGCCCTGCACAAGGCGGGCGTCACCTTCGTGCTCGACCGGGCCGGCGTCACGGGCGCCGACGGGCCCAGCCACAACGGCATGTGGGACATGGCGATGCTGCGCATCGTCCCGGGTCTGAGGCTGGCCGCCCCGCGCGACGAGGCGACGCTGCGCGCGGCCCTGCGCGCGGCCGTGGAGGTCGACGACGCGCCGACGGTCGTCCGGTACCCCAAGGGCGCCCTCGACGAGTCGATCGAGGCCGTCGAGACGCTGGAGGGGGTCGACGTCGTGGCGCGGCACACCCCGGGCGACGGCACCTCCTCGCCCGCGCGCGTCCTCGTCGTCGGCGTCGGGGCGATGGCCGCCGCCGGTCTGGCGGCGGGGGAGTCGTTGGCGGCGCACGGGCTGGCGGTCGACGTCGTCTCCCCGACCTGGGTGCTGCCGGCGCCGGAGCGCCTGGTGAAGATGACCGGTGACCACGACCTCGTCGTCACGCTGGAGGACGGCGTCGTGGACGGCGGTGTCGGCGCGATGCTCGCCCAGCGCGCCGCCGCGCAGGGGATCCGCACGCCCTTCGTGCACACCGGCCTGCCGGTGGCGTTCCTCGACCACGCCAGCCGCGAGCAGATCATGTCCGCGCAGCGCATGCAGGCCGAGGACGCCGTGCGCGACGCGCTGGCGACGCTCTCCCAGGAGTGAGCTCTCCGCCCCCCTGAGCCGTTCCCGCCACCGGCCGCACCGTGAGACGGTGCGGCCGGTGGTCTGTGACGGACGTCTCGGCCGCTCTGTGGTCAGACCATTGCTTGTGAAGGTCTTCACGAATACGCTGGAAGCATCACCGAGCGAGCGTGAAGGAGCGGGGCGATGACCGTCCAGGAAGAGCGTCAGACCACCACCGGTGCCGCGTGGGAAGGTTTCGTCCCCGGACCGTGGTGCGACACGGTCGACGTCCGGGACTTCATCCAGCGCAACTACACGCCCTACGAGGGCGACGCGACGTTCCTGGCCGGGCCGACCGAGCGCACCGACGCCCTCTGGGCCCGGCTGAGCGCGATGTTCCCCGTCGAGCGCGAGAACGGCGTCTACGACGTCTCCTACGACGTCCCGGCCGGCATCACGGCGCACGAGCCGGGCTACATCGACCCCGCGAGCGAGATCATCGTCGGCCTGCAGACGGACGCCCCCCTCAAGCGCGCGATCATGCCGAACGGCGGCTGGCGGATGGTCGAGGGAGCCCTCAACACCTACGGCTACCCGGTCGACCAGGACCTCAAGAAGGTCTTCACCGAGTACCGCAAGACCCACAACCAGGGCGTCTTCGACGTCTACCCGCCGAACGTCCGGGCCGCCCGCAGCTCGCACGTGGTGACCGGCCTGCCCGACGCCTACGGCCGCGGCCGCATCATCGGCGACTACCGGCGCGTCGCGCTCTACGGCGTCGACGAGCTGATCGCGGCCAAGAAGCTCGACAAGCTGACCCTCGACGTCGAGCCGTTCAGCGAGACGGTGGCCCGGGCCCGCGAGGAGCACGCCGAGCAGATCCGTGCGCTGGGCGAGCTCAAGGAGATGGCCGCCTCCTACGGCGTGGACATCTCCGGCCCGGCGCGCACCGCCGTCGAGGCCGTGCAGTGGCTGTACTTCGGGTTCCTGGGAGCGGTCAAGGAGCAGAACGGTGCCGCGATGTCGCTCGGGCGCACCTCGACGTTCCTGGACGTCTACCTCGAGCGCGACCTGGCCGCCGGGCGGATCACCGAGGCCCGCGCGCAGGAGATCATGGACGACTTCGTCATCAAGCTGCGCATCGTCCGGTTCCTGCGCACCCCCGAGTACGACGCGCTGTTCTCCGGCGACCCCACCTGGGTCACCGAGACCATCGGCGGCATGGGCGCCGACGGCCGCACCCTGGTCACCAAGAACTCGTTCCGCATGCTGCAGACGCTGTACAACCTGGGGCCGGCGCCGGAGCCGAACATGACCGTGTTCTGGTCGGCCGACCTGCCGCAGGGGTTCAAGGACTTCTGCTCCCAGGTCTCCATCGACACCTCCGCGGTGCAGTACGAGTCCGACGAGGAGATCCGCACCGCGTGGGGCGACGACGCCGGCATCGCCTGCTGCGTCTCCCCGATGGCGATCGGCAAGCAGATGCAGTTCTTCGGCGCGCGCGTCAACCTCGCCAAGACCCTGCTCTACGCCATCAACGGCGGGCGCGACGAGATCACGGGCGCGCAGGTCTCGCCCGTCGCCACCCCGGTGCCCGAGGGCCTGCCCCTGGACTACGACGACGTCCGTGCCCGGTTCGACCAGACCATGGACTGGCTGGCCGCCACCTACGTCGAGGCGCTCAACTGCATCCACTGGTCCCACGACAAGTACGCCTACGAGCGGCTCGAGATGGCGCTGCACGACAAGGACGTGCTGCGCACCATGGCCTGCGGGATCGCCGGTCTGGCGGTGGCCACCGACTCGCTGTCGGCCATCCGCTACGCCACCGTCACCCCCGTCGTCGACGACCGCGGCATCGTCGTGGACTACCGCACCGAGGGCGACTACCCGGCCTACGGCAACGACGACGACCGCGCCGACGAGATCGCCGTGGACCTGGTGGAGTCGTTCATGGCCAAGGTGCGCAGCCACCGGATGTACCGCGACGCCGTGCCCACCCAGTCGGTGCTGACGATCACCTCGAACGTCGTCTACGGCAAGGCCACCGGGAACACCCCGGACGGCCGTCGCGCCGGCGAGCCGTTCTCCCCGGGGGCCAACCCGATGAACGGGCGCGACACCCACGGGATGCTCGCCTCCGCGCTGTCGGTGGCCAAGCTGCCCTACGAGGCGGCCCAGGACGGGATCTCGCTGACCAACACCGTCGTGCCGGCAGGGCTGGGACGGACCCGTGCGGAGCAGATCACCAACCTCTCCGGCCTGCTCGACGCGTCGTTCGGCGCGGGCGGTTACCACATGAACGTCAACGTGCTGGTGCGCTCCACGCTCGAGGACGCCATGGAGCACCCGGAGAACTACCCGCAGCTCACCATCCGGGTCTCGGGCTACGCCGTGAACTTCGTGCGGCTGACCCGCGAGCAGCAGCTCGACGTGCTGGCCCGGACCTTCCACGGGGAGATCTGAGATGACCACCTGCCTGGCGCCCCTGGACGCCCCCAGCGCGCGCCGGGCAGGTGCCGGCCTGCGCGGGCTGGCGACCACCGACGTCGAGCGGTCCGAGCGCCTGGAGCTCATGCGCTCGGGCGCGCTCGGCTCGGTGCACTCGTGGGAGCTCGTCACCGCGGTCGACGGCCCGGGGACGCGGATGACCGTGTTCCTGTCCGGCTGCCCCCTGCGGTGCCTGTACTGCCACAACCCCGACACCCTCGCCATGAAGGACGGCGGCCCCGTCCTGGCCGAGGACCTGCTGGCCCGCGTCGAGCGGTACCGGGCCGTCTTCGCCGCCACCGGCGGCGGGATCACGCTGTCGGGCGGCGAGGTGCTCATGCAGCCGGCCTTCGCCGCGCGCGTCCTGCGCGGCGCCAAGGAGCGGGGCGTGCACACCTGCCTGGACACCTCGGGGTTCCTCGGGGCGAACGCCACCGACGAGATGCTCGACGACACCGACCTGGTCCTGCTCGACATCAAGTCCGGCGACGAGGAGACCTACCGGCGGGTGACCGGCCGGCCGCTGGCCCCGACGCTGGCCTTCGGCCGGCGGCTCGCCGAGCGGGGCGTCCCGGTCTGGATCCGGTTCGTGCTGGTGCCGGGGCTGACCGACGACCCGCGCAACGTCGAGCTCGTGGCCGAGCACGCCGCCGCGATCGAGGCCGTGCGCCCCGGCACCGTGCAGCGGGTCGAGGTGCTGCCGTTCCACCAGATGGCGCGCGACAAGTGGGCGGACCTCGGACGGACCTACGAGCTGGACGACGTCGAGCCGCCCTCCGCGGAGGCCACCGAGGCCGTGCGCGAGGTGTTCCGCTCGCGCGGGTTGACCACGTACTGACGCCGCGCGCGGCGCTGGGTACCGTCGGGGCATGAGGAGCACCGCACCCGCACCGCCGGCACCGCTCGACGAGGACTGGGACACGGCCCTGGTCGTCGTCGCCCACCCCGACGACATGGAGTTCGGGGGAGCGGCGGCCATCGCGCGCTGGACCGGACAGGGCAAACGGATCGGCTACGTCATGGTGACCAGCGGCGAGGCCGGCATCGACGGCATGGAGCCCACCGAGTCCCGGCGGGTCCGCGAGGCGGAGCAGGTCGAGTCCGCGCGTGTCGTCGGGGTCGAGGACGTCGAGTTCCTCGGCTTCCCCGACGGGGTGGTCGAGTACGGCCTGCCGCTGCGGTCCGCGATCGCCCACGCGATCCGCCGGCACCGCCCCGAGGTCGTCATCACCCTGAACTTCCGCGAGGAGTTCCCCGGCGGCGTCCTCAACCAGGCCGACCACGTCGCCGTCGGCCGCGCCGTCGTCGACGCCGTGCGCGACGCGGGCAACCGGTGGGTGTTCACCGACCAGCTCACCGACGGCCTCGAGCGGTGGGACGGCGTCCGGGAGGTCTGGGTCGCGGCGTCACCGCGCGCCGGCCACGCCGTCGACGTCACCGACACGTTCGACGACGGCGTGGCCTCGCTGCGCGCGCACGCCGCCTACATCGAGGGGCTCGGCTGGCAGGACTTCGACCCGGCGGAGTTCCTCGGGCGCATCACGCGGGGGAACGGGGAGGCCTTCGGCACCGAGCACGCCACCGCGTTCGAGGTGCTGAGCATGTGACCTCAGGAGTGGGTGACCCCCACGGCCCGTTCGGCGACCCGGTGCAGGTTCCCCCCGGACTCGGCGAACCAGGCCCGCTGCTGGGCCGCGCCGCCACCGGTGGACCACAGGCGGCCCAGCAGCTCGGTCACGGACTCCAGGTCGCCGGCGTCGACGAGCGCGTCGCGCACGTGCGCCACGAGCTGGCCGACGACGTCGTGCGCCGGGGCGGGGCGCCACGTCACCGGGGAGACCAGGTCCCCCTCCAGACCGGACCGGCCGGCCCGCCAGGCCGCCGTGCGCAGCAGCTCGGGGTAGGTCTCCGTGACCTCGACGTCGTCGAGCGCCTCGCGGGCGGCTGTCTCGACCAGTCCTCGCGTCAGGGCGGCGAGCAGCGTCGCGGTGTCGGGGTGCAGGCAGACGTCGGCGACCCGGATCTCCACCGTCGGGTACTTCGGCGACAGCCGGGCGTCGAAGTGCACCATGCCCCGGTCGAGCACGGTGTCCGTGGCGACGATCGCCTCCACGGCGGCGTGGTAGGCCTCGGGCGTGCCGAACCGGCGCGTCGGGCCCGCCGTCGGCCAGCGGGCCCACACCTGGGAGCGGAAGCTCGCGTAGTCGCTGTCCTCGCCCTGCCAGTACGGGGAGTTGGTGCTCAGCGCCAGCAGCGTCGCGAGCCACGGACCGATCCGGTCCAGCACGGCCACGCCCTCCACCTCGTCGACCACGGAGACGTGGACGTGGCACCCGCTGGTGAGCTGCTCGCGCGCCGTCATGCCGAACGTGTGCCGGGCCTGCAGGTAGCGCAGCCGCGACACCGTCGTGCCGGTGAAGGGCACCGGGGAGGTCGCCAGCGCGGCGACCCGCGCGTCCACGCGGTCGGCGGCGTCCTGAGCACGGGCACGGCCCGCCCGGATCTCCTGCGCGAGCTCCTCGAGCGACGCCCGGGGGAGGGTGGCCGTCTCGAGCTGTTCCTCCATGAACTCCGGCTCCAGGGCGCCGGTGCCGCTCTCCCGGTTGTCGTGGCCCGACGCCGCCAGCGCCTCGGCGGCCTTCGCCACCGGAGAGCCGTCCGGCCCGACGAGCAGGAACTCTTCCTCGACACCCATGGTGCGCGGTTCTGTCATGTCGGCATCATGGTGCCGCCGCCCGTGGAGCGCGCGCCGAGACGCCGACCCCGACACGTCAGGGTGGCGTCACCCGGCGTTCAGACGCGTCTGGTTGAACTGCGGTCATGGGTCGCCCGCGCACCACGCTCCCCGCACTGACCGTCCCCCTCGCCGCCTCGGTGACGGCGGGAGTCGCCGTCGTGGTGCTGCGCCGCCAGGCCGCGATCGCCCGCCGACGGATCGGGAAGGCGCTCGGCGAGGAGGTGCCGGACGCCGACCGCGTCTGGCGGGCCCGGTACCCGGGCGACCCCCTGGAGCTGCTCGTGCTCGGCGACTCCGTCGCGGCGGGGCTCGGTGCCGAGCGGCGCAAGGACACCCTGGGAGCCCGGATCGCCCGCGGGGCCGCCCAGCAGCTCCAGCGTCCCGTCCGCCTGCGCTGCGCCGCCGTGGTGGGTGCGGAGTCGTCGGCGCTGCGGACCCAGCTGGACGGGCTCGACGACGACTACCGGCCCGACGTGGCGGTCGTCGTCGTCGGCGGCAACGACGTCACCCACCGCGTGCCGGTCGCGACCTCCGTGCGACACCTGGTCGAGACGGTCGAGCGGCTGCAGGAGCGGGGCAGCGCCGTCGTCGTCGGCACCTGCCCCGACCTCGGGGCGCTGCGGCCGGTGCCTCAGCCGCTGCGGGCCCTCGGCTCGCGCGCCTCGCGGCAGCTCGCGGCCGCGCAGTCCGTGGCCGCCCGTCGGGCCGGGGCGCACACCGTCTCCCTGGCGGCGGTCGTCGGGCCCTTCTTCGTGTCCTCCCCGCAGGAGGCGTTCAGCCTCGACCGGTTCCACCCCAGCGCGCTCGGCTACCGGCGCACGGCCGCGGCGCTGGTGCCGTCGGTGCTGGTGGCGCTGGGGGAGCGGGCGGAGCTCCCGCCCGGGCACCGGCCGCCCGATCCGCTCGCCGGGACGGCGCGCCGCCGGTGGCGGCGCCCCGCGTAACCTGCCGCCATGATCTGGCTCCTGGACCTGGACAACACGCTCGTCTCCCGGGACGCGGCCTTCGCCGCCTGGGCGGCGCGCGCGGTGGCCGACGACGGCGGGACGGACGACGACCTGGCCGCGATCGTCGCCGCCGACGACGGGGGCTTCGCGCCCAAGGCCGACGTCGCCCGCGAGCTGATCGCCCGGCTCGGGTGGGCCGACGACGTCCCGGCGGCGGTCGACCGCTTCCGGGCCGGCATCCGCGACCACGTCCGCGCCTACGACGGCGTGCTCGACGACCTCGACGCGCTGCGCGCCGGCGGGGACCGGGTGGCCGTGGTGACCAACGGCGTCTCGCACCAGCAGCGCGGCAAGATCGACCGGTGCGGCGTCGAGGCACGTGTCGACGCGATCGTCGTCTCCGGGGAGGAGGGCGTCCAGAAGCCCGACCCCGCGCTGCTCGAGATCGCGCTGGAGCGCCTCGGCGCGGCCGACGCCGACCGGGGCCGGGTGTGGATGGTCGGGGACGCCGGGCACGCCGACGTCGCCGCCGGGCGGGCCGCCGGCACGCGCACGGGCTGGGTGTCGCACGGACGCCGCTGGGACGTCGCCCACGGCGACGCGCCGGACGTGGCCGCGGCGACGACGCGCGAGGTGCTCGCCGCCGCGCGTGCCGCTCAACCGGACAGCCGCTCCGCGCAGGGGCTAGTCTGAGGGTGGGCGGTGCGTCCCGCCCCACCCTCTCCCCGGTGCTCGCGCCACCGGGACCGCCTGGTGCGGTGAGGGCAAAGGGGACCTCGAGTGCTCGACGCGTCGCACAGGACACCCGTGTTCCGGTGCGGCACCGCGGGCGCGAGCCGCTGGTGGCGCACCCGCGAGCACGAGGAGTCCTCATGACCTCCCAGGAATCGTTCAAGCGCCGCGTCCGCGAGCGGATGGCACGCACCGGCGAGCGGTACGCGGCCGCCCGCCGCTCCCTCCTGACGGACCCGCCCGGCACCTCGTCGGGATGGGTCAGCGACCCGGAGCTGTCCGACGAACGCGTCCGTGACGCCACCGGGCTTGGCTGGGACGAGTGGGTCGCCCGGATCGACGCCGGTCCCGGCCGCTCCGCCTCCCACCCCGAGATCGCCGCGTGGGTCACCTCCCGCGCCGCCTTCTCCGGCTGGTGGGTGCAGACGGTGACGGTCGGCTACGAACGCATCACCGGCATCCGGCTGCCGGGCCAGATGCCGGACGGCACGTTCACGGTGAGCCGGTCCCGGACGCTGGACGTCGACCGCGAGACCGTGCGGGCCCGGCTGCTGGACGACGGCGGACCCGACACCCTGGTGCCCGGCCTGACGCTCACGGCGCGCTCCCGTCCCGGGGTGAAGAGCCCCCGCTTCGCGGTGACCGAGTCCGGTCCGGACGGCGAGACGGACCGGGGGATGCTCATGCTGTCGATGGACGCCGTCGGGCAGCGGTGCCGCGTGACGGTCACGCATGAGCGCATCGGCACGCCGGCCGAGGCCGAGCAGTGGAAGAAGTTCTGGGCCGAGTGGCTCGTCACCGTGGCCGACGAGCTCGGCGAGGACGGCGGCGACCCGGCCCGCTGACGGCCCGGACGCACCGGAGGCCCGGTCCCGACGTCGGGACCGGGCCTCCGGTGCATCTCACCCGGGAGAGGGCGGTGTCAGGTGACCTCGGCTCAGGCGGAGCCCCCGGGGACGTTGGCGACGCCGTCCGGCAGCAGGCGGCGGCCCAGCACCTTCTCGCTGTAGCCGGTGCGGTCCAGGTACGGCGTGATGCCGCCCGTGTGGAAGCCCCAGTGAGCACCGAGGATCATGCACAGGTCGATCTGCGAGGGGTCGGCCACGACGTTCTCCTCCAGCATGTGCCCGATCTCCACGGTCAGGGCCGTGAGCACCGAGTCCAGCACGCCGTCGGCGTCGAGCACCGGCGTGCCCGCCCGGCCCTCCGAGCCGGCCGGCAGCGCCTCGCCGAACACCGACTGGATCGCCGGGTCGACGGGCTTGGGAAGCCCGCGGCCGGGGGCGTCGAGCACCACGCGGGTGCCGTCGGCGACGATCTTCTCCAGACCGGGGGACTGGGGGAACCGGTCGCCGAGGTCCTCGCGCAGCGACGTGAGCACGTGCATGCCGACGGCGGGGCCGACGAGGTCGAGCAGCGCGAACGTGGGCATCGGGAACCCGAGCGGTGCGAGCGCGGTGTCCGCGGCCTCGACCGAGGTGCCGTTCTCGACGGCCTCGATGACCTTGCCCATGACCAGGATGAGCAGTCGGTTCACGACGAAGCCCGGACGGTCCGCGACGAGCACGGCCGTCTTGCGCAGCTTCTTGGTGATGGCGAACGCCGTGGCCAGGGCCTCGTCCGAGGTGTGCTCGGCGTTGACGACCTCGACCAGCGGCATCTGGGCCACCGGGTTGAAGAAGTGGATGCCGACCACGCGCTCGGGGTGGCGCAGGTCGGAGGCCATCTCGGTGATCGACAGCGCAGAGGTGTTCGTGGCCAGGATCGTGTCCTCGCCGACGATCTCCTCGAGCTCCGCGAACACCTTCTTCTTCAGGCCCATGACCTCGGTGACGGCCTCGACGACGACGTCGCAGGAGGCGAACTCGGAGATCTCGGTGGTGCCCGAGATGCTGGCGACGATGCGGTCGCCGACCTCCGGCTTCATCCGGCCGCGGCCGACGAGCTTCTCGACGGTGGACCGGACGTAGCCCAGCCCCTTCTCGACACGCTCGGTGTCCAGGTCGCGCATGACGACCGGGACGCCCAGGCGCTGCGAGACGAGCAGGGCGATCTGAGCGGCCATGAGACCGGCACCGACGATGCCGACCCGCGTCACCGGCTTCGCCAGCGACTTGTCCGGGGCGCCCTTCGGCTTCTTGCCGGCGGACGTGAGCTGGAACGCGTACACGCTGGAGCGCATCTCGTCGCTCATGGCGAGGTCGGCCAGCGCCTCGTCCTCCGCGACGAAGGCCTCCTCGCGCGAGGCGTTCCGGGCACCGGCGAGCAGGTCCAGCGCGCGGTACGGCGCGGGGCGGGACCCGTCGATCACCGCGTCGAGACGCTCCCGCGTGCCCTGCACGACGGCGTCCCACACCGGCTGCGGGTCCAGGTCGCGACGCTCGACGGTGACCTCGCCGGCCACGACGTCCGCGGCCCAGGCCAGCGACCGCTCGAGGAAGTCGGCGGCCTCGAACTGCGCGTCGACGAGACCGATCTCGAGCGCCTCGGCGGGCTTGAACGGCTTGCCGACCATCGGCCGCGTGAGGATGACGTCGACGGCCTTCTCGATGCCGACCAGTCGCGGCACGATGTAGGCGCCGCCCCAGCCGGGCACCAGCCCGAGCCCCGTCTCCGGCAGACCGAGCGCCGCGGCGTCGGAGGCCACGGTGCGGTACTGGCAGTTCAGCGCGACCTCGAGGCCGCCACCCAGCGCGAGGCCGTTGACGAAGGCGAAGGTCGGCACGCCCATCGTGTGCAGTAGCTCGAACGCACCGTGACCCGACCGGCCCAGCTCCAGGGCCTGGTCGTGGGAGGTCACGGCGCTGACGCCGAGCAGGTCGGCGCCGGCGGCGAGGAAGTACGGCTTGCCGGTGATGCCGACGGCGGCGATCTCGCCGCCTGCCGCACGCTCCTGCTGGCTGCGCAGGGCGGCGGTCAGCTCGGCCAGCCCCTGCGGGCCGAGGGTGTTCGGCTTGGTGTGGTCGAGCCCGTTGTCGAGGGTGACCAGCGCCAGGGTGCCCCGGCCGCCGGGCAGCTCCACGTCGCGGACGAGGGAGTGGGTGACGCGCTCGGCCCGCGGCTCAGGGGTCTGGTTCGTGGTGTCGGTCATCGTGCTCAGCCCTCCGTGGTTCCGGCGTGACCGGAGTAGTCGGCGTGGTGGGGGTTCTCCCAGATGACGGTGCCGCCCTGGCCCAGGCCGACGCACATCGTCGTCATGCCGTACCGGACCTCGGGGTGCTGGGCGAACTGGCGCGCGAGCTGGGTCATCAGACGCACGCCGGAGCTGGCCAGCGGGTGGCCGACGGCGATGGCTCCGCCGTAGCTGTTGACGCGCTCGTCGTCGTCGGCGATGCCGTAGTGGTCCAGGAAGCTGAGCACCTGCACGGCGAAGGCCTCGTTGATCTCGAACAGGCCGATGTCGTCGATGGTCAGACCCGCCTGGGCGAGCGCCTTGTCGGTGGCCGGGACCGGCCCGTAGCCCATGATCTCGGCCGGGACGCCGGCGAAGGCGTAGGACACCATGCGCATCGCGGCGGGCAGGCCGAGCTCCTCGGCGGTGTCGCCGGCGGCGAGCAGCGAGACGGTGGCGCCGTCGGTCAGCGGGGACGCGTTGCCCGCGGTGACCCGACCGCCGGGGCGGAACGGCGTCTTGAGGTCGGCGATGCCCTCCATCGTGGTGCCGGGGCGGGGGAGCTCGTCCTCGGTGGCCAGGCCCCAGCCCTTCTCGGCGGACCGGACGGCGATCGGCACGATCTCCGGGCCGATGTCGCCGTTCGCCACGGCCTTGGCGTACTTGGCCTGCGTGTTGACGGCGTAGGCGTCGGCACGCTCCTTGGTCAGGTGCGGGAACTTGTCGTGCAGGTTCTCCGCGGTGACGCCCATGTTGAGCGCCTCGGGGTCGACCAGCTTCTCCGCGAGGAACCGGGGGTTGGGGTCGGCGTCGAGGCCCATCGGGTGCCGGCCCATGTGCTCGACACCGCCGGCGACGACGACGTCGGAGGAGCCCATGGCGATGCCCGCCGCGGTGGTCGTCACGGCGGTCATGCCGCCGGCGCACATGCGGTCGATCGCGTAGCCGGGGACCGACGTCGGCAGGCCCGCGAGGAGCGCGACGGTCCGGCCCAGCGTGAGGCCCTGGTCGCCCTGCTGCGTCGTGGCGGCGATGGCGACCTCGTCGATGCGCTCGACGGGCAGCTCGGGGTGACGGCGCAGCAGCTCGCGCAGCGCCTTGACGACGAGGTCGTCGGCACGCGTCTCGGCCAGCAGGCCGTCGGGCCGGGCCTTGCCGAAGGGGGTGCGCACGCCCTCGACGAACACGACGTCGCGCAGGGCGCGACGGGCCGGGTCTCGGGTGGTGCCGGGGGCCTGGGGGGCCACGGTCATGGCAGCTCCGTCCGTTGCGGGGGATCGGTTCCGACGGTGCCGGGGAGCATCGTCGCTCGGGTGCCGCGGCGGGTCACGCCGAGCACAGGTACACGCTACCGCGAGTACCACGAAGAGCATAGACCACCTGAGACCCGGTATCAGCCGGCGGGCGGGCAGGCCATCCCGCGGACCGCGCCGGTCAGGCGTCGGCGAAACCGCGCGCGAACCGCTCCGCCACCAGACCGATCTGCCACTCCCGGGCACGCCGTCCGCGCAGGAATTCCCCGATCTCCTCGGCACCCGCGGGCTCCGGCGGCGACCAGCACAGGCGGCGCATCGCGTCGGGCTGCAGCAGGTTCTCGGCCGGGACGTCGTGGGTCTCGGAGAGCTCGGCCACGATCGCGCGCGCCGCGTCCAGGCGCCGGGCTGCGACGGGGTCTCTGTCGGCCCAGGTGCGCGGCTGCGGGGGTCCGTCGGTGCGCGGCCCCCGGATCGCGGGCAGCTCGGCGTCGGGCAGGGCCAGCGCGGTGTCGATCGCGCGCTGCCAGGTGGTGATCCGCCGTCGGGCGCCCTTGGTGGCGAACTCCGGGACCGCCGCCAGCTGCCCGGCCGTGCGCGGCATCGCGCGCGCCGCGGCGACGATCGCGCGGTCCGGCAGCACCCGGCCCGGCGAGACGTCGCGCTCGCGGGCGTTGCGGTCACGGGCCTCCCACAGCGCCCGCACGACCGCCAGGCCGCGTCGGTTCTTCACCGTGTGCGTCCCCGAGGTGCGGCGCCACGGGTCCGGCCGCGGGGCCGGCGGCGGCAGGGTGCGCACGTGCTCGAACTCCTGGGCGGCCCACTCGGCCTTGCCCGCCTCCTCGAGACGCGCGGCGAGCACGTCGCGGACCTCGACCAGCACCTCGACGTCGAGCGCCGCGTACCGGAGCCAGTCCGTGGGCAGCGGGCGCGTCGACCAGTCGACCGCGGAGTGCTCCTTGGCGAGGCCGAGGCCGAGGGTGTCGGCGACGACGGCCGCGAGGCCCACGCGCGGCAGGTTCAGCAGCCGGGCGGCCAGCTCGGTGTCGAAGATCCGCGGCGGCCGCAGCCCGTGCTCGGCCAGTCCCGGCAGGTCCTGGGAGGCCGCGTGCAGCACCCACTCGACGGGTCCGACGGCGTCCGCGACCGCCGACAGGTCCGGCAGCGTCACCGGGTCCAGCAGTGCGGTCCCCGCGCCCTCGCGGCGGAGCTGCACGAGGTAGGTGGCCTGGCCGTACCGGTACCCGGAGGCCCGCTCGGCGTCGGCCGCCACCGGGCCCGACCCGGCACCGAACGCGGTGACGACGCGGTCCAGGGACCGCGGGGTGGAGACGACCTCGCCGACCCCGTCGGCCGGTTCGGACAGGGGGACGACGCCGGGGTCGGCCTGGGTCACGCCGGAGCTCATGGCTCCACGGTACGGCGTCGCACGTCCAGGGCCGTCACGCCGTCGGGCAGCGGGGGCAGGCCGCCGGCCGTCGACATCAGGTCCGCCCAGACCTCCAGGTGCGCCCCCAGGTCGGTGTCGGTCGGCGTCCAGGAGGCCCGGATCTCCAGGTCCACCGCGTCCGGCGTGCGTGCCAGCGCCCCGTAGCTCTGCGAGAGCACCCGGGTGACCGTCCCGCCGGTCGCGATCGCTCCCACCTGCGCCGACTCGAGGTTCTCGGTCACCCAGGTCCAGGCGACGTCGCCGAGCATCTCGTCCCCGGCCAGCTCCGGCTCGAGCTCGGCGCGCACCAGGGTCACGACCCGGAAGTCGCCGCGCCACTGGTCCTGTCCTGCGGGGTCGTGCAGGACGACGAAACGTCCGGTGGCCAGCTCGACCCCGCCGCTGATGACCTCGCCCTCCAGCGCCAGGCTGTACGGCGCCACACGTCGCGGCCCGGGGATCTCGGACAGCCGGACCTCGGGGCGGGTGCGACGGCCGCGCAGCGACGCCAGCGCGGCGGCGAACCGCCCCGGGACCTCCGGCGGGGAAGCAGTCACCCTGTCACCGTACGCCGGGCGGGGCGCCGCGCGGGGCCGACGTGCCGCACGCGTCCGGCGCACGGGACCGGGCGCTGTCCGCATCACGGCACGTCGACCAACCGTTCGTGCCGTCCGACTAGGCTGTTCTCGGCCTGGCGGGTGACCGACGGAGTGTTCGCCCGGGAACGACCTCCACGAGGAAGCAGGAAGCAATGACAGCACGAGCTCAGATCGGCGTCACCGGACTGGCGGTGATGGGCCGGAACCTCGCCCGGAACTTCGCCCGCCACGGGTACACGGTGGCGGTGCACAACCGCAGCTACGGCAAGACGCAGTCCCTCATGGAGGAGGCCGGCGACGAGGGCGACTTCGTCCCCTCGGAGTCGATGGCCGACTTCGTCGCCTCGCTCGAGCGCCCCCGCAAGGTCGTCATCATGGTCAAGGCCGGCGCGGCCACCGACGCCGTGATCGACGAGCTGCTGCCGCTGCTGGAGGACGGCGACATCGTCGTCGACGCCGGCAACGCCCACTTCCCGGACACGATCCGCCGCGAGGAGGCGCTGAGCGCCCGCGGCCTGCACTTCGTCGGCACCGGGGTCTCCGGCGGCGAGGAGGGCGCGCTGCTCGGCCCGTCGATCATGCCCGGCGGCACCCGGGAGTCCTACGAGTCGCTCGGCCCGATCCTCGAGGCCGTCTCGGCCAAGGTCGACGGCACGCCGTGCTGCACGTACGTGGGCCCGAACGGTGCCGGCCACTTCGTGAAGATGGTCCACAACGGCATCGAGTACGCCGACATGCAGCTCATCGCCGAGGCCTACGACCTGCTCCGGGCCGGCCTGGGGGCCTCCGCCGCCGAGATCGGCGAGATCTTCGCGGCCTGGAACGAGGGCGACCTCGAGTCCTTCCTCATCGAGATCACCGCCGACGTGCTCCGGCACGTCGACGCCGAGACCGGCCAGGCCTTCGTCGACATCGTCCTGGACCAGGCCGAGCAGAAGGGCACCGGCCGGTGGACCGTGCAGAACGGTCTCGACCTGGGCGTGCCCATCACCGGGATCGCCGAGGCGACGTTCGCGCGCGCCCTGTCCGGCGGCGTGCCGCAGCGCGAGGCCGGCCGCCGGGCGCTGCCGGCGAACGCCGAGCCGCTGCAGGTCGCCGACCGGGACGCGTTCGTCGAGGACGTCCGTCAGGCCCTCTACGCCTCCAAGGTCGTCGCCTACTCCCAGGGCTTCGACCAGATCGCCGCCGCGTCGGCCGAGCACGGCTGGGACATCGACCGGGGTGCCATGGCGCGCATCTGGCGCGGTGGCTGCATCATCCGGGCCCGGTTCCTCAACCGGATCACCGAGGCCTACGAGCGTGACCCGCAGCTCCCGCTGCTGCTGTCGGACGAGTACTTCACCGACGCCGTCGGCGACGGCCTGTCCGCGTGGCGCCGCGTCGTGGCCCAGGCCGCGTCGGCCGGCATCCCCGCCCCGGCGTTCTCGTCGTCGCTGGCCTACTACGACGGCGTCCGCGCGGAGCGCCTGCCCGCCGCGCTCATCCAGGCGCAGCGTGACTTCTTCGGTGCGCACACCTATCGTCGCACCGACCGCGAGGGGACGTTCCACACCCTCTGGTCCGGTGACCGTTCCGAGCAGGAGGCCTGACACCCCCGTGACCCACCCCCAGTCGGTTCCCGAGGCCGCCACGAGCGACCCCGGGTTCCACCCCGTGATCGTCGGTTCCGACATCGGCGTGTACGCGCTGACGCGATCCTTCCACGAGGCCTACGGCCTGCGCACCACGGTGGTCGCCTTCGCCGAGCCCGGCCCCATCGCGCACTCGCAGCTCATCGACACCGTGCTGTCGGGCACCGCGGCCGAGGAGATCGTCGCGACCCTCGAGCGGGTGGCGCGCGAGCGTCGGGGGGCCGGGCACCGTGAGCCGCTGCTGCTGCAGTCGAACATGGACTGGGTCGTGCGCATCCTCGCGCACCACCGGTCCGCGCTGCAGGCCGCCGGCTACGTGCTGCCGTACGCCGACATGGGCCTCATCGACCGCATCTGCGACAAGGCCGAGTTCTCCGCCGTGTGCACCGAGCTGGGCATCCCCACGCCGGCCACCGTGATCCAGGACTTCGCCACCGCGGACGAGCCGGGGTGGAAGCCTGCGCCGGTCGGCTTCGACTACCCGGTGATCGCCAAGCCGGCCTCCAGCGCCGACTACCACGACGTGCACTTCGCCGGGAAGAAGAAGATCTACGAGATCGCCTCCCGCGCCGAGCTGGACAGCCTGTGGGGCAGCCTGCGGCGCGCGGGGTTCCGGGGGCGGTTCCTCGTCCAGGAGATGATCCCGGGCGACGACACCCAGATGCGCTCGGTCACGACGTACTCCGACACCTCGGGACGGGTGACCCTGCGCTGCTCCGCCCGCGTGCTGCTGGAGGAGCGCACCCCGGCGGCCCGGGGCAACCCGTCGGCGATGATCGTCGAGCCGATCGAGGAGATCCTCGACGCGGCCCAGCGGCTGTGCGAGCACGTCGGCTGGCACGGGTTCGCCAACTTCGACGTCAAGCTCGACCCGCGTGACGGCGTGTACAAGTTCTTCGAGCAGAACCCCCGCATCGGGCGCAACAACTACTACCTGACCGCGGGCGGCCAGAACCCGACCGAGGTGCTCGTCGACGACGTGATCCGCCGCGAGCGTCGCGAGCAGGTCACGGCGCGGCGCGAGGTGCTCTACTGCGTGGTGCCGCACCGGCTGCTGCGCCGCTACGTCCTCGACGAGGGGCTGCGCGCCCGGGTCGTGGGGCTGATGCGCACCGGACGCACCGTGCACCCGCTGCGCTACGTCGCCGACGCCTCGCCGCGCCGCCGGCTGTACGTGCTCACCGCCCTGGTGAACCACGTGCGCAAGTACCGGCGCTACTACCCGGCCAGCGCCCTGCAGGCCAACTACGACGCGGCCCGCCGCGCGACGACGCGGCGCACCGCCGCAGGACAGGAGACCCGATGAGCCGCCGGCTGCAGCCCGTCGTCCTCGGCGGTGACATCGGCGCCTACTCCCTGGCCCGGACCTTCCACGAGGCCTACGGCGTGCGCCCGGTGGTCGTCTCCGGGATGTCCACGGGGCTCGTGCGCCACTCGCGGATCCTGCAGCACGTGGTGGAGCCCGGGATCGACGACCCGGACGTCGTGGTGGCGCGGCTGCGGGCGATCGCCGACGAGCACGCCGACGCCGACCTGATCGCCGTCGGGTCGGCGGACTGGCTGGTCCGGCTCCTCGTCGAGCAGCGGGCCCGGCTCGAGGACCGCTACACGATCCCGTACGTCGACGAGAAGCTGTTGCACCGGCTCACCGACAAGGAAGGGTTCGGCGACCTGTGCGCCGAGCTCGGCATCGCCCACCCGACGACGGTCGTCCACGACGTCGCCGCGGGCGGCGAGCCCGACACCTCCGAGCTGACCTTCCCGGTCATCGCCAAGGCCGCCAGCACGGCCGCGTACCACGACGTGGAGTTCGCCGGGAAGAAGAAGGTCTTCCTCGTCGACACCCGTGAGGAGCTCGTCGACCTGCTCCGGCGGGTCCACGACGCGGGGTACCAGGGGTCGTTCGTCGTCCAGGACTACATCCCCGGGGACGACTCCGGGATGCGGATCCTCACCTGCTACTCCGACGCCACGGGCAAGGTCCGCTTCTCCGCCTACGGTCACGTGCTGCTCGAGGAGCACACGCCCGGCGCCCTGGGGAACCCGGCCGGCATCATCACGCAGGTCAACCACGAGGTCGTCGAGCAGGCCACCCGGATGCTCGAGCACGTGGGCTGGACCGGCTTCGCGAACTTCGACCTCAAGTACGACCCGCGCGACGGCCGGTACGTGTTCTTCGAGCTGAACCCGCGCCTGGGTCGCTCGAACTTCTACATCACCGCCGCCGGGGCGAACGCCGTGAAGTTCTACGTGCACGAGCACGTGCAGGGCCAGGACCCCGACCCGCGGGCGGTGCTCGGGGCGGACGTGCCGCTCACCGCCTCCGGCGAGCTCGAGGCGGAGCACCTGTACACGGTGCTGCCCGGCGCCCTGCTGCGCCGGTACGTGCTCGACGACGAGGTGCGCTCGACCGCACGCCGCCTCGCCCGCCGCGGACGGTCCACCAACCCGCTGTGGTACCGCGCGGAGACGGACCCGCGACGGCTGGCCTACCTGGCGATCGCCCAGCTCAACCAGTGGCGCAAGTACGCGCAGCACTACCCGGTCGCCGAGGCCCGCCGCCTCGCGTGGCGGGGCTCGGCGTGAGCACCACCTCGGACGCCGGGGCCACGGGACCGATGCCGCCGGTCGGGGTGATCGGCGGCGTCGGCCCGCTGGCCACGGCCTACTTCCTGCAGCGGGTCGTGCAGCTCACCGACGCCGCGCGCGACCAGGAGCACGTCGACCTCGTGGTGCTCAACCACGCCACGATCCCGGACCGCACCGACTTCGTGCTCGGCCGGTCGACGGACGACCCCGGCCCGGTGCTGGCCCGCGACGCGGCGCGTCTCGAGGCCTTCGGGGTGCGGTTCCTGGTGATGCCGTGCAACACCGCGCACTACTTCACCCAGCAGGTGCTCGACGCCGTCACGGTGCCGTTCGTGTCCATCGTCGACGTGACCGTCACCGCCGCACGGGCCCGCGTGCCGGACCTGACGCGCGTGGGGCTGCTGGCCACGGCCGGCACCGTCGCCTCCCGGGTGTACGACCACGCCTTCGCCGCCCACGGCATCGACGTCGTCGCCCCCGACGAGGCCGACCAGGAGCGCGTCAACGCCGTGATCTACGAGCAGGTCAAGGCCGGTCGCCCGGCCGACCCCGACGCGCTGCGCCAGGTCGCGGCGCGCCTCGTCGACCGCGGCGCCGGGGTCGTCGTGCTCGGCTGCACCGAGCTGTCGGTGGCCGCCGTCGACCACGGGCTGCTGGACGAGCCGCCGTTCCTCGACTCGATGGACGAGCTCGTGCGCGCGACCATCACCCGGGCCGGGCACCGGGTGCGGTAGACCTGGGCCTCAGACGTGCTGTCGTCGGCTGAGTCTGCGGTTGCGCTGCGGGCGGGTCCCTCGTTCTTCGGGCCCCACCCTGCGCTGCACCTCCGCCTCAGCCGAGCTCGCTGGTGCCGGCGTACAGGTGCAGCACGGGCACCTGCAGCACGTCCCGGGCACGGGAGGCCCAGTCGGTGTGGAAGGTGTCCTCGACGGCGTGCGGGTAGGTCACCACGACGACCTCGTCGCCGCCGTCCGCCACGGCGCGCTGCAGCGTCGGCAGCGGGTCGTCCTCGGTGACCTCGCCCGAGGCGGTGGCGCCGCGGGCGCGGAACAGCTCCACGGACTCGGTGACCTGCTCGGCGGCGGTCGCCGTGGCCTGCTGGGGCGTCGGCTCCTTGCCGATCAGGTCGTCCCACGCCTCACGCAGCTCGAGCATCCCGAGGTGGTCCAGCACGGAGGACACGACCCGGTGCTCGGTGTCGGCGGGCACCAGCACGCGATAGGCGATCTCGGCGTCCATCTCGGTGTGCAGCCCGGTGATGTGGTCGACGTCGGCGGAGGTCAGCGCGTCCTCGCTGAGGACGACGACGGTCCATGCTTCTGCAGACATGGCAGCAACCTACGGCACCGCCGCCCGCGGTGCCCAGGGGGCCGCCGGCACGGGTCACCCGACCTCCCAGCGCGCCAGCAGCGTGCCGGAGGGCCCGGACAGGAGGTGGCCGAGGCGCAGCTCCCGCCCGGCGCCGGGCTCCCGGTCCCGGGGGGCGGCGACGATCCGGCGGGGTCCGGGCCCGGCCAGCATCGGTGACGTCGTCACGCACAGCTCGTCGACGAGGTCCGCGGCCAGCATGTCGGCGAGCAGGCCGGGACCGCCCTCGCACAGCACCCGCGCCAGGCCGCGCGCGGTGAGCGCCTCGCGGGCCGCGCGCAGGTCCACGCCGTCCTCGGTGCCGTCCGAACACTCCAGCACCCGGTCCTCGCCGACGGCGGCCCCGGCCTCCTGCGCTCCTGCCCGCCCGGTGACCACCAGCGGGGGACGGGGGCCGTCGAGCGTCGCCCAGGGCACCTGGCCGCTGCGGGTGACGATGGCGAGCTCGAGCGGCGCGGTGGCGAGACGTTCCAGGCCGCGGGGCCGGGACAGGCCCGTGTACCCCTCCTGCCGGGCGGTCCCGGCGCCGACGAGGACGACGTCGGCCAGCGCGCGCAGGACACGGAAGACCCGCCAGTCCGCGGGGTCGTTGATCGACGCGGACCGGCCGTCAGGACCCCAGGCGGCCCCGTCGACGGTGGCGATCATGTTCGCCCGCACGAACGGCCCGTCCGGCACCCTGTACAGGTCCGCGAGGACGTGCTCGTCGGCGTCGGGCGGGATCTCGCCGACGGTGGGGAGATGACGGACCAGCGGGGGCGTGTCGGAACTCACAGCGGCCAGACTACGACGCCCGCATAGGGTGGATCGTCGTGACAGCAGTGCAGTCCAGCGACACGACCGCCATCGGCTCCCTGGTGGCGGTCCGCCCCGCCTTCTCCGCCGACCGCCTCCTGGCGGACCTCGTCCCGCCGCGGCACTTCGCCGACGCGCGGTTCGCCACGTACCGCGCGAACCCGGACCACCCCAGCCAGGCCGCCGCGGTCGCCCGGCTGCAGGAGGTGGCCGCCGAGATCGCCCGCCCGGCGCCGAGCGGGCTGCGGTCGCTGCTCGGCCGTCGTCGTCCGGCGCCCGCCGTCTACATGGACGGCGGGTTCGGCGTGGGCAAGACCCACCTGCTGACCTCGCTCGCGCACGCCGTGCGGGAGGAGCTCGGGGCCGACGCGGCCGCCTACGGGACCTTCGTGGAGTACACGAACCTCGTCGGCGCCCTCGGGTTCCTGCCGACGGTCGAGGCCCTCTCCACCAAGAAGCTCGTCTGCATCGACGAGTTCGAGCTGGACGACCCGGGTGACACCGTGCTGATGTCACGCCTGCTGCGCGAGCTCGCCGACCGCGGCGTCGCCCTCGCGGCCACGTCGAACACCCTGCCGGACGCCCTCGGCGAGGGGCGGTTCGCGGCGGAGGACTTCCTGCGCGAGATCCAGGCGCTCGCGGACCGTTTCGAGGTGCTTCGTGTCGACGGCGAGGACTACCGCCACCGGTCGGTGGTCACGGACGCCGCGCCGCTCGCCACCGAGGTCGTGTGCACCACCGCGGCCGCGCGTCCCCGCGCGGTGGTCGACGACTTCTCCGACCTCCTCGCGCACCTCGCGACCGTGCACCCGAGCCGTTACGGGGCGCTGCTCGACGGCGTCGAGGTGGTCGGGCTGACCGGGGTGCGACCGGTGACCCGCCAGGAGGTCGCCCTGCGACTGGTCGTGCTCGTGGACCGGCTGTACGACCGCGACGTGCCGGTGCTGCTGGCCGGGGCGGACCCGCGCGCGCTGTTCAGCGAGGAGATGCTGCGCGGCGGCTACCGCAAGAAGTACTACCGGGCGCTGTCCCGCCTGGGTGCGCTGGCCGAGGACGGCCGCGCGCTCCTCGACGAGGCCTGAGCCGTCACCCGCCGGTGAGCAGCCGGCGCTGACGCTCCACGTCGAAGTCCGCCGCCGGCCACCGGAGGTCGAGGCCCCGCAGCGTGTGGCGCAGCAGCTCGCTCACGGCCAGCCGGGCGAACCACTTGCGGTCCGCGGGCACGACGTACCACGGCGCGACGTCGGTGCTGGTGCGGTCCAGCATCTCCTGGTACGCGGCCTGGTACTCGCCCCACCGCTCCCGGGCGCGCAGGTCGGCCGGGTCGTACTTCCAGTGCTTCTCCGGCCGGTCCAGGCGTGAGACCAGCCGCTCGAGCTGCTCCTCGGGCGAGATGGCCAGCATCACCTTGACGATCTCGGTGCCGGCCGCGGCGGTCTCGGCCTCGAAGGCGTTGATCTCGTCGTAACGGGCCCGCCAGCTCGCCTCGGGCTGGAGCTCCTCGACCCGCACGACGAGCACGTCCTCGTAGTGCGACCGGTCGAAGACGCCCAGCAGCCCGGGCGACGGCAGGGCGCGCCGGATCCGCCACAGGAAGTCGTGGGCCTGCTCCTCGGGGGTGGGTGGCCCGAAGCCTCGGCACCGGACGCCCTGAGGGTCGACCATGCCCACGACGTGCCGCACGATCCCGCCCTTGCCGGAGGTGTCCATCCCCTGCAGGATCAGCAGGACGCTGCGCACGCCACCCGTGCGGCCGTGGGCGAAGAGTCGTTCCTGCAGGTCCGACAGCTCGTCCGCGTGGCCGGCGCGCAGCACCTTGGCGGCGCGCTTGCGGCCGGTGTAGCCCGGGGTGGAGCGGGTGTCGAGCGCGTCGAGGCGATCACCGGGGCGCCAGCGCAGGGAGGTCGCCGGGTGCTCGGTCCAGGGTGCGGTCATCAGGGTTCCGTCCTCGGGTCGGCGCCGGCGGGGCGGGCGTCGGGGTCGTCCCGGAGGATGACGACGGAGCGCCGCGGGGCCCGCAGGCTCCCGTCCTCCAGGTGGGTGCGCTCCTCGTCCCAGGCCGCCGCCACCCGCCAGGCGCCGGACGGCGTGCCGAGGCGAGGCACGAGGTCCAGCGCGGGCACCGCGGGGTCGAGGACCAGGACGAGCGCGGTGCCGCCACGACGCGCGACGAGGGCACCGTCGTCGGTCGTGACCTCCAGGCGGTGGGCGAGGTCCGTCAGGGCGGCGGGCCGCAGGGTGAGCAGCCGGCGCGTCCAGGCCGCGAGTCGGCGGGCGTCCGCGGAGCCCGGCCGGACGGGGACGTGCTCGGTGTCGAGGACCACGACGCTGCCGGCGAGCACGGCGAACGCCAGCAGCGTGGCGTCGTCGTCCGCGGAGGTCGTGGCGGCGGACCCGGCGACGTCCTCGAGGCGTGACCAGGGGACCGCCCGGGTGGCGGCCGGCAGGCGGGTGACGGGTCCGACGAACGAGCCGCTGCGCTGGGCGGCTCGCAGCGCACGCCGTCGACCGGCCGGGATCCGGGCCGGGGCGGTGATCTCGGTCGACAGCCGGCGCAGGTCGCCGGCCGGACCGTCGAGCCGCCCCGTCAGCAGCCGCTCCACGGTCGTGGTGAGGCGGTCGCTGAGACCGGGTCCGTCGGCGAGCAGGGCACGGGGGCGCCCGGTCCGCGCCGAGACGTCCTGGGCGACCGCCGCCAGCTCGGTCAGGAACGGCGCCGAGGACCGGTCGGCGAGGGCCTCGACGTCCAGCAGCAGGCCGTCGACGTGGAACTCGTGCAGCCAGCGCCGGGCGTCCGCGACGAAGAAGTCCCGGGGGCCGCGGCTGCCGGAGCCGTCGAGGTTGATCCGGGGGGCGTCGTGGCCGTGGTCCTTCCGCGGCCGCGGCGCGATCCGCGACCCCTGCGCGTACGGTCCGAACCGGTCCAGCCGCAGCGGGTCGGCGACCGCCCACCGGTGGGGCAGGTCGAGCACGACGGCGAGTCCGTGGCGGTGCGCCGTGTCCACGAACCGCTGCAGGGCGTGCGGGCCCCCGAAGGGCTCGTGGACCGCGAAGAGCCGGACGCCGGCGCGAGGACCGGCCTCGGGGTCGAAGGCCGCCACGGGGGAGAGCTCGACGCCGTCGACCCCGAGCGTGGCGACGTCGGGCAGTAGCCCCGTGGCGGCGTCGAGGGTCCCCTCCGGCGTCACCGTGGGCACGTCGAGGTGCAGCAGCGACCCCCGGGTGAGGTCGGCCCCGGGCCACGCGTGGTCCCGCCACACGAACCGCTCGTCCAGGATCCTGCTCGGGCCCTGGATCCCTGAGGGGACGTGGGCCGCCGCGGGGTCGGAGAGCGGCGGCCCGCCGTCGATCGAGAACGAGTAGTCCGTCCCCGGGGAGATCTGCTCGTCGGCACGCCAGTAGCCGGGTTCGTGGGCGCCGACGAGTCGCATCGGTCGGCGCGAGGTGGATCCGTCGGGGAGAAGGAGCACGAGCTCGACGGTGTGCGCGCGAGGTGCCCAGAGCAGCGGTCGGGGGCCGGGCCAGGGTTCGCGGCGGCGTTCGCTCGGCGCAGGAGTGGCCCGGGAGCGCGCCTCGTCGAGTGGATCGCCTGTGGTCACGGCCCCACCATACGGCGCGCGCACGGGCAGGGGAGGGTCGTGTCGTGCAGAGGGCGTCGCGTCGCCGCACGGTGTGACGTCCCGGTGCCGACGGGGTGGCAGGAGTGCGCCCGTGTGCAGAATAGTGTGCCAAGCACGGGCGAACGTGCCGTCCCGCTGATACACCTGGGACATGATCAAGGACACACAGGAGGCCGACTCCGACCGAGCTCGGGCCCTCCTCGACGAGTCGATCGCTTCCCAGGCGCGGATCGCGCCGCGGCAGCGCTCGGCCACGGAAGAGCACGGTGACCCCCGACCCGGCGGCGACGCGACGAAGGCGCCGCTGTCGCTGTCGCAGACCGTCCTGCGCCCGATGGAGGGCGCCTCGAGCGGACACTCCTGGGACGACCCGGACGAGCTCTGAGACCGCCGACCGGCCAGGAGCCGGTCAGCGCGGAAGCCGGTCGGGGCCCACGGGGATCAGCCGGGGCATGCCGGCCGGAGCGACCTCGCTGAGCGCGAGGTAACGCGCCTCCGCCCTATGCAGGCGGATGTGCTCGTCGAGCGACCACTGCGGCCCGTTGGTGAGCACCATGCCGCAGGAGCAGTCGATCTCGACGGTGCCCTCGTCCGTCATGCGCGTCCGGCCCACGGTGACGTGGGACGCCCGCGCGCGGGTCTTGGCCCGGTGCATCGTCGCGGAGACGGCGGGCGGGCTGTCGGCGGAGTCGTCGGCGTTCACGCCCGCGAGCGTACCGGGCGTCCTCGGGCCGGTCGGAGAGTCGGCGTCCGTCGGCCGACGGCTCGTGGGCTCGCGCGGCGCCCGCACCCACCGACGAGAAGGGCCCCTGTATCGCGTCTCCGCGATACAGGGGCCCTTCTGCGCTGGTGGGCGATACTGGGATCGAACCAGTGACCTCTTCCGTGTCAGGGAAGCGCGCTCCCGCTGCGCCAATCGCCCGTGGAGCGAACGACGAGACTCGAACTCGCGACATCCACCTTGGCAAGGTGGTGCTCTACCAACTGAGCTACGTTCGCACGGCCGGACAGTTCCGAGGACGTGATCCCCGCGTGCCGGTGCCTGAGGAACATTACTGGACCGCGGGTCCCAGGTCCAATTCCACCGGTGTGACCTGGGCCTCCGGCGGACGACGGGCCGAGAGGCCGGGTGCCGTCAGCGGAACTCGGGGTTCGGGTGGTCGAACCGGGTGCCGGCGTCCCAGGCGCTGCGCTGGTTGCCGTACGCGGGGAACCCGCCGGCGGCCCGGAGCATCGCGGCCATGTGCATGAGGTTCCAGGTCATGAACGTGGTGTTGCGCTGGGTGAACTCGTTCTGGGGGCCGCCGGAGCCCTCGTCCAGGTAGGACGGGCCGGGCCCCGCCTCGCCGACCCACCCGGCGTCGGCCTGGGGCGGGATGGTGTAGCCGAGATGTTGCAGGGAGTACAGGACGTTCATCGCCACGTGCTTGGCGCCGTCCTCGTTGCCGGTGATCACGACGCCCGCGGCGCGGCCGTAGTAGAGGTACTGGCCGGCGTCGTTCAGCCGGCCCGACAGCGAGTACAGCCGCTCGACGACGCGGGTGCAGACGCTGGACTTGTCGCCCAGCCAGATCGGCGTGCCGAGGACGAGGATGTCCGCGGCGAGAATCCGTTCGGCCAGCGCCGGCCAGTCGTCGCGGCTCCACCCGTGCTCGGTCATGTCCGGCTGGACCCCGGGGGCGAGGTCGTGGTCGACGGCGCGGATCTCGTCCACCCTCACGCCGTGCCTGCGCATGATCGCGGCGCTGACGTCCATGAGTCCCTGGGTGTTCGACACCTCCGGGGACGGCTTGAGGGTGCAGTTGACGAAGACGGCGCTCAACGCGGAGAAGTCGAGCTCGGGCTGGTCCATGGTCGCTCCTGGGTCTCGACGTCCCGCGGGGACGCCAGGTGACGTCATGCGGTCGCGCTGCTGCTGCGGGCGGCGATCCGCGCCTGCACCTCGGGTCGGCGCAGGGGCGGGACCGTGGCCGGCGGTTGTCGGCGGGCGGGTAGGTCGTCCAGCAGCCGGGTGACGATCACGGCGATCTCGGCGGCGGCCGCCTCGCAGGGCTCGCGGGAGGCCGGTGCGGCGGTGGACGCCACGCCGGTCACCTTCCGCACGAACTGGGCGGCGGCCGCCTCGATCTCCTCCGCGGTCGCGGGCGGCTCGAGGCCGCGCAGGGTGGTGATGTTGCGGCACATGCGATCGACGCTACGCCGGGTCGCCCGGTGCCGCCGTCCGGGTCGCGGTCGATGGCCCCGTCTCGGGCCGGGGGACCGTGTGCACGGGCGCGGCGGCGGCGATCGCGACGTCGACCCCCTCGGGCGTGTGCTTGTCCCGGTAGCCCCGGATCAGCCACACGAGCACGATCCCCAGGGCCGAGACGACGGCCAGCGCGAGGGCGGCTGCGTGGAACCCGGCGAGCAGGGCATCGGTGGCGGACGCCCCGGCCGCGGAGCGGTTCGCGGGGATGCCCGCGTACAGAGCCGCGACCACGGCGGTCATGACCGCCGGTCCGACGTAGCGCGCCATGTTGGACAGGCCCGACGCCCCGCCCACCTCGGAGTGGTCGACCGATCCCGTGGCGACCGAGGAACAGGGATTGTTCGACAGGCACAGTCCCACCGCCGTCATGACGATCGGAACCAGGAACGCCAGGTAGCCCCACGAGGCGCCGGCCAGGGCCAGCACCACGAAGCCGGCCGTCATGACGACGAACCCCGTCCCGACGACGGCGAGCACCCCGAACCGGTGGGTCAGCCCGGGGACCGCCGGGGTGAGGGCGACCATCCCGACGGTCGCCGGCAGGGTGGCCAGCCCGGCCTCGAAGGGGTCCATCCCGAAGGCGGCCGGGTCCTGGAAGAACAGGCTCAGCAGGAACATCATCGCGTTGATCGCGGCGGCGCCGATGAGGATCCCGATCGTCGCCCCGACCAGCCGCCGGTTGCGGAACAGGCCGAGGTCGATCAGCGGGGCGGACACCTTGCTCTCGACCGCGACGAACCCGATCGTCGACGCGACGGACACCGCGAAGCAGCCGAGCGTCTGGATCGAGAGCCATCCCCAGGTCGCGCCCTGGGTGAGGCCGAGGATGAGCGGGGCCAGGGCGAGGGCGATGAGCGCGCTGCCCGCCCAGTCGATCGACCGGCTGCGCGTCGGGTCGGAGGACTCGGCCACCGTACGCAGCGTCAGGGGGACGAGCAGGACCGCGATCGCCGCGTCGAGCCAGAACAACCCCTGCCAGCCCACCGTGTTCACGAGCGCCCCGCCGAGCAGCGGGCCCGCCGCCGCCCCGACCGCCGAGGCCGACCCCCAGTAGGACACGGCCCGCAGCTGCGCGTTCCCGGGCGGTGAGGCGATGGTGAGGATGCTCAGCCCGCCGGCCACGAGCGTGGCCCCGGCGGCGCCCTGGATGCAGCGTCCGACGATGACAGCCCAGCCGCCCGGCGCCAGGGCGATAAGGACGCACGACGCGATGAACAGCAGCAGGCCGCCGAGGAACACCTTGCGCCGGCCGAAGACGTCCCCGAGGCTCCCGGAGGTGACGATCGTGGCCGCCCCGACGAGCAGGTAGCCCGTCACGGCCCACTGGAGGGTCTCCGTGGACATGCCGACGTCGTCGCTGATCGCCGGGAGCAGGATGGCCACGGCGGACGTGTTCGCGTTGACGATGAGGGTGGAGACGCAGGCCGCCGTCATCACGCCGAGCGGTGTCCGGGCGTCGGTGGTGGCGGTGGGCTCGGGCTCGACCATGGGACCTCCCGGGGTGATCCGTCTGGAACGTAGCACCGCTGTCGGCCACTCGCGTGGCACGGATCTCCGGGGAACGCAGCAGGCCCCGGACCGTGTGGTCCGGGGCCTGTGGTGGTGGGCGATACTGGGATCGAACCAGTGACCTCTTCCGTGTCAGGGAAGCGCGCTACCGCTGCGCCAATCGCCCGAGGTGGGTACGGGATTCGAACCCGTGTATACGGCTTTGCAGGCCGCTGCCTCGCCTCTCGGCCAACCCACCTTGAGACTGTGCTCACCGGCTCGCTCGTTGCCGAGATCGCAGGGGAGTGGGCCTCCGAGCGGATGACGAGACTCGAACTCGCGACATCCACCTTGGCAAGGTGGTGCTCTACCAACTGAGCTACATCCGCACGACCGGACCTGGTGCAGGGGTGATCCCCGCGGTGTTCCGGCGCGAGGAAAACTTTAGTGGACGGTGCCCGAATGGTCCAATCGCCTCGCGATGCCTCGCTGGCATACCGTGCAGCCGTGCGTGCACCGACCTCCTGGGCCTCCTTCGCCGGCCGTCTCGCGACCGACGTCGTCGAGTGCGTCGACCTCGAGGTCGCCCCCGAGCGGCTCCGCGACCCCGGGCCCTGGTTCGTCGTCGTCGACTTCGAGGCGTTCGGGCGCGGCGGACGGGCGCGAGCCTGGCGGTTCGCCCACGTCACCGCCGGCGGGCCCCCGGAGCGGGGCGACGACCCGGCGGCGGGCTGGTCCGGCCCGGCCCCGGACGACTGGGCGACGTCGATGTCCCAAGAGGTGTACGAGGCCGCCGTCCGTCGCGTGCAGCAGCACATCCGTCAGGGCGACGTCTACCAGGTCAACGTGTGCCGGGTGCTGAGCGCCCCGCTGCCGGCGACGGACCCCGGCACCGGGTCGGGGGAGCCGGACGCGGCCGCGCTGGCTGCGCGTCTGGCCGCCGGCAACCCCGCGCCGTACGGGGCGGCCGTGCACGTCCCGGCAGGCCTCGACGTCGCCCCCGTCTGGGTGGTCTCCGCGTCCCCCGAGCTCTACCTGGCCCTCGAGGACGGACGGCTGGCCTCCGGGCCGATCAAGGGCACCGCACCGACGGCGGACGGCCTGAGCGGCAAGGACCGTGCCGAGAACGTCATGATCACCGACCTGGTCCGCAACGACCTGCAGCGGGTGTGCGAGCCCGGCACGGTCGAGGTGACCGAGCTCCTCGGCGTGGAGGAGCACCCGGGGCTGGTGCATCTGGTCTCGCGGGTGCAGGGCACGCTGACGTCCGCTGTCGCCGCCGCACCGGACCGGTGGCGTCACCTGCTCCGCGCGACGTTCCCGCCGGGGTCCGTGTCGGGTGCGCCCAAGTCGTCGGCTCTCTCGATCATCGACGACCTCGAGCCGACGGCACGCGGGCCCTACTGCGGTGCTGTCGGCTGGGTCGACGGCGACCGGGCCGAGCTCGCCGTCGGGATCCGGACCTTCTGGTGGGAACGCGGGGCGGACGACGACGGCACGCTGCGCTTCGGCACGGGCGCCGGCATCACGTGGGGCTCGGACGCCGCGGCCGAGTGGCGCGAGACGGAGCTGAAGGCCGCGCGGCTGGTCGGCCTCGCCTCGGGTGACCCCGCGCACCGCCCCGACCGATGAGTCCGAGGTCCCTCGGGCGTCGGCACCGGCATGACGAGGGTGACCTGCGACCTGTCCGTGTCCCTGGACGGCTTCGCCGCCGGACCGCACCAGACCCGTGACCGACCCTTCGGCGACGTGATCGGCACCGGCGAGGTGCTGCACACGTGGCTGCTCGAGCACGCCGAGGACCATCCCGACGAGGTCGCCGGGATTCTGGAGGCCGACGCCTACGTGATGGGCCGGGGCATGTTCTTCCCGGGCACCGGCCCGTGGGACCCGGACTGGACCGGGTGGTGGGGTGACGAGCCGCCGTACCGCGCACCGGTGTTCGTGCTGACGCACCACCCGCGCGAGCCGCTGGTGATGGCGGGGGGCACGACCTTCCACTTCGTCACGGACGGTGCCGACGAGGCGCTGCGCCGGGCCGTCGAGGCGGCCGGCGACGGGGACATCTCGATCGCCGGGGGCGTGTCCACGGTCAACACCTATCTCGCCGCCGGGGCGATCGACGAGCTGCGCCTGCACGTCGCCCCCGTCGTGCTGGACATCCCCGGTGCCACGCGGCTGTTCGACGGCGTCGGCCGGCTGGACCTCGACGCCGTCGCGGCACGGCACGCAGGGGAGGTGACCCATCTGGTGTACCGGCGTCGGGCAGACTGAGCACCATGAGTCTCGTGATCTGGGCCGAAGGTCGGTTGGTCGGAGCCGGGGAGGCCGCGCTGAGCGCGGTCGACCACGGCATCACGGTGGGTGACGGCGTCTTCGAGACGTGCACCGTGTTCGACGGGCAGGTGTTCGCGCTGACGCGTCACCTGGAGCGGCTGCGCCGCTCCGCGACCGGGCTCGGCCTGGAGGCGCCCGACGAGCAGCGGGTGCGCGAGGGCGTCGACGCCGTGCTGGCCGAGGCCGTGCGCCTCGACGGTCCGTTCGACGGCCGGCTGCGCATCACCGTCACCGCGGGTATCGGCCCGCTCGGCTCCATGCGGGTCCCCGGCGCGCAGAGCGTCGTGGTCGCCGTGCAGGACTCGATGATGATGCCCGAGTCGCGCTCGGCCCGTTCCCCGTGGCCGCGCAACGAGCGGTCGCCCATCGCCGGGCTCAAGACGACGTCGTACGCGGAGAACGTGGTGGCGCTCGCGGACGCCAAGGCCAAGGGCGGCGACGAGTCGATCCTGCCCAACACGGTGGGCGAGCTCTGCGAGGGCACGGGGTCGAACATCTTCGTCGAGCAGGGCGGCGAGCTCCTCACGCCGGCGCTGTCCACGGGCTGCCTGGCCGGGATCACCCGGGCGCTCGTGCTCGAGTGGGGCGCCGAGGCGGGGCTGCCGGTGCGCGAGGCCCGGGAGGGCGAGCTGCCGTTCACCGTGCTGGACGAGGTGGCCACGGGCGGCGTGCACCTGGCGCTGACGTCCTCGGGCCGCAACGTCCAGCCGATCACCTGGCTCGACGGCGTCGACGTCGCACCGGGGGAGATCACGCTCGCCGTGCGGGAGGTGTTCGAGAAGAACTGCCGGGAGCGCCTCGACCCGTGACCTGGAGCGTCGTCGTCCGGGTGTGGGCCACGCCGCACCGATCCGGTTTGGAGCAACCCCGGATCTGTGGCTAGTATCGACCACGCACTCGGGCGATTGGCGCAGTGGTAGCGCGCTTCGTTCACACCGAAGAGGTCACTGGTTCGAACCCAGTATCGCCCACCGATGCGAAACCCCGTCTGACCGGCAACATGCCAGGTCAGGCGGGGTTTTTGCGTGTCAGGCTCAGTGACACGACAGGACGCAAACCTCCACGCTGGGGGTTACGTGCCCCCACAGCACCCCCACGGGGAGAGGATGTGGTCGTGGTGAAGCGAGGTTTCGGTGAGATCGAGCGTCGGAAGAACGCCCGTACCAAGAAGGTGACGGGATGCCGCGCGAGGTACCGAAGCTCAGACTCCGATCGTCAACCAGTCCGGAGGCAGATCCACCTCTAAACGGTTCCGCCCTCGGCTTCGGGGGCCTGGACCGCCGCATCGGCGCGCGGCTTCAGACCGGCACCTCTCGGATCTGATGATCAAAATTCACCCCGTAGTCTCCGTGCGGAGGCTCGCCCACGGTGGCGATACTGGATTGGTCGGCACTCAGGCGGAGATTGGCGAGGCTGTCAGACTGGTGCGCGCATTCATCAATTGCGTCGCTGCAAGATTCGTCTGTAATGGAAAGGGGTCGATCGCATGACATCATCAGAAATGCCCACCCGTTCCTTGAATGGCAGCGCTCCGTCGCCCAGCCCGACCGAATCTCCCAGCCCCTCCCCTTCGAGTGGCGCGGTGGCCGGGTCCTCAGGAGCGGAAGCTCTTGATGCCCTGCTCTGGTTTGGGCTGATCGCAATTATTGTTGGTTGCGCGATATATGTGCTGGTCGTCTGGGGCAACAAGGCCAAGGGAATTACATTCATACGTCTGTACGCGCTGATGGTGGTGGCCGTGCTGGCGGCGATCCTTGCTATCACAAACGTCGTCAATGAGTCTACGGCAGCCGCATTTGCTCTGCTGGGAACGATCGCTGGGTATCTGGCTGGAAAACGCGATGAGACGAAGACAACGACGACACCTCCAGCACCGGCATCGGGTAGCTCGCCGCCGGGTGGCGCTTCGATTACGACCGAGGCGGACTTCTAGTGTCAATCAGCGACACGCGCTGAGGGTCCGAAGTGGGCGGGTCCGCCGCGGACCGACGCCACTGACCAGTGGGGCGCCTGATTGGTGGTGGGAACTCGCTCGGGGCCACGACGACGCTTGTCTGCTGGCACGCGCCGCCGCTCGGTGGCGGCCCCCCGCGGACGCCTTGGGCCGTACCTTGCACGGACGCATGACCGGTGATGGCGAGAGCGCGCTCGACGAGGTGGCGCCCTTGATGCGCCGCGATCTCGCCGGGCACTCCTCAAGATGGGCCGACCGGGTGACAACCCTATTGGCGCGCGTCTTCGTGGGCGACACACGAGGGCTCGAACGAGTGACGGTCCGGGCATTCTCGCGTGCGGGAAAGCCTGGGGACCGCTGGGGAGCGGCCGGACCGGGCTCAGGTGAGCTCGGAGATCTCGAACAGATGGCCGTCGGGGTCGCGGAAGAACGCGCGGGTCTCGCCGTCACGAACGTCGGGTGCGGCCAGGAACTCTGCGCCACGGCTCGACAGAAGCTCGTAGAACTCCAGGCAGTCGTCGACGCGGAAGACGAGCTGGGCGCTGGGGCGGTCGGGGTCGGCGGGCGGGGCCAGGGTCACGGTCGGCTTGCCTGCGTCGGGACCCCCGCCGGTCACGAGCAGGATCCAGCTCTCCAGCAGCTGGAGCACGACCGACGTCCCGCCGTACTCGCCGGCCACCCGGGCGTCGAGCACGCGCACGTACCAGTCACGACTGCGTTCGACGTCGGCCACGACGAGCATGTGGGTCAGCGCTGACGCCTCGAAGCGTTCCACGCTCCCACGCTAGGCGAATCGGACCGCCACGCCGCCTCAGGCGGAGGAGGCCACCGGGCTCTCGTCGCGGCGACCGCCGCCGGGCCGGTCGGGACGCGACGGGAAGGCACGGACCGGCCCGACGATGTCCAGCCCGACGCGGTCGCCCGCCTCCGGGGGCTGCAGCCCGACCACCCGCGCGCGGATCCGCTGCTCGGCGGCGCCGTCGCCGAGGGCCAGCTCGACGAGCGCGTCGTGCCCGAAGAACGACACGTGGCGCACGGTGGCCTCGAGCTGGCCGGTGCCGGCCGGGGTCAGGGTGATCTGCTCGGGGCGGAGCATGACGTCCACGGCGCCGCGGGGGCTCTGACCGCGGACCGGCAGGGTGCCCAGCGGGCAGGTGACGCAACCGTCGGTCGCCGCCTCGCCGGGCACGAACACGGCGTCGCCGAGGAACTGGGCGACGTCGGCGTCGACGGGGTCCCGGTAGATGGCCCGCGGGGCCGCCGCCTGCCGGATCCGGCCGGACGTGAGGATCGCGACCTGGTCGGCGAAGGAGAGTGCCTCGTCCTGGTCGTGGGTGACCAGCACGGCCGTGGCGCCGGTGGCGCGCAGCGCGAGCGCCGTGGCGTCCCGGGTGGTGGCGCGCAGCGTGGTGTCGAGCGAGGAGAAGGGCTCGTCGAGCAGGACGAGACCGGGGCGGGGAGCGAGCGCACGGGCCAGCGCGACCCGCTGCTGCTGGCCGCCGGAGAGCTGGTCGGGCCGTCGGTCGGCGACCTCGGCGGGCAGGCCGACCAGGTCGAGCAGCTCGAGCACCCGGTCGTGGTGCCGGCGTCGCGGCCAGGGGAGCCCGAAGGCGATGTTCCCGGCGACCGACAGGTGGGGGAACAGCCCGCCCTCCTGGCGGACGTAGCCGACGCCGCGGCGCTCGGGCGGGACCCAGACCCCCGGCCCGGCGACGGTGCGACCGCCGATGACGGCCTCTCCCGAGCGCGGCTGCATGAACCCGGCGATGATGCGCAGCAGCGTCGTCTTGCCGCTGCCGGACCCACCCAGGACGGCGGTCGTCGTGCCCTCGGGCACGACCAGGTTCACCTCGTCGAGCACGTCGTGCCGGCCGTAGGCGGCCGTGACGGCTCGCAGCTGCACGTCGGTCATCGTTCCTCCAGTATCTGCCGCCGCAGCAACAACGTCAGCGGTACGGACAAGACGATCATGACTGCCGCGTAGGGGGCCGCAGCAGCGTAGTCGAGCGCGCTCGTCTCCCGCCAGAAGGCGAGGGCGAGGGTGTCGGTCCCCGTCGGGGCCAGCAGCAGGGTGGCCGTCAGCTCGGTGCTGACGGCGAGGGAGACGAGCACGAAGCCGGTGAGCACCGACGGGCCGATGAGCGGCAGGACCACCCGCACGAGCGTGGCCGGACCGCCCAGCCCCAGCGACCGGGAGGCCTCCGAGAGCTCCGGCGGCGCGGCGGCGAGACCGGCGCGCAGGGCGACCATCGCCCGGGGCAGGAAGAGGATGGCGTAGGCCAGGACGGTCAGCGCCAGGGTCTGGTACAGCGGGCGGGCCCAGTCGATGGCCAGGGTGACCAGGGCGAGCCCGACCACGACGCCGGGCAGGGCGCTGGCCAGGTACGTGGACCGCTCGAGCAGGACCGTCAGGGCCGACCGGCGGCGGTTGAGCAGCCACGCCCCGGGCAGGGCGGCCACCACGGCCGCCAGCCCGCCGAGCACCGCCAGCAGCACCGTGCTCGCGGTGACGGTGAGGAGGTCGTCGACCAGCCCGTCCCCGATCGCCGATCCCAGCCACCGCAGCACCGTGGCCACCGGGACGACGAGCGCCAGGCCGACGAGAGCGCCCAGCATGACCAGCGCCGGAGCGGTCCAGCCGCCCAGCCGGGCCCGCGTGGCGGGACGCTGGGTGCCGGCACCGACCCGCGACACCCGGCGCCGTCCCCGGGCGACCACCTCGAGCGTGAGCACGAGCAGGCACAGACCCAGCAGCACCGAGGCGAGCAGGCTGCCGGACGCGTCGCTGAACCCCACCGCGTACCGCTGCATGATCGCGGTGGTGAAGGTCTGGAACCGCATCATCTCCAGGACGCCGTACTCGGCCAGGAGGTGCAGGGCGACCAGCAGCGCCCCGCCGCTGATCGCCGGACGGAGCCGGGGGAGCACCGTCCGGACGACGGCCCGCGTCGGGGACAGGCCCAGGGACCGGGCGACCTCCTCCTCGGCGGGGTCGAGCGACCGCAGCAGCGCGGCCACGGGCAGGAACACGAACGGGAAGTACGCCAGGGTCGTGACCAGCGCGGCCCCGCCGAACCCGGTGAGCCAGGGCGCGACCGTCACCCAGGCGTAGGCGCTGACGAACGCCGGCACCGCCAGGGGCGCCAGCAGCAGCGTGCGCCAGAGCCCGGCCCAGGGCAGGGCCGTGCGCTCCACGAGCCAGGCCGCGAGGGTGCCGAGGACCACCGTGGCGGGCACGGTGACGCCCATCAGCAGGCCGGTGTTCCCCAGCAGCTCACCGACGCGGGGCCGCACGAGGTAGTCGACCGCCTCCTCGACGCCCGCGGAGGAGGCGTCGAGGAGGACGACCACCAGCGGCAGGACGGTGAGCGCGGCGACGAGGGTCGCGGCGACGGCGACCCCGCGGCTCCTAGAGGATGCTCGCATCGGTCATGAGCTCCAGGACGGTGTCAGAGTTCAGGGTGAAGGGGTCGACCGGCGGGGCGTCCAGCTCCTCCAGCGTGGGCAGCGCCGGGTCCGACTCGACGCCGGCACCCACGGCGTACTCCATGGAGCCGCTGTCGACGAGCACCTGCTGACCCTCGGGGCTGGTGACGTAGGCGAGGAACTGCTGGGCCTCGTCCGGCATGTCGGACGACTCCAGCACGCCGCCCGCGGAGAGGCTGACGAAGGCCCCCGGGTCCTGCTGGCCGAAGTAGTGCAGCTCGGTGTTCGCGCTGCCCTCCTGGTCCCCGGCCTGGTCGCGGTACCAGTAGTAGTGGTACATGATCCCGACCGGCACCTCGCCGGCGTTGACGGCCTTCATCGTGGCGATGTTGTTCTGGTAGACCTCGGAGTTCTCGGCCAGGGCCTCGAGCCAGGCCCGGGTCTCGGCCTCACCGCGGTCGGCGAGCATGCCGGCCATGATGGCCTGGAAGTCGGCACCGCCCGGGGCAGCGCCCCACTTGCCGGCCCACTCGGGGTCGGCCAGGTCCATGATCGAGTCCGGCAGCTCGTCCTCGCTGATCATGTCGGTGTTGTAGACGAGCACGGTCGAGCGGGCGGCGACCGCCGTCCACCGGCCGGACGACGGCGCCATCCCGTCGCGCACCTGGGCCTGGGTCTCCTCGTCCACCGGGGCGAGCAGGTCGGCGCGCTCCACCACGGTCATGGCGGGGGAGTTCTCCGTGAGGAACACGTCGGCCGGGGAGGCCTCGCCCTCCTCGACGATCATGTGACCCATCGAGGAGTCCTGGCCCTCGCGGACCTGGGTCTCGATGCCGGTCTTCTCGGTGAACGCCTCGGCCCAGGCCTGCGTGACGTCGCGGTGCTGGGAGGAGTAGATCTGCAGCGCCCCGGGCTCGGCCGCGAAGGCGTCCTCGGACTCGCCGTCGGTGCTGCACGCGGTGAGCGCCAGCGGGAGGGCGAGGAGGGCGGCGGCGAGGGGACGGCGGTGCTGACGTGACACGAAGGGCTTCCGTTTCATCGGGTCGGGGGGACGAGGAGGTCCTGGAGCCGGCGGACCGGGCGGTCCGCGAGACGCCAGAGGAGGCAGCCGGCCGCGATCGCGACGGCGGTGGCGCCGAGCGCCGTGGGCACGACGTCGAGGATCTGGAACTGGACGAGGTAGACGTACAGCGAGGCGGCGGCCAGGACGCCGATCACGGGCACCCAGCGGGCGGGCACCCGCACCTCGGGCACGAGGGTGAGCAGGGCCACGCCGGCCAGGACGGTGGCGTTGCGCACCGGGTCGTCGGGGAAGAACGTCGCCCCGCCGACCACCGCGACCGCGAGGGTGAGCAGACGGCGCCGGCGGGTGTCGGCGTGCGCCGCGGCCGCGCCGACGGCGAAGAGCCAGAGCGTGGTCGGCATGATGCCGCGCAGCACGCCCTCGCCGAGCGCGAGCACGACGAAACGCGGCACGAGGGCCAGCACGGCGACCCCGGCCGCGACGAGCCAGGGGTCGCGCCGCCAGAGCCGGGAGACGGCGGGGACCGACAGCGCGGCGGTCAGCACGAGCGTGCAGGCCACGAGCGCGTCGACGAACCACAGCTCGTTGCGGAACCCGTAGGTGACGTCGCCGAACAGCCAGTTGGAGAGCGCGAGGTTGCCCCACCCGTAGCGGTCGTGGGTGATCATGCCGAACAGCACGACGGCCATCGTGGGGACCGCCACGCCGACGAGCGTGCGCGCGGTGGCCCGCCAGCGCCCCCGGGACGTGTCGGCCGACAGGCCGAAGCGCGCCGCGTTGAATCCGGCCACGGCGAGCAGGGTGTGCGCGCCGCCGAGGACGCGGAACAGGTCGGCGTGCGACCCGCAGATGATGACGACGGCGATCGCGCGCAGCAGCACCGACGTCTCCACCGTGCGCCACCCACGACGTCCCCCAGCCGGTGCGGGGTCCGCGGGCGAGGCGTCGGCGCGGGAGCGGTCCAGCTCGGCGAGCTCGCGCAGGGGGCGATGGTGCCAGCCGCGGGGGAGCGGGCCGACGAGCCCCTCGAGCCGGACGGACGCCTGCACGTGGCTGAGCGAGTCACCGCCCTGCTGGACGAAGCTGCGGTCGAGGTCGACGGCGTCCCGGCCGAGCACCTCGCCGACGGCGTGGGCCACCTGGACGGCGGACGGGGAGGCCGAGCCGTTCGGCGCGACCGGGCATCCGACGCAGGTCTCGCGCACCAGGGCGGCGCACCCGCGGCGGTCGACCTTGCCGCTCTGCAGGCGGGGCAGCTCGCCGACGGCGACGGACACGGCCGCGGGGCCGAGGCCGGAGGCCGCGGCGGCGACCTCGCGGGCGCGGACGGCGGTCCCGGTGTCGTCGCCGCCCGGCTCCGGGGCGACCGCGACCGTCAGACCGTCGTCGTCCCCTCCCACGCAGGCGCTCAGCCCGGCGGACTCGAGGGCGGCCTCGACCGGTGCGAGGGCGATCCGCAGACCCATCACCTTGACGAAGCCGGACCGGCGTCCGACCAGCCGCAGCAGACCGTCCGGCCCCACCCGTCCCAGGTCGCCCGTGCGCAGCTCGGTGAGCAGCGGGCCGAGCGCGAGGTCGTCGGCGTGCTCGGCGTAGCCCATCATGACGCCGGGGCCGTGCACCACGACCTCGCCGGCACCGTCGGTGGCCTCGGGCACGGTGGTGTCGATCTCGAGGGAGGTGCCCGGGACGGGGCGCCCCACGGCGTCGGGGTGGTCCGCCGCGAGGGACGGGTCGAGCACGCTGATCCGTGCCGTGGCCTCGGTCTGGCCGTACATGACCGACAGGCCCCAGCCGTGCTCGCGGCCGAGCGCCGCGGTGCGCACCACCCGGTCGGGGTGCAGGCGTCCGCCCGCCTGGGTCAGCAGGCGCAGCGAGGGGTGCGGCCGCTCGAGCACGCCGGTGGACTCCATGAGCTCGACCGTGTGCGGCACGGCCGCCAGCGTCGTCACCTCCAGGCCGTCCACGGTGCGCCAGAACGCCTCGTCCAGGACCGACGCCTCCTGCAGCACCACCGAGGCGCCGACCGCCAGGTGGGAGTGCAGCACGGACAGCCCGAACGTGTAGTGCAGCGGAAGGCTGGTCACGGCCCGGTCGGCCGCGGTCAGCCCCAGGGCCTGGGCGATGGCGAGGGCGTTGCTCGTGAGGTTCTCGTGCGACAGGCGCACCAGCTTCGGCGAGCCGGTGCTGCCCGACGTGCTCAGGAGCAGTGCCAGGTCAGGGTGGAGGAGGTGTGCCGGGTCCGGCGAGGTCACGGTGAACGGCGCGTCGGGGTCACCGGTCGCCCGGACGTCGGGCCGGTACCGGTCCAGGATCTGGGAGGTCCGGTCGTCGTCGGCCGTGACGAGCGCGACGTGACCGGCCTCGAGCGTGGCCAGGTACGCCAGGACCCCGCCCAGGTCCGGGCGCAGCGGCAGGTGCACGAGGCGCCGGCCGTCGGCGACGTCCGGGAGCCGGGCGGCGAGGTCGCCGACGCGTTCGCGCAGCGCGGCGTGGGTGAGGGTCTCGCCGGACGACGTGACCAGCGCGGGCCGGGCCGGCGCCGACACGTCCGCGAGCGCGGGCAGCAGGGTGCTGTCCGGGCGCGGCAGGGCGGCGGGGGTCGTTGTCGGCACGCAGTGAGGTTAGCCTTACCTAGATGCGGAACACAAAGTGGCAGGTGAGACGGTGACGGTCGAGGTCTGGTGGTCCACCCTCGCCGCCGCGGACCACGAGCTGACCGCCCTGCTCGACGACACCGAACGGGCGCGCCTGGACTCGTTCGACCGCCCCGCCGACCGCGGGCGGTCGCTGGTCGGTGCGGCCCTGCTGCGCCTCGCGGTCGCCGCGCACCTCGGGGTGGGAACCGCCGAGGTCGCCGTGGACCGCACCTGCGCCGAGTGCGGCCGGCCGCACGGGGCGCCACGTGTCCTGGGGCCGGGCGACCGCCGCCCCGGGGTCTCCGTCGCGCACTCCGGCGTCCTGGTCGTCGTCGCGCTGGACCCGCAGGGTCCCGTCGGCGTCGACGTCCAGCGGGCGTCCGACCTGCCGGACCCGGGCGCCGTCGGGGACTGGGTGCGCCGCGAGGCCGCGGTCAAGGCGCGCACCTGGACCGATCTCGGCGGAGCGTCGCCGGCGGCACTGGTCACCAGCGACCTGCGTCCTCCCGTGGGCGGCTACGCCGCGGCGCTGACCACCGTCGGCGAGCGCACCGTGCGGTACGTGGACCGCACGGAGGGCCTGGGGCCGGCCGGCGGACGGTGACCGGTCCCGCGACGCACGGACGTCCGGCCCGGACGCTCGCGGAACCAGAGGGTCCACGGCGTCCGGGCCGGACGGGGAGAGGGTGACGCGTCGTGCGGGCGGTCAGGCCTGGTCGAGACCCCCGCGGACGATCGAGTCGCCGGAGTGCGTGGGGTCGCCGTCGAACGGCTCCTCCGAGACGTCGACCAGCGAGTAGCGATCCAGGTCCAGCCCGGCGGGCACCGGGAACGTCCCGGTGTCGCCCTTGAGCACGCCCAGGCTGACCATGCCGCTGAGGTCGTCGGCGATGAGCCAGACCTCGCGGTAGGCGCCCTCGCCGGAGCCGTCCGCCCCGGCGACGGAGACGACGATCTCGAGCTCGCCGCCGGCGGCCTCCTCGACCGTCGCGCTACCCGTCGAGTCGGGCCAGTCGGGCAGCGGTTCGAGCTCGGCCTGGGCGACGGCGACGGGCGTGGGGGCCGTCACGGCCTCGGGGCCCTGCGCCCGTTCCCAGGCGATACCGCCACCGACACCCACGACGAGCGCCGCGCTGGCGGCCGCCACGGCCCAGAGCGCGGCCGGGCGCCGTCGGGAGGCGAGGTCGACGACCTCCGCCTCGGCGGACTCGACGCCGGCGACCCAGGCGGCATCGCTCGACGCCTCCTCCTGGTCGATCTCCGCGCGGATCCTGTCCCACACGTGGGGCGCCGGTGCCACCAGCTCCTCGGGCCCCAGCTCGCGCGCCGTGGAGGCCACGTCGGCGAGGCTGTCGCGCTCGGCCTGGCAGGCCACGCACGAGGCGAGGTGGGCGCGCTCGTCGTCGGACACGACGTCCTGCTCCCCGAGCGCGAGGAGCGCGAGGACCTCCGGGTCAACGTGCTGCACCATCCACCTCCAATCGTGTGCGCAGCCGGGTCAGACTTCGCCTGACATGGCTCTTGACGGTGCCGAGGGGAAGGGACATCTCCTCGGCGATCTGCGTGTGTGTCATGTCCCGGTAGAACGCGAGCCGCAGGATCGTACCGGCCGGGTCGCCGAGCCGGTCCAGCTCGTCGGCCACGATCGCCCGGTCCACGACAGGGGCACCGACCGGGTCGGCCTCCCCGACGGGGTTCGGCGTGAACGCCTCCGCGGCTCGGCGTTGGCGTCGCAGCCTCTCCCGGGAGGCGTGCACGTCCGCGATCTTGTGCCGGGCGATGCCCAGCAACCAGGTCGACAGCTTGGCCCGCTGCGGGTCGTAGGACCCGCGTGCCTGCCAGGCGGCGACGAAGACCTGTTGGGTGACGTCCTCGGCGTCCGAGACCTCGCCCAACGACCGGAGTGCGACCGTGTGCACGAGAGACGACCAGCGACGGTAGGCCGCTGCCAGTCCGTCCTCGGTGCCGGCTGCGAACGCGGCGCTCACGTCCGCGTCGGGGTCGGCGGCCGGCAGTGCGGCACCTTCGGCCCCAGTGGTCACAGAACCTCCGTGATACGGGTCGTCCCGCGCGATCGGCGGCTTCGGGGTCGAACCTAGCGCGTCAGCCGCCGCGCGTCACGTCGCCACGGCCGTCACCACCAGGTTGTCCTCGTAGTGGCCCGCCTCGGCGTCCCACCGGCCGCCGCACGTCACCAGGACCAGTCGCCGCTCACCCGAGCGGTCGAAGAACTTCTCCCAGGGCACCGCCTCCTTCGAGTACCGCGTGATCTCCGTGACCTCGTACCGGTGCCGGACGCCGTCGGCGTCGGTCACCGTGACCTTGTCGCCGGCCGTCGCCTCGGCCAGCCGGGCGAACTTCCCGACACCCTCCTGGGTGTCGACGTGGGACGCGAGAACGGCCGCGCCCTGCGGGTCGCCCGGGGCCGGGCCGAAGCGGTACCAGCCCGCCACGTCGCCCGACTCGGGGAGCTCCATCGTGCCGTCGGGGTCCACGCCCACCGGACGGACCGGTGTCTCCAGCAGTCCCTGGACCGTGACCACCTCGGGTGGCGCGGCCGGCTCGATCCCCGCGAGATCGGCCGAGACGACGGGGATGTCCGGGACCGCCGGCCCGCCGGCACCCTCCTGGTCGCCGGCACCCTCCTGGTCGCCGGCGCCCCCCGGCGTCGGGTCGGCGGACGCCGAGGGGGACGCCGGTGCCTCCGGTGCGGAGGTCGCCTCGGCGGCCTCCACCCGGGGGACGTCGGCCCCGACCGTGGGGGTGTCGTCGGCCACGACCATCAGCACGCCGGCCAGGGTCGAGACGGAGACGGCGGCCACGGTGGCCAGGGCCACGCGGCGGACCGGGCGCGTGACCCGGCCCGCCGCGGAGCGGTGTGTGCGTGTCACCGGCGTGCCCGGTGCGCCCGGACGCCCTCCCGGACCGCGATCGCGATGACGAACCCGGCCAGCAGGGTCATGATGGTGCCGACGGTGAACGGCGTGAAGAAGCCGTGGTGGTCGGCAGCGGCGGCACCGGTGGTCCCGGCGTCGACGCCGTCAGGAGCGGAGTGCATGCCCTCGACGGTCTGCGTGGCGAGAGCCAGCGAGTCGTTCTCCAGCGAGCCCCAGGCGTAGACGATGGTGTTCGTGCCCTCGGCCACGTCGACGTCGGCCGGCCCGATCACCGGGTCGGTGGTCCCGGCGGCGGCGACCGCCGCGGAGACCGTGCCGGCCGGGAGGTCGAGCACCTGCTCGTCAGGGTTCTCGAGGCCCTCGATCACCGGGTCACCGCCGGCCAGCACGTCGACAGCCGGAGCGGCCGCCACGTGACGGACGGTCAGGCGGCCCTCACCGGCGGCGATCTCGGAGGTGTCGTTGGTGAACAGCGTCGCGGTCGGCGAGCCCTCGGCGTCGAGGTGCGCGGCCGCGGTGTAGTTCATGCCGCCCTCGAGCGGCAGGTCCACGGGGCCGATGACCGGGTCGGAGTCGTCCTCGGCGTCGGCGGCGGTGATCGCCACCGAGTAGGTGTCGGGCTCGAGCTCGAGCGGGCCGGCGAGGTCACCGGGCTCGAAGTCGTCGAGCGTGAGCTCTCCGTTGACGTACACGTCCACGGTCGTGTCCGGCACGCCGTGCAGGACGCTCAGCATCGCGACATGTCCGTCCGCCGAGGCGGGCAGGGCGAGTGCGGTGCCCGCTGCGGCGGCCAACGCGGTGGCGCCGAGGGCGGCCGTGGTTCGGATCGTACGCATGTGTCCTCCTGGTGTCGGTCCCGCCGTCCTTGGCGGGGTTGCTCCGGTGGCTTGACACCAGGTGTTCGTGAACCGCGACCGATCTGGATGCACGTGGATGGACTTTTTTTCGCCGTCGCCGCGACCGGCGGTCAGTCGCGGGCCCGGCTGCGGCGCGACCGGCGGGGAAGGCGGGACGCGGCGTCCGGCGAGACGAGGCGGACCTCGGCGGCGCGCGTGCGCGCCAGGGGGTCGCCGAAGGGGTCGCCCCCGAGCGCACGAGCCACGTGCAGCAGGGGTCGCCCCGCCTCGAACTCGCGGGCGAGGGCGTCGAAGATCGGGGTGTCGTCGCGTGGCACGCCCACCATGGTGGGTCGTCGGCGCCCGGCTGTCCGCCGCGACACGGCGGTGTTCACACCCGTCTCACACAACGCGCGCCAACCGTCCCCGGCCCGTCACGGCGTCCGGGCCGGCGCTCCTGTTGCGCCACGTCCCGCCCCGGACCATGATCGTGGCGGTTGAGCAGCGCCTTCGCGTCCGCCGCCCGGTCCCGCCGATCCCGGCGTCCGCCGCGGGCGCCCGACGGAAAGGCCCGACATGACAGTCACCGCCCCCGTGGAGCTCCTCCTGGTCGAGTTCCCGCACCGTGAGTTCACCGGCGCGGTCCTGGCCGAGCTGACCCGGCTGCAGGACGCCGGGACGATCAACGTCCTGGACGCGCTGGCGATCCGTCGTGACCTCGAGGGCGAGATCGAGTGGTTCGAGGCCGCCGACGCCGGCTCCGAGCTCGGCGACCTGGTCGGTGAGCCCGCCGGGTTCCTGGCCGAGGACGACGTCGACGCCGTGGCCGCCGACCTCGCCCCGGGGACGGCGGTCGGGATGCTCGTGTTCGAGCACACCTGGGCGACCGGCCTGGCCGGTGCCGTCCGGGACGCGGGCGGGCGCGTCATCGACATGATGACCGTGCCGGCGGCCGCGATCGAGGAGCTGACGAGCGTGCTGGACGAGGAGGACTGACATGGTCAGGAGAGTCGGCCGCCCGGGCCTGATCGGCACCATGGCCCGGACCGCCGTGATCGCGGGGACCGCCGGTGCCGTCAGCCGGCGGATGGACGACCGGGCGGGGGCCCGGGGCACCCAGCAGGCCTCCGCGGAGGCGTACCACGCCCAGGAGGCGCACTTCGCGCAGCAGCAACAGATGCAGCAGCTGCTCGCGCAGCAGCAGCCGACCCAGGCCGTGGCCCCGGCCACGGAGACCATGTCCCAGCTCCAGCAGCTCGGCGACATGCGCTCGGCCGGACTGCTGACCGACGCGGAGTTCTCCGCCGCCAAGGCCAAGGTCCTCGGCTGACCGGGCGGTGACAGCCGAGCAGCCGCCGTCGGACCCCGCCCCGGCCGAGGAGGACCTGACCCCCGAGCAGCGTGCCGCCCGCACGCGCGGTTACGTGGGGGTGCTGCTGCTCGCCGCGGGCATCGGTGTCCCGGTGTCCCTGGTGGCCTTCGGGTTCCTCGCGCTCCTGCACGCCCTGGAGCACGCGGTCTGGGAGACGTGGCCCGCGACGTTCGGCCACGAGGTGGCGCCCTGGTGGTGGGCCTTGCCGTGGCTGCTGCTCGGTGGTGTGCTCGTCGGTGTCGCCGTCCGGTGGCTGCCCGGTCACGGGGGTCACGTCCCGATCGACGGCCTGGGCATCGACCCCGTGCCCGCACGGTTCGTGCCCGGGATCCTCCTCGCGGCGCTCGGCGGGCTCCCGCTCGGCGTGGTGCTCGGTCCGGAGGCGCCGCTGCTCGCCCTCGGGTCGGCCGTCGCCCTGCTGCTCGTGCGACCCGTCGCGGCGTCCGGGGCGCCCGGGGCCGGTGCGCTGATCACGGTCGCCGGCGCCGCCGCGGCGCTCGCGGCCATCTTCGGCAGCCCGCTGGTCGCCGCGATCTTCGTCCTGGAGGCGGCCGGGCTGGCCGGTCCCCGTCTCGCCCGTGTCGTGCTGCCCTGCCTGCTGTCCGCCGGGATCGGGTCCCTGGTCTTCACCGGCATGGGCACCTGGACCGGTCTGCAGATCCCCTCGCTCGCGCTGCCGGACCTCGCCGGCCCCGACCGGCCCGACCTCGGCGACGTGCTGTGGACCGTGCCGTTCGCCGTGGCCACCGCGTTCGCGGTGCGGCAGGTGCACCACCTCGGCCGCTGGACGGCGCGACGGGCGGCGGACCGGCCGCTGTCCGCCGCGGTCGGTGCGGCGCTGGTCGTCGGCGGGTGCGCGGGTGCCTACGCCCTGCTGACCGGTCGGTCCCCCGAGGAGGTGGCGCTCAGCGGTCAGGGGCTGCTGGAGCCGCTCGCCGCCGACCCCGGCGCATGGTCCGCGCCGGTGCTGGTCGCGCTCCTCGCCTTCAAGTCGATCGGGTACGGGGTGTCTCTCGGCGCGTTGCGCGGCGGCGCCATCTTCCCGGCCGTGCTCCTGGGCGCCGCGGCGGGCGTGCTCGTCTCCGGCCTGCCGGGCTACGGGGTGATCCCGGCCATGGCGGCGGGGATGGCCGCCGCGACGGCCGCGATCCTTCCCTACCCCGTGGCCTCGGCGGTCCTGGTGGTGGTGCTGCTGGGCTCCAACGCGGCCGCGATGACGCCGGTCGTCCTGCTCGCCGTCGTCGTGGCGTTCGTCTCCGAGCAGATCATCGCGACGGAGCGGCGCCGCCCGGTCTGACCTGCGTCACTCGCCCGTCGAGCCGTCGACCGCCTCGCGCAGCAGGTCGGCGTGCCCGTTGTGGCGGGCGTACTCCTCGACCAGGTGCACGAGGATCCAGCGCAGGCTGAACCGGCCGCCGCCGTGCCGGTCCTCCCGCGCGGACAGCTGTTCCGGACCGGCGACCGCCAGCGCCGCGTCCAGGAGCCGGTCCGCGGCGGCGACGGTCGTGTCGTACAGCTCGCGCAACGCGGCGGGGGAGTCGTCCGCCGCCGAGTGCCAGTCCCAGTCCGGGTCGGCCGACCAGTCGACCGTGTCGAAGGGGGCGAGGGCGGGGGCGCCGGTCAGGACGACGCTGCACCAGTGCGACTCGACGTAGGCGAGGTGCTTGAGCAGCCCGCCGAGCGTCATGTCCGACGGCGGCAGCGGGGTGCGCAGCTGGTCGGCGGTCAGGCCGGACGTCTTCCGGCGCAGGGTGTCGCGGTGGTAGTCGAGGAAGGCGCGCAGCGTGCGGGTCTCGTCGGCGCGCAGCGGCGGCTCGGTGCGGTCGGGGATGCTGGTCACGTCGCGGCCCTCGGGTGCCGGGCGAGGGTCGCCGCCCGGCCCAGCACGGCGTCGAGCATCGACGGGGTCAGCCGGCCGGTCGAGGTGTTGTGCGGCGAGACGTGGTAGCTGCCGAGCACGGTCAGGCGCCGCGGCCCGCCGTCGAGGTGCTGCAGGGCGAGCTCGGCTCCGTGGGCGAACCGCGGCCGGGGACGCGGGACCGACCAGCCCTGCTCGGACAGCGAGCCCAGCAGCGCGTTCCAGCCGATGGCGCCGAGCGCCACCGTGACCCGCAGCGTCGGGGCGAGCAGCTCCAGCTCGCGCGCGAGGTAGGGCGCGCAGCGCCGACGTTCCTGCGGCGTGGGGCGGTTCTCGGGCGGCACGCACCGCACGGGCGCCACCAGGCGGACGCCGTCGAGGGCCATGCCGTCGCCCCGGCCCGTCGACTCGGGCTGGTTGGCGAGCCCGCAGCGGTGCAGCGCGGCGAACAGGAAGTCCCCGCTGCGGTCGCCGGTGAACATCCGGCCGGTGCGGTTCGCCCCGTGGGCCGCGGGGGCGAGCCCGACGACGACGACGGACGCGTGCGCGTCCCCGAAACCGGGGACCGGCCGGGCCCAGTACGTCTCGTCGCGGAACGCTGCGCGCTTCTCCCGGCCGACCTGCTCGCGCCAGGCGACCAGGCGGGGGCAGGCGCGGCAGGAGACCAGGTGCGCGTCGAGCTCGGCGAGGGTGCGTGCCGTCCGGGCCGCCGAGGGCGGGTCGACGGGCGGTCCGTCGGAGGGGTCCACCGTGCCATCCTGCCCGGTCCCCGCGGACACGGCGAGAGCCCGCTCCCCGACGGGGGAGCGGGCCCTGCGTGCGGTGTCGGTCAGGCCTCCGCGGCGGTCTTGACCGGCGGCGCCTCGACGGCGAGGGAGCGCACCGACCAGCCCAGCAGGCCGAACAGGACACCGAGGCCGATGACCAGGGCGCTGACGCCGTAGGCGACGACCGAGGTGAACAGCGAGGCCCGCAGGAACGAGGCGTTCATCGCGGTGTCGCGGCGCGGGTCCTCCCGGTCGAGCTCGGCGTAGGTGAGCCCGTCGGTGGCGTCCAGCGCGTGCTTGTCGATGATCTGCGCCTGGGCGTAGGCGGAGAACGGTCCGTCGACCTCGTCCCCGGCGAGGAAGGCGGCGTCCTCCGAGACGGTGATGTTCTGCGCGCTGAGCTGGGAGCTGACGGTCGCCCACGTGACCGCACCGGCGACGATCATCACGAGGCCGGCGATCAGGGCGACGATTCCCACGATGCGCACCCCGCGGTTGCCGGTGGGGGTGGTGCTGGTGGTGCGGGCGATGGTGGTCATGTTCCCCTCCGAGGGTCCGGGTCGCGACTCTCGCGGCCGGTGTGCGGCGCCGATCCGGCGTCTGGCTCCATGGTAAGACCACATAGCCTGACCTGCGAGGACGTTTCTTGTGAATTACTTCACATGGATGTCCCGGGCGTCGGTCCCGCACCGCACCCGGCGGCGGCCCGGGTCGCGGGCACCGGCGTCCGCGCCGGGTCGGTACGATCGAGGGGCGTCGCCACCGGCGATGTCGCCCGGCGGCCCGCGGGCCGCCGCCCACCCGAACCACCAGCGCAAGGAGCACCACCGTGTCCGACGCCGTAGCGAACGCCACCGACCCCACGACCGCGGTGACGGTGGAGCAGGCGACGACGGGCACCGAGCTCTTCGCCGACCGGCGCGACGTCGTGGTCATGCGCGTGGACGGCGAGCTGCTGGACCTGTCCCGCGAGGTCGTGCCCGGCACCGTCGTCGAGCCGGTCGCCGTCGGTTCGCCGGACGGGCTGGCGGTCCTGCGGCACAGCGCGGCGCACGTCCTCGCCCAGGCGGTGCAGCAGGTCAACCCCGAGGCGAGGCTCGGCATCGGTCCGCCGGTGACCGACGGCTTCTACTACGACTTCGACGTCGCCGAGCCGTTCACGCCCGAGGACCTCAAGAAGCTGGACAAGGTGATGGCCCGCATCATCAAGGAGGGCCAGACCTTCCGCCGGCGCGTGGTCACCGAGGACGAGGCGCGGGCCGAGCTGGCCGCCGAGCCGTACAAGCTCGAGCTGATCGGCCTCAAGGGAGGCGCGTCCGACGAGGACGGCTCCTCCGTCGAGGTCGGCGGCGGCGAGCTGACCATCTACGACAACGTCCGCGGCGCCGGCCGCGAGAGCGAGCAGGTCGTCTGGTCCGACCTGTGCCGCGGCCCGCACCTGCCGTCCACCCGGCTCATCGGCAACGGCGTGCAGCTCATGCGCTCGGCCGCGGCGTACTGGCGCGGCAGCGAGAAGAACCCGCAGCTGCAGCGGGTCTACGGCACCGCCTGGCCGACCAAGGACGACCTGAAGGCCTACCTGGAGCGGCTCGCGGAGGCCGAGCGACGCGACCACCGACGCCTGGGCAGCGAGCTGGACCTGTTCAGCTTCCCCGACGAGATCGGTTCCGGGCTCGCGGTGTTCCACCCCAAGGGCGGCATCGTGCGCACGGAGATGGAGGACTACTCGCGGCGCAAGCACATCGAGGGCGGCTACTCGTTCGTCGCCAGCCCGCACATCACCAAGGGCCGGCTCTTCGAGACCTCGGGGCACCTGGACTGGTACGCGGACGGCATGTACCCGCCCATGCACCTGGACGCCGAGCTCGACGACGACGGCGTCGTGCGCAAGCCGGGGCAGGACTACTACCTCAAGCCGATGAACTGCCCGATGCACAACCTGATCTTCGACTCGCGCGGGCGGTCCTACCGGGAGCTGCCGCTGCGGCTGTTCGAGTTCGGGACGGTGTACCGGTACGAGAAGTCCGGCGTCGTGCACGGCCTGACCCGCGCGCGCGGGTTCACCCAGGACGACGCGCACATCTACTGCACCCGCGAGCAGATGCGCGACGAGCTGTCCACCACGCTGACGTTCGTGCTGGACCTGCTCAAGGACTACGGACTCGACGACTTCTACCTCGAGCTGTCCACCCGCGACCCGGAGAAGTCCGTCGGCGAGGACGAGGCCTGGGAGGAGGCGACCCGCACCCTGGAGGAGGTGGCCACCGCCTCCGGTCTGGACCTCGTGCCCGACCCGGGCGGTGCCGCGTTCTACGGCCCGAAGATCTCGGTCCAGGCCCGGGACGCCATCGGCCGCACCTGGCAGATGTCGACGATCCAGCTCGACTTCAACCTGCCGGAGAAGTTCGACCTGGAGTACACCGCGGCCGACGGGACCCGGCAGCGGCCGGTCATGATCCACCGGGCGCTGTTCGGTTCGATCGAGCGGTTCTTCGCCGTCCTGCTCGAGCACTACGCCGGCGCCTTCCCGGCCTGGCTCGCCCCGGTGCAGGTGCTCGCCGTGCCCGTGGCCGAGGCGTTCGACGACTACCTCGGCGACGTCGTGGCGAAGCTCCGTGCCGAGGGCGTGCGGGCCGAGCTCGACACCTCCGACGACCGGTTCGGCAAGAAGATCCGCAACGCCGCCAAGCAGAAGGTGCCGTTCGTGCTCATCGCCGGGGGAGAGGACGCCGACGCCGGCGCCGTCTCCTTCCGGTTCCGCGACGGGACCCAGGAGAACGGGGTGCCGGTCGACGAGGCCGTGCAGCGCATCGTGACCGCGGTCCGCGACCGCGAGCAGGTCTGACGTGACGGATCCCGCGACCGGACCCGAGCAGGTGCCGGCGGACCGCTTCGGCCCGCCGGAGGACGACATGGCGCGGCTGTGGACGCCGCACCGGATGGTCTACATCGGCGGGCAGGACAAGCCCGCCGACTCCTCGGTGCAGCACTGCCCGTTCTGCCGGATCCCCACGGGCGACGACGAGGACGGCCTCGTCGTCGCCCGCGGGGCCGCGTGCTACGTCGTGCTGAACCTGTACCCGTACAACAGCGCGCACCTGATGGTGCTGCCGTACCGGCATGTGTCGGACTACCCGGACCTGACCCACGACGAGACCCTCGAGCTGGCGACGATGACCCAGACGGCGATGCAGGTCGTGCGGGACGTCTACGCGCCGGCCGGGTTCAACCTCGGGATGAACCAGGGGGAGGTCGCGGGTGCCGGGATCGCCGCGCACCTGCACCAGCACGTCGTGCCGCGGTGGCTCGGGGACGCGAACTTCCTGCCCGTGGTGGGCCGCACGAAGTCGTTGCCGGAGCTGCTCGCCGACACCCGCGCCCGGCTCGCCGCGGCGTGGCCCGACGCCTGAGCCGGGCCGACCGCTACCCTGGCGTCGCCGGCCGGAGCCGGCACACCACAGACCGAGGAGCAACACCCATGTTCGGCCGCCTGCGGGCCACCATGCAGCGACTGTTCACCCCGCTCGCGCACCTGCTGCTCCGCCGGGGCGTCTCGCCGGACACCGTGACCGTGGCGGGCACGGTGGTCGTCACGGTGGTCGCCCTGACCCTGCTGCCCACCGGGCACCTGCTGCTCGGCGGGGTGCTCATCGGGCTCTTCGCGCTGCTGGACTCCCTGGACGGGGTCATGGCGCGCCTCTCCGGCCGCAGCGGCCCCTGGGGGGCCTTCCTCGACTCGACCCTGGACCGGATCTCCGACGGCGCGGTCTTCGTCGGCATCACCCTCTGGTTCGTGCTCCACCCCGACGTGCCCTACGCCACCTGGGGCACCGTGGCCGCGCTGGCCTGCCTCGCCCTGGGCTCGGTGGTGCCGTACGCCCGGGCCCGCGCCGAGTCCGTCGGGGCGAGCGCGGACGTGGGCATCGCCGCGCGGACCGACCGGCTGGTCATCGCCCTGGCGCCCACCGGGTTCGTCCAGGTCGGCCTGCCGGTCCTCGTGCTCGTCGTGGTGCTGTCCCTGCTGGCGGTCGCCAGCCTCGTCACGGTCGTCCAGCGGATCATGACGGTCCGCCGTCAGATCCACCTGGGCGGCCGTCCCCTGGAGGATGCCTGATGGACGTCGCGGCGCTCTACACCTTCGCCTGGCGGCACGCCCACCGGGTGCCCGAACCGCTGCAGCGGGCCGCCGCCACGGTGGCGGCCGACCTGACCTGGTGGCGCCACGGTGCCGGGGTGCGCCGGCTGGAGGCCAACTACGCCCGCGTCCGGCCCGAGCTGGACGCGCGGGCGCTGCGCCGGCTGTCCCGCGAGGGGATGCGCCGCTACCTGCGCTACTTCCGCGAGGCGTTCACGCTCCAGGGCGCCGACCCCGACCAGATCGCCGCCCGGGTGCGCGTCGAGGGCGAGGAGAACGTCCGCCCGGTGGTGGAGGCGGGCGGTTCGGTCGTCATGGCGCTGAGCCACTGCGGCAACTGGGACCTCGCCGGGGCCTGGGCCACGCCGCACCTGGCACCGGTGCTGACGGTCGCCGAACGCCTCGAACCCGCCGCGCTGTTCACCGAGTTCGTCGCGTTCCGCCGCTCGATCGGGATCGACGTGCTCGCCCTCGGCGACGACGGCGTGTTCCGCGACCTGGTGCGCGGCGCCGAGGACGGCCCCCGCCTCCTCCCGCTGCTGGCCGACCGGGACCTGACGTCCCGCGGCGTCGAGGTCGACCTGTGCGGCCACCGGGCCCGGGTCGCCGCCGGCCCCGCGGCGCTGGCGCTGGCCACCGGCGCCCCGCTGGTGCCGACCGGTGTCTTCCACGAACGCCTGCACGGCGAGCGCCGCCGCCGCGCGGGGTCGGCCTGGGGGACCGTCATCCGTTTCATGCCCCCGGTCCCCGTCCCCGCCGGTCAGAATCGGGCCGAGCAGGTCGCGCTGCTCACCCAGGAGTGGGTCGACGCCGTCGGGGAGTTCCTCGTCGAGCGCACCGCGGACTGGCACATGCTGCAGAAGGTGTTCGTCGACGACCTCGACCCCGAACGGTACGCCCGCACCAAGGCCCGGGCGGGTGAGGCGTGATGCGACCGCTGCGCGTGGGCATCGTGTGCCCGTACTCCTTCGACGCCCCCGGCGGGGTGCAGTTCCACGTGCGCGACCTGGCCGAGGCGCTGCGCGCGGGTGGGCACGAGGTCTCCGTCCTGGCCCCGGCCGACGAGGACACCGAGGTGCCCGACGTCGTCACCCCGGCCGGCCGGGCCGTGCCGGTGCGCTACAACGGCTCGGTGGCGCGCCTCGCCTTCGGCCCGCGGGCCGCCGCGCGCGTGCGCCGGTGGATCGACGCGGGCCGCTTCGACGTGCTCCACCTGCACGAGCCCATGACCCCGTCGTTGTCCATGCTGGCCCTGTGGGTCGCCGACGGACCGGTGGTCGCCACCTTCCACACCTCGCAGGTGCGGTCGCGGGCCCTGCAGATCGCCCACCCGCTGCTGCGGCAGTCGCTGGAGAAGATCTCGGCGCGCATCGCCGTGTCCGAGGACGCCCGACGCACCCTGATCGACCACCTCGGCGGGGACGCGGTGGTGGTGCCCAACGGGGTCTACGTCGACCACTTCGACGTGCCCCCGGCGCCACGCTGGCAGGGCACGCCCGAGGCGCCCACCGTGGCCTTCCTGGGCCGGCTCGACGAACCGCGCAAGGGGCTGCAGGTCCTGGCGGCGGCGGCCCCCCGGATCCTCGCCGAGGTGCCCGGGACGCGCTTCCTCGTCGCCGGGCGCGGTGACGAGGGCCGGGCCGAGGCCGAGGCCGCGCTGGGCGGGCACGCGTCGTCGTTCGAGTGGCTCGGGGGCGTCAGCGACGCCGACAAGGCGACGCTGCTGGCGTCGGCCGACCTGTACGTGGCCCCGCAGACCGGCGGCGAGAGCTTCGGCATCGTGCTCGTCGAGGCGATGAGCGCGGGCACCGGCGTCGTCGCGAGCGACCTGGGGGCGTTCCGCCGGGTGCTGGACGACGGCACGGCGGGTCGGCTCTTCCGCACCGGCGACGCCGAGGACCTGGCCGCGACGGTCCTGGCGGCGCTCGCGGACCCGGCGGGCACCGAGGAACGCCGCGAACGGGCCCGGCGGTTCGTGCGCACCTTCGACTGGTCGGAGGTCACCGAGCGGGTACTGGCGGTCTACGAGATGGCCCTCGCCGCCTCCGAGGCGCTGGGCGACGGGGCCGTGCACGAGGACCTCCTGGCCGGGCGCCCGCCGTGGCTGCTGGGTCGTGGCCCCCGGACCCGCGGGGGTGTCGACCGATGAGCTGGAGCTGGTCCGAGACGGCGCTCGTCGTCGTCGTCCTCGTGGGTCTGGCGCTGTGGCTGGGTTGGGTCACGGCCTCGCGGCTGGACCGTCTGCACCGCAAGGTCGTCGCCTCGCGGCACGCGCTGCAGGCGCAGCTGGACCGGCGCGGGCGGGTGTCCGTCGACCTGGCGTCCGCCGGGCTGCTCGATCCCGCCAGCGCCGTGCTGCTCGCCGACGCCGCGCTGGCCGCCCTGGACGTGCCCGACCGCACCGCCGACCCGCGCCCCAGCGAGGCCTTCTCGCTGCGCGGCCTCCCGCCCGAGCGCGAGCGCGCCGAGTCGGCGCTGTCCATGACGTTGCGGTCCGTGCTCGAGGACCCGGACGAGGTGGCCGAGCTGCGGGTGACCGAGGTCGGCGACGACCTGCTGGGCGACCTGTACTCGGCCTGGTACCGGGCCCAGCTCGCCCGGCGCTTCCACAACGAGGCCGTGGCGCAGGCGCGCCGTGCCCGGCGTCCCCGCGTCGTGCGCTGGCTGCGGCTGGCGGGCCGGGCACCGCTTCCCCGCACGGTCGAGCTCGACGACCAGATGCCGGCCGGGCTCGAGCGGGCCTGACCCGCGGGCGAACCGCCGTAGGATGGGGCCTACGGCGTGGGACCACGCCGGCACGCGGGCGGCCCGGAGGTCGCGGCGTGCTCGAAGAACTTCTGTGAGGTTGCGTTGAGCGAGACCACCGGGACACCTGCCGGCACGACGGGCGTCGGCGAGGTGGGCACGGCCCGCGTCAAGCGGGGGATGGCCGAGATGCTCACGGGGGGCGTCATCATGGACGTCGTCACCCCCGAACAGGCGAAGATCGCCGAGGACGCCGGGGCCGTCGCGGTCATGGCCCTCGAGCGGGTCCCCGCTGACATCCGCGCTCAGGGCGGCGTCGCCCGCATGAGCGACCCGGACATGATCGCGGGCATCGTGGACGCCGTCTCCATCCCCGTGATGGCCAAGGCGCGCATCGGGCACTTCGTCGAGGCCCAGGTGCTGCAGTCCCTCGGCGTCGACTACGTCGACGAGTCCGAGGTGCTCACGCCCGCCGACTACACCCACCACATCGACAAGTGGGCCTTCACCGTGCCGTTCGTGTGCGGCGCCACCAACCTCGGCGAGGCCCTGCGCCGCATCACCGAGGGTGCGGCGATGATCCGTTCCAAGGGCGAGGCCGGGACGGGCGACGTCTCGAACGCCACGACCCACATGCGCCAGATCCGTGGCGAGATCCAGCGGCTCAGCTCGCTGCCCGCCGACGAGCTGTTCGTCGCGGCCAAGGAGCTGCAGGCGCCGTACGAGCTCGTGGCGGAGGTCGCCCGCGCCGGTCGCCTGCCCGTCGTGCTGTTCACGGCCGGCGGCATCGCGACGCCGGCGGACGCCGCGATGATGCGTCAGCTCGGCGCCGAGGGCGTCTTCGTGGGGTCGGGCATCTTCAAGTCCGGCGACCCGGTGGCGCGCGCCAAGGCGATCGTGCAGGCGACGACCTTCTACGACGACCCGGACGTCCTGGCGAAGGTCTCCCGCGGTCTGGGCGAGGCCATGGTCGGCATCAACGTCGACGAGGACCCGGAGCCGGTCCGGCTCGCGGAGCGCGGTTGGTGAGCTCGCCGGAGACGCCGGCGTCGTCCTCGTTGGGCCCCGACTGGGTGCCCGGGGACGACGGCCGGCGCCACCGGCGCGCCGCCCGCGTCATCGTCCTGGACGGGGCCGGCCGGGCCCTGCTGGTGCGCGGCCACGACGCCGACGACCCCACCCGGTCGTGGTGGTTCACCGTGGGCGGCGGCATCGACGCCGGCGAGACGGAGGAGCAGGCGGCGCTGCGCGAGCTGCGCGAGGAGGCCGGCCTGGAGCTCGGACCGGCCGACCTGGAGGGCCCGGTCATGACCCGCGCCGGGCTCTTCCACTTCTTCGCCGAGACCTGCCGCCAGGACGAGGTGTTCTTCGTGGCCCGCGTCGAGGACGGTCACGAGCCGACCGACCACGGGTGGACCGACGTCGAGCGGGACGTGCTCGACGAGATGCGCTGGCTCAGCGCGGACGACCTGCGGGCCGAGACGCGCGAGGTGTTCCCCCGCGTGCTGCCGGACCTGCTGGACCACCTGGTCGCGGGCTGGGACGGCGTCGTGCGGCACCTGGGTGAGGAGAACGACGACGAGGCGCTCGAGCACCGCGACTAGCGGTGCAGCGCGACCCCGCGTCGGGTCAGCTTGCGGGTGTAGACCGTGTCGGCGCACAGCAGCCGGCTCGTCACCGCGGCCAGCAGCACCGCGACCAGCAGCGCGGCCAGCAGCTCGGGGACGGCCAGCACCTCCACGACGAACGCCACCGCGGTGGCCGGTGCCCGGACGGTCCCGGCCAGGACGGCCGCCATCCCGATGACGGTGAAGGCGGCGGCGTCGGTGCCCGACCCCGGCCACACCGTGGTCACCACCTGGCCGCACGCGCCGCCGAGCATCGCCCCGACGAAGAGGGCCGGGGCGAACACCCCGCCGGAGCCGCCTACGCCCAGGGTGAGGCTCGTCGCCAGGATCTTCAGAGCCACCAGGGCCAGCAGCGTGGCCAGGACGAACCGGCCGGCCAGCGCGTCGGCCACCGCGCCGTAGCCCACGCCGTACAGCTGCGGCCACCACAGCAGCAGCCCGCCGAGCAGCAGCCCGCCGACGGCCGGGCGCAGCCACTCCGGGCCGCGCCACAGCCGGTCGCAGACGTCGGCGGTCGCGTACAGGAAGCGGGTGAACAGGGCTCCGGTCGCCCCGGCGGCCACGCCCAGCACGCCCACGGCCGCGAGCGCCGGCCCGCCAGCGACGGTGTGCGGGGGCAGCGCCAGCAGCGGCCCGCCGGTGCCGAGCAGGTGCCCGACCCCGACGGCGGTGGCGACGGCGAGCGCCAGCACGGCCAGGGCCCCGCCGCTGATCTCGAGCAGCACGAGCTCGACCGCGAAGAGCGCCCCGGCGAGCGGGGCGTCGAACGCGCCGGTGATGCCCGCCGCCGCGCCGGCGGCGACCACGGCGCGCAACCGGTGGTCCGGCAGGCGTAGGAGCTGGCCGGCCCCGGAGGCCAGCACGGCACCGATCTGGACCGTCGGGCCGACCACGCCCACGCTGCCTCCCGAGCCCAGGCAGACCGAGGCGGCGTACGCCTTGACCGCGGCGACCCGGGGCGGCACGCGGCCCCCGTCGCGGGCGACGGCGAGCATCACCTCGGGCACCCCGAGCCCGCGGGCGCTCACGGGAGCCCACCGGTGCACGACCGGTCCCTGCAGGAGCCCGCCCAGCACGGGCGCCGCGACGAGCACCCCGGCACCGAGCCAGGGCACCGCCGGGTGCGAGAGGCCGACCCCCACCCCGTGCGCGGACGGGTCGGCGGAGCCGGTGAACACCTGCGTGAGCAGCCCCACCAGCGCGCGGAGGGCGACCCCGCCGAGGGCGCCGAGGGCGCCGGCCGCGACGGCGACCACGACGAGCGCCGCGGGGCGCACCTCGTGCGCACCGGGGCGCCCCGTGGGCACCAGACCGGCGCGCCACGAGCGGGAACCGGGGGTGTGCACCTGTTCGATGCTAGACGACCGGCTTCGGCCGCGGCGCCGTGGTGCGTACACTGCCGCGGTGACCACGACGATCGGAGTACTCGCCCTGCAGGGGGACGTGCGCGAGCACACCCGGGCCCTGGAGGGCGCCGGTGCGCGCGTCGTGCCGGTCCGCCGCCGCGCCGAGCTCGAGGCGGTCGACGGCCTCGTGCTGCCCGGCGGGGAGTCCACGACGATGGACAAGCTGCTGCGCGTGTTCGAGCTGCGCGACCCGCTGTGCGCCGCGATCGCCGCCGGCCTGCCGGTCTACGGCTCGTGCGCGGGCATGATCCTGCTGGCGGACCGCATCACCGGCGGGATCGAGGGCCAGCAGACGCTCGGGGGGATGGACGTGACGGTCCAGCGCAACGCGTTCGGCCGTCAGGTCGACTCCTTCGAGGCGGACCTGCCGATGCAGGGGCTGGACGGCGGTCCGGTGCGGGCGGTGTTCATCCGCGCGCCCTGGATCACCGAGGCGGGTCCGGGGGTGGAGGTGCTCGCCCGCATCCCCGAGCGCTCGACCGCCGGCGCGGGTCTCGGCGAGGCCGCCGGTAAGATCGTGGCAGCCCGTTCGGGGCGACTGCTCGCGACCGCGTTCCATCCGGAGGTCACCGGGGACTGGCGGGTGCACGCGCAGTTCGTCCGCGAAGTCAACGCCACGCGAAGGAGTTAGTCAGGTCATGTCCGGTCACTCGAAGTGGGCCACGACCAAGCACAAGAAGGCGGCGATCGATGCCAAGCGTGGCAAGCTCTTCGCGAAGCTGATCAAGAACATCGAGGTCGCGGCCCGCACCGGCGGCGGCGATCCCGCGGGCAACCCGACGCTGTTCGACGCCATCCAGAAGGCGAAGAAGTCGTCCGTCCCCAACGACAACATCGACCGCGCGGTCAAGCGCGGTTCCGGTGAGGGCGCCGACGCCGTCGACTACCAGGTCATCATGTACGAGGGTTACGGCAACAACGGCATCGCCGTCCTCGTGGAGTGCCTCACCGACAACAAGAACCGTGCCGCGGCCGAGGTGCGCACGGCCTTCACGCGCAACGGCGGGTCGCTGGCCGACCCCGGCTCGGTGTCCTACCTGTTCTCCCGCAAGGGTCAGGTCGTGGTGCCCAAGGCCGACGGCGTCACGGAGGACGACGTCATGCTGGCGGCGCTGGACGCGGGCGCCGAGGAGGTCATCGACCAGGGCGACTACATCGAGGTGCTGTCCGAGGCGACCGACCTGGTCGACGTGCGCTCCGCGATCGTGGACGCCGGGATCGAGTACGACTCCGCGGACTCGATCTGGCACCCGTCGATGCAGGTCGAGGTCGACGTCGAGGGGGTGCGCAAGATCATGCGGCTCATCGACGCCCTCGAGGACAGCGACGACGTGCAGAACGTGTACGCGAACTTCGACGCCCCCGACGAGGTCATGGCCGCGCTCGACGAGGACTGACGCGCAGCGCACCGCAGGTGCGGGCGCGCCTCGGCGGCCCTGTCGGGGGTGCGTGAGACAGTGACGGCGTGCGAGTGCTGGGAGTGGATCCGGGGCTGACCCGGTGCGGTGTCGGGGTCGTGGACTCCCGGCGGGGGCGCCGGGCCGCCCTCGTGGGCGTCGGTGTGCTGGGCTCGGCGCCGGGCACGAGCACGGACCTGCGCCTGCTGACGATCGCCGACGGCCTGGAGAGCTGGCTGGACGAGCACACCCCGGACGTCGTGGCGGTGGAGCGCGTCTTCGCCCAGAACAACCGGGGGACCGTCATGGGCACCGCGCAGGTCGCCGGCCTGGCGATGGTCGCCGCCGCCCGGCGCGGCGTCCCGGTCGCCCTGCACACCCCCAGCGAGGTCAAGGCCGCCGTGACCGGTTCCGGCCGGGCGGAGAAGGCGCAGGTCCAGCGCATGGTCGCCTCGATCCTGCGGCTGGACACCGCACCGAGCCCGGCGGACGCCGCCGACGCCCTCGCGCTCGCCATCACCCACCTGTGGCGCCCGGCGGGTGCCCTGCAGGGCGGCGACCACCACGAGCTCACCCCCGCGCAGCGCGCCTGGGCGGCGGCCGAGCACCGCGCACGCGGGCGGCAGCGCGCCCCGCGCACCCCACGGAAGGAACACGTCCGATGATCGCCTCCCTGACCGGCACCGTGGCGCAGGTCGCCCTGGACCGCGCGGTGGTCGACGTCGGCGGCGTGGGCCACCTGGTCCACGCGACGCCGTCGACGCTGGCCGGTCTGCGCGTGGGGGAGCGGACCCTGCTGCACACGACCCTCGTGGTGCGCGAGGACTCGCTGACGCTCTACGGCTTCGCCGACACCGAGGAGCGCGAGGTGTTCGAGACCGCGCAGTCGGTGTCCGGGGTCGGCCCGCGGATCGCCCTGGCGATGCTCGCCGTGCTCACCCCGTCCGCCCTGCGCCGCGCGGTGGCGGACGAGGACACGGCCGCGCTGCGGCGCGTGCCCGGGATCGGCACCAAGAGCGCCCAGCGCATCGTGCTCGAGCTCTCCGGGCGGCTCGGTGCACCGACGGACGCGGCCGGCACCGAGGACGGCGGCACCGCCCCGACCGGCGGCGACGGTCGCGACCAGGTCGTCGAGGCGCTGGTCGGTCTGGGCTGGTCCGCCAAGATCGCCGAGGGCGCCGTCGACAAGGCGCTGGCGGAGGCCGGCACCGAGAGGATCGCCGCCGCCGACGTTCCTGCCGTGCTCCGCGCGGCTCTGAGGCAGCTGGGGCCGCGCCATGGCTGAGGGCGCGATCGACCCCCAGGACCTCGGCGAACGGCTCGTCGGCGCGGGTGCCGACGAGGTCGAGCGCGCGGCCGAGGCGGCGCTGCGGCCCAAGAAGCTCGACGACTTCGTCGGGCAGCGGGTGGTGCGCGACCAGCTCTCCCTGGTGCTGCAGGCCTCCATGGCGCGCGACACCGCCCCGGACCACGTGCTGCTGTCGGGTCCGCCCGGGCTGGGCAAGACCACGCTGGCCATGATCATCGCCGCCGAGCTGGGGACCTCGCTGCGGGTCACCAGCGGCCCGGCGATCCAGCACGCGGGCGACCTCGCCGCCGTGCTGTCCTCGCTCGAGGAGGGCGAGGTGCTGTTCATCGACGAGATCCACCGGCTCGCCCGCCCGGCCGAGGAGCTGCTCTACGTCGCGATGGAGGACTTCCGGGTCGACGTCGTGGTGGGCAAGGGCGCCGGTGCCAGCGCGATCCCGCTGACCCTGCCGCCGTTCACGGTGGTGGGGGCCACCACCCGGTCGGGGCTGCTGCCGGCCCCGCTGCGCGACCGCTTCGGGTTCACCGGGCACCTCGACTTCTACGAGGCGGCCGAGCTGGAACGGGTGATCCTGCGCTCGGCCGGGCTGCTCGGTGTCGAGATCAAGCACGAGGCCGCGCACGAGATCGCGGGCCGCTCGCGCGGCACCCCGCGGATCGCCAACCGCCTGCTGCGCCGCGTCCGGGACTGGGCGCAGGTGCGCGGCGACGGCGTGCTCGACCTGCGGGCGGCCCGGGCCGCGCTGGAGGTCTACGAGGTCGACCCGATCGGCCTGGACCGACTGGACCGCGCCGTCCTGGCGGCGCTGTGCCGCCGGTTCGGCGGCGGGCCGGTCGGGCTGACGACGCTGGCGATGACCGTCGGCGAGGAGTCCGACACCGTCGAGACGGTCGCCGAGCCGTACCTCGTGCGCGAGGGACTGGTCGCGCGCACCCCCCGCGGGCGGGTCGCGACCGCCGCGGCGTGGGAGCACCTGGGGCTGGAGCCGCCGGCGGGGACGTGGGCCGCACCGGCGTCGGCGAGCGGTGAGGGAACCGGGGCGACGTCGCGCACGTTGTTCGACGAGGTCTGAGGGTGCCGCACGGCACCCTAGACTGAGACGAACACACGATCTTCCGATAGAAGGACTGAATCCCCGTGGACCCCACGATCATCATCCTCTTCGTCGCGCTCGCCGCGCTCATGCTGTTCATGAGCTCGCGGACGCGCAAGCAGCAGAAGCAGCAGGCCGAGTTCCGGTCCTCGCTCGCCCCCGGCCAGGAAGTCATGACGGGTTCCGGGCTCGTCGGCACCGTGGTCGACATCGACGAGGAGTCGGACATCGTCACCCTCGAGTCCACCCCGGGGTCGCAGACCCGCTGGCTGCGGGCCGCCGTCGTCAAGCGGATGGACCAGCCGGTGGCGGACTCCGAGGACGACGAGGTGACCGAGGACACGTCGGAAGCCGGTAGCATCGCCCCCGCAGACGGTCCCGTCGAGGTGCCGGACGACCTGTCGGAGCTGGACACCGCGGAGCGGAAGGTCCAGGAGGACAAGCGCCGGGAGCACGGCGAGACCGAGGACAAGTGACCTCCGCGCCGGTCGGGCCCTGACCCGACCGGCGCCATCACGCTCCGCTCCGGCGGCGCGCACACGGGAAGAGAACCAAGTGGCCAACTCCAGCACGCGGCGCTCGCGTCCGGTACGCACGCTCGTGGTCTTCGCGCTCCTGTCGATGGTGGTGCCGTTCGTGGCCCTCCTCGTCGGGACCTACCTGGACCCCAAGAGCGACGACAACCCCGGCGGCGCCAGCCTGGCACCCGGACTCGCTCTCGACCTGCAGGGCGGGACCCAGATCATCCTGACGCCGACGTCGACGGATGGTTCCGAGCTCACGCCGGAGGCGATCGACGAGTCGATCAACGTGATCCGGCAGCGCATCGACTCCTCCGGCGTCGTCGAGGCCGAGATCGTCAACCAGGGTGGCGAGAACATCGTCGTCTCCATCCCTGGCGAGGTGTCCCAGGCGACGATCGACCTCGTCTCCCAGCCGGCGCAGATGCGCTTCCGCCCGGTCCTGGCCTACGAGCTCGGGATCCCGTCCCAGCAGCCGTCCGCGGAGGCGTCCGAGGGCGCCGACGGGTCCGGCGAGGGCGACGCGGCCGAGGGCGAGGGCGACGCGGCCGAGGGCGAGACCCCGGCCGGAGCCACCCCGGAGGAGCTCGCCGCGCTCGACGAGCAGATCGCGACCGAGGCGCAGGACGTCGACCCCACCGACGCCTCCGACCTCGCGCAGATCACGCCCGCCGTGCAGGAGAAGTTCGACGCCCTCGACTGCACCGACCCGGCCAACCTGGCCGGTGGCGGCGGGGCGGACCCGGACCAGGTCCTGGTCACCTGCTCCAACGACGGCAGCATGCTGAAGTACGTCCTCGGCCCGGTCGAGGTCGACGGCACGCACCTGAGCAACGCCAGCTCCGGGCTCGGCTCCGGCCCCAACGGCACGACCACCAACGAGTGGGTCGTGAACATCGAGTTCGACGCCGAGGGCACCACGGAGTTCCGCCAGGTCACCGAGCGGCTGCAGAGCCTGGAGTCCCCGCGCAACCAGTTCGCGATGGTCCTGGACGGGCTCGTCATCTCGGCCCCGTCGCTGGCGCCCGGTGTGATCATCACCGACGGCCAGGCGCAGATCTCCGGGTCGTTCACCCGGGACTCGGCGGCCACGCTGGCCAACCAGCTGAGCTTCGGCTCGCTGCCGATCGCCTACGAGGTCCAGAGCCAGGAGACGATCTCGGCCACGCTCGGCTCCGAGCAGCTCCGCAACGGTCTCATCGCGGGTCTGATCGGTATGGCCCTGGTGGTCGTCTACTCGCTCTTCCAGTACCGCACCCTGGGTCTGGTGACCGTCGGTTCGCTGCTCATCGCGGGCGCCATCACCTACGTGTTCATCGCGCTGCTGTCCTGGACGATCGACTACCGCCTGTCCCTGGCGGGCGTCGCCGGTCTGATCGTGGCCATCGGCTTCACCGCGGACTCGTTCATCGTGTACTTCGAACGCATCCGGGACGAGATGCGTGACGGACGCTCGATGGCGATGGCGGTCGAGCGAGGATGGCGACGGGCCAAGCGCACCGTCCTGGCCGCCAAGTCGGTCACGCTGATCTCCGCGATCGTGCTCTACTTCCTCGCCGTCGGCGGGGTGCAGGGCTTCGCGTTCACCCTGGGTCTGACGACGATCATCGACATCGCCGTGGTCTTCTGGTTCACGCACCCGACGCTGCAGCTGCTGACCAAGGTGCCGTTCTTCCGCGACGGTCACTCGCTGTCCGGGCTCTCGCCCGAGCGCCTGCGCAGCACCAGCGGCCCCCGGTACGTGGGGGCGGGGCGCTTCTCGACGCCGGAGCCGACACCGGAGACCTCCGAGGAGCCCGAGAAGGAACCGGTGCCCGCCTTCGCCGGGGCCACCGCCTCGCCGGCGCCGAGCACCGACGACTCCGGTCGCCGGATGACGATCGCCGAGCGCCGCGCGGCGCAGCGCCGTGCGGCCGCCGCGGACGGGCCGCCGGACGACCCCGGGACCGACGAACGCCGTGACGACGCCGTCCCCGGCGAGAACGAGGAGAGCCGCTGATGGCCGGCAGCATGACCTTCGCCCAGTGGGGCAACGACCTGTACACGGGTCGTCGCTCCTACCCGATCGTCGCGAAGCGGCGGGTCTGGTTCTCGATCGTCGGCGTCCTGGGGATCGCCTCGATCATCATCCTGCTCACCAAGGGCCTCACCCTCGGGATCGACTTCCGGGGCGGTTCGGAGTTCACGGTCAACGGCACGTCGACGACCGAGCAGTCGGTCGCCGTCGACGCCGTGCACGAGGTGCTGCCGGAGGACGAGCCGCGCGTCGCGGTCGTCGGCGGCGACGCCGTCCGGGTCCAGACCTCGCAGGTCTCCGGCGCCGACGAGACGGCCGTGGTCGAGGCCCTCGCCGCCGGGTACGGCGTCGAGGCCGCGGACGTCGACTCCTCGTTCGTCGGCCCCACGTGGGGCGAGTCGGTCTCCGAGAAGGCGCTGTGGGGCGTGACGGTCTTCGTCCTCCTCGCGGCGGCCTTCATGGCCGTGTACTTCCGCGCCTGGCGGATGTCGGTCGCCGGCATCCTGGCGATGCTCAGCGACCTGCTGATCTCCGCCGGGGTGTACGCCCTGATCGGCTGGGAGGTCACGCCGTCCACGATCATCGGCTTCCTGACGATCCTGGGCTTCTCGCTCTACGACAAGATGGTCGTGTTCGACAAGGTGCGCGAGAACACCACCGGTGTGCTCGACCAGTCGCGCAACACCTACGCCGAGCGGGCCAACCTGGCCGTCAACCAGACCCTGGTGCGGTCCATCAACACCTCCGTGGTGGCCCTGCTCCCGGTGGCGGGCATCCTCTTCCTCGGTGCCTTCGTGCTCGGCGCGGGAACCCTGCGGGACCTCTCGCTCTCGCTGTTCGTCGGTATCGCGGTCGGTGCGGCCTCGTCGATCTTCCTGGCCACGCCGCTGGACGTGTCGCTGCGCCAGCGCGAGCCGAAGATCCGCCGCCACACCGAGGAGGTGCTGGCCGAGCGGGGTCGCCTGGCCGACGAGGGCGGCCACGAGGCCGAGCTCGCGGCCGTGGCCGCCGGACGGTCCCAGCTGATCCCGGGGCATCACCAGGGGCACGGGTCCCAGCCGCGCCGGAAGCGCGGCGGCAGGTGACGTCACCCGTGATCGAGGACGACATCTCGGTGGTCGCCCTGGCCGGGCTCGGTCCGGCCAGGGCGGCCGAGATCCGCTCGCTCATCCAGGACATCCCGGACTACCCGCACCCGCCGGTCGTCTTCCGGGACATCATGCCCCTGCTGGCGGACGGTGCGGCCCTGGCCGACGTCACCGACGCGTTCGCCTCCCTGGTGGAGGCCGACGGCGGCGTCGACGTGGTCGCCGGGATGGAGGCGCGCGGGTTCCTCCTCGGCGCGCCGCTGGCCACCCGGCTCGGCGTGGGCTTCGTCCCGCTGCGCAAGGCGGGCAAGCTGCCGCCGCCGGTCGAGCGCGAGGACTACGAGCTGGAGTACGGCACGGCGTCCATCGAGCTGCGCCGGGGAACACTGCAGCCCGGTGCGCGTGTTCTCGTGGTCGACGACGTGCTCGCCACGGGTGGGACGGCCGAGGCCGCCGCCCGGCTGGTGCAGCGCTGCGGGGGGACGGTCGTGGCACTGGCGTTCCTGCTCGAGCTGGCCGCCCTGGGCGGTCGGGCCCGGCTCGGTGACCACACCGTCGAGACCCTGTTGCGGGTGGGGACGTAGACTTGCCGTCCCGGAGGTCACCCCGGCGGCGATGGGCGAAGGAGGTGCTCGTGAGCGACGACACGCAGACCCGCTCTGCCGCCGACGCGCCCCGATCCTCCTCCACCGGAGCCGGGAACCGGGTGCGCAACCGCCTCGTGCGCCTCGGTCTGGGCGGTGCGACCCCCTCGACGCCGGCGCTCGAGCCGCTGCTCCAGGCGGTGCGCACCAACCACCCCAAGAGCGACCTGAGCGTGCTGGAGCGTGCCTACGGCATCGCCGAGCGCGCCCACCGCGGTCAGCAGCGCAAGTCGGGCGACCCGTACATCACCCACCCCGTGGCGGTCGCCACGATCCTGGCCGAGCTGGGATTCGACGGCGCCACGCTGGCCGCCGCGCTGCTGCACGACACCGTCGAGGACACCGACTACTCGCTGGACGACCTCACGCGGGACTTCGGCAGCGAGATCGCGATGCTCGTCGACGGCGTCACGAAGCTGGACAAGGTCACCTACGGCGACGCGGCGCAGGCCGAGACCGTGCGCAAGATGGTCGTGGCGATGGCCAAGGACATCCGCGTCCTGGTCATCAAGCTCGCCGACCGCCTGCACAACGCCCGCACCTGGAAGTACGTCTCCGGGTCCTCGGCGTCGCGCAAGGCCCGCGAGACCCTGGAGATCTACGCGCCCCTGGCCCACCGGCTGGGCATGAACACGATCAAGTGGGAGCTGGAGGACCTCTCCTTCCAGACCCTGTACCCGAAGGTCTACGACGAGATCGTGCACCTCGTGGCCGAGCGGGCCCCCGCCCGCGAGGAGTACCTCGGTGTGGTGCGCGAGCAGATCTCGGCGGACCTGCGTGGGGCGAAGATCCGCGCGACGGTGACGGGCCGCCCCAAGCACTACTACTCGATCTACCAGAAGATGATCGTGCGCGGGCACGACTTCACGGAGATCTACGACCTGGTCGGCACCCGTGTCCTGGTGGACTCGGTGCGCGACTGCTACGCGGCGCTCGGTGCGCTGCACGCGCGGTGGAACCCGGTCCCGGGCCGGTTCAAGGACTACATCGCGATGCCGAAGTTCAACATGTACCAGTCGTTGCACACGACGGTCGTCGGACCCGGCGGCAAGCCGGTCGAGATCCAGATCCGCACGCACGACATGCACCGCCGCGCCGAGTACGGCGTCGCGGCGCACTGGAAGTACAAGGAGACGGCGCGCGCCGGCAAGGGCGGGTCGAACGACCCGCGGGCGAACGACATGGCCTGGCTGCGCCAGCTCGTGGACTGGCAGCGCGAGACGGCCGACCCGGGCGAGTTCCTCGACTCCCTGCGCTACGAGATCGGTGCGGCCGAGGTCTACGTCTTCACGCCCAAGGGTGAGGTCATGGCGCTGCCGGCCGGTGCCACCCCGGTCGACTTCGCCTACTCGGTGCACACCGAGGTCGGTCACCGGACCATGGGCGCACGCGTCAACGGACGGCTGGTGCCGCTCGACTCGCCGCTGCAGAACGGCGACGTCGTGGAGGTGCTGACCTCCAAGGCCGAGACGGCCGGACCGTCCCAGGACTGGCTCAACTTCGTGAAGTCCGGCCGGGCGCGCAACAAGATCCGCCAGTGGTTCACCAAGGAACGCCGGGACGAGGCGATCGAGCGCGGCAAGGACGCGATCACGCGGGCGATGCGCAAGCAGAACCTGCCGATCCAGCGCCTGATGAGCCACGAGGCGCTCGTGGGGCTGGCCAACGACCTGCGCTACGACGACGTCTCCGCGCTGTACGCCGCGGTGGGGGAGAACAACGTCTCCGCCCAGCACGTCGTCGAGACGCTCGTGAAGTCCCTCGGCGGGGAGGACGGCACGGCCGAGGACACCGCCGAGGTCGCGCGGCCGGGTCAGGCCGTGCGCCGCTCGCGCTCCACCGGCGACCCGGGCGTGGCCGTCAAGGGCATGGACGACATCTGGGTCAAGCTCGCCAAGTGCTGCACCCCCGTCCCCGGCGACGAGATCGTCGGGTTCGTCACGCGGGGTGCGGGCGTGAGCGTGCACCGCGCGGACTGCGCGAACCTCGCCCAGCTGCGCGAGCAGCCCGAGCGGATCGTCGACGTGTCCTGGACCAACGGCGCGAACACGATGTTCCTCGTCCAGATCCAGGTCGAGGCCCTCGACCGGTCCCGGCTGCTGTCGGACGTGACGCGGGTGCTGTCCGACCACCACGTGAACATCCTCTCGGCGACGGTCTCCACGTCGACGGACCGCATCGCGATCTCCCGGTTCGTCTTCGAGATGGCCGAGCCGGCGCACCTGCAGCAGGTGCTGGCCGCCGCCCGCAAGATCGACGGCGTCTTCGACGTCTACCGCATCACCGGCACCAAGGCCGAGGACGTCGGCTCCGACGCACCCGAGGCACCCGCCGACGCCTGACCGGGCGGTGACGCCCCGACGGGCGTAGTTTCACCGGCATGGACCTGCCGCTCCGCCCGCCGATCCGACCCATGCTCGCCCGGTCGGTCGCCGCGGTGCCCGACCAGCCGGACGACGGCGCAGCCTGGGTGTACGAACCCAAGTGGGACGGGTTCCGCGCGATCGTCTACCGCGACGGCGACGAGGTGCGCATCGACTCGCGCAACGCCCGGCCGATGCAGCGCTACTTCCCGGAGGTCGTCGACGCCGTGCGGGAGGCGTTGCCGTCGCGGTGCGTCGTCGACGCCGAGATCGTCGTCGCCCGTCCGCCCGGCCCGGGCCGTCCCGACGCCCACCTCGACTTCGACGCGTTGAGCCAGCGCATCCACCCGGCCGACTCGCGGGTCCGGCGCCTGGCCGAGGAGGTCCCCGCCACCCTCGTCGTCTTCGACGTGCTGGCCCTCGACGACGAGGACCTGTCGGTCCGTCCGCTGGCCGAGCGGCTCGCCCGGCTGGACGGGCTCGGGCTGGACGACCCCCGGGTGCACGCCACGCCGCGCACCGACGACGCGGCCACGGCCCGCGAGTGGTTCGCGGCGTTCGAGGGGGCGGGGCTGGACGGGGTCGTGGCCAAGCGCGACGACGAGCCGTACCAGCCCAACAAGCGGGGGTGGTGGAAGGTCAAGCACGCCCGGACGGCCGACGTCGTCCTGGCCGGTCTGCGGGAGCACAAGACCTCGACGGCCGACCGGCCGTTGGTGGGCTCGCTCCTGCTGGGCCTCTACCTGGACGGCGCCGGGGAGGACGCCGGGCCGTCGCTGCAGTTCGTGGGGGTCGCCGCGTCCTTCCCCGCCGCGCGTCGCGCCGCGTTGTACGACGAGCTCGCACCGCTGCGGGTCGAGCCGGGGACGTCCGCGGCGGGCGACCACCCGTGGGCCGACTGGCAGGATCCCGCCGTCGCGGACGGCAGCGCGGGGGAGCGGCGGCCCGGCGCGCAGTCGCGGTGGAGCGCGGGCAAGGACCTGTCGTTCACCCCGCTGCGGGTCGAGCGGGTCCTCGAGGTCGGCTACGACCACATGGAGGGGCGGAGGTTCCGGCACACCGCGCAGTTCAAGCGCTGGCGACCAGACCGCGACCCCGGCTCGTGCACGTACGACCAGCTCGTCGAACCCGTCGGGTACGACCTGGCGACGATCCTGCCCGATGCCCCGGGCATCGACCGATGAGTTCCGGGGTCCCGGGAGGTCGGCACGGCATGGGAACCGTGAGATTCAGCATGACCTGCTCCCTCGACGGGTACGTCACCGACCCCGACGGCGACTTCCGGTGGACCGCGCCGAGCGAGGAGATGCACGCCTTCGTCAACCGCCGTGTCCGTGAGCTGAGCACGTTCGTCCTCGGCCGCGCCATGTACGAGACGCTGAAGGTCTGGGACGACTGGGAGGCGGACTCCGCGGTCGAGCAGGAGTTCGCCGACCTGTGGGCGGGGCGGGACAAGATCGTCTGCTCCGACTCGCTCGACGCGCTCGCGGCTCCCCGCACGACCCTCGAACCGCGACTCACCACCGAGCGCCTCGCCGAGATCGCGGCCGGCGCGGACGGCGTCGTCGAGGTGGCGGGCCCGACGGTCGCGGCCGAGGCGCTGCGCGCGGGCCTCGTCGACGAGATCGAGATGTTCGTCGCCCCGCACGTGCTCGGCGGTGGCACCCGCGCCTTCCCGGACGGGATGCGCACGGCCCTGGAGCTCGTGGAGAGCCGGCCCTTCGCCGCCGGCGCGGTCTTCCTCCGGTACCGCACCCGGCCCTGACGAGGACCGTCAGTCGTCCGGCGGCCGGTCCTTCGCCCGGCTGGGCTGCACCCGCAGCGGCTCGCCCGGCATCTTCGGGTACTCCGGGGGATAGGGGAGGTCGCCGAGCCCGTGCTCGGTCTCGTCCCGGCGCGCCAGCTCCAGCGCCGGCTCCAACGAGCAGTCCAGGGCCGGGTCACGGTCGGCCCGCAGGGCGGCGAAGAGGTCGCCCCGCGCCGCGAACCGCTCGGGCACCGTGCGCAGGGTGAAGTCGTCCGGGTGGACCTCGGTGACCTCGTCCCAGTCCAGCGGTGTCGAGACCGTGGCCCGGGGGTTGGGCCGCAGCGAGTACGCCGAGGCGATCGTGCGGTCGCGCGCCATCTGGTTGTAGTCCACGAACAGGCGCTCCCCCCGCTCCTCCTTCCACCAGCGGGTCGTCACCGCGTCCGGCAGGCGTCGTTCGAGCTCGCGACCGATCGCGATGGTGGCGCGTCGGGCCTGGACGAAGCTCCAGCGCGGCGCGACGGGCACGAACACGTGCAGCCCTCGGCCCCCGGAGGTCTTCGGGTAGCCGACCAGGTCGAGCTCGTCGAGCACCTCGCGCAAGGTCAGCGAGGCGCGCGCGGCGTCGGCGAAGTCCGTGCCGGGCTGAGGATCGAGGTCGATGCGGAGCTGGTCGACGGCCTCGACGTCGTCCCGCCGGACGGGCCACGGGTGGAACGTCAGGGTGCCGAGCTGGGCCGCCCAGGCGATCACGGCGAGCTCGGTCGGGGCCACCTCGTCGGCCGTGCGGCCGGACGGGAAGGCGATCCGCGCGGTGCGCACGTAGTCCGGCGCGCCCTTCGGGATCCGCTTCTGGTAGAAGGCGTCGCCGTGGGAGTCCTGGCGGGTCGCCATCACGGCGTCGGGGGAGTAGCCCTTGGGCCACCGCTCCAGCGTCGTGGGCCGGTCCAGCAGCGCGCCGAGGATCCCGTCGCCGACGGCGAGGAAGTACTCGACCACCTCGAGCTTGGTGATTCCCAGGTCGCCGAACACGACCCGGTCCGGGCTGGACACCCGCACCCGACGACCGGCGACCTCGACCTCGACGGCTCCCGCGGAAGGCATGGACCCCAACCTACGCCGGGGCCGTCACCGGTGCGCGGACTCCACGCCGACGAGCGTCGCGGCCGCGGCGGACAGGGCGGCGTGCGCGGGTCCGCGCGCGGCGACCCGGGACCGGGCCTCGATCGCGCGTCGCGCACGCCCCGGGTCGGCGCCGGCCCGCAGGAGCGCGGCGGCCAGCAGGGTCGTCTCCGGGTTCCGGGCGCCGTGCAGCACCAGCTCGACCAGGGTGCGCTGCGGTGTCGTCACGGCCACGCCCCCGAGCCGCCGGGTGTCGGGACCGAGCAGGTGGCCCTGCCACAGCCGTGCACCCCGGGGCCGCTCGGGACGGTGGCGGCCCGCCGGGTAGGTGAGGTCCAGCATCTCCGGCCGGCCGCGTCCGGTGTGCACCCAGACGGCCGTGCGTGCGGTGACGACGGCGCCGGCCGGGACCTCGGGGGCGAGCACCGAGGCGCGCAGCGCCGCGTCCACGACCCGGCCCGCCGGGCACGCGGCGTCGACCCGCAGCACCCGCAGGACGCCCTCGTGCACCAGGGTCTGCCAGGCGGCCCGGCCGCCGACGTCCCCCGGGCGGACGACCGGCGGTGCGGGGCCCGGCCCGTGCAGCAGCTCGCGCAACGGACGGGGGGCCGACGTCGGGACGGCGGGCACGCGGTCACCTCCGGGCTGGACGCGCGGTCTCAGCCAGCGACCCTAGGGACCCGTCGCCGCGCCGACCGCCCGGCGGCCGTCGTCCTGTGGACGCCGGGCGGCGTCCACAGGACGTGCGTCAGCCGCGCGAGTCCTCGGCAGCCTTGACGATCTGCTCCAGCCACGCCTTGCGCGCCGCGATGGCGCCCCGGATCTCGTCGGCGGAGCGCTCGTCCCCGGCCGCCTCGGCGTCGGCGAGCTCGGACTCCATGCCGGAGATCGCCTCCTCGAGCTGGGCGGCCGCGCCCTCCGCGCGCGCCTGCGTCTCGGGGTTCGTCCGGCGCCACTTGTCGTCCTCGGCGTCCCGGATCGCGCTCTCGACCGCCCGGAGGCGACCCTCGACGCGGGACAGGTCCGCCCGCGGCACCTTGCCGGCCTCCTCCCAGCGGTCCTGGATGCCGCGCAGCGCCTCCTTGGCGGCGTTGACGTCCTTGACGGGCACCAGCGCCTCGGCCTCGGCCAGCAGCGCCTCCTTGACCTTGAGGTTCTCGCCGTACTCGGCGTCGATCGCCGCGTTCGCCTCGTCCCGGGCACCGAAGAAGACGTCCTGGGCCGCCCGGAAGCGGGCCCACAGCGCGTCGTCGTCCTTGCGGTGCGCCCGGCCCGCAGCCTTCCAGCGGTTCATCAGGTCGCGGTACTCGCGGGTCGTGGGACCCCACTCGGTGGAGTGCTGGAGCGCCTCGGCCTCCGCCACGATCTGCTCCTTGGCGGCCTTCGCGGAGGCGTTGCGCTGCTCCAGCTCGGCGAAGAAGTGCCGGCGCTCGCGGTCGAACGCGGTGCGCGCCTGGCTGAACCGCTTCCAGAGCGACTCCTCGGTCGGCCGGTCGATGCGGGGGCCGGTGCGCTGCGACTCCTTCCAGCGCTCGAGCAGGTTGCGCAGCTCCTCGCCCGCCGGGCGCCACTGCATCTTCTCCGGGTCGGTCGCCGCGATCTTCTCCGCGGCCTCGACGATCTCGGTCCGGGCCTCGACGGCACGCTCCTTGGCGGCCACCCGCTCGGCCTCCAGGGCCGCGCGACGCTCGCCCGCGCGGGAGCGGACCTGCTCCACCCGCTTCCGCAGGGCGTCCAGGTCGCCGACGGCGGCCGGCTCGGTGGTCTCCTCGGCCAGCTTGGCCAGCGTCTGGTCGATCTCGCGGATCGCCAGGTCGGCGCTGTCCAGGCGGGTCTCGAAGAGGGCGACCTTCGCCACGAGGTCCAGGTAGCGCCGCACGTAGAGCGACAGCGCCTCCTCGGCCGGGACACCCGGGTACTGCCCGACGGGGCGCTCTCCGTCGCCCTCGCGCACGTGCACCGTGCCGTCGTCGTCCACCCGGCCGAAGGCGGCGGCCGCAGCGGTCTCGGCGGCGTCGTGCACCGGGGGGACCGGGGCGGCCGGGGTGGTGGGGGTCGGCGCCGTCCGGGGCGTGGGCCGGTGCAGCGCCGACGGCTTGGGCGCGCCTGCTCCGGGCGGGCCCGGCTTCGGCGCCGAGGGCTTCGGTGCCGACGGCCGGGGGGCCTCGGGCGCGGACGGTGCCGGGTCGGACGGTGCCGGGTCGGACGGTGCGTTCGTCGACCGCTCGGTCCCGGCGCCAGGAGTTTCGGCCTGTGCCTGCTCGGCGGCCTCGACGTTCTCGGGGCCGGCCGAGCCGGGGGTGCTCTCGCTCACTGGGTCTCCACTCCTTCGATGATGACGGGGCTGACCGGGGAGCCGTCACCGGCTCCGTCGGCCGTGCCCGCGTCAGCGACTGCCTGGATCAGGTCCAGGCCGGACGTCACGGTGCCGAACACCTTGTACCCGCCGGCTGCGTCGGACGGGATGGTCGAGTCCTCGTAGACGAGGAAGAACTGCGAGCCCATCGACGCGGCGTCGCCGCCGCGGCGGGCCATGGCCAGGGTGCCGGCCGGGTACACGTCGTCCGCGGGCGCGTTCTCCACCGGGCCGAACGAGTAGCCGGGGCCACCGGTGCCCGTGGCGGTCGGGTCGCCGCACTGCAGGACGTAGATCCCCTGGGTGGTCAGGCGGTGGCACTGGGTGCCGTCGAAGTAGCCCTGGTCGGCCAGCGCGACGAAGCTCGCCACCGCCTGCGGTGCGTCGGCTCCCGCCAGCTCCAGCTCGACGGTCTCGGTGACCCCGTCCACGCACAGGTCGAGCGAGGCCGTCCAGGACCGGTCCTCGGCGACCGATGGGTCGGGCAGCTCACCGCCGTCGCGCGCCTCCGTCGATCCCAGCGGGCACGCCGCGCCGGCCGGGGTCTCCACGCCCGACGCGACGGGGGCGTCCTCGGACGCGGTGAGCCCCGCGACCAGCGCACCGCCGCCGACCAGGCCGAGGATCGCCACGATCGCCACGACGATGCCGATGCGGCGACGGCGCTCCTGCTTGGCGCGTCGGCGCGCGGCGAACTTCGCCTCGCGCTTCCGGGCGTACTCGCGCTCGCGCTTGCTCGGCGCCACCGTCCGTCGGCCTCCTCGGATCCTCGGCGCACGACAACCGTGCGCCTCCGACAGTCTAGGGCTCGCGACCCAGGTCATCCGCACGAACTCCGGCATCCGGGCCCGCGGGCGGTGACGGCCCGCCGTCCGGCACTACGGTGGGCGCCATGGACGTGCATGTCGTGGTCGCCCCCGTGTTCGGCACCAACTGCTGCGTCGTGGTCGCCGACGCCGTCCGCGACGACGGCCGGCGCGACTGCGTCGTCGTCGACGCGGGGGCCGGCACGGCCGACCGCGTGGCACAGCTCGTCGCGGACCGCTCGCTCGTGCCACGGGCCGTGCTGGCTACCCACGGGCACGTCGACCACACCTGGGACGCCGCGGCGCTGTGCGCCCGGTTCGACGTGCCGCTCCGACTGCACGCCGCCGACGCCTACCGGATCGACGACCCGTTCGGCACGATCCTGCGCGGCGGGGACGACGCCGCGGCCACGAGCGTCAGCAGCGCGCTGGCGCAGGCGCTCGGCGACTTCGGCCGCGACCCGCGGGACTACCGGGTCCCGGCGACGGTCGAGCCCTTCGACGGGTCGACCACCGAGATCGTGGCCGGGGACGTCACGCTGCACGCCGTGCACGCCCCCGGGCACACCGAGGGGTCGACCCTCTACCTCGTCGACGGGAGCGACGGCGGACCGGGTGTCGTGCTCAGCGGTGACGTCCTCTTCGCCGGCGGGGTGGGGCGCACCGACCTGCCGGGCGCGGACGTGGACGCGATGCTCGCCACGCTGCGCGACGTCGTCCGCGCCCTCGACCCGGCGCTCGGCGTCGTCCCGGGGCACGGACCCACGACCACGGTGCGCCGGGAGCTGGCGGCCAACCCGTTCCTGCCGGCCTGACGGCAGCGGTGGACGTGGCCCGGGCACCGTCCGGGATCGTGGGAAGATCGTCCCCATGGCTCGCGTCACCCCTCTCTCCGGTTTCCCCGAATGGCTCCCCGACGGTCGCGTGGTGGAGCAGCACGTGCTGGACGTGCTGCGCCGCACCTTCGAGCTGCACGGGTTCGCGGGGATCGAGACCCGCGCGGTGGAGCCGCTCGACCAGCTGCTGCGCAAGGGCGAGACGTCGAAGGAGGTGTACGTCCTGCGCCGCCTCCAGGAGGAGGGCGAGGACACCTCCGCGGACGGTGGACGTGGCGAGAAGCAGCTCGGGCTGCACTTCGACCTGACGGTCCCGTTCGCCCGGTACGTGCTGGAGAACGCGGGACGTCTCGCCTTCCCGTTCAAGCGCTACCAGATCCAGAAGGTCTGGCGTGGTGAACGGCCGCAGGAGGGTCGGTTCCGGGAGTTCGTCCAGGCCGACATCGACGTGGTCGGCGCGGGCGAGCTGCCCTACCACTACGAGGTCGAGGTGCCGCTGGTCATGGCCGAGGCGCTCGGCGCCCTGCGCGAGGTCGGGCTGCCGCCCGTGCGGGTCCTGGTCAACAACCGCAAGGTGGCCGAGGGGTTCTACCGCGGGCTGGGCCTGAGCGACGTCGAGGGCGTGCTGCGCCAGATCGACAAGCTCGACAAGATCGGCGTGGAGAAGGTCGCCGAGCTGCTCGTCGCCGAGCAGGGCGCGACGGCCGAGCAGGCCGCCGCCTGCCTCGACCTGGCGGCGATCCACGGCAGCGACACGACCGTGGTCGACGACGTGCGCAAGCTCGCGGCGCGGTACGACGCCGCCACGGACCTGCTGGAGACCGGCCTGGCCGAGCTCGGCGCGCTGATCGAGGCGGCGGGTGCCCGCGCTCCGGGCGTCGTGGTGGCCGACCTCAAGATCGCCCGCGGCCTCGACTACTACACGGGGTCCGTCTACGAGACCGTGCTGGTCGGCCACGAGCAGCTCGGCTCGATCTGCTCCGGCGGCCGTTACGACACGCTCGCGTCCGACGGCAAGAACACCTACCCCGGCGTCGGGCTGTCCGTGGGGGTCTCCCGGCTCGTCTCGCGGCTGCTCTCCGCCGGACTCATGACCGCCACGCGCGGGGTGCCGACCGCCGTGCTGGTCGCCGTGACCGACGAGGACCACCGTGCGCAGTCCGACGCCGTGGCCGCGGCCCTGCGGGCCCGTGGCATCCCCACCGACGTGGCCCCGTCCGCGGCGAAGTTCGGCAGGCAGATCAAGGTCGCCGACCGTCGCGGGATCCCGTTCGTCTGGTTCCCGGGCGAGGAGCACCAGGTCAAGGACATCCGCTCCGGCGAGCAGGTCGAGGCGGACCCGACGACCTGGGCGCCGCCCGCCGAGGACCTGCACCCCCGGGTCGTCCCGGGGGAGTGAGGCCCCGCCCCTGCGGGTGACCCGCGTCCCTTGACCCGTCGTCGAACGCGTGTTCGACTACGGGGGTGCGATGGGACGGGCAGGCGACGACGGCCGACGACGGGGCGCTGCCCGGTCTGGAGCGGCCGGGGCTGGCCCGGCTCGGCCTCGTGCGCAGCACGCGCACCCCGGAGTTCGCCGGCATCACCTTCCACGAGGTGATGGCCAAGAGTGCGCTGTCCAAGGTGCCGGCCGCCTCGCGCATGCCGTTCCGGTGGACGGTCAACCCTTACCGCGGCTGCTCTCACGCGTGCACCTACTGCGTCTCTCCGTCCACGCTCGTCCTGATGGCGGACGGCACGCAGAAGCCGATCGGCCAGGTGTCCGTCGGTGACCGGATCGTCGGCACGCGCCGCCAGGGGACCTACCGACGGTTCGTCGAGACCACGGTGCTGGCGCGATGGACGTCGGTGAAACCCGCCTACCGGGTGATCCTGCGCGACGGCACCGAGATCGTGGCGAGCGCCGAGCACCGGTTCCTGGCCCGGGGTCGTGGATGGAAGCACGTCGCCGCCGGGCCACCAGGCACGCAGCGCCCGCACCTCACGACGAACGACTCCTTGATGGGGTTCGGTACCGGCCGGCCGGAAGACGGCACAGGCAGTACCGAGTCGCGCGACTACCGGCGCGGTTATCTCACCGGGATGATCCGCGGCGACGGCATGATCGTCGAGAAGACCTACCCGAGGACATCGCGGGGCGGTGCCCGCGTGTGCATGTTCCGCCTCGCCCTGGCCGACCGGGAGGGTCTCGACCGGACCGCCCGGTACTTGGCCCTCGACGGGATCGTCACGAGACGTCGTCCGTTCGTGACCGCGACGGAGACACGTCGCGCCATGAGCGCACTGCACACCGCGCGGTCGGCGGACGTCGATGCGATCAGAAGGCTGATCGAGTGGCCGGCGGTGCCGAGCGCGGAATGGTCGAGGGGCTTTCTGTCAGGGATCTTCGACGCTGAGGGTTCGTGCTCCCGGGGGATCGTGAGGATCGCCAACAAGGACGAGGCGATCCTGGCCCAGGTGGCCGATTCCCTCCGGCGGTTCGCCCTGGACCACACGCTCGAGCCTCCACAACCGAACGGCGTGGCGCGCGTGCGTGTGCGAGGTGGTCTCGCGGCGCGGGAACGGTTCTTCCACCTCGTCCGGCCCGCGATCGTCCGCAAGCTCTCCGTGACGGGTATGGCGCTGAAGACCTCGGTGGACCTCGGTGTCGTGATGGTCGAGGCCTGTGGCTTCGACCAGGAGATGGTCGACATCACGACAGGAACAGGCGACTTCGTGGCCAACGGTGTGGTCGCCCACAACTGCTTTGCTCGCCCGACGCACGAGTACCTCGACCTGGACGCGGGGACCGACTTCGACTCCCAGGTCGTGGTGAAGACGAACGTCGACCAGGTGCTGCGCGCCGAGCTGGCCCGGCCCTCCTGGCGGCGCGAGCCGGTCGCGCTGGGCACAAACACCGACCCGTACCAGCGCGCCGAGGGGCGCTACCGGCTCATGCCCGGGATCATCTCGGCGCTCGCTGACTCACGGACGCCGTTCTCGATCCTCACCAAGGGCACGCTGCTGCGCCGTGACCTGCCGCTGATAGCCGACGCCGCCACGCACGTCGACGTCGGTCTCGGTGTCTCGTTGTCGTTCGTCGACGCCGAGCTCCAGCAGGCCGTCGAACCCGGCACGCCGACGCCGAAGGCCCGGCTGGACCTCGTCCGCACGATCCGTGCCGCGGGCCTGCCGTGCGGTGTCATGGTCGCCCCGGTGCTGCCGTGGCTGACGGACTCCACGGACCACCTCACGCGGCTGCTCGACGCGATCGCCGACGCGGGCGCGACGGGCGTGACGGTCGTCCCGCTGCGGCTCAAGCCCGGCGTGCGGGAGTGGTACCTGCAGTGGCTCGCCCGGGAGCACCCAGACCGGGTGGCGGGCTACCGGCGCGTCTTCGCCCGAGGTGCCGACGTGCACGACGGGTACCGGGACTGGCTCTGGCAGCGGGTGCGGCCCCTGCTCGAGGAGCGGGGGTTCGCGGGGTCCGCGCACCGGGCCGCCTCCGGCGCCACCGGCCGCTACGACGACGACCTGCGCCCCCACGACGACGCCGACTACCCGGCCGGGTCGATGGTCGCCGCTGCGCCCACCGCGCCGGGGGAGCGGTCGGCGACCCTGTTCTGACGGTGACCGCGGCCGTGACCGTGCGCGAGCGTCAGTCGAAGAAGTCGCCCAGGTCGCCGATGTCGTCGAGGATCCCGCCGAGCACCATGCCGCCCAGCACCGCGCCGAAGACGTCCGAGCCGGACCGGCCGCGGGGCAGTCCCATCCCCTGGCCGTAGCCGCCCTGGCCGTAGCCGCCCTGCCCGTGGTGGGCCCGCAGGTCCCGCTGGGCGAGCGTCGCCGCCTCCGCCCCCAGCGAGGCCGCGCGCCGTGCCCGGGTCACGGCCTGCTCCGCGTCGGCGGCGTCCCGGGCCGCCGCGAGCTCGCGCTCCGCCTCGGCCAGCCGGGTCCGCGCGTCCGGACCGACGGGTGCCCGGTAGTCGTCGACGACGCCGCGGGCGGCCGCGATCTGCCGTTCGGCGTCCTGGATCGCGGGGCCGCGGGCCGCCTCGGCACGCCGTGCCTGCGCGGCGCGCTCCTCGTGCTCGCGCACCGCGTCGTCCAACCCCTGGGCGGCCCCGCGCAGGCGCGTCAGCGCACCCACGGGGTCCGACGGCTGGCCCGCGGCAGGGACGGCCGCCAGCGCCGCCTCGAGGGAGCGGACCGCCTCGTCGACGGCCCCGGTGCGCTGCGGGAGCGCGCGCGCCTGCGCCAGCTCCTCGCGGCACTCGGCCACGACCGCGCCGAGCGCGGCCTCGGCACGCAGCACCTCGTGCTCGAAGTCGTCGACGGCCGCCAGCAGGCCCTCGGCCCGGCGCACCGACTCCTCCGCGGCACGCGCGGTCGTGGCTGCCTCGTCCTTGCGGCCCGCCGCCAGCCGCTTGCGCGCGGCCGTCACGCCGCGCCGGGCGAAGTCGAGCAGCCGCTCGGCCTGCTCGGGGTTGTCCGCCACGGGGCGCAGCGCCTGCTCGGTGTACTGCCCCCGCAGCCGCTCGACGTCCTCGCGGGCCGCGGCCACCGCGTCGGCGAGGGAGTCGGCACGGGTCGCGGTCTGCTCCAGGAGGTCCGGCGTCGCGCGCACCGCGGAGCGACGCTCGGCCAGGGCCCGCTCGACGTCGTCCAGCAGCGTCTCGGCCTCGGCGCACGCCGCGACGATGCGCCCGGACCAGGTGTGCCGCTCGGCGTCGGTGTCCGGGATCTCGTCGTGCAGCAGCTGGTTGAGGTGGAACGCCTCGCCGAGGTGCGTGCGCGCCCGCTGCAGCGTCGGGCCGAACTCGTCCCGGACGCCGTCGCCCACCTCGGCCACGGCGAAGGAGAGCTCGTCCTCGGCCAGGCGGGCGCGCTCGTCGGTGCGCACGAGCACCTGGCCGGCGTCCTGGGTGCGGCGCCGCAGCTGCTCGTCCTGCCGCCGGCGTCGTTCCGTTCGACGGCGCCTCACCCACCAGACGACGGCCGTGACGACGACGAGGGCCACCACCAGGCCCGTCACCCACCCGATGATCTGCCCTGCTGCCATGCAGGCATCGTAGGGCCACCCGACGGCGCGCCCGACGCACGGGGATGTGTCATGGTGCTGCGATGCCGCGACGAATCTTCCTGCACGTCGGTGCCCCGAAGTCGGGCACGACCTCCCTGCAGTCCCGGCTCCTGCTCAACGAGCGAGCCCTGCGGCGCCACGGCCTGACCTACCCGCTGGGTCCGCTCCGCGACCCCGAGATCCACTACCGGGCGGCCCTGGACGTCACCGGCAAGGACCACGGGCTGGACCCGCGCACGCTGCGGGACGCCTGGCCGAGGCTCCGGCGCGCCGTGCGACGGTCCCGCGGGGACGTCGTCGTGAGCCACGAGATCTTCTCCTCGGCGTCCGAGGAGCAGGCCCGACGCGTCCTGGAGGACCTGAGCGGGACCGGGGACGAGGTGCACGTGGTGGTCACGGCACGCGACCTCGCCCGGGAGCTGGCGAGCGGCTGGCAGGAGATGGTCAAGTTCGGCAGCACGAGGTCCTTCGCGGCGTACATGCGTCGTGCGCGCGAGAACCGCCTCGGGTTCATGGCGTCGTTCGACGTCCCCCGGCTGCTGACCGTCTGGGGTGCGGACCTGCCCGCCGACCGGCTCCACGTGGTGACGGCACCGGCGGCGGGGTCACCGGACGTGCTCTGGCGCAGGTTCCTCGACGCCCTGGGAGTCCCGGCCGACGTCGCACCGCGCGAGGCGGCCCGCGTGAACGAGTCGATCGGCGTCGCGCAGGCCCGGCTGCTCCGGCGGCTGAACCGGGAGCTCGGTGATGACGCCCGACGGGGAGGGGCCGCCTCGCCCCTCATCGAGTCCGTCGTCGTGCCCGGCATGGGCTCAAGACCGGCCGCCCGGATCACGATCGGGCCGCACGACCACCCGTGGGTGGTCGAACGCACCGAGCGCTGGACCCGGTGGCTGCGGGACCGCGGGGTCCGGGTGCACGGTGACCTCGAGGACCTGGTGCCCGAGCCGCCCGCGCCCCGCTGGGTCGACCCCGACCGGCGGATGCCTCGCCAGGTCGCCGACGCGGCGGTCGCCACCGTGGCGGACCTGCTCGTCGAGCTGCAGGCCCGGCCGTCGTCGCAGGTGACCCGGGCCCGGCGGGCCCTTCGGCGCCTGCGCGGCTGAACCGGGGCCGCTCAGCCCTCGTCGGCGAGCCGCGGCGGGAACCCACCGGTCGCGATCGGGCCCCACCGCTCCACGGTGATCCGGATCACCGACTTGTCCTGCTTCGCCATCGCCTCGCGGTACTCGTCCCAGTCCGGGTGCTCCTTGCCGGCCGCTGCCCGGAAGTACTCCACCAGCGGCTCCAGGGCCTCGGGCATGTCCAGGACCTCCGCCGTGCCGTCCACCTGCACCCAGGCGTCGCCGAAGTCGTCGCTCTGGGCCATGAACGACACCTGCGGGCGCTTGCGCAGGTTGACCGCCTTCGCGCGCTCCGGGTAGGTCGAGACCACGACGCGCCCCGCCGGGTCGACGCCGAAGGCCACCGGACTGAGCTGCGGACGCCCGTCGTCGCGGGTGGTGACGAGCACCCCGTGGTGACGGGACCGCAGGAACTCGGTCAGCTCCTCGCGACCCACGGTGGTGTTCGTCGCAATCTGGCGGGCCATCGATCTCTCCTCGCAGTCCGGGGCGGTTGCCCCCGTAGGATGTCACGGGCGTCGCGTGCGCCCCACTCCGTCGGCGGACCCGACGGTGAGACTCCCGACATCGTGCGAAAGGAACCTTCCGTGCTCCGCACCCACACGGCCGGCTCGTTGCGAGCCGAGCACATCGGCCAGACCGTCATCCTCACGGGCTGGGTCGATCGCCGCCGTGATCACGGAGGAGTGGCCTTCATCGACCTGCGCGACGCCTCCGGCATCGCCCAGGTCGTCATCCGGGACGAGGAGGTCGCCCACCCGCTGCGCTCCGAGTTCGTGCTGCGCGTCACCGGCGAGGTCTCCCGGCGCCCCGAGGGCAACGCCAACGCGAACCTCGCGACCGGGGACATCGAGGTCATCGCCACCGAGGTCGAGGTGCTCAACACCTCCGAGGCGCTGCCCTTCCAGGTCTCCACCGCGCTCGCGGACACCGAGACCATCGGTGAGGAGGCCCGGCTCAAGCACCGCTACCTGGACCTGCGCCGCCCGGCGCCGGCGCACGCCATGCGGCTGCGGGCCAAGGTCAACGCCGCGGCGCGGCGCGTGCTGGACTCGCACGAGTTCGTCGAGGTCGAGACGCCCACGCTGACCCGCTCCACGCCCGAGGGTGCGCGGGACTTCCTCGTCCCGGCCCGGCTCTCGCCCGGCTCCTGGTACGCGCTGCCGCAGTCGCCGCAGCTGTTCAAGCAGCTCCTCATGGTCGGCGGTCTGGAGCGCTACTACCAGATCGCGCGCTGCTACCGCGACGAGGACTTCCGGGCCGACCGGCAGCCCGAGTTCACCCAGCTCGACGTCGAGATGAGCTTCGTCGAGCAGGACGACGTCATCGCCCTGACCGAGGAGCTGCTCGCCGAGATCTGGCGGCTCGTCGACGTCGAGGTGCCCCGTCCGTTCGAGCGGATCACCTTCGCCGACGCCATGCGCCTGTACGGCACGGACAAGCCCGACCTGCGGTTCGGCAACCCGCTGGTCGAGCTCACCGAGTACTTCGCCGACACCTCGTTCCGGGTGTTCCAGAACGAGTACGTCGGCGCCGTCGTGATGCCCGGCGGGGCCTCGCAGCCGCGCCGCCAGTTCGACGCCTGGCAGGACTGGGCCAAGCAGCGCGGCGCCAAGGGCCTCGCCTACGTCACGTTCGCCGAGGACGGCACGCTCGGCGGCCCGGTCGCCAAGAACCTCTCCGACGCGGAGCGCGCCGGGCTCGCCGAGGCCACCGGTGCGCAGCCCGGTGACGCCGTGTTCTTCGCGGCCGGCCGCACCACCGACTCCCGGGCCCTGCTGGGCGCCGCGCGGGTGGAGATCGCCGAGCGCACCGGCCAGATCGACCACGACGCGTGGTCGTTCGTGTGGGTCGTGGACGCGCCGCTGTTCAAGCCGGCGGGAGAGGCCGCCGACGACGGGGACGTGGCGCTCGGCACGTCGGCGTGGACCGCCCTGCACCACGCCTTCACCTCCCCGAAGCCGGAGTGGCTCGACACGTTCGAGTCCGACCCGGGCAACGCGCTCGCCTACGCCTACGACATCGTCTGCAACGGCAACGAGATCGGTGGGGGGTCGATCCGTATCCATCGCCGGGACGTGCAGGAGCGCATCTTCGAGGTCATGGGCATCGGTCACGAGGAGGCCCAGGAGAAGTTCGGCTTCCTGCTGGACGCCTTCAAGTTCGGCGCCCCGCCGCACGGCGGCATCGCCTTCGGCTGGGACCGGATCGTCGCGCTGCTGACGCAGTCGCCGTCCATCCGCGACGTCATCGCCTTCCCGAAGTCCGGCGGCGGCTACGACCCGCTGACCGACGCACCGGCACCGATCACCGCGGAGCAGCGCCAGGAGGCCGGCGTGGACGCCGAGCCCGAGGGCGACGGGGCCTGACGCGCCCCGTCCTGCACGCCGCCGTCAGGCTGGTGCCGGCCACAAGGTCGGCACCAGCACGACGGTGGCCACCACCGTCACGAGCGTCAGGATCCACCCCAGGCGCGCGTAGTCGGTGAACCGGTACCCGCCCGGGCCGTAGACCATCATGTTGGTCTGGTAGCCGATGGGGGACAGGAACGAGGCGGACGCGGCGACGGCGACCGCGATCGCCGCGCCCCGCGGGTCCAGGCCCGCCGAGGCGGCCGTGCTCACCGCGACCGGCAGCATCAGCAGCGCCGCGGCGTTGTTCGTCACGAGCTCGGTCAGCACCACGGTCGCCAGCACGAGGCCGAGCAGCACCCCGTAGGGGGCGTAGTCCCCGAACAGTCCCACCAGGCCCTGGGCCACGACGTCGGCCAGGCCCGACGCCTCCATGGCGGCGGCGAGCCCGAAGGCGGACGCGATGACGACGATCACCTCGACGTCGATCGCGCGGCGTGCCTCCAGCGGCGAGAGCACCTTCGAGGCCACCAGCACGATGGCCGCCACCAGCGAACCGTGCAGGATCGGCACCAGGCCGGTGGCGGCGAGCACCACGACCGCGGCCAGCAGGCCGACCGGGATCCAGCTGCGCGACGCCCGTGACGGCGGGTGCCCGTCCAGGCCGGCCACCAGGAGGAAGTCCGCACGGTCGCGCCACCGGTCGCGGAAGTCGGGGTCGCTGACCAGGATCAGGGTGTCGCCCAGGCGGATCCGTTCGGTGCCGAGCCGGCTCTCGACGAGCTGGCCGGAGCGGTGGATCGCCAGCACCGCCGCCTGGTAGGTGGCGCGGAAGCCCACGTCCTTCAGCGTGCGTCCCACCAGCGGCGAGCGGGAGCCGACCACGGCCTCGTAGTAGCGCACCGAGGGCTCGTCCAGGTCGAGCACGTGCTCCATCTCGGCCGAGCGCAGCCCGCGCATCTCCTGCAGGTTGACCACGCGGTCGATCGGCCCCACGAAGTGCAGCCGGTTGCCGCCGCGCAGCACGGTCTCGGGACGCACCGGGGCGATGATCGTGTCCCCGCGGTCCACCGACGCCAGGAACAGGCCGGACAGGTCGCGCAGCCGGGCCTGCTCGACGGTGCGACCGTCGACCGGGCCGCCCGGCTCGACGATCATCTCGAACGAGAACCGCCGACCCTCCTGCTCCATCTCCGCGCGTGCCGACCGGCGGTCGGGCAGCAGCACGGGCGCCAGGGCGACCAGTGCGACGAACCCGACCAGGGCGATCGGCAGCCCGACCTTGCCGATCTCGAAGAACCCGATCGGCTCCAGGCCCAACGTGGACATCTGGCCCGACACGACGAGGTTCGTCGAGGTCCCGATCACGGTGAGCAGCCCGCCCAGGACCGCGGCGAACGAGACCGGCATGAGGATCTTGGACACGGCCAGCCGCCGGCGGTTCGCCCACGCGGTCACCTGGGGCACGAGCATCGCCACGATCGGCGTGTTGTTGAGGAACGCCGAGGCCGCCATCGTCGGGGCCAGCGTGCGCACCAGGGGGCGGCGATAGGCGCCGTCCTCGCCCAGGGTGGACTGCATCACCGGGGTCAGCGCCCCGGTCTTCTCGATCCCGGCCGCCAGCACGTACAGGGCCGCCACCGTGATCGGCGCCGCGTTGGAGAAGCCGGAGAACGCGTCCTCGGCGGGCACCACCCCGAGGATCATCACGGCCACGGCGCCGGCGAAGACCGTCACGGCCGGGGAGACCCGACCGCGCACGAGCGTCGCCAGCACCGCCAGCACCACGGCGAGCGTCAGCCAAGCGTCCAGCGTCACGGTCGGCCCCTGTCTGTCGTTCCGGCGTCGGGAGGGTGGCGGCCTCCCACGAGGCCGGCGGCCCGGGCATCGCCGCGACAGGTTAGCAGCGGCGCCCGCACGCGGCGGCACCCCGCGCCGCCGCACCCGGGACGGCCGTCGAACAGGTGTGCGATCGTCGGCGGCGGGACTTAGGCTCCTTCCCATGGACCTCTTCAACGCCGCGACGACCGGGGAGCACGGCACGCCGGTGGTCGCGCGCAGCGGCGCCGGCGCCCCGCTGGCCGTCCGGATGCGTCCCGCCTCGCTCGACGAGGTGACCGGTCAGGGGCACCTGCTCGTCGCCGGGTCCCCGTTGCGGCGCCTGGTGGAACCTGCCGACGACGCCGCGCGCCGGGCCGCGCCCGGCTCGGTGATCCTGTGGGGTCCGCCGGGTGTCGGCAAGACGACGCTGGCCTACCTCGTCGCGACGAGCTCCGGGCGACGGTTCGTCGAGCTCTCCGCCGTCACCGCCGGGGTCAAGGACGTCCGGCAGGTCATCGAGGACGCGCGTCGTCGCCTCGCCACCGGCGGCGAGGAGACGGTGCTGTTCATCGACGAGGTCCACCGCTTCTCCAAGACGCAGCAGGACGCCCTGCTGCCCAGCGTGGAGAACCGGTGGGTCACCCTCGTGGCGGCCACCACCGAGAACCCGTCGTTCTCCGTCAACTCCCCGCTGCTGTCCCGGTCGCTGCTGCTGACCCTGCGGCCGCTCACCGCCGAGGACGTGCGCGGCCTGGTCCGGCGGGCGATCCGGGACGAGCGCGGGCTCGACGGTGCCGTGACGCTGGCCGACGACGCCGAGGAGCAGCTCGTGCGCATGGCCGGCGGCGACGCGCGCAAGGCGCTGACGGTCCTCGAGGCGGCGGCCGGTGCGGCCCTCAGCGACGCCCGCGACGAGGTCGCCCCCGACGAGCCGGTCACCGTCGACCTCGACACGGTCGAGCGCGCCGTCGACGTGGCGGCCGTGCGGTACGACCGTGACGGCGACCAGCACTACGACGTCGTGTCGGCCTTCATCAAGTCGATCCGTGGCTCCGACGTGGACGCCGCGCTGCACTACCTCGCGCGCATGGTCGCGGCAGGGGAGGACCCCCGGTTCATCGCCCGTCGGCTGGTGATCTCGGCCGCCGAGGACGTCGGGATGGCGGACCCCGCCGCTCTGCAGACGGCCGTCGCCGCGGCGCAGGCCGTCCAGCTCGTCGGGATGCCCGAGGGACGGATCGTGCTCGCCGAGGCCGTGGTCCACCTCGCCACGGCGCCGAAGTCCAACCGCGCGTACGCGGGGATCGGTGCGGCGCTCGCGGACGTCTCGGCGGGTCGCGTCGGGGTGGTCCCCGCCCATCTGCGTGACGCCCACTACGCCGGTGCGGAGAAGCTCGGCCACGGGAAGGGGTACCGCTACGCCCACGACGAGCCGCACGGCGTCGCCGCGCAGCGGTACCTGCCCGACGAGCTGGCGGGGCGCCGGTACTACGAACCCACCGACCGGGGTTTCGAGCGGCAGGTCGGTGAACGGCTGGACCGGATCCGGCAGATCCTCGACGGCGGGTCCTGACCGGCGTCGCGTGACGACGGCGGGGCCGGCACGGGGGCGCGGCGGCGATGGGGTAGCATGGACGGGTTGCCCGCGCGGCGACCACCTGGGACCTCGGCCCTGCGAACTCCTCCTGCGACATCGTCACGCTGTCGACGAGGGTTCCGTCGGCTGGTCCCGCACCCGACGTCCTGGTCCACGGACCACTGCGCCTCGGGTGTGACCTCAGAACCACGACAGGACAGGAAGAACACTGTGACTGCAGTCCGCAAGTCGCGCCGCCAGGTGCGCCTGAGCCGCAAGCTCGGTCTGGCCCTCACCCCGAAGGCCGTCCGCCACTTCGAGAAGCGTCCGTACCCCCCGGGCGAGCACGGCCGCGCCCGTCGCCGCACCGAGTCCGACTACGCGGTGCGTCTGCGCGAGAAGCAGCGTCTGCGCGCCCAGTACGCGCTGCGCGAGAAGCAGCTGCTCAAGGTCTACGAGAACGCCCGTAAGCACCCGGGTCTGACCGGTGAGGTCATGGTCGAGGACCTGGAGACCCGCATCGACGCGCTGGTGCTCCGTGCCGGTTTCGCCCGCACCATCCTGCAGGCGCGCCAGGCCGTGACGCACCGCCACATCATGGTGGACGGCAAGATCGTCGACCGCCCGTCGTTCCGCGTGAAGCCCGGCCAGACCCTCCAGGTCAAGCCGAAGTCGCAGACCACGACGCCGTTCCAGGTCGCCGCCGCCGGTGCGCACCGCGACGTGCTGCCCGAGGTCCCGGGCTACCTGGACGTCAACCTGGAGAAGCTGTCGACGACGCTGACCCGCGCCCCGAAGCGCTCCGAGGTCCCCGTGACCTGCGACGTCCAGATGGTCGTCGAGTACTACGCCCGCTGATCCAGCGCCACCGCGCTCAGCAGGCACGACGCCCCGTCCCCCGATCGGGGACGGGGCGTCGTCGTTTGGATAGGGTGGCGACTCACCCGACCGAGGAGATGAGAGATGACCGTGGGGGACGTGGCGGGACTGATCGCCGCCATCGCATTCGTGCTGCTGGTCGGCCTGCTGGCCGTCCCGCTGGTCAAGCTCGGGCGGACGCTCGACGAGACCTCGCGCAGCATCCGTGAGCTCACGGAGCACTCCGTGCCGATCCTCGACGAGGCCGCGAGCACCGTGTCCTCGACGAACGACCAGCTCGTCAAGGTCGACGTCATCACGACGTCCGCCGCCCAGGTGAGCGAGAACGTCTCGGCCCTGGCCGGTCTGTACGCCTCGACGCTGGGCCGCCCCCTGGTCAAGGTCGCCGCGTTCTCCTACGGCGTGCGCCAGGGCCTGGGCAAGGCCTGGCGGTCGTCGACCGGGAACGGGGCGTCGCGATGACGCGGCGGCTGTTCTGGGTGGGCGTGGGCGTGACGATCACGGTCGTCGTGATCCAGCGTGGTCGGCGGCTGGTGGCCCGCTACACCCCCGAGGCCGTCGCCGCACGTGCCGAGGACCTCGGACGTGACGTCTCGCGCCGCACCGGGACCTTCCTGGAGACGTTCCGGCACGAGTTCTCCGTGGCCCGCGAGTCCCGCGAGGACGAGCTCGTCGCGGCGCTGCTCGCCGAGGGCCAGCCGCACCCGGACGACGTCGACGTCCGGTCCCGCCGCGGCCGGCACGCCGCCGTCGACCCGGAGGCCGCCACGCGCGCCGACGAGGACGAGCTGGGCTACTCGTTCTGAGCCCGCCGCCGGCACCGCTCCGGCGCGGGACAATGGCCCCAGGGCCACCAGGCAACGACTCTGACGAAGGACACCATGCGCACCGCCGACATCCGCCAGCGTTGGCTGGACTACTTCCGCTCGAAGGACCACGAGATCGTCCCGAGCGTCCCGCTGGTCTCGCCGGACCCGTCGATCCTCTTCACGATCGCCGGCATGGTGCCGTTCATCCCGTACATCCTCGGCACCGAGAAGGCGCCCTGGCCCCGGGCCGCCAGCGTGCAGAAGTGCATCCGCACCAACGACATCGAGAACGTCGGGCGCACGACGCGGCACGGCACGTTCTTCCAGATGAACGGCAACTTCTCGTTCGGCGACTACTTCAAGCGCGAGGCCATCGACTTCGCGTGGGAGCTGCTGACGACCGAGCAGGGCGCCGGTGGCTACGGCTTCGACGGCGACCGCATGTGGGTCACCATCTGGGAGCAGGACACCGAGGCCTACGACGCCCTGACGAAGGGCATCGGCCTGGACCCGAAGCACGTCGTGCGGCTGCCGCGCGAGGAGAACTTCTGGGACACGGGCCAGCCCGGCCCGGCCGGCCCCTGCGCCGAGTGGCACTACGACCGCGGTCCGGCCTACGGACCCGAGGCCGAGGGCGGGACGGTGGACCCGGGCGGCGACCGGTACCTGGAGATCTGGAACCTCGTCTTCGACGAGTTCGTCCGCGGTGAGGGACAGGGCAAGAGCTACCCGCTGCTGGGCGAGCTCGACCACAAGAGCATCGACACCGGCGCCGGGCTCGAGCGCATCGCCTACCTCCTCCAGGGCAAGGAGAACCTCTACGAGATCGACGAGGTCTACCCCGTCATCGCCACGGTTGAGGAGATGACCGGCAAGCGCTACGGCGCGAACCTCGAGGACGACGTGCGCATGCGCGTCGTCGCGGACCACGTGCGTTCGGCGCTGATGGTCATCGGCGACGGCGTCCGCCCCGCGAACGAGGGTCGCGGCTACGTGCTGCGGCGCCTCATCCGCCGCGCGGTGCGCGCGGTGCGACTGCTCGGCGTCGACGAGCAGGCACTGCCCGCCCTGCTGCCGGTCTCCAAGGACGCGATGAAGGCGTCCTACCCCGAGCTCGAGACGGACTTCGGGCGCATCGCCGACGTCGCCTACGGCGAGGAGGACGCCTTCCGGCGCACGCTCGCCTCCGGCACGACGATCCTGGACACCGCGGTGCAGCGCGCCAAGAAGACCTCCGAGGGCGGTCCGGTCGTCCTCGGCGGGGCCGAGGCCTTCCAGCTGCACGACACCTACGGGTTCCCGATCGACCTGACCCTCGAGATGGCCGCCGAGCAGGGCGTCCGGGTCGACGAGAAGGCGTTCCGCGACCTCATGGCGGAGCAGAAGCAGCGGGCGCGCGCCGACGCGCTGGCGAAGAAGACCGGCCACGGGGACCTGCGGGCCTACGAGGAGCTGTCCAAGAAGCTCTCGGCCCCCGTCGAGTTCCTCGGGTACTCCGACCACCAGGCCTCGGTGCACGTCGAGGGGCTGCTCGTGGACGGCGCGTCCGCGCCGGCCGCCACGGCCCCCGCGGACGTCGAGGTCGTCCTGGACCGGACGCCGTTCTACGCCGAGGCCGGTGGCCAGCTCGCGGACCAGGGCACCATCACGCTGGACTCCGGCGCCACGATCGAGGTCGACGACGTGCAGCGTCCCGTGGCGGGGCTGTCCGTGCACCGCGGCCGTCTGGTGGAGGGCACCGTGGCGCTCGGCGACCCCGGGACCGCCACGATCGACGCCGGTCGGCGCGTGGCCATCAGTCGGGCGCACTCGGCGACGCACATGATCCACAAGGCGCTGCACGAGATGGTCGGCGAGGACCGCACCCAGGCCGGGTCGGAGAACGCGCCGAGCCGGGTCCGGTTCGACTTCCGCTCGCCCACGGCCGTCTCGGCCGCCCAGCTCAGCGAGATCGAGGAGCGGGTCAACGAGCGCCTCACGGAGAACCTCGAGGTCACCGACGCCGTCATGCCGCTGTCCCGGGCCAAGGAGCTGGGCGCGATGGCGCTGTTCGGGGAGAAGTACGGCGAGAACGTCCGGGTCGTCTCCATCGGCGGCGAGTGGTCGCGCGAGCTGTGCGGCGGCACGCACGTCGGCGCGACCGGCGAGGTCGGTCGGGTGGCGCTGCTCGGGGAGTCGTCCATCGGCTCGGGGGTGCGCCGTGTGGACGCGCTGGTCGGCGCCGGCGCCTACGGCTTCCACGCCAAGGAGCACGCGCTGGTCGGTCAGCTGACCGGCATGCTCAACGCGCGGCCCGAGGAGCTGACCGACCGGGTGGGTTCGCTCATGAGCCGCCTGCGGGACACCGAGAAGGAGCTCGCCACCCTGCGTCAGGGACAGCTGCTGGCGCAGGCCGCGACGCTGGCCGCCGAGGCGTCCCGCGAAGGCGACGTGCGGGTCGTCGCGCACGACGCCGGGGAGGTCGGCTCCGCGGACGACCTGCGCACGCTCGCGCTGGACGTCCGGGGCCGGCTCGGCGAGTCGGACGCCGCCGTCGTCGCGGTCGCCGGGGAGTCGAACGGTCGTCCGCTCGTCGTCGTCGCCACCAACGCGGCGGCGCGGGACGCCGGCCTGCGGGCCGGGGACTTCGTCAAGACCGCTGCCCGGACCCTCGGCGGCGGGGGCGGCGGCAAGCCGGACCTCGCCCAGGGCGGCGGCTCCGACGTCGGGGCGGTCCCGGCGGCGCTCGACGGCGTCCGGGCCCAGGTGCGCGAGGCCGCCGGTGCTTGACGCGCTGCCGCGTGGTGCCCGGCTCGGCGTCGACGTCGGCAGGGCCCGGATCGGCCTGGCGGGGTCCGACCCGGACGGGCTGGTCGCCACGCCGGTCGAGACCGTGGGCCGCGTGCTGTCCGTGCCGACCGGCACGGACGGTGCGCCGGGGCCGACGGCGGACGTCGCGCGGATCGCTGCGGAGGTCGCCGAGCGGTCGGCCGCCGTGGTCTACGTCGGCCTGCCCCGGCACCTGTCGGGGAACGAGGGGGCCGCGACCACGGACGCCCGGGAGTTCGCGGGCCGACTGGCCGCCGCGGTCGATCCGGTGCCGGTCCGCTTGGTGGACGAACGGATGACGACGGTGACGGCCCATGCCCAGCTCCGGGCCGCGGGCAAGAAGACGGCCAAGCACCGCCCTGTCATCGACCAAGCCGCAGCCGTTATCATTCTGCAACACGCACTCGAGGCGGAGCGGACCACGGGGGACCGGGTCGGCGAGCTGGTCGAGGTGGCGTGAGAGCATGTCCAGTGACCGTTCCATGAGAAGGATGTTTCCGGCGTGACGGATCTCTTCGAGACCACCACCGTCCAGCGGCACGCCTCGCCGTCGCGGGGACGCTCAGCGGCGAGCAAGCGCGCGGCGCGCAAGCGCAGGCGCCAGCGGCAGCGTCGCACGGCCGTCATCCTCGTGGTGCTGCTCGGCGTCCTCGGCGTCGGCGGCTACTTCCTCGTCGACCGGCTCGGCAGTTCGCTGTCGGGGTTCGACCTGTTCGACTCGGCGCCCGAGGACTACGCCGGACCCGGTGTCGACCCGGTGCAGGTCAAGATCCCCGAGGGCGCCACGGGCGCGATGATGGGGTCGGCGCTCGTGGAGGCCGACGTGGTCGCCAGCGTGGGCGCGTTCAACGCGGCGTTCGACGCCACGCCGGGTGCGTCCGGCATCCAGCCGGGCACCTACGAGCTGTACACCCAGATGCGTGCCGCCGACGCGGTCGAGGCGCTGGTCGCGAACGAGAAGGTCGAGACCAACGTGACCATCCCCGAGGGGTTCACGGTCGAGCAGGTCGTCGACAAGATCGCCTCCGTCACGCCCATCACGCAGGACGAGTTGTCCGCGGCCCTGGACTCGCCCAAGAAGATCGGGCTGCCCGGCGAGGCCGACGGCGACGCCGAGGGCTGGCTGTTCCCCAAGACCTACGCCGTCCAGCCGGGGGACACGGCCGTCGACCTGCTGTCGACGATGATCGACCAGACCAAGGCCGAGCTCGACTCGCTGGGCGTGGCCAAGGACGACCGGCAGAACGTGCTCATCAAGGCGTCGCTCGTCGAGCGTGAGGCCCGGGCCGACGAGGACCGTCCGAAGATGGCTCGGGCCATCGAGAATCGTCTGGACATCGGCCAGCGTCTGCAGATCGATGCGGCGGTCGCCTACGGTCTCGGGATCCCCGGCACCGAGCTGACCCGGGACGACACCAACGATCCGAGCAACCCGTACAACACGTACCAGCACGCCGGGCTGCCGCCGGGGCCCATCGCGAACCCCGGAGCCGCCTCGGTCGAGGCCGTCGCGAACCCGCCGGAGGGTGACTGGATCTTCTGGGTCGCGGTCAATCTCGACACGGGCGAGACCAAGTTCGCCGAGACGTTCGAGGAGCACCAGCAGAACGTCGCGGAGCTGCGCGCCTGGGAAGCGGAGAACGGCTACTGATGGCAGCGGTGAGGCGCGCGGCCGTCGTGGGACACCCGGTCGCGCACTCCCTGTCGCCGACCCTGCACACGGCGGCCTACGAGGCTCTCGGTCTCGAGGGGTGGCAGTACTCCGCGATCGACACGACCGTGGAGCAGCTGCCCGAGGTCGTGCGCGGTCTGGACCTCGCGTGGGCGGGCCTGAGCGTCACGATGCCGCTCAAGCACGCGGTGATGGGGATGGTCGACCACGTCGACCCGCTGGCGCAGGTGGTCGGTGCCGTCAACACGGTGCTCGTCGCCCCGACCAGGACCGGTGTGTCCCTCACCGGGACCAACACCGACGTGCACGGGCTGGTGCAGGCGGTCCGTGAGGGGCTGACCGAGCGGTACGGCACCCGCGACGTGCCGGTGCGCGACGCCGTCGTGCTCGGCGGGGGAGCGACCGCCGCGTCCACGCTGGCCGCCCTCGGCGAGCTGGGCTGCACGGCGCCGCTGGTGCTCGTGCGTGACCTCGGGCGGACCGTGCCGTTGCAGGAGGCCGCCGCACGGATGGGCGTCACGCCGCGGTACGAGGTGCTCGACACCGCGACGGCCCCCGACGTGCTCGCCGACGCCGACGTCGTGGTCTCGACCATGCCGGCCCGTGCCGCGGACCCGGTCGCCGGGTCGCTCCGATCGCGGGGGACGGCCGTCGACGGCGTGCTGCTCGACGTGGTCTACGACCCGCGTCCGACCGCCGTGTCCCAGGCGTGGGCGGCGACCGGCGGGACCGTCGTCGGCGGGGAGCGCATGCTGCTGCACCAGGCGGTGGAGCAGGTGCGCCTGATGACCGGTCGCCCCGGGCCCGTCGAGGCCATGGACGCCGCGCTGCAGCGAGCGCTCGGAGCCCCGACGGGCTGAGCACGACCGCCCGGGGGTGACGTCCGCCATCCGACCGTCGACGTCGGTCGCCCCGCGGGCGTGACAGAATCGCGAGCATGCTGCGCTGGTTGACCTCCGGGGAGTCGCACGGTCAGGCCCTGGTGGGCCTGATGGACGGACTGCCCGCCGGGGTGGAGATCCTCACCTCCGACATCCAGGACGCCCTCGCCCGGCGCCGCCTCGGCTACGGCCGCGGCGCCCGGATGAAGTTCGAGAAGGACGAGGTCCGCGTCCTGGGCGGGTTGCGCCACGGCGTGACCCAGGGCGGTCCGCTGTCGATCGAGATCGCGAACACCGAGTGGCCCAAGTGGGTCGACGTGATGTCCGCCGACCCCGTGCCGCGCGAGGCGCTGCTGCGCGACGCCGGCACCGGCGACGAGCGCGAGATCGCCCGCAACCGGCCGCTGACCCGCCCGCGCCCCGGCCACGCCGACCTGGTGGGCATGCGCAAGTACGGGTTCGACGACGCCCGGCCGGTCCTGGAGCGGGCCAGCGCCCGGGAGACCGCGACACGGGTGGCGCTGGGCACCGCCGCGGCCAAGTTCCTCGAGCAGGCGCTCGGCGTGCGGCTGGTCAGCCACGTGACCGCCATCGGGACCGTCGAGGTCCCCGAGGACGCCGACCTGCCCACGCCCGACGACGTCGCCGCGCTGGACGCCGACCCGGTGCGCTGCTTCCACGGCCCCACGAGCGAGGCGATGGTCGCGGAGATCGACGCCTGCCGCAAGGACGGCGACACCCTCGGCGGCGTCGTCGAGGTGCTCGCCTACGACGTCCCGACCGGCCTGGGCACCTACACGCACTCCGACCGCCGCCTCGACGCCCGCCTCGCCGCCGCCCTCATGGGGATCCAGGCGATCAAGGGCGTGGGCGTGGGCGACGGCTTCCGCACGGCCCGCCGTCGCGGGTCGGCGGCGCACGACGAGATCGAGCGGGACGCCGACGGCCGGATCGTGCGCCGGTCCAACCGGGCCGGCGGTATCGAGGGCGGCATGAGCAACGGCGAGGTGCTGCGGGTCTCGGCCGCGATGAAGCCCATCTCCACCGTGCCCCGCGCCCTGGCGACCGTCGACGTCGCCACCGGCGAGGAGGTCACCGCCCACCACCAGCGATCCGACGTGTGCGCGGTGCCGCCGGCCGCCGTCGTGGCCGAGGCGATGGTCGCCCTGGAACTCGCGCAGGTCGCCCTGGAGAAGTTCGGCGGCGACTCGGTCGCCGAGGTGCGGCGCAACGCCGAGGCCTACCTGGCGTCGATCCCCGAGCTGCTGCGATGACGGCGACGCGACCGCGGGTGGTGCTCACGGGCCCGCCCGGCAGCGGCAAGACCACGGTCGGCAGGATCCTCGCCGAGCGCCTGGGCGTCGCGTTCCGGGACACCGACGCCGACGTCGAGCGCACGGCCGGCAAGGCGGTGGCCGACATCTTCGTCGACGACGGCGAGCCCCGGTTCCGCGAGCTCGAGCGCGAGGCCGTCACCACGGCCCTCGCCACCCACGACGGCGTCCTGGCCCTGGGCGGCGGTGCCGTCATGGACGCGCACACCCAGAGCGCCCTGACGGGCTACGCGGCCGACGGGGGGACCGTCGTGTTCCTGGACGTCTCCCTGGCGCAGGCGGCCCCGCGGGTCGGGTTCAACCGGTCGCGCCCGCTGCTGGTGGGCAACCCGCGCGGCCGCTGGGCCGAGCTGATGCAGGCGCGCCGCCCCACCTACGAACGACTGGCGACCACGGTGGTGGTGTCCGACGAGCGCACCGCCGCGCAGGTCGCCGACGAGATCCTTCAGGAGGTCCGCTCATGACGGTCCGCGTGACCGTGCCCGGTGACAAGCCCTATGACGTCGTCGTGGGCCGCCACCTGCTCGGGGAGATCCCGACCCTGCTCGGGGAGGGGGTGCGCCGGGTCCTGGTGATGCACCCGGCCTCGCTGCAGGCCACCGGGGACGCCGTGCGCGAGGACCTCGCCGCGCAGGGGTACGAGGCGTTCGCCGCCGAGCTCCCCGACGCCGAGGAGCAGAAGACGGCGCAGGTCGCGGCCTTCTGCTGGCAGGTCATGGGCCAGGCCGACTTCACCCGCTCGGACGCGATCGTCGCGGTCGGCGGCGGCGCGACGACGGACCTGGCCGGGTTCGTCGCGGCCACCTGGCTGCGCGGCATCCGGGTCGTGCACGTGCCGACCACGCTGCTCGCCATGGTCGACGCGGCCGTCGGGGGCAAGACGGGCATCAACACCGCCGAGGGCAAGAACCTCGTCGGCGCGTTCCACCCGCCGGCCGGCGTGCTGTGCGACCTGGCCGCGCTGGAGTCGCTGGAGCGGTGGGACCTCGTGGCGGGTATGGCCGAGGTGGTCAAGACCGGGTTCATCGCCGACGAGCGGATCCTGGAGCTGGTCGAGGAGCACGCCGACGCGATCCGCGAGTGGGAGGGACCGAACACCTCCGAGGAGACGTGGGACGTCCTGACCGAGCTCATCGAGCGGTCGGTGCGCGTCAAGGCGCGCGTCGTGGGGGAGGACCTCACCGAGCAGGGCCTGCGCGAGATCCTCAACTACGGGCACACCCTGGGCCACGCGATCGAGCTGGTCGAGCGGTACCAGCTGCGGCACGGCGCGGCCGTCGCCGTGGGCATGGTCTTCGCCGCCGAGCTGGGACGCCTCGGCGGCAAGCTCGACGACGCCGTCGTCGACCGGCACCGGGAGATCCTCACGGCCCTCGGGCTGCCGACGACGTACCGCGGGGACCGCTGGGACCAGCTCCTGGCCGCCATGCGCCGCGACAAGAAGACGCGCGGCGACCTGCTGCGCTTCGTCGTGCTCGACGACGTCGCCAAGCCGGTGCGGCTCGAGGGGCCCGACCCGACGGTCCTCGCGGCCGCCTACGCCGAGATCTCCAAGGAACCGCCGTCGGGCAACCCGGGGGTCACCGTCCAGCTCGGCGCCTGACCCCCGCCCGTTGTGGGCATGAAAAATGCGGGTCCCGGCAGCGGGAACCCGCATTTTTCATGCCCACAACGGGTCGGTCAGGACCAGAGGCCCCGCTCGCGCAGGACGTCGCGCAGCAGGTCGGCGCGGTCGGTGACGATGCCGTCGACGTTGAGGTCGAGCAGCCGGCGCATCTCGTCCGGGTCGTTGATGGTCCAGACGTGCACGTGCCGACCCGCGCGGTGCGCCGCGGCCACCGTGGCGGCGTCCACCACCGTGACGCCGCCCTGCGCGGGCGGCACCTGCAGGGCGTCGACGTCGCGCAACGCCCGCTGCACGAGACCGGGGACCCGCAGCCGTGCCCCGGCGAGGAACCCGAGCACCTCGCTCGTGCCCGCGCTGGTGGCCACCGGCCGGGACATCCTCGCCAGCGTGCGCCGGCGCCGGCCCGGGGAGAACGACGTGACGCACACGCGGTCGTGGCTCGCGGTGCGCTCGATCGCCTCGGCCACGGGCTCGATGCTCGAGTCTCCCTTGACGTCGATGTTGACCCGCAGGTCCGGCCAGGTGCCCAGCAGGTCGTCCAGCCGGGGCACGGGCTCCTGCCCGCCGATCCGGGCGCGCGACACCTGGTCCCAGGTCTGGTCGGCCACCTCGCCGCTGCCGTCGGTGGTGCGGTCCAGCGAGGAGTCGTGCAGCGCGACGGCGACGCCGTCGCGGGTGCCGTGCGCGTCGGTCTCCACGTAGCCGAAACCGAGGTCGACGGCCGCCTCGAACGCGGCCATCGAGTTCTCCAGGTTCTCGTCCCCGTGGGAGAAGCCCCGGTGCGCCAGCGCGACCACTCGCCGGCCGGGGGTGCCGGGGCGCGGGTCGAGGTACGGGTGGGTGCTGCGGTGCTCGTTCATGGCTTCGACCCTGTCACGACGTCGTCGATCCAGCCCGTCAGGCCGGTGAGGTACCGCAGGCGGGGCTCCTCGCGGGACAGCAGCAGGTCGTGCACCCCGCCCGGCACGGTCAGGGTGTCGACCCGATCGCCCAGGCGCGGTGCCAGCCGGGCGATCTGCGCGACGTCGAGCACAGTGTCCTGGACGTCGAGGTCGGGGTTGGTCGCCACGTCCGGACCGGAGCGGTCCGAGCGTGCCACCAGCACCGGGACGTCGATGGCCAGCCCTCGCGCCACCCGGGCCTGGCCGCGGCGCACCGCGCGCAGCCACCCGGCACGGACCGGCTGACCCTCGGGCCTCTTGTAGCGCACGTCGAAGTCCCACCGGCCGCCGTTCGTCGCGAGCTGGTGCGTGGCGTACACGGACGGGGTCGTCGACAGCACCGCCGTCGGCGACCACGGTCCGACGGCGTCCAGCACCCAGGTGCCCAGGGTGCGCTGCAGCCACGAGGCGTGCAGGTCGAGGAACGGGCTGTCCAGCGCGAGGGCGTCGACGTCGCCCCGGCCCCGGTGGGCGTGCGCCCACAGCGCCGCCAGCAGCCCGCCGGTCGAGTGCGCGTGCAGGACGAGCGGGACGCCGTGCGCGGCCGCCCGGGCGGCGTGCACCGCGGCGGTGAGCGCGGGGCCGTGCTCGCGCAGGTCGGTGACGAAGTGCGGGATCTGGTCGGCGCGCAGCGAGCGTCCCGCGCCCGGCAGGTCGACGCCCAGCAGGGCGACGCCCTGCTCCTCGAGCGCCCGGGCGAAGTGGTCCTGGAAGAAGTAGTCGTTGTAGCCGTGCAGGTGCAGCACCACGGCGCGCGGACGCGGGGGAGCCGTGGCCGAGCGCACCAGCGTGCCCCCGCCGACCGGCGTGCTCTCGAACGGCCCGCCCAGCAGCTCGTCCGGCCGCCAGGTGGTGGCCACGGTGTCGTCGCGCACACCGGCAACCTACCGGAGCATCCCCGGACCTGGCGCAGAATGGGTCCGTGCGATCCCCGTTGCGCCATCTCCAGCGCCGCGCCGGCCGGCAGCTCTTCGAACAGGTCTCCGGCGGCAGCGCCGGGCGTGCCGCGCGCGAACGCATCCACACGAGCCCCGGGCCGCGCTGGTTCGCCGACGACTCCGCCATCGCCCGCGTGCACGGCGACGCCTCCATGTTCGTCGGCGGGGTCCGCGCCCTGCTGCTGCAGTCGCTGCACCCCCTGGCCATGGCGGCCGTGGCGGACCACTCCGGCTACCGGGGCGACCCGTGGGGCCGGCTGGGCCGCACCAGCACGTTCCTCGCCGAGACCACCTTCGCCACCGCGGACGACGCCCAGCGGGCGGTCGACGTCGTCCGGGCCGTGCACGCGCGCGTCGCCGGCGTCGCGCCCGACGGACGCCCCTACGCGGCCGACGACCCGTGGCTGCTGCGCTGGGTGCACGTCGCCGAGGTCGACAGCTTCCTCGGCGCCCACCAGCGGTACGGCCGCCGCCCGCTCGACGACGCCGGGTGCGACGCCTACCTCGCCGAGACCGCGACCGTCGCCGAGCGGCTCGGCGCGGACCGGCCACCACGCTCGCGGACCGAGCTGCGCAAGGCCCTGGACGAGTACCGCGACGAGCTCGCCGCCACGGACGCCTCGCGCGACGTCGCCCGGTTCCTGCTCGCCGAACCCCCGCTGCCGTGGACGGCCCGCGGCCCCTACGTCCTGCTCGCTGCGGCCTCCTACGGGGCGCTGCCCCGGTGGGCCCAGGAGCTGACCCCGGCCCCGTGGCCGCTGCGCGGTGAGCCCGCGCCCGTCCGGGCGGGCGGGCACCTGGCCACCCGCGCGATCCGGTGGGCGCTCGCGGGAGACCCGCCGCCCCGCCGACCCGCCTGAGATCCGCACCCCGAGCGCGCGGGGCTACCCGCCACCCCCCGGGATGCGCCAGACTCACCGACCATGAGCGACACGACACCGACGACGTCGTCGGGCCACGACGACGCCTCCGCCACCTTCGCCACGCTGCCGCCCACCGAGCGGCGGCGTCGCGTGGTGGCGTGGGCCCTGTGGGACTGGGCCACCCAGCCGTTCAACACGGTGATCGTCACCTTCGTCTTCACCGCCCTGTACCTGACCAGCGACGCCTTCCTGGAGCCGTCCGTGGCGGCGCTGGGCGCGGACGACCCGGCCCGGGAGAGCGCCCTGGCCACGCTCTCCAGCGGGCTGGGCGCCTGGATCACCGCCGGCGGGGTGCTGGTGGCGCTGCTCGCACCCGTGCTGGGCCGCCGGGCCGACGTGGCCGGCCGCCGCAAGGCCTGGCTCGCCGGGGGCACGGTCGTGCTCGTCGTGGCGATGTTCGGTCTCGGCCTCGTGCGGGCGGAGCCGGCGTACTTCGCGCTCGGGGCCGCGCTCGTGTCGCTGGGCAGCGTGGCGGGGGAGATCGCCGGGGTGAACTACAACGCGATGCTCACGCAGGTCTCGACGCCGTCCACCGTGGGTCGCGTCTCCGGGCTGGGCTGGGGCCTGGGTTACATGGGCGGGATCGTCGCGCTCGTCCTGGTGGTCGTGGCCAGCAGCGCGGACTTCTTCGGGATGGACACCTCGGACGGCTGGGGCTACCGGGCGATCGCGATCGGGTGCGGGTTGTGGGCCGTCGCCTTCGCCTGGCCGCTCTTCCGCCGGGTGCCCGAGGCCCCGCCGGCCGCGGACAGGCCCCGGGTGGGGTTCTTCGCGGGCTACGTCGAGCTGTGGCGGGACGTCGTCGACCTGTGGCGCACCGCGCGCACGACCTTCTGGTTCCTGCTGGCCAGCGCCGTCTACCGCGACGGGCTGGCCGGCGTGTTCACCTTCGGCGCGATCGTCGCGGCCGTGTCCTACCGCTTCGGCGACAACGACGTGATGATCTTCGGCATCGCGGCGAACCTCATCGCCGGCGTGAGCACCATGGCCGCGGGACTCTTCGACGACCGGTTGGGGCCGCGCACGGTGATCCTGTGGTCGCTGGCCGCCCTGGTGCTGTGCGGCACGGCGATCGTCGCGCTGTACCCCCTGGGGGCTCCGGTGTTCTGGGTCGCCGGGCTCGCCCTGACGGCGTTCGTCGGGCCCGCGCAGTCCGCCTCCCGGTCGTTCCTGGCGCGGGTCACGCCCGCGGGCCGGGAGTCGGAGGTGTTCGGGCTGTACGCCACCACCGGCCGCGCCGTCTCGTTCCTGACCCCGGCGCTGTGGACCGCCGTCATCGCCCTGACCGGTGCGACGATCTGGGGCACGCTCGCGATCGTCGTCGTCCTGCTCGCCGGACTGGTGCTCATGCTCGTGGTCACCGATCCCGCCGAGCGCTGACCTCTCCCTCGTGACCTGCCCACGGGACCTGCCGGTGCGACCCGCTGGCGAGGTACGCGGGACGCCCGCAGCATGGGTCGCATGGGGCAGGTGACCGCGTACGTGGCCGGCCTGGACGAGCCCGACCGGTCCGCGGTGGCCGACGTCGTCGCCCGGGCGCGTCGGCTCGTGCCCGAGGCCACCGAGGGTGTCGGCTACGGCATGCCGGCGCTGCGGTACCGGGACAGCCCGCTGCTCGCCGTCGTCGCCCGGGCGCACCACGTCGGTGTCTATCCGTTCAGCCCGGCGGCGATCGTGGCGCTCGCCGACCGGCTGGCCGACTTCCGGGTGACGAAGGGGTCGATCGCGTTCCAGCCCGACCATCCGCTGCCCGGCGAGGTCGTGGACCGGCTGGTGACGCTGCGCCGTGAGGAGATCGACGCCCTCCGGACGCGCCGGCCGGTGTAGACGCCCGTGCCGGCCCTCGACGCGGCCACCTGCCGCCGCCGGTTCGCCGCGGCACGTCATGCGGTGCTCGCCACCTCCGCCGACGACGTGCCGCACCTGGTGCCGGTGACGTTCGCCGTGGTTCCCGCGCTGGATGGCGCCCCGGACCGGGTCGACGTGGTGACCGCCGTCGACCACAAGCCCAAGCGGACGAGCGACCTGCGCCGGCTGCGCAACCTGCGGGCCAACCCGCGGGCGGCACTGCTGGTGGACGTCTACGACGACGACTGGGACCGGCTGTGGTGGGTCCGGGCGGACGTCCGCGCCCGGTCGGGCGACGCCGGCCGCGAGGCCGCGCTGGACGCGCTGGCCGCCCGGTACGCGCCGTACCGACGCGCGCGACCGTCCGGTCCGGTGGTCCGGCTCGCCGTGGAGCGCTGGCGCGGGTGGTCGGCCCGGTGACCGGGCGGGGGAGTGCTGGCTAGGCTCGGGACATGACCGACACACCGCGCGTGATGATCCTCAACGGCCCGAACCTCGGCCGGCTCGGCGTGCGCGAGCCGGAGATCTACGGCCACGCGTCGATGGCGGACCTGCGCGAGGTCGCCGACGACTGGGGCGCGCGGCTCGGTCTGGACGTGGAGGTGCGCCAGACCGACGACGAGGCGCAGATCGTGGGCTGGCTGCACGAGGCCGTGGACTCGCGGTCGCACGTCGTCCTCAACCCTGCAGCCTTCACCCACTACAGCTATGCGCTGCGGGACGCCGCGGCCCAGGTGACGACGTCGTCGCTGCTGCTGGTCGAGGTGCACCTGTCCAACCCGGCGGCGCGGGAGTCGTTCCGGCACTACTCGGTGGTCGCCGGCATCGCGACGGGGACCGTGGCCGGGTTCGGCTTCGACTCCTACCGCCTGGCGCTCGAGGCGATCTCTCACAAGCTCTCGCACTAGATCACCGCATATCAAGTCCTCTTGCTTGATCAGGCACCATCAAGACTCTATGCTTGATCCATGATCGTGCTGACGGTGGACCAGCGGGACAGCACCACCCGGGGTGACCTCGTGCCGGAGGTGCTCGCGCTGCTGCGCACCCGCACGGGCGGCGAGCGGCCCGGCGTGCGCCTCGGGTTCGACCGGACGGTCGGCGACGAGGTGCAGGGTGTGCTGGACGGCGACGACGGTGCCCGGCTCGCCGTCGAGATCGTCGCCGACCTCCTGCGCGACGGGGGCTGGTCGGTCGGCGTCGGCGTCGGGGCCGTGCAGGATCCGTTGCCGGCCGCCTCGCGCGCCGCGTCCGGCCCGGCGTTCGTCCGGGCGCGCGAGGCGGTCGAGGACGCCAAGCGGCGCGGCAGCGTCGTGCCGCTCGCCGTCGTCGGTGCCACGGACGAGCCGGGAGCCACGATCGCCGCGGACGCCCAGTCGCTGCTCCGGCTGCTGGGCGCCGTCGCGGCGCGTCGGTCCCCGGCCGGCTGGGAGGCCGTCGATACCCTCGGCGAGCAGGAGGCGTCGGCGGCGCCGCAACGGGCGACGGCGGAGGTCCTGGGCGTGAGCGAGCAGGCGGTCAGCCAACGGCTGCGCACCGCCCTGTGGGCCGAGGAGCTGGCGGTGCGTCCCCTGGCCGCGCGGCTGCTGCGGGCGGCCGACGTGGCGGCGTGCGCCGCGGACGGACCCGGCGGACCGGTGGAGGAGTGAGGCGATGATCTGGTGGGCCGTCGGGCTGTGGGTGGTCACCCTCGCCCTGAGCGTCGGGGGTGGTGCCTGGCTGGTGCCCCTCGTGCTGCGGCACGCCGAGTCCCGGGCCGGGGCGCGGGCGCAGGCCGAGGCGCTGGCCGTGCTCGGCAACGGCACGTGGATCGGTCTGCTCGAGCGGTTCGCGATCACCGGCACCGTCCTGGCCGGCTACCCGGAGGGGGTCGCCGTCGTCGTCGCCGTCAAGGCGCTGGGCCGGCTGCCGGAGCTGCGCGAGCACCCCGTGGCGGGGGAGCGGTTCGTCGTGGGCAGCCTCGCCTCGTTGGTGTGGGCGGGGTCGCTCGGGGTGGCCGGGCAGGCGCTGCTGTCGTCCCTGTAGACTGTTCCGGGCCGTTCTGCCGCCGGGATGCCGACATCCCGCCGGGGCGACCGGCCGACCATCCTTTCCCGAGACCTGTCGAGGACGAACAACACCGTGGCTACCTCCAACGACATCAAGAACGGCACCGTGCTGCGCATCGACGGCCAGCTCTGGTCCGTTCTCGAGTTCCAGCACGTCAAGCCGGGCAAGGGTGGCGCGTTCGTCCGCACCAAGCTGAAGAACGTGCTCTCGGGCAAGGTGGTCGACAAGACGTTCAACGCCGGCGCGAAGGTCGAGACGGCCAACGTGGACCGCCGCGACTACCAGTACCTGTACATGGACGGCGAGGACTTCGTCTTCATGGACACCGACACCTACGACCAGATCCCGGTCTCCACGACCGTCGTGGGCGGCGCCAAGGACTACATGCTCGAGGGCATGAGCGTCATGGTCGCCATGAACGAGGGCGTCCCCCTCTACGTCGAGCTGCCCCCGTCGGTCGTGCTGGAGATCACCTACACCGAGCCGGGCCTGCAGGGCGACCGCTCCACCGGCGGCACGAAGCCGGCCACCCTGGAGACCGGCGCCGAGGTCCAGGTCCCGCTGTTCCTCGACCAGGGCACCAAGGTCAAGGTCGACACCCGTGACGGGTCGTACCTCGGCCGCGTGAACGACTGACGTGGGCGCACGGACCAAGGCGCGCAAGCGCGCCGCCGACATCCTCTTCGAGTCGGAGCAGCGCGCGATGGACCCGCTCGTGCTGCTCGCCGACCGGGTGATCGAGCCGCACGCCGAGGCGAGCGTGCCGCAGTACACCGTCGAGCTCGTCGAGGGCGTCGTCGCCCACCGCGAGCGGATCGACGAGCTGCTCGAGACCTACTCGCGCGACTGGACCCTGGCGCGCATGCCGGCCGTCGACCGGTCGCTCCTGCGGGTGGGTGCCTACGAGCTGCTGTACAACGACGACGTGCCCGACGCCGTGGCCGTCGACGAGGCGGTGGACCTGGCGGGCCAGCTGTCCACCGACGAGTCGCCGAGCTTCGTCAACGGCGTCCTCGGGCGGCTGATGGAGATCAAGCCGACCCTGCTCGACTGACGGCGCGGGCCGCCGGGCGTCCACCGTGCGGACGCCCGGCGCCCGCCGCCGAGGTTCCGGGTTAGGCTTGCCCGGAACAGACCCCCTTTAATGCCGTCCCGTGAGGCGGAGAAGGAGTCCCGTTGAGCCCTGGCCCTGCGCTGCCCGCAGACCCCACCCCGGACGGCACGACCGTCCTCGGCGCGAGCGACGTCTCCCGCGCCCTCACCCGCATCGCCCACGAGATCGTCGAACGCGCCAAGGGCGCCGACGACGTGGTGCTGCTCGGCATCCCGACCCGGGGGGTGACCCTCGCCCACCGGCTCGCCGAGCGGCTGGCCGGCATCGAACCGGCCTTCGACCCCGCCGCGAGCACCGGCGAGCTCGACGTCACGATGTACCGCGACGACCTGCGTCGCCAGCCCACCCGCGCCGTCGGCGTCACCCGCCTGCCGCAGGCGGGGATCGAGGGGCGCACGGTCGTGCTCGTCGACGACGTGCTCTACTCCGGCCGGACCATCCGCGCCGCGCTGGACGCCCTCGGCGACCTGGGCCGCCCGCGGGCGGTCCGCCTGGCCTGCCTGGTCGACCGCGGGCACCGCGAGCTGCCCATCCGCCCGGACTTCGTGGGCAAGAACCTGCCGACCTCCACCTCGGAGCGTGTCCGCGTGCTGCTCTCCGAGGTCGACGGGGTCGAGGACGCCGTGGTCATCTCCGGCCGCGAGCACGGCGAGGGGGGTGCGCGATGAAGCACCTGCTCTCCACCGCCGACCTGAGCAAGGACGAGGCGGTGCTGCTGCTGGACACCGCGGCGCAGATGGCCGCGACCCAGTCCCGCGAGATCAAGAAGCTGCCCACCCTGCGCGGGCGCACCGTGGTCAACCTCTTCTTCGAGGACTCCACCCGCACCCGGATCTCCTTCGAGACCGCCGCCAAGCGGCTGTCCGCCGACGTCATCAACTTCTCCGCCAAGGGGTCGAGCGTCTCCAAGGGAGAGTCCCTCAAGGACACGGCCCTGACGCTGCACGCCATGGGCGCCGACGCCGTCGTGGTGCGGCACTGGGCCTCCGGCGCCCCCTACCAGCTCGCGCACGCCGGCTGGCTGGACGCGGGCGTGCTCAACGCGGGCGACGGCACGCACCAGCACCCCACCCAGGCGCTGCTGGACGCGTACACGATCCGGCGGCACCTCGTGGGTCTCCGCGGCGGCGCGGGCGAGGGCGTCGGTGCCGACCTGGCAGGCCTGAAGGTCGCCATCGTCGGCGACGTGCTGCACTCCCGGGTCGCGCGGGCCAACGTGGCGCTGCTGCACACGCTCGGCGCCGAGGTGACCCTGGTCGCCCCGCCCACTCTCGTCCCCGTCGGGGTGGAGACGTGGCCGTGCGCCGTGTCCTACCACCTCGACCAGACCCTGGCGGAGTTCCAGCCGGACGCCGTCATGATGCTGCGCGTCCAGCGCGAACGGATGTCCGGCGGCGCGGGGGGGTTCTTCCCGAGCCCGCTGGAGTACACCCGCTACTACGGCCTGGACGCCCGGCGCCTGGCGCGGCTGGCCGACCACGCGATCGTGCTGCACCCCGGCCCGATGAACCGGGGCCTGGAGATCTCGGCGGAGGCCGCCGACTCCGACCGCGCCGTCATCGTCGAGCAGGTCGCCAACGGCGTCGCCGTGCGGATGGCGGCCCTCTACCTGCTGATGGCCGGGGAGGACTCGGCAGAAGGGAACGACCTGTGAGCCAGCAGTCCACCACCTACGTCCTGCGCGGGGCACGTCCGCTGGGCGGGGAACCCGCCGACGTCGTGCTGCGCGACGGCGTGGTCGCCGAGATCACCGCGGCCGGCGCGGCCGACACAACCGGGGCGGAGGTCGTCGAGGCCGACGGGCAGGTCCTGCTGCCCGGGCTGGTCGACCTGCACACGCACCTGCGCGAACCCGGTCGCGAGGACGCCGAGACCGTCGCCTCGGGGACCCGGGCCGCCGCGGCCGGCGGGTTCACCGCCGTGCACGCGATGGCGAACACCTCGCCCGTGGCCGACACCGCCGGTGTCGTGGAGCAGGTCCACCGTCTCGGCCAGGAGGCCGGATGGGTGGACGTGCACCCCGTCGGGGCCGTGACGGTGGGTCTCGACGGCGAGCGTCTCGCCGAGCTGGGGGCCATGGCCGACTCCGCGGCCCACGTGCGGGTCTTCTCCGACGACGGCAGGTGTGTCGCGGACCCCGTGCTCATGCGGCGCGCGCTGGAGTACGTCAAGGCGTTCGACGGCGTCGTCGCCCAGCACGCCCAGGAGCCCCGCCTGACCGAGGGCGCCCAGATGAACGAGGGCGTCGTCTCCGGCGAGATCGGCCTGACCGGATGGCCCGCCGTCGCCGAGGAGGCGATCATCGCCCGCGACGTGCTCCTCGCCGAGCACGTCGGCTCGCGGCTGCACGTGTGCCACCTGTCCACCGCCGGGTCGGTGGAGATCGTGCGCTGGGCCAAGTCCCGGGGCATCGACGTCACCGCCGAGGTCACCCCGCACCACCTGCTGCTCACCGACGACCTGGCGCGCAGCTACGACCCCACGTTCAAGGTGAACCCGCCGCTGCGCACCGCGGCCGACGTCGAGGCCGTGCGCGAGGGCCTGGCCGACGGCACGATCGACATCGTCGCCACCGACCACGCCCCGCACACCCGCGAGGACAAGGACTGCGAGTGGGGCGCCGCCGCGTTCGGCATGACCGGCCTGGAGACCGCGCTGAGCGTGGTGCAGGAGACGATGGTCGACACCGGGCGGCTGACCTGGGCGGACGTCGCCCGGGTGCTGTCGGCCGCCCCCGCACGGATCGGCCGGGTCGACACCGGACCGGCCGCGCAGGGTCGACCGGTCGCCGTCGGCGAGCCCGCCAACCTCACCCTCCTCGACCCGGCGGCCCGCCGGACGGTCGACGGTGCCGCGCAGGTCACCGCGAGCGGCAACACGCCGTTCCGCGGGCGCACCCTGCCCGGAGAGGTCCGCGCGACGTTCCTGCGCGGCCGGGCGACCGTGCTCGACGGCACGCCGGTCGCGGTGGGGGAGGCGGTCCGATGAACCTGCCGCTGCCCGTCGCCGTCGGGATCTGGGTCGTCGTCGGCCTCGTCCTGCTGCTGCTCGTCCTCACCGGCCGCCGCCGGCTGGCCACCCGCACCCGGCACCTGGTGCCCGCCCCGCCGGAGCCGCCCCTGACCGAGGGAGAGCTCGGCGAGAGGGTCGTCGGCCCGGTGGAGGCCGTCTACGTCTCCAGCACCCTGCACGGGGACTGGTTGGCCCGGATCGGTGCCCACGGACTGGGCGACCGGTCCCACGCCGAGGTCACCGTGTACGCCGGCGGCGTCGTCGTCGACCGCGACGCCGCCCGGCCCCTGCTGCTGCCCGCCGACGCGCTGCGCGCCGCCGGGACCGCGCCGGGCATGGCCGGCAAGTACGTCGGGCGCGACGGCCTCGTCGTGCTGACCTGGCAGGTGCCGGCCGACGGCACCGTCGAGGCCGCCACCGTCGACACGGGGCTGCGCACCCGCCACCGGGCCGACCACGACCGGCTCCTGGCCGCCGTGCGGCCCCTGATCTCCCCGACCACGCCGAGCCCGAAGGATCCGCAGTGAGCACCACCACCAGCAACGAACCGGCGGTCCTCGTCCTCGAGGACGGCACCGTCGCCCGCGGCACCGCCTACGGCGCCCGGGGCGCCACCGTCGGCGAGATCGTGTTCTCCACCGGCATGACCGGCTACCAGGAGACCCTCACCGACCCCTCCTACCACCGCCAGATCGTCGTGATGACCGCGCCGCACATCGGCAACACCGGCATCAACGCCGACGACCCCGAGTCGCACCGCATCTGGGTCGCCGGCTACGTCCTGCGCGACCCCGCCCGCCGGCACTCGAGCTGGCGGGCCACCGGCAGCCTCGACGAGGAGCTGGCGTCCCAGGACGTCGTCAGCATCGCCGGCGTCGACACCCGGTTCCTCACGCGCCACCTGCGCGAGCTCGGCGTCATGCGCGCCGGCATCTTCTCCGGCGACGCGCTGTTCACCGACGGCGTCGAGCGGGACGTCGCGGACCTCGTGGCGGAGGTGCGGGCCGCACCGCCCATGGCCGGCGCGGACCTCGCCCGCGAGGTGTCGACCGCCGAGACCTACACGGTCGAGCCCTCCGGCGACTTCGCCGGGGCCGACCCCGTGGCCACCGTGGTGGCCGTCGACCTCGGCATCAAGGCGATGACGCCCGCGCGTCTCGCCGAACGTGGCGTGCGCGTGCACGTGGTGCCCCAGTCGGCGACCTTCGAGGACGTCGTCGCGCTGCTGCCCGAGGACGGCCCGTCCGGCGTCTTCTTCTCCAACGGCCCGGGCGACCCTGCCGCCGCGACGGCCGAGGTCGACCTGCTGCGCCGGGTGCTCGACCGCCGGATCCCGTTCTTCGGCATCTGCTTCGGCAACCAGCTCTTCGGCCGGGCGCTGGGCTACGGCACCTACAAGCTCGGCTACGGCCACCGCGGCATCAACCAGCCCGTGCTGGACCGCACCACGGACAAGGTGGAGGTCACGGCCCACAACCACGGGTTCGCCGTGGACGCCCCGGTCGAGGCGGTCAGCACCGCCCCGCACGACGGCGAGCGCGACGACGACACCCGCTACGGGCGCGTCATCGTCTCCCACGTCGGGCTCAACGACCGGGTGGTCGAGGGCCTGACCGCCCTGGACCTGCCGGCGTTCTCCGTCCAGTACCACCCCGAGGCCGCCGCCGGACCGCACGACAGCGCCTACCTGTTCGACCGCTTCGTCGAGCTCATGACCACCCGCCGGCCCGTGCACGTCCCCGACGCAGCGCTCACGGCGCTGACCGCACCGGGCACCACCACCGGCGAGAAGGAGAACTGATGCCCCGCCGTTCCGACCTCTCCTCCGTCCTGGTCATCGGGTCCGGCCCGATCGTCATCGGCCAGGCCTGCGAGTTCGACTACTCCGGCACCCAGGCGTGCCGTGTGCTGAAGGAGGAGGGCCTGCGCGTCGTGCTGGTCAACTCCAACCCGGCCACGATCATGACCGACCCGGAGTTCGCCGACGCCACCTACGTCGAGCCGATCACCCGCGAGGTGCTCACCTCCATCATCGCCAAGGAGCGACCCGACGCCCTGCTGCCCACCCTCGGCGGGCAGACGGCCCTCAACGCGGCCATCGAGCTGCACGAGGCCGGGGTGCTGGAGGAGTACGGCGTCGAGCTCATCGGCGCGAACATCCCGGCCATCCGCAAGGGCGAGGACCGCGAGGAGTTCAAGGAGGTCGTCGAGGTCTGCGGCGGCGAGTCCGCCCGCTCGCGCATCATCCACTCCGTCGACGGTGCGCTCGAGGCCGCCGAGGACCTCGGCTACCCGATGGTCGTGCGGCCGTCCTACACCATGGGCGGGCTCGGGTCGGGCCTCGCCTACGACGAGGCGGACCTGCGCCGCATCGTGAGTCAGGGCCTGCACTACTCCCCGGTGACCGAGGTGCTCCTGGAGGAGTCGATCCTCGGCTGGAAGGAGTACGAGCTGGAGCTCATGCGCGACAAGAACGACAACGTCGTGGTCGTGTGCTCCATCGAGAACGTCGACCCGGTCGGCGTGCACACCGGCGACTCGGTGACCGTCGCCCCGGCGATGACCCTCACCGACCGCGAGTACCAGACGCTGCGCGACATCGGCATCGCGGTCATCCGCGAGGTGGGCGTGGACACCGGCGGCTGCAACATCCAGTTCGCGGTCGAGCCCGACACGGGGCGCGTCGTCGTCATCGAGATGAACCCGCGGGTGTCGCGCTCGTCGGCGCTGGCCTCCAAGGCCACCGGGTTCCCGATCGCGAAGATCGCCGCCAAGCTCGCCGTCGGCTACACGCTCGACGAGATCCCCAACGACATCACGCAGGTCACCCCGGCCAGCTTCGAGCCGACGCTCGACTACGTCGTGGTCAAGGTGCCGCGGTTCGCCTTCGAGAAGTTCCCGGCGGCGGACGACACCCTCACCACCACGATGAAGTCCGTGGGCGAGGCCATGGCCCTGGGCCGCAACTTCACCGAGGCCCTCGGCAAGGCGCTGCGCAGCATCGACAAGGGCGGCGTCGACTTCCACTGGACCGGCGAGGCGCCGTCCGGCGACGAGCTGGCCGAGCTCCTCACCGCGATCCGCACGCCCACCGAGCAGCGTCTGGTCGGCGTCCAGCAGGCACTGCGCGCGGTCGAGGCGGGGCACGCCACGCTCGAGCAGGTCTTCGACGCGACCAAGATCGACCCGTGGTTCCTGGACCAGATCCTGCTGGTCAACGAGGTCGCCGCCGAGGTGGCCGCCGCGCCGAACCTCACCGCGGACCTGCTGCGGCTCGCCAAGCGCCACGGGCTGTCCGACGTCCAGGTCGCCGCGCTGCGGTCCATGGGGCCCGGGGGAGCGGCCGGTGTGCGCGAGACGCGTCACGCCCTGGGCGTGCGGCCGGTGTACAAGACGGTGGACACCTGCGCCGCGGAGTTCGCCGCGCGCACGCCGTACCACTACTCGTCCTACGACACCGAGACCGAGGTCTCCCCGCGCGAGCGGGAAGCCGTCATCATCCTCGGTTCCGGACCCAACCGGATCGGCCAGGGCATCGAGTTCGACTACTCGTGCGTGCACGCCGCCCTGACCCTGAAGGACACCTACGAGACCGTCATGGTCAACTGCAACCCCGAGACGGTCTCGACGGACTACGACACCTCGGACCGGCTGTACTTCGAGCCGCTGACCTTCGAGGACGTCCTGGAGGTCTACGAGGCCGAGCTCGCCGCGGGGCCGGTCAAGGGCATCATCGTCCAGCTCGGCGGCCAGACCCCGCTGTCGCTGGCGCAGCGCCTGTCCGACGCCGGTCTGCCGGTCCTGGGCACGACGCCCGAGGCCATCGACGCGGCCGAGGACCGCGGCCTGTTCGGCGAGGTGCTCGCCCAGGCCGGCCTCCCGGCCCCGGCGTTCGGCACCGCGCGGTCCCTGGGTGAGGCCCGGGACGTCGCGGACCGCATCGGCTACCCGGTGCTGGTGCGCCCGTCCTACGTGCTCGGCGGCCGCGGCATGGAGATCGTCTACTCCTCGGACCAGCTCACCGGGTACGTCGAGCGCGCCCTGGAGGAGGCCGCGGCGCACGCGGTGACCTCCCGCGCCCCCGGCGTCCTGCCCGCCCCGCTGCTCATCGACCGCTTCCTGGACGACGCCATGGAGATCGACGTCGACGCGCTGTTCGACGGGGAGGAGCTGTTCCTCGGCGGCGTCATGGAGCACATCGAGGAGGCGGGCATCCACTCCGGCGACTCGGCGTGCGTGCTGCCCCCGGTGTCGCTCAGCGAGGCCGAGATCGAGCGGATCCGCCGGTCCACGGAGGCGATCGCCCGCGGCGTGGGCGTGCGGGGGCTGCTCAACGTCCAGTACGCGCTGGTCTCGGACGTGCTGTACGTGCTGGAGGCGAACCCGCGGGCCTCGCGCACCGTGCCGTTCGTCTCGAAGGCCACGGGCGCCTCGCTGGCCAAGGCGGCCGCGCGCATCATGGTCGGCGAGTCGATCGCCGACCTGCGCGCCGAGGGCGTCCTGCCGGCCACCGGCGACGGCGGCAGCCTGGACCTGGGCGCACCGCTGGCCGTCAAGGAGGCCGTGCTGCCGTTCAAGCGTTTCCGCACCGCCGAGGGGCACGTGGTGGACACCGTGCTCGGTCCGGAGATGCGGTCGACCGGTGAGGTGATGGGGTTCGACAAGGACTTCCCGCACGCCTTCGCCAAGTCGCAGGCCGCCGCCTACGGGGGCCTGCCCACCGGGGGCACCGTGTTCGTCTCGGTCGCCGACCGGGACAAGCGCTCGATCGTCTTCCCCGTGCTGCGGCTGGCGGAGATCGGCTTCGAGGTGCTGGCCACGGCCGGCACCGCCCAGGTGCTGGCCCGCAACGGCATCGCGGCCACGACCGTGCGCAAGTACTCCCAGGGCGAGGGCGCGGACGGTGAGCCGACCGTCGTCGACCTCATCAACGACGGCAAGGTCGACCTGGTGGTGAACTCGCCGTCCGGTCAGGGCGCGCGTGCCGACGGGTACGAGATCCGGGCGGCCACGACGGCCGCCGACAAGCCCATGGTCACCACGGTCGACCAGCTCGCCGCGGCGGTGCAGGGGATCGAGGCCGTGCGCGGCGGCCCGTTCGACGTCGGCAGCCTGCAGGAGCACACCGCCGCCACCGTGGCGCGTCGCGAGGCCGCCGTCCGGGCGGACGCGTGACCGCGCCGGCAGGTCCGGTGCCGTTCGGGGCCCGGCTGGCCGGGGCCATGGACGACCACGGCCCGCTCTGCGTGGGCATCGACCCGCACGCGGCGCTGCTGGAGGCCTGGTCCCTGCCCGACGACGCCACCGGTGTGCGCGAGTTCGGCCTGCGTGTCGTCGAGGCGCTCGGCGGCCGGGTGGCGGCCCTGAAGCCGCAGGTGGCGTTCTTCGAGCGGCACGGCTCGCGGGGGCTGGCGGCCCTGGAGGACGTCCTGGCCGCCGCCCGCGCGGCGGGCACCCTGACGGTCGTCGACGCCAAGCGCGGCGACATCGGCTCCACGATGGCCGGCTATGCCGAGGCGTTCCTCGCGGACGGCTCGCCCCTGGCGGGCGACGCCGTCACCCTGACCCCCTACCTCGGCTTCGGCTCCCTCCGGCCGGCGCTGGACCTGGCGGCCGGGACGGGGCGCGGCGTCTTCGTGCTGTGCCTGACCTCCAACCCGGAGGGCGCGCGGGTGCAGCACGCGGTCGCCGCCGACGGGCGCAGCGTCGCCGCGTCGGTCGCGGCCGAGGCGGCGGCCCTGAACGCCGACGCCGAACCGCTGGGGTCGGTCGGCCTGGTGGTCGGTGCGACGGTCGGGGACGCGGTGCGCGCGACCGGGACGGACCTGTCGGCCGTCAACGGTCCGCTGCTGGCCCCGGGGGTCGGGGCGCAGGGCGCGGGGGAGCGCGAGCTGGCCGCCGTGTTCGGCGCCGCGCGAGGCCAGGTCCTGGCCTCGTCGTCGCGGGGCGTGCTGGCCGCCGGACCCGACGCCGGCGCTCTGCGCGGTGCTGCCGCGGCGGCCGTCGCCGAGGTGTCCGCGGCGCTGCGTCCGGCGCGCTGACCGGCCGGGACGTCCCGGCCGCGTCCGGTTGGATGCGGTTCGGGACGAATGTCGACGGTCGGCCGGCGTGGGTTTTCCCACAGGGGCCCCCAGCGATTGCCGCTCCCGCAGGTCGTGGCTACTTTCGAGGGAGCAGTACTCCCTGTCGGTCCGACTGAGTAGGTGACTTGCGTGGCCCTCCCTCCCCTCACCCCGGAACAGCGTGCGGCGGCCCTCGAGAAGGCAGCCGAGGCGCGCCGGGTGCGCGCCGAGATCAAGAACCGTCTGAAGTACTCCCAGGGGTCGCTCAAGGAGGTGATCGAGCAGGGTCAGAAGGACGACGTCGTGGGCAAGCTCAAGGTCGTCTCCCTGCTCGAGTCGCTCCCCGGAGTCGGTAAGGTGAAGGCCCGGGCGATCATGGAAGAGATCGGGATCGCCGAGACCCGCCGGGTCCGCGGTCTCGGACCGCACCAGTCCCAGGCGCTGATCGAGAGGTTTGGCTGAGATTTCCGCACCATCCGCCGCCGTGCCGGCACCCCGAGACACCGTCGTCCCCGACGATGCGCGAGGCCCGGCACGGCTGACCGTGCTCGCCGGGCCGACCGCCGTCGGCAAGGGAACCGTGTCGGCGGACATCCGCGCCCGGTACCCCGAGGTGTGGCTGTCCGTGTCCGCCACGACCCGGTCACCCCGCCCCGGTGAGGTGCACGGCGTGCACTACCTCTTCGTCACGCCCGAGGAGTTCGACCGGATGGTCGCGGAGGGGGAGATGCTGGAGTGGGCGGTCGTGCACGGCCGCCATCGGTACGGCACCCCACGCGGCCCGGTCGAGGAGCACCTGGCCGCCGGCCGTCCGACGCTGCTCGAGATCGACCTGCAGGGAGCCCGCCAGGTGCGGGAGGCGGTGCGGGACAGCGCCCTGGACGCCCAGTTCGTGTTCCTGTCCCCGCCGAGCACCGAGGAGCTGGTCCGGCGCCTCGTGGGACGCGGCACGGAGGACGCCGAGGAACGCGCGCGCCGGCTGGCCACCGCCGAGGTGGAGATGGCGGCCGAGCCCGAGTTCGACGTGACCATCGTCAACGACGACGTGACGCGCGCCACGGACGAGCTCGCGGGACTGCTGGGCGTCCCCGGGGCCGAGGGTGAGGAACGCCGCCCCGAGCCCTCGCACGGCGGACGGTAGACTGGCCAGCCGAACCCCTGATCTTCCACCGGTGGCGCTCGCCACCGGCCCCGACCTCTGCTTGGAGTGAGACACATGGCAGGAACGACGCCGCAGCCGATCGGCATCACCGACCCGCCCATCGACGACCTGCTGCAGCACAGCGAGTCCAAGTACGGGCTGGTGCTCTACGCGGCCAAGCGGGCGCGCCAGATCAACGCCTACTACGCCCAGCTCAACGAGGGGCTCCTGGAGAACGTCGGCCCGCTCGTCGAGGCCCGCAACCAGGAGAAGCCGCTGTCGATCGCGATGCGCGAGATCAACCAGGGGCTCCTGACCGCCGAGCCGGCCCCCGAGCCGACCGAGTCCGCCTCGACGCCGGCCGACCCGACGGCCGAGTCCGAGCACGCCGTGGGCGACGACGAGATCGTCTGAGCCGAGTGCGCGGGCGTCGTCGATGAGGATTCTGCTCGGGGTCTCCGGCGGTATCGCCGCCTACAAGGCGGTGCTGCTGCTGCGGCTGCTGCGCGAGCAGGGCCACGCGGTGCGGGTCGTGCCCACCGCAGCGGCGCTGCGGTTCGTCGGCGCGCCCACCTTCGAGGCGTTGTCGGGCGAGCCGGTGAGCGCCGAGGTGTTCGACGACGTCGAGAACGTCCAGCACGTGGCGCTCGGGCAGGGGGCCGACCTCGTGATCGTCGCTCCGGCCACGGCGGACCTGCTGGCGCGGGCCGCGACGGGACGCGCGGACGACCTGCTCACCTCGAGCCTGCTCGCCGCGCGGTGCCCGGTGGTCATGGCCCCGGCGATGCACACCGAGATGTGGGAGCACGCGGCCACCCGGGCCAACGTCGCGACGTTGCGCGACCGGGGGGTCCACGTCATCGAGCCCGCGTCGGGCCGACTGACCGGCAAGGACACCGGTCCCGGTCGGCTGCCCGACCCCGAGGAGATCGCCCGGGTGGCACTGGCGGTGGCGGCCGGCCCCGCCGAGCCGGTCACCGACCAGGACCTGACCGGCCGGTCCGTCGTCGTGTCGGCCGGGGGTACCCGGGAGCCGATCGACCCCGTGCGGTTCGTCGGCAACCGGTCCAGCGGTCGCCAGGGTGCCGCCCTGGCCGCGGCCGCCCGGGCCCGCGGTGCCCGGGTGACGCTCGTCGCGGCCCACGTCGCCGCGGACCTGACCGACCCGTTGGTGGCCGCCGGCGTGGAGGTCGTGCCGGTCTCGACCACCGCCGAGCTGCGGACGGCGGTCCGCCGGGCAGCGGTCGGCGCCGACGCCGTCGTCATGGCCGCCGCGGTGGCGGACTTCCGGCCGGTGGCCGCCACCGAGGCCAAGATCAAGAAGGTCGCCGGGCAGGCGCCGCCGTCGATCGAGCTGGTCGAGAACCCCGACGTGCTGGCGGAGCTGGCCGCCGAGCGGCTGCGCGCGGGGCAGGTCGTCGTCGGGTTCGCCGCCGAGACGGGTGACGAGACGGGCGGTGTGCTCGAGCACGGCCGCGCCAAGGCGCGCCGCAAGGGTGCCGACCTGCTGGCGGTCAACGCGGTCGGCGAGGCGCTCGGGTTCGGCACCGAGGTCAACGAGGTCACGCTGCTCGACGAGCACGGTGAGACGGTGGCGAAGGCCGCCGGCTCGAAGCGGCAGGTGGCGGACGCGATCTGGGACGCTGCCGTCGCCCGGATGACCGCATCGTGAGATGGTCTCAGCATGTGAGCGACTGGGGTGCTCGCATGGCGTCGTCCGGCCCCGGTGAACCGTAGGCTGATCCCATGACCGAAGCGCTGCGCCTGTTCACGTCCGAGTCCGTGACCGAAGGGCACCCGGACAAGGTGTGCGACCAGATCTCGGACGCCATCCTCGACGCGCTGCTCGCCCAGGACCCGCGCTCGCGCGTCGCGGTGGAGACCATGGTCACCACGGGGCTGGTGCACGTGGCCGGCGAGGTCACCACCGAGGCGTACGTGGAGATCCCGCAGATCGTGCGCGAGGTCGTGCGGGGGATCGGCTACACCTCGTCGTCCATCGGGTTCGACGGCGACTCCTGCGGCGTGTCGGTCTCCATCGGCCAGCAGTCGCCCGACATCGCCCAGGGTGTCGACACGGCGCTCGAGCGTCGGACCAACGCCGACGACCTCGACCCCTACGACGCACAGGGCGCGGGCGACCAGGGTCTGATGTTCGGCTACGCGACCGACGAGACCCCGTCGCTGATGCCGCTGCCCGTCTTCCTCGCGCACCGGTTGGCCGAGCGGCTGGCCGAGGTGCGCCGCACCGGCGAGGTCGCCGGGCTGCGACCGGACGGCAAGACGCAGGTGACCGTCGGCTACGACGGCGACCGCCCCGTGAGCCTGGACACGGTGGTGCTGTCCACACAGCACGACGCCGACCTCGAGCAGGACAAGCTCGCCACCGAGGTGCGCGCCCACGTCATCGACCCGGTCGTGGCGCAGGTGGCGGGTTCCGCCGGCATCCGGACCGACGAGGTGCGGGTGCTCGTCAACCCGACCGGGCAGTTCGTCATCGGCGGCCCCCAGGGCGACGCGGGGCTGACGGGCCGCAAGATCATCGTCGACACCTACGGCGGGATGGCCCGGCACGGCGGCGGGGCGTTCTCCGGCAAGGACCCCTCGAAGGTCGACCGGTCGGCCGCCTACGCGATGCGCTGGGTGGCCAAGAACGTCGTCGCGGCCGGGTTGGCCCGCCGCTGCGAGGTGCAGGTGGCCTACGCCATCGGCAAGGCGCACCCGGTGGGGCTCTACGTCGAGACGTTCGGGACCGAGACCGTCGACCCGGTGCGTATCGAGGCCGCGATCCGTACCGTGTTCGACCTGCGCCCGGCGGCGATCATCCACGACCTCGACCTGCTGCGGCCCATCTACGCGGCGACCGCCGCCTACGGCCACTTCGGGCGCGAGCTCGAGGAGTTCACCTGGGAGCGCACCGATCGGGTGGAGGAGCTGCGTGCCGCCGTGCGCTGAGCGCACGACGTCGGTGGCTCGTGATGGCATAGCCCTGTGACCACCCCAGACGAGCCCGAGCAGCCCGCCCTGCTCGGGCTCGACGACGTCCCGGCCGCCCCGCGGCGCCGGACGGGGCGCAAGCCCGGCAGCGAGCCCGCCGCGGTGGACCCCGTCGCCCGCGTGGTCCTGGACCTGTCCCCACCGCACCTGGACCGCGAGTACGACTACCTGGTCCCGGCGGCGATGGCCGATGACGCCGTGCCCGGGGTGCGCGTCCGGGCCCGGTTCGGGCCGCAGGACGTCGCCGGGTTCGTCGTCGCGCGCTCGGCGACCTCGGACCACGAGGGGCGCCTGCAACCGCTGCGGCGGGTCGTCTCCGCGGATCCGGTCCTGAGCCCGGCGGTGCTGGACCTGGCGCGTCGGGTCGCGGCCCGCTACGCGGGGACCGTCCCGGACGTGCTGCGGCTGGCCGTCCCCCCGCGCCACGCGCGGGTCGAGGCGGAGGTGCTCGCGCAGCTCGCCGACCTGGACGACCGGACGCACGACGGGGTCGTCCCGCCGCCGTCCGCCCCTGCGGGGGAGGGCTGGCCCGGCGTCTGGGCACCGTACCGGTCGGGCGAGGCGTTCTGCCGTCACCTTCTGGGCGGGCAGGCGCCCCGGGCCGTCTGGACGCCGCTGCCGGGGCTCCAGCCACCCGCGGGCGAGGAGACGGTGGCCCGCGTGCCGCACTGGGCCGCCGCGATCGCCGGTGCGGTGCGGGCGGCGCTGGCCGGCGGCCGGCGGGCGCTCGTCGTCGCCCCGGACGCCCGGGACGTCGACAGGATCCGCGCCGCGCTCGAGGCCGCCGGGGTCGCCGACGTCCGGACGCTGCAGGCCGAGGACGGTCCGGCGCCCCGCTACCGGTCCTTCCTGCACGCCCGGCACGGACTGGCCTCGGTGGTGGTCGGGACCCGGGCCGCGATGTTCGCCCCCGTGCCCGACCTGGGGCTGGTCGTGCTGTGGGGCGACGGCGAGGAGACCCTCGACGAACCGCACGCCCCGTACCCGGCCGCCCGCGAGGTGCTGGCGATGCGCTCCGAGGCGGAGGGTGCGGGATTCCTGCTCGGTTCCCCGGGCCGCACGGTGCAGGCCCAGGCGATGCTCGCGCGCGGCTGGGCCGCGGAGATCGCGGCGTCGCGCGACGTCGTGCGGGCCCGGGCGCCGCGGGTGCGCGCGCTGACGTCGGTCGAGCTGGCGTCCGAGGGGCCGGGGGCGGCCGCCCGCCTGCCGACGGCCGCGTGGCGGACCGCTCGGTCTGCTCTGGAGCGGGGACCCGTGCTCGTCCAGGTGCCGCGGACCGGTTACCTGCCGGTCGTGGCCTGTGCCGCCTGCCGGACCGCCGCACGCTGCACCCACTGCCACGGCCCTCTCGGGCTGCGGGGTGCGCGCGCCACCCCGCAGTGCACCTGGTGCGGCCGGCTCGCCGGCACCTGGCGCTGCGACGAGTGCGGCCACGACCGCGTGCGCGCCGTGCGGGTGGGGTCCGAACGCACCGCCGAGGAGCTCGGACGAGCCTTCGCCGGGGTGCCGGTGCGGGTCTCGGCCTCCTCGGCGCCCGGCGGGATCCTCGACCACGTCGAGGAGCGTCCCGCCCTGGTGGTGGCCACCCCGGGTGCCGAGCCGGTGGCCGAGAACGGCTACGCGGCCGCGCTGCTGCTCGACGCCGCGACGGCCACCGCCGGTACCGACCTCGCGATGGCCACGCGTGCCCTGCACCGGTGGATCGCGGCGGCCGCGCTCGTGAGGCCCGGTCCGGACGGGCAGGTGCTCCTCGTGGGGGACGCCGCGCCGGCGCCGACCGGCGCGCTGGTCCGCTTCGACCCGGCCGGGCTGGCCGAGCGGGAGCTGGACGAGCGTCGCGAGCTCGACCTGCCGCCCGCGGTCCGCGTGGCGGCGGTGACGGGGGACGCCGACGCCGTACGCGCCGTCGTCGACCGCGTCGCGCTCGCCACGCCCGAGACCGTCCTCGGCCCGGTCGAGCTGCCCGCCCACGACCGGCTCGAGGCGCGGGTGCGCGTCGTCGTGCGCGTGCCCCTCGCCGACGGCGCGGAGCTCGCGGCCCAGCTCCGCGCGTCGACGGCCGTGCGGTCGGCCCGCCGCGAAGGCGGCCGGGTGCGGGTGCAGGTCGACCCGCAGGAGATGCTCTAGGGGCGCTAGCGTGCGGGCATGACCTTCCGCGCCGTGGCCCCGGACGTGCTGGTCCGCACCAGCCGGCGCGACGTCACGACGTCGGTCCTCGCCCTCGGGCCGCGGCGCGCGACCGGGCGGCGTCCCGCCCTGCTCGTGGACCCGGCCTGGGACGACGACGAGCTGGAGGGGATCGCCGACGAGCTGGTCGCGCGGCAGGTGCGGGTGGCCGCCGGGCTGTCGACGCACGCGCACCACGACCATCTGCTCTGGCACCCGCGGTTCGGGGCGGGGCCGCGGTGGGCGTCGTCGCGGGCGACGGAGGTCGTGCGGAGCCACCGGGACGTCCTGGACGCCGTGGTCCGGTCCGAGGGCCGGCGGGAGGCCGTGCTGGAGCTCTTCGCCGCCGTGGCCGCGCTGCCGGGTGACCGCGTGCCCGACCCGGACGGTGAGCTGCCGCGCTCCGAGCTCGTCGTGCACGACGCGCACGCCCCGGGGCACGTGGCGCTGTGGCTGCCGGACGCCCGTGTCCTGGTCGCGGGGGACATGCTGTCCGACGTCGAGCCGCCGCTGCCCGCGGACGAGATCTCCGGAGACACCGACCTGGTCGGCTACCGCGAGGGGCTCGAACGGCTGGCCCCGTACGTGGCGCGGGCCGAGGTCGTCGTGCCCGGGCACGGGACGCCCACCCGGCACGCGCGCACCCGGCTCGACGCCGACCGCCGGTACGTCGACGCGCTGCTGGCCGGGCGCGACCCGGACGACCCCCGGGAGGCCGCGCGCTGAGCGCTCAGCCCAGCGACGCCACCGCGGAGGTCAGCAGCGCGGTGCCGTCGTTCCAGGCGCCGTTGGCGTCGAACCCCATCTGGGAGAGCACGGCCCAGGCGACGCCCACGACGGCGTAGACGCTGACCGGGGTCATGACGAGCCACTCGCGCCAGGAGCCGGCGTCCCCGAGCACCGGCACGGCGATGTTGCCGCTGCGGCCCCACATGTCGTCCAGCGGCAGCCACCGGTGCCGGCGCACCCACCGCGGCGAGCCGAAGCGGATCGGCCACAGCAACGGGACCCCCTGGGTGGTGACCAGGTCGCCGAGGATGTGCACCGTGGCGCCGAGGCCCACGCAGAACGGCATCCAGTACCACTCCTCGGGGGCGAACACCGCGATGAACAGGGCCAGGGAGATGGACGACGTCCAGGTCCACCAGCGTCGGCGCCCCGTCAGGTGCAGGGCTCGGAGGGCGAAGGCGACGAGCAGCACGGCCATGATGCCGGGGCCGATCAGCACCTCGCCGAACGTCTCGGTGCTGATCGTCAGGAAGCTCATCGCCCACGCGATGAGCGTGAAGACCGCGATCCCCAGGATCGAGTGGGTGCCGTTGCGGTGGCCGCCGGAGATGGTGCAGACGAACTTCGTCAGCGCCTCCGACAGCGGCGGCAACGAGTGCGAGATGGTGCCGTTGTGGTGGTCGGCGTCCGGCAGCAGGGCCGCCCCGGCGCAGACCAGGGCACCGGTCATCACGCCGACGTCGGACACCGGGTACCACCCGAAGGCGATCGGGGTCGAGGCCGTGACCGCCACCCAGGCGGCTGCCCCGGAGGCGGCGTGGTGCCCACCCATCATGGTGCGTCGTCCTCCTTCGTCCGGTGTGCCCCCGATGACCGTTTGGTCAGGGTCGGACGGAACGCTACACCTCCCTCGCGAGCACCGCAGAGCCGGGCGCTGCCGGCGCGATGGTCGACGCGCGCCCAGGTCAGACGAGGTCGACGACGACCTTGACGTCGTCGTCCTGCGGCGTGAGGGCCTCGACCGCGCGGTCCAGGGGCAGACGCCGGGTGACGAGGCGCGCCAGCCAGTCGCGGTCGGCCCCGGCCAGGGCCTCGGCCGCGGCGCGGTAGTGCCGGAGGTTGGCGTTCACGGAGCCCACGACGACGTCGTTCTCCAGCACGACGGACCGGTTGGCGGCGCCGGCGTCGACGCGCACCTGGTGACCCGCGGAGGAGATGCCGGTCAGGACCGTGATGCCGTAGGGCCGCGTGGACGTGACGGTGTCCATGACGACGGCGGGTGCGCCGGTGCACTCGACGATCACGTCCGGCTCGACCCGGTCGGCCACGGCGGTCGGGTCGTCGTGGTGGTAGGTCGCCCCGAGGTCGCGCACGAGGCCGGGTTTCGGGCCGTCGGTCGCGCGGTCGAGGACGTGCACGTCGAGCCCGCGCTGGGCTCCGACCAGGGCGGCGAGCAGGCCGATCGGCCCGGCGCCCGTCACGAGCACCCGCTGCGGGTCGAACCACGAGCGCACGCCGATCCGGTCCACCTGCTCCCAGGCCTTGGTCACGACGGTCGTGGGCTCGAGGAGCACGCCCACGTCGGCCAGGTCGGGGTCGAGGCGCACGGCGCGGTCCGCCGCGACCGTCCACCGCTCGGCGGCGAAGCCGTCGACCTCCTTGATCCCGTGCTCGGTGAACAGCCCGTTGCGGCACATGTCCCACTCGCCGTGGGCGCAGGCGCCGCAGGGCACCGGGTCGGGACGGCGGACGACCCCGACCACGAGGTCGCCGGGGGAGAACCCGGAGTCGTCCGGCGCCTCGCGGACCCTTCCCAGGGACTCGTGACCGAGCACGAGCCGCTCCTGGCCGGGCGGTGGGGCGCCGTGCTCGCCGCGGGCGATCTCGTGGTCCGTGCCGCAGATCCCGACCGCCACGCCGTCGACCAGCAGCTCGTCCGGACCGGCGACAGGGTCGGCCACGTCGGTGACGGCCAGGGAGTCGGCCTGCCCGGGGACGATGGTCAGTGCTCTCACGCGGTCTCCTCAGTCGGTGGGGTGCTCGGGCATGCCGGTCATGTCGGTGCCGGCGCCCCGGATCCCGGACAGGATGCGCGCGGAGTTCACGACGCCGAGGTGGCTGAACGCCTGCGGGACGTTGCCGAGCTGACGGCCCGCGGTGACGTCGAACTCCTCCGCCAGCAGCCCGAGGTCGTTGCGCAGACCGAGCAGCCGCTCGAACAGCGCGTGCGACTCGGCGTCGCGGCCGATCGCGTGCAGGGCGTCGACGAGCCAGAAGCTGGCGATCAGGAACGTGCCCTCGGTGCCCGCCAACCCGTCGACGCCGTCGGCGTCCTGGCGGTACCGCAGCAGCAGGCCGTCCCGACCGAGCTCACGCTGCACGGCGTCGACCGTGCCGATCACCCGGTGGTCCGACCACGGCAGGAAGCCCACCCGGGGAATGAGCAGCAGGGCCGCGTCGAGACCGCGCGACCCGTAGAACTGGGTGAAGGTGTTCCGCTCGGCGTCGTAGCCGTGGGTGAGCACGTCGGTGCGGATCGACTCGCGCAGCAGCCGCCACCGGTCGATCGGTCCGTCGAGGCCGAACCGCTCGACGCCGCGGATCATGGCGGAGACACCGGCCCAGGCCATGACGCGCGAGTGCACGAACGCCCGCTGCGGTCCGCGCACCTCCCACAGACCGTTGTCCACGTCGTCCCAGTGACCCTCCAGGTGGTCGAGCAGGGACCGTTGCAGCCGCCACGTGTCCTCGTCCTCGGCGATCCCGTTCGACCGGGTCAGGCTCAGGCCGACGAGGGCCTCGCCCCAGACGTCGAGCTGGAGCTGGTCGGCGGCGCCGTTGCCCACGCGGACCGGGGTGCTGCCCTCGTACCCCGGCAGCCAGTCGAGCGTGGTCTCCGGGAGCCGACGCCGCCCGTCGAGGCCGTACATGATCTGCAGGTCGGCCGGGTCTCCCGCCACGGAGCGCAGCAGCCACTCCCGCCAGGCCTTGGCCTCCTCCCGGTGGCCGGTGCTGAGCAGGGCCAGCAGGGTGAACGCGGCGTCGCGCAGCCAGCAGTACCGGTAGTCCCAGTTGCGAACACCCCCGAGCTGCTCGGGCAGCGACGTCGTGGCCGCCGCGGCGATCGCCCCGGTCGGGGCGTAGGTGAGCGACTTGAGCGTGATGAGCGACCGCCGCACGGCGTCGCCGTACCGGCCCTCGTACCGGGTGCGGCCGACCCAGTCGCGCCAGTACTCCAGGGTGTCGGACAGGGCCTCCTCGGCGTCCACCGGCTCGGGGACGGGGTCGTAGGAGCGGTGGTAGCTGAGCACGAAGGAGACGCGGTCGCCGGCGGACACCTCGAAGCGGGAGCCGATCGTCTCGCCCGAGACGGTGTGCGGAACGGTCGCGGCGAGGTTCAGCGCGTCGGGGCCCGCGACCGCGCAGACCGTGCCGCTGCGCTCGGTACCCAGGACGCTCGGCGACTCGGTGACCCAGGGGACGACGGCCCCGTAGTCGAACCGTGGGCGCAGGACGCTCTCGACGGCGACGCGGCCGCTGACGCCCTCGACGATCCGGACCATGTCGGGGGTGCGTCCACGCGGCGGCATGAGGTCCGTCACCCGGATGTGGCCGTCGGGCGTCTCCCACTCCGTCTCCAGCACCAGGGTCTCGCCGCGGTAGCGGCGCCGCGTGCACGTCCCGGCGCCGGCGGGAGCGACGCGCCACGACCCGTGCGAGTCGTCCCCCAGCAGGGCCGCCAGGCAGGCCGGGGAGTCGATGTCCGGCAGGCAGAGCCAGTCGACGCTGCCGTCGCGCCCGACGAGGGCGACCGTCTGCAGGTCGCCGACGATGCCGTAGTCCTCGATCCGCAGCGCCACCCGCTTCACGCTAGGGCAGCGGCGTGACCTGCGCCACGGCTCGACGGTTTGCAGGTCAGGGGCCTCGCCGTGCTATCTTTCTTACCGCGCCGGAACGGAGCAGGAGCTCCGGGACGGTCCACTCGTCCGGGTGGCGGAATGGCAGACGCGCTAGCTTGAGGTGCTAGTGCCCGTTATAGGGCGTGGGGGTTCAAGTCCCCCTCCGGACACTCGTTTGAGACAGCGACGTCGAAGGTCCCCGGTTCCACGACCGGGGGCCTTCGTCGTTCTCGGGCCGACGTATCACCGAGGAGCGTCGGGCTCTCCTCCACGATGAGGTGCGCGAGTCCCACCACCACTCGTGGGTGGGTAGGGGCTGCCCGCCCGGCTGCGTGCCGGCACGTCCGGCATGACGTGGGACGAACTCATCGAGTTGACGACGGGGAGCGACGTGGAATCTCAGGACACGCGGAGCGACCGCTCGCGGCAGGCTGCCGAGGCCTCTGACCGGGTGAGAGCGGCGGACGCCGCCGTGGCCGAGCTGCAAGCGACGATCGACGCGGCGCTCGCCGAGCTCAGGAGACTCCGCACCGAGGCGACCAGCACCACCGAGGACTGACGCATCGTCCGGGCGTCCCGGCCCGCGGACGTGCGCCGGGACGGCGGGTCCTCGTGCACCCAGCACGTCGGCGCAGCACACTGGTCACGTCCGAGGTGGAGGGAGTGTCGTGGCGGAGGCCAGGGAGAACGTCCCGCAGTGGTTGCGCAGCGCGGCAGGCTGGTCGTGGCGTCTGGTCATGCTGGTGGTGGCCGTCGCGCTGGTGGTGTACGCCACGGCCCAGGTGCAGTTCGTGTTCTTCGCGATCTTCCTGGCGCTCGTGCTCACCTCGGTGTTCAGCCCGCTGACCGACCTGTACCAGAAGGTGATGCCCCGCGCGCTGGCCACGGCGCTCGCGCTGCTCAGCGGGGTCGTGGTGTTCGGCGGCCTGATCACCTACGTCGTGGCGTCGGTGGCCGGGCAGTGGACCGAGCTCGGCGGGCAGTTCGAGACCGGTGTGCAGCAGATCCTCGACTTCCTCGAGACCGGGCTCTTCGGCCTGTCGATCAGCGCCGGCCAGCTCCAGGAGTGGCTGGACTCCGGGCAGCAGTGGGTGGCGGACAACGCTGAGAACCTCGTCGGGCAGGCCGCCGAGAGCGCCGGGTCCGTGCTCGAGGGGTTCATGGTCGCCGCGCTGGCGATCTTCCTGACCGTGTTCTTCGTCTACTCGGGCGAGCAGATGTGGCACTGGTTCCTGCACCAGGTGCCCGCCGAGCACCGCCGGCGGTGGGTCGAGGCGGCGGGTGCCGGCTGGTACACCTTCTCGGGCTTCGCCCGCGGCACCGTCATCATCGCGTTCATCGACGGCATCCTCGCCTTCGTCCTCCTGATGATCCTCGGGGTGCCGCTGGCCGCACCGCTGGCGGTGCTCGTGTTCATCGGCGCGTTCATCCCGCTCATCGGGGCGCCGCTGGCGATGATCATCGCCGCCGTCGTCGCCCTCGCCGCCGAGGGATTCATCACAGCGCTGATCGTCACGCTCGGCATCGCCGCCATCGGCCAGCTCGAGGGACACGTGCTGCAGCCGCTCATCATGGGCAAGCAGGTGGCCCTGCACCCGGTGGTGGTCGCGGTGGTCGTCCTCGCGGGAACCGTGCTGGCCGGGCTGCTGGGCGCGGTGGTGGCCGTGCCGCTGGTGGCGGTGGCCTGGACGGTGTTCTCGACGCTGCGCGGCGACCGGCCCGTCCCCGTGCCACCGGGGGCGATGGCGTCGCCGGATCCCCCCGACGACGACGGCGACGACGAGCCGGGCCCGGCGCCGGGGCCCGAGGGCCGCAGGGCGGTCTGACCCGCGCCGTCGCGCGTGACACGATTCGCCCATGCCACCGTTCGTCCTGCGCAGCCCCGAGGTCCTCCTGTCCGTCCCGACCCCGGCCGATATCGACCGCATCGCCGTCGTGTGCACCGACCCGGCGATCGCGGAGTGGACGACGGTCCCCTCGCCGTACACCCGTGCCGACGCCGAGACCTTCGTGACCGGCATGGTGGTCGACGGCTGGGCGCGCGAGACCATGTTCACCTGGGCCGTCCGAGCCCCCGGGCGGCCCGACGGCACCGTGCTCGGGATGATGGCGATCGGCCTGATCCCGGGTGGACCGGGGGACGCGCGCGCCGGGGAGATCGGCTTCTGGACCGCCCCTGACGCCCGCGGAAGGGGGCTGACGACCGCGGCCGGCCGTCTCGCGGCGGACTGGGCGCTGGACCCGTCCGGGCTCGCCCTCGAGCGTCTGCAGTGGCGCGGCTTCGAGGGCAACTGGGCCTCGCGGCGCGTGGCCTGGAAGCTCGGGTTCCGCTACGAGGGCCTGCTGCGACGGCACGGCGTGCGGAACGGCACGGTCTGCGACGACTGGATCGCCTCGCTGCTGCCGGAGGATCCCCGCGAGGCGAGCGAACCCTGGCCGCAGGAGGCCCCGACCTCCTGAGCGTCGGCTGGGCCTCTGCTGGGAAACCCGCGGCGGCGCCCGCCGTACACTCCCGTGCTACCCACGTCACGCCCGGGCGTGGGGGACACGAAGGAGTGCTCACGCCATGACGCAGCCACGACGGGTCGCGGTCGTCGGTGCCGGACCGTCCGGCCTGGCCGCCGCCCGCGCCCTGGACCGGCACGGACTCGCGCTGACGGGGTTCGAGGCCCACGACGACGTCGGCGGTCTGTGGGACATCGACAACCCCCGCTCGACCGTCTACGAGTCGGCGCACCTCATCTCCTCGCGGACCACCACCGAGTTCGCCGAGCTGCCGATGGCCACGCAGGTCGACTACCCGAGCCACCGCGAGCTGCTGCGCTACTTCCACGACTACGCCGACACCTTCGACCTGCGCCGCCACTACCGGTTCGGCACGCGGGTCACCGCCGTCGAGCCCGGGGACGGGGACGCCAGCGGGCGCTCCGGGTGGGACGTCTGCTCCACCGGGCCCGACGGCGCCTCGAGACGGGAGCGGTTCAGCCACGTCGTCGTCGCCAACGGCACCCTGGCCGAGCCGAACGTGCCGACCTTCGACGGCGAGTTCTCCGGGGAGCTGCTGCACTCGTCCGAGTACAAGCGGGCCGAGGTGTTCGCGGGCAAGCGGGTGCTGGTGGTCGGCGGCGGCAACTCCGGCTGCGACGTGGCGGTCGACGCCGTGCACCGGGCGGCGTCGGTCGACCTGTCGGTGCGCCGCGGGTACTGGTTCGTCCCGCGGTACCTGCTCGGGCGCCCCACGGACACCCTCAACCAGGGCCGTCCGCTGCCGGCGCGGATCAAGCAGGCCGTGGACTCGCGCGTGCTGACCCTGCTCAACGGCGACCCGCAGCGGTTCGGCTTCCCGGCGCCGGACCACAAGATCTACGAGTCCCACCCCGTGGTGAACTCCCTCGTGCTGCAGCACGCCGGCCAGGGCGACCTGCGGGTCCGCCGCGACATCGAGCGGTTCGCGGGCCGGACCGTGCACTTCGTCGACGGCACCAGCGGGGAGTACGACCTCGTGCTGCTGGCCACCGGGTACAAGCTGGACTACCCGTTCGTCGACCCCAAGCACCTCGCCTGGGACGGCCCCGGCTCGGGGACGGCGCCCGGGCTGTTCTGCAACATCGTCCCGCCGTCGCTCAACGGGCTCTTCGTCGTCGGGATGCTCGAGGCCTCGGGCATCGGGTGGCAGGGACGCGCGGAGCAGGCGGAGCTCGTCGCCCGCTACCTCGCCGCCGAGGCCGCGAGCGCCGACGGCGACGTCACCGCCCGCGACCGGGTGGCGGCGTTCCGGCGCCGGGTCGGCGAACCGTGGCCCGACCTGACCGGCGGCTACCGCTACCTCGGCCTGGAGCGGATGAGCTACTACGTCAACAAGGACGCCTACCGTCGCACCGTGCGCCGGCTCGCCGACGAGCTCGGGGCGGGGGACGGCCGATGAGCATCGACGACGTCGCGGTGAACTTCTCCGAGGGCTCGATGGTCGCGCTGAGCGTCGTCCTGGCGCTCATCATGCTCGGCATCGCCCTGGACACCTCGCCGGCCGACTTCCGGGTGCTGCGCCGCGCCCCGCGCGCGGCGGTCCTGGCGCTGGCCGCCCAGATCGTGCTGCTGCCGGCCGTGACCTTCCTGCTGACGCTCGTGCTCGGCGTCCAGGCGTCCATCGCGCTGGGCATGATCCTCGTGGCCTGCTGCCCACCGGGGAACGTCTCGCAGATCCTCACCTACCGCTCGGGCGGCAACGTGGCGCTGTCGGTGTCGCTGACCGCCGTCGGCAACGCGCTGTACCTGGTCGCCATGCCGCTGAACATCGCGCTCTGGGGCAGCCTGCACCCCACGGGTCGCGACATCCTGGCCGAGGTCAGCCTCGACCCGCTGGAGATGATGCTCGACATCGTGCTCATCATCGGCGTGCCCTTCGCGCTCGGGCTCCTGGTGCGCACGCGGTGGCCCGCCCTGGCGGCCCGGGCGCACCGGCCGGTGCACGTGGTGAGCATCCTGGCGCTGATCGGCTTCGTCGTCGCCGCGCTGGCGGGCAACTTCGCCGTCTTCGTCGCCTGGGTCGGTGTCGTGCTGGTGGCCGTGTTCCTGCACGACGCCGTCGCCCTGGCGCTCGGGTACGCCGCGGCCCGCGCGGGGCGGCTCGAGACCCGCGAGCGCAAGGCCGTGACGTTCGAGGTCGGCATCCGCAACGCCGCGCTCGGGCTGGGGCTGGTCATGACGTTCTTCGACGGCATCGGCGGGATGGCCGTCGTGGCCGGCTGGTGGGGCATCTGGGACATCATCGCCGGGCTCGCGCTGGCGACCGTGTGGGCGCGGCGCACCCGCGTGCGCCAGGCCCAGGAGGTGTCGGCGTGAGGCGGGTCCTGGTCACCGGCGGCTCGGGGTTCCTCGGGTCGCACGCCGTCGCGGCGCTCGCCGCACGCGACGACGTCGCGCACGTCGTCTCCGCCGACCTGCGCACGCCCGCCTCGGTGCCGGACGGCGTCACCGCGGTCACGCTCGACGTCACGGACGCCGCCGCGGTCCGTGACGCGATCGCGACGCACCGGGTCGACACGGTGGTCCACCTCGCGGCCATCGTGAACCCCGGCACCCTGGACGAGGAGACCGAGCGCCGTGTCGACGTCGACGGCACCCGGCACGTGCTGGAGGCGTGCGTCGGCGGGGGAGTGTGCCGTGTGGTGATCTCCTCCTCGGGCGCCGCCTACGGCTACCACGCCGACAACCCCGTCCCGCTGCGCGAGTCCGACCCGCTGCGGGGGAACGAGGAGTTCACCTACTCCCGGCACAAGCGCCTCGTGGAGGAGCTGCTCGCCACCTACCGGCGCGACCACCCGGAGCTGGAGCAGGTGATCCTGCGCATCGGCACGATCCTCGGCCCGGGGGTGGCCAACCAGATCACCGCGCTGTGGGACGCGCCGCGGCTGATCCGCGTGCGGGGCTCGCAGGGGCCGTTCGTCTTCGCCTGGGTCGACGACGTCACCGGAGCGATCGTCACCGGGGCCACCGGGACGGCGACCGGGGCGTTCAACGTCTGCGGCGACGGACGCCTGACCGTCGCCGACATCGCCGACCGGCTCGGCAAGCGCACGCTCGACGTGCCCGCCGGCCTGCTCGCCGGGGCGCTGCGCGTCGGCAGGGCGCTGCGCCTGACCGTGCACGGGCCCGAACGGGTCGGGTTCCTGCAGCACCGCCCGGTGCTGGACAACACCCGGCTGCGCACCGAGCTCGGGTACACCCCGCGGTACACGAGCGCCGAGGCGTTCGAGCAGTGGCTGCGCGTGCGCCCCTGACCGGCGCGGAAAGACGTTGCGGTGACCGCCCCGCGGCTGCCAGCCTGCTCGGGAGCCCCCGCGGACAGGCCGCGTGTGACAGGGGGGCGGACGGAAGGGACGCCGGTGACCGACACGGCGCACGGTCCGACGACCTCGCGCTGACGCCTGCCCACCCGCACCCGGACCGGTGCACCACCCGGTGGACGGCCGACGTCGGCGCACGACCGCCGCGCCCCCGGGAGATCCCGTGCCCACCCCTGCTCCGTCCCCTGCCGTCGCCCTGCGCGACCTCACCTTCACCTGGCCCGACGGCGCGATCGCCCTCGACGCCCTCACCGGGACCTTCCCGGCCGCACGCACCGGCCTGGTCGGTGACAACGGCACCGGCAAGTCCACGCTGCTGCGGCTGATCGCCGGCGAGCTCGCCCCGTCCTCCGGGACCGTGTCCGTGGCCGGTACCGCGGGCTACGTGCCGCAGCGCCTCACCCTCGACACCGACGCGACCGTCGCGGACCTCCTCGGCCTCCGGACCGCCCTCGACGCCGTGCGGGCGATCGCCGACGGCGACGTGCGCCCCGAGCAGTTCGACGCCGTCGGGGACGACTGGGACGTCGAGGAGCGGGCCGTGGCGGCGCTCGCAGCCACGGGGCTTCCGCACACCGACGGCGCCCTGGACCGCGCCGTCGGCACCCTGTCCGGCGGCGAGGCCGTGCTCACCGCCCTCACCGGCCTGCGCCTGCGCCGTCCCGACGTGGCGCTGCTCGACGAACCCACCAACAACCTCGACGGCCACGCCCGGGAACGTCTCGCCGAGCTCGTGCGCACCTGGCGGGGCGCCCTCGTCGTGGTGTCCCACGACCGGGAGCTCCTCGAGCTCACGGACGCCACCGCCGAGCTGCGCGCCGGGTCGCTGACGACGTTCGGCGGACCGCACGGCGCCTACGAGCGGCATCTCGCCGTGCAGCAGGAGGCCGCCCTGCGGTCGGTGCGGGACGCCGAGCAGACCTGGCGCCGCGAACGCCGCGAACGGATCAAGATCGCCGAGCGGGTCGCGCACTCGCAGCGCCAGGGTCGCAAGGACGCGGCCGACGCGAAGTTCGTCAAGGCGGCGATCAACGACCGACGCAACGCGGCCGAGAAGTCGCAGGGCGCGCGGCGCGGGGCCGCCGCGGCCGCGGAGAGCACGGCGCGCACCGCCGTCGAGACCGCCCGGAGCGCGGTCCGTGACGACGACCGCATCACGGTCGACCTGCCGGACCCGCAGGTCCCGGCGTCGCGGCGCATCGCGGTGCTCGGGTCGTCCGACGGCCGGGACGTCGTCGTCGCCGGCCCCCAGCGTGTCGCCCTGACCGGGGCGAACGGCGTGGGCAAGACGACGCTGCTGCAGCGGCTGCTCGCCGGCCCGTCCCCGGCCGGTGAGCTGTGCACGGACCGGGTCGGGTACCTGCCCCAGCGCCTGGACGGCCTGGACCCGCGCGCCACCGTGCTGGAGGCCGTGCGCACCGGAGCCCCCGGCGTCACCCCGGGCGAGCTGCGCGCCCGGCTGGCACGGTTCCTCGTGCGCGGCGCCCAGGTCGAGCGCCTGGTGGCCACGCTGTCCGGCGGAGAGCTGTTCCGGGTGCACCTGGCCCGGCTGCTGCTCGCGGAGCCCCCCGCACAGCTCCTGGTGCTGGACGAGCCGACGAACAACCTGGACCTGGCCAGCGTCGACCGCCTCGTCGAGGCCCTGGCGTCGTACCGGGGCGCGCTGCTGGTGGTCAGCCACGACCGGTCGTTCGTGGACCGGCTCGGCGTGGACGCCCGGCTGGTCCTCGACGCCGAGGGACGGCTGTCCGCGGCCGGCTGACCCCGTGGGTACGGTGTGTGCGTGAACGCACCCGGGAACGACCAGCCCCAGCCCACCGCCGCCGACGAGGTCGTCGGGATCTGCCAGGACCTGCTGCGGATCGACACGTCCAACTACGGCGAGAACCAGGGACCCGGCGAGCGCAAGGCCGCCGAGTACGTGGCCGGTCTGCTCGCCGACGTCGGGCTCGAGCCGCAGATCTTCGAGTCCCGGCCGGGCCGCACCTCGGTCGTGGCCCGGTTCGAGGGCAGCGACCCGACGCGGGACGCCCTCGTGCTGCACGGGCACACCGACGTCGTGCCCGCGCAGGCGTCGGACTGGTCGGTCGACCCGTTCGCCGGCGAGGAGATCGACGGGCTGCTGTGGGGGCGCGGCGCCGTCGACATGAAGGACATGGACGCGATGATCCTGGCGGTCGTGCGCCAGATGGTCCGCGAGGGCCGTCGCCCGGCACGGGACGTCGTGATCGGCATGTTCGCCGACGAGGAGGCCGGCGGTGTGCTGGGCGCCCGCTGGCTGGTGGACCACCACCCCGAGCTCTTCGAGGGGGCCACCGAGGCCGTCAGCGAGGTCGGCGGGTTCTCGGTGGACGTCGGCGGCCGGCGCGCCTACCTGGTCCAGACCGCCGAGAAGGGGCTCGCCTGGCTGCGCCTGGTGGCCGACGGCCGGGCCGGCCACGGGTCGCAGGTCAACCACGAGAACGCCGTCACCGAGCTGGCGGCCGCGGTGGCCCGCATCGGCAAGCACGCCTGGCCGTACACGCTGACCCCCACGGTGGAGCGGCTGCTGCGCGGCGTGTCGGACCTGACCGGCCTGCCCTTCGACCCGGAGGGCGGCGCCGACCGGGAGCAGGTGGACGCCCTGGTGGCCGCCCTCGGGCCCGCCGCGAAGTTCGTCGGGGCCACCGTGCGGCACACGACGAACCCGACCCAGCTCGACGCCGGGTACAAGGCGAACGTGATCCCCGGGTCCGCCACCGCGGCGCTGGACATGCGCACGGTGCCCGGTCACGACGCCGAGGCCTGGGACGTGCTGCGCGAGCTCGCCGGGCCGCAGGTGCGCGTCGAGACCATCCACGCCGACCGCTCCCTGGAGGTGCCCTTCAGCGGGGGACTGGTGGACGCGATGGTCGACGCGCTGCACGCCGAGGACCCGAGCGCCGCCGTCCTGCCCTACACGCTGTCCGGCGGCACGGACAACAAGTCGCTGGCCCGCCTCGGCATCACCGGCTACGGCTTCGCGCCGCTGCGGCTGCCCGCCGAGCTGGACTTCGCCGGCATGTTCCACGGCGTCGACGAGCGTGTCCCGGTCGACGCCCTGAAGTTCGGCACGCGGGTCCTGGACCGGATGCTGTCGACCTGCTGAGCGCCCTCAGGTCGAGGCGTCCGGGTCGTCCAGCGCCCGTTCGAGCCCGTCGACCAGGTCGGCTTGTCCGCGCACGACCACCCGGCGCGCCTCGTCCGGGCTGAACCAGGCGACCCGGTCGATCTCCGGGACGTCCACGTGGCGGCCCGACCGGGGCGGCCACTCGATCCGGACGGTGTTGCTGCGCACCGCCTCCGGGTCGGGGCCGGGCGGCGGCCAGCGCCGGGCCCACGCCCGGACCCGTTTGCCGGAGCGCTGGCGCACCTCGCCGAGGTCGAGGTCCGGCACGGTCTCCGTGGGAAGCGGCACGCCCAGCTCCTCGGCGGCCTCCCGGACGGCGGCGGTGTGGGCGTCCTCGTCCGCACCGACCTCACCCTTGAGGATCGTCCAGGCGCCCACCTCGCGGCGAGCCCAGAACGGGCCGCCCATGTGCGCCAGGAGCACCGCGAGCCGGCCGTCGGTGCGACGGTAGAAGAGCAGCCCGGCGCTGGTGACCGGCACGGTGTCACCCGCCCAGCGCGGCCATCGACCGCCTGGTCCCGTCGACGTACCCGCCGCCGAACAGCACCGCGTGCACCGCCAGGGGGTAGAGCTGGTGCAGCGCGACGCGGTCCTCCCACCCGGCGGCCAGCGGGTGCACGGCGTCGTAGCCGACGACGATCTCGTCCAGGTGCGGCGCACCGAAGAGAGCGAGCATGGCCAGATCCGTCTCCCGGTGGCCACCGTGGGCGGCGGGATCGATGAGCGCCGCCTCGGTGCCGCCGTCGTCGTCGGCGGTCCACATCAGGTTGCCCGACCACAGGTCGCCGTGCAGCCGCGCCGGGGAGTCCGGCGGACCGGCGAGGTCGGGCAGCACCCGGCACACCGCCTCCATCGCCTCGGCGTCGCGGCGACCGAGCACCCCGCGCTCGAGCCCCTGGGCGACGATCGGTCGCAGCCGCGCCTCGGCGTAGAACGTCGGCCAGTCCTCGAACGCGCCGGCGGGCATGTCGAGCGGGTCGTCCAGCGGCCCGAACCATCCCTGTTCGGCGTCCGGGGGCAGGGCGCCGAAGGCGGGGGCTCCGGCGTCGTGCAGCGTCGCCAGCCGGCCGCCGAAGGCGCGGGCGGCCGCCGCGGTCGGCGGGGCCGCGTCGAGACGTTCGAGGTCGAGGTGCCCCGGGCCGGTCTCCAGCACCCGGGCCACCCGGGGCCCGCCGTCGACCGTGAGCCAGCGCAGCCCCGCCGCCTCGGTGTCGAAGAACCCGGCCGGCGCGCCGGCGCGGGACTTGCGGAAGGTCTCCATCTCAGAGCGTCGAGGTCGCCTTGATGATCTTGCGGCGCAGCCACACCCGCCGCTCTCCACCCAGGTAGAGGCGGGTGCGGGCGAGCTCCCACCGTCCGTACTCGGCCTCCTCGGTGAGCCGCTTGCGGGCGTCCGGCACCGAGGTGCCGCGGTCGATCGTGACCACCCGGTACTCGTACTGCCCGTGCGTGCGCCAGCTCGATGCCATCCGTCGCCTCCCGATCAGGCCGTGCGTCGTTTTCGTGTGCCCATTCTGCCGCTCTTGGCGCTACGGTCGGAGCATGACCGCTGACCCGCGTGCCGCGCTGGACCGTTTCGTCGCCGCCCTCGAGGGGCACTTCCACGCGGTGTCCTCCCGCCGGGGGGACGAGGACCCCGCCGTCGACGACGCCTACGAGGTGCTCGCCGACGCGTTCGAGGTGTACGAGGACGCGCTGGCGCAGGCCTACAGCGAGGTGACGCCGTTCTACCTCGACGACGATGACGACGACGAGGACGAGGACTACGACGAGGACGACGACGAGGCCAGTGCCCGCTGAGGCGGGCCGCTACCAGCGCTCGGGGTAGCCCAGGGACAGCCCGGAGACGTCGTCGAGGGCCCCGTGCACCTCGGCCGGCAGGTCGAGGTCCACCGCCCCCGTCGCCCCGCGCAGGTGGACCGGGGTCCGCGCCCCCACGATGGCGGACGCCACCTGGGGGCGGGCGAGCAGCCAGGCCAGGGCCACCTCCAGGGGGGCGCGGCCCAGACCGTCCGCGGCCGTGGCGACGGCCTCGACGACGGACGCCGCGCCCGCGTCCTCGACGTACGGCTCGACGAAGCCGGCCAGCCGGTTCGAGGCACCCCGTGAGTCCGCCGGGACGCTGCGCCGGTACTTGCCGGTCAGCACGCCGCGGCCGAGCGGCGACCAGGCGAGCAGCCCGAGACCCAGGGCGGCGGCCGCCGGCCCGACCTCTCGTTCCAGCCCGCGCTGCAGCAGCGAGTACTCCAGCTGCAGGGCCGCGAGCCCGATGCCGTCGGTCGACTCCAGCAGCGTCGCGGCCCGCGCCGAGGCCCAGGCCGGGAAGTTCGAGAGCCCGACGTAGCGTGCCCGGCCGGACGTCACGGCCAGCCGCAGGGCCGAGACGGTCTCCTCCAGCGGCGTGACGGGGTCGGGGCACGCGACCAGGAACAGGTCGACGTGGTCGGTGCCCAGCCGCTGCAGGGAGGCGTCCAGCTCGCCCAGCAGCCCCCCGCGCGACGCGTCGCGACGCGTGCCCTCCGGGCCGTGGCGCACCCCGGCCTTCGTCGCGATCACCAGCTCCTCGCGTGCGACGGGGCCGTCCAGCAGGTCGCCGAGCATCTGCTCGGCGTCCCCGTCGCCGTACGCGGCCGCGGTGTCGACGAGCGACCCGCCCGCGTCCAGGAACGCCCGCAGGATCTGTGCAGCGTCGTCCGCGTCCGTGTCGCGACCCCACGACATGGTGCCGAGTCCCAGCGCCGAGACGTGCAGCCCCGAGCCTCCCACCTGGCGTCTTTCCATGGCCGTGACCCTACCGGCGGGGCGCGACCGCGCCCCGGAACCTCGCCGGAGGCCGGGACGGCACGTGCCGGAGCCCACCTGCAGGAACGGTAGTGTGGCCGCTCGTGAGTGCGTGGGAAGCGATCATCCTCGGTCTGGTCCAGGGTTTCACCGAGTTCCTGCCGGTCTCCTCCAGCGCACAGCTGAGGATCGTCGGTGAGCTGATCGGTGGTGCCGACCCGGGCGCCCTGTTCACGGCCGTGACCCAGATCGGCACCGAGGTGGCGGTCCTGCTGTACTACCGCCGCGCGATCCGGGACATCTGCGTGGGGTGGTGGACCTCGCTGCGCGGCGACCACGGCACCACGTGGCGCGACCGGTTCGGCGCGCACGACGCCGACGCCCGCATGGCCTGGTACATCGCCCTCGGCTCGCTGCCGATCGTCGTGCTGGGCGTGCTCTTCGACGAGGCGATCGAGACCACGCTGCGCAACCTGTGGATCACCGTGGCGACGCTGGTGGTCTTCGGCGTCCTGCTCGACCTGGCCGACCGCTACGGGCGGCGCACCCGCGTCGTGGAGGACCTGACCCCGAAGCGGGCGATCGGGTACGGGCTCGCGCAGGCGCTGGCGCTCATCCCCGGCGTGTCGCGGTCCGGTGGCACCATCACGGCCGGGCTCGCGATGGGTTTCACCCGGCGCGCCGCGGCCGACTACTCGTTCCTCCTGGCGATCCCGGCCGTGCTGGGCTCGGGCTTCTACCAGCTGGCCAAGGCCGCCGGGGGAGACCCGGCGCCCGGGTCGGCGGGGTGGGGCGCGACCCTGATCGCGACCCTCGTGGCCTTCGCCCTCGGCTACGTCGTGCTGATCGGCTTCCTCAAGATCGTCTCGACGTACTCCTACAAGCCGTTCGTCTACTACCGCTACGGCCTGGCGGTGCTGGTCGTCGTGCTGATTCTCACGGGCGTCCTGGAGGCCGACCCCGCCGTGACCACCGTCTGACGCCGGTACCCTGGGGCCGTGCGATCCTGGCCCACCCCTCAGATCCCCGAGCTGCCCGCGCCCGCGGACGGCCGCCGTCCCGTCGTGCGCATCCACGACACGACGACCGGACGTCTCGTCGAGGCGGCCCCCGGGACGACGGCACGCAGCTACGTGTGCGGGATCACGCCGTACGACGCGACCCACCTCGGGCACGCCGCGACCTACGTCGCGTTCGACCTGCTGCACCGGGCCTGGATCGACGCCGGCAAGGACGTGACGTACAGCTCCAACGTCACCGACGTCGACGACCCGCTGCTGGAGCGGGCCGCGGCCACCGGCGTGGACTGGCACGAGCTCGCGGCCGAGCAGGTGGCGCTCTTCCGCGAGGACATGACGGCGCTCGGCGTCATCCCGCCCGACCCGTGGACCGGTGTCGCCGAGTACGTGGGGCCGATCGCCGAGGCCGTGGCCCGGATGCTGGAGGAAGGGAGCGCCTACCGCGTCCCCGTCGAGCCCGGGGCGGGCGGCGACGACCCCTGTCTGGGGGACGTGTACGCGGACCTGACCGCCGACCCCGACTTCGGCGCCGTCTCCGGGTTCGACCGGGTCACGATGGCCGAGCTGTTCGCCGAGCGGGGCGGCGACCCCGACCGCGAGGGCAAGAAGAACCCGCTCGACCCGCTGCTGTGGCGCCGTGAGCGGCCGGGCGAGCCCACCTGGGACGGCGGCGTCCTGGGCACCGGGCGCCCCGGGTGGCACGTCGAGTGCACGGTCATCGCCCGCGACGGGATCGGGCTGCCCTTCGACGTCCAGGGCGGCGGCTCGGACCTGGTCTTCCCGCACCACGAGATGTCGGTCTCGCACGGGCGCATGCTCGCCGGCCCGTCCTCCGCCCCCGGCGCGCACGCCCACGCCGGACTCATCGCCTACGAGGGCCACAAGATGAGCAAGTCGCGGGGCAACCTCGTGCTGGTCTCGGCCCTGCGCCGTGACGGCGTCGACCCGATGGCGGTGCGGTTGGGCATCCTGTCGCAGCACTACCGCACCGAGTGGGAGTGGACGCACGACCTGCTCACGACCGCGCAGGCCCGCCTGGAGAGGTGGCGGGAGGCCGTCTCGGGCAACGGCGGGCCGGCCTGGGAGGCCACCCTGGCCGAGATGCGGGCCGCTCTCGCCGACGACCTCGACGCGCCGCGTGCCCTCGCGGCCGTCGACGCGTGGGCCGACGAGGCGCTCGCGCCGGGGCGGGACACCTCCGCGGACACCGAGGGCGCTCCCGGCGTCGTCGCCCGCGCCGTCAACGCGCTGCTCGGCGTCCGGCTGTGACGCCCCGGCCGGCACGGTGCCGGCCGGGCCCGCCGCGGGCGGGGCGTCAGCTCTTGTCCGGGTTCCCCGGTGTCCCGTGGCCGCCACCCCGGCCCGGTCCCAGGTCCCGGCGCCGCAGGTAGCGCTCGAACTCCTGGGCGATCGCCTCCCCGGACGCCTCCGGCAGCTCCGCGGTGTCCTTCGCCTCCTCGAGCTGCTGCACGTACTCGGAGATCTCGGAGTCCTCGCGGGCCAGCTCGTCCACCCCTTCCTGCCACGCCTCGGCGTCCTCGGGCAGGTCACGCATCGGCACCGACGCGCCCACCAGGTCCTCCACCCGGGTCAGGATGGCGAGGGTGGCCTTGGGCGAGGGCGGGTTGGCGACGTAGTGCGGCACCGCCGCCCACAACGACACCGCCTGGAACTCGCGGGCGGCGGCCTCGTGCTGCAGCACCCCGACGATCCCGGTCGGACCCTCGTAGGTGCTCGGCTCGACGTCGAGCACCGCTCGGAGCCCCGGGCTCTCCGTGGTCGCCGTCAGGGGGATGGGGCGGGTGTGCGGCACGTCGGCGAGGAGCGCCCCGAGCGTGACCACGGTCCGCACCCCCAGCTCCGTCGCGATGTCCAGCAGCTCGCGGCAGTAGGTCTTCCAGCGGAACGACGGCTCGATGCCGTGCACCAGCACGACACGGCGGTCCGCCAGCTCGGCGACGGACACGGTCGTGGTGGGCCAGGCGATGATCCGACGTCCGTCCGGCCCGCTGCCGATCATCGGTCGGTTCACCTGGAAGTCGTGGTAGTCCTCGGGGTCGAGCTCGCGGTGCAGTGAGGCTCCCCACACGTCGGCGAGGTGCTCGAGGGCGTCCGTGGCGGCGCTGCCCGCGTCGTTCCACCCCTCGAAGGCCGCGATCATGACGGTCTGACGTGCGGCGTGACGGCCGACCGGCTGCTCGGTGGTCATCTGGTCAGCCTATACAGGCGGGCCCGGAACCGTCCTCGACGGGCCCCGGGTCCCGCCGACGGCCCTCGTACGATGACGGGGTGATGCCTGACGACACCGCCGCGCTGCCCGCCGCCGTCCTGTGGGACATGGACGGCACCCTCGTCGACACCGAGCCGTACTGGATCCGCGCCGAGCACCAGCTCGTCGCCGCCCACGGTGGCCGGTGGTCCCACGAGCAGGCGCTGGAGCTCGTGGGCAACCCGTTGACGGTCTCGGCGGGTGTCCTGCAGGAGGCCGGCGTCGACCTACCCCTCGACGCCATCGTGCAGCACCTCCTGGGACGGGTGCAGGCCCAGGTCGCCGAGTCCGTGCCGTGGCGGCCCGGTGCCCGCGAGCTGCTCGCCGCCCTGGGTGGGGCCGGCGTGCGCTGCGCCCTGGTCACGATGAGCTACACGGTGCTCGCCGAGGCCGTCACCGCGCACGTGCCCGGGGCGTTCGAGACGCTCGTCACCGGCGACCAGGTGACCCGCGGCAAGCCGGACCCCGAGCCGTACCTGGTCGCCGTCGAGCGGCTGGGCGTGCCGGTCGAGGAGTGCGTGGCGCTCGAGGACTCGCCGGCCGGCATCTCCTCCGCGCTGGCGTCCGGGGCGCGCACCCTCGGCGTCGAGGCCGTCCTGCCCGTCGAGCCACGGCCCGGGCTGAGCCGCGCGGCCAGCCTCGCGGACGTCGACCTGGGCACGATGCGTCGCCTCGTCGCGGGCGAGGTGTTCGACCTCACCCCGGCCGCCACCTGAGCCGCTAGACCTCGACCCCCAGCCGTCGGCGCAGGGCGTCGGCCGGGAGCGGCGGGGGAGTGCCGTCGAAGGCCGGGCACACGGCCTGGTGGGCGCACCAGCCGCACAGCTTGCTCTGCTTCGGGACGAACTCGCCCCGGCGGGCCGCCGTGGTGATGGCGTCCCACAGGCTGCGCACCTTGGCCTCGGTGACCTCCAGCTCGCGTGCGCGGGGCTCGGCGCGCAGCACCTGGCCGTCCCCCAGGTAGACGAGCTGCAGCATCTTCGGCAGGACGCCCCGCTCGCGCCAGACGACCAGACCGTAGAACCGCATCTGGAACAGCGCCGAGGCCTCGAAACCCGGGCGCGGCGACCGGCCGGACTTGTAGTCGACCACGCGGACCGCCCCGTCGGGGGCGACGTCGAGGCGGTCGACGACGCCGCGCAGCAGCGGCCCGTCCTCGAGCTGGCTCTCCACCTTCAGCTCGCGCGCCGCGGGTTCGAGCCGGTTCGGGTCCTCCAGCGTGAAGTACGTGCCCAGCAGTCGTCCGGCGCCCTCGAGCCAGGTCTCGAGGGGTTGGCCGGTGGCGTCGCCGCCGGGGGTGAACAGCTCGGCGTAGCGGGGCTCGACCTCGACCAGCCGCTCCCACTCGCCCGGCAGCAGGGCGCGCGCCGCCTCGGGGGTGCGCTCCCCGAGCGGGGCGTCGTAGAGGCGCTCCAGCACGGCGTGGACGAGGGTGCCGCGCGCCGCGGCCGAGGACGGAGGCTCCGGCAGCCGGTCCACCGTCCGGAACCGGAACAGCAGCGGGCACTGCATGAAGTCGTTCGCCCGCGACGGCGACAGGGCCGGTCTACGGGGCGCCTCCGCCGCGGTGTCGACCTCCGTGGCGTCCGGTGAACCGGTGGCAGGATCCGCCGTCGTCGTCATGCGTGACACCCTACGGCCGGCCGCCCACACGACCGCTGCCGGGCGCCAGCGGTTCCCGGGCGCCACGCCGGATAGCCTGGACCGGTGACTCAACGCTCCTCCGGGTGGCGGATCGGCCGCGTGGCCGGTGCACCCGTCCTGGTGACCCGGTCGTGGTTCGTGGCAGCCGTCGTGCTGACGCTGCTCTTCGCGCCGACGGTGCGCGCCTTCGCCCCGGCGATGGGAACGGTCGGCGTCCTGGTCGTGGCCTTCGCGTTCGTCCTGCTGCTGTTCGCCTCGGTGTTCTGCCACGAGGTCGCGCACGCGCTGGTGGCGCGGGCGCGCGGTCACCGCGTGGACGAGCTGGCCCTGACGCTGTGGGGTGGTCACACGGCCTACTCGGGGGCCGTGCGCCGCCCGCGGGACAGCGCGCTGATCGCCGTCGTCGGACCTCTGACGAACCTGGCGCTCGCCGCCGCGTTCTGGTTCCTCTTCACCGCCCAGTCGTCGTCGTCGATCCCTGCGCTGCTGCTGTACGCGGGGGCGTTCTCCAACGCGTTCGTCGGGGCGTTCAACCTGCTCCCCGGCCTGCCGCTCGACGGCGGGCAGGTGCTCGAGTCCGCCGTCTGGGCCCTCACCGGGTCCCGGACGACGGGCACGGTGGCCGCCGGGTGGGTCGGCCGTGCCGTCGGTCTCGCCGTCGTGCTCGGCGCCCTGGTCTGGCCGCTCGTCGGCGGGCGCAGCCCGGACCTCTTCACCGTCATGTGGGCCGCGCTCATCGGGGCGTTCCTCTGGTCCGGTGCCTCCGAGGCCATGCGGGCCGGCCGGCGGCGCGACGCCGTCAGCCGGATCGACGTGCGCACCCTGATGACCACCGCCGTCGTGGTCCCGGCGGGGAGTCCCGTCGCCGAGGCCGGTCGGGCGGCGCGCGGCCACGGCGAGGTCGCGGTCGTGGTCGTGGACGACCGCGGCGAGCCGACCGGGTGGGTGGACCCGCAGGCCGCGGCCGCCGTCCCGGCCGACCAGGCGGCGGCCGTCCCGGTCGAGTCGGCCCTCGTCCCGTTCCCCGCGGGAGCGGCCGTCGCGCTGGAGCAGTCCGGACCCGAGCTGCTGGAGCACCTGGCCCGTGTCTCCGGCGGGGCGCGCGTGGTACCGGTGACGGACGGCGGCCGGGTCGTCGCGGTGCTGGACGTGGCACGGGTCGCGGCGGCGGTCCGCCCGGCGGGCCGCCGGTAGACTCGACCGGCGTGACTTCCTCCTCCGCCACCGGTGCCGACATCCGCCGCGGTCCCTTCCGCGTCGGCGACAAGGTCCAGCTGACCGACCCCAAGGGTCGGATGCACACGATCACGCTCGCCGAGAACGCCACCTTCCACACGCACAAGGGCTACTTCCGCCACGAGGACCTCCTCGGGCGTCCCGAGGGCTGGGTGGTCACGAACACGGCCGGGATCGAGTACCTCGCCCTGCGCCCGCTGCTCAGCGACTACGTGCTGTCGATGCCGCGGGGTGCCGCCGTCGTCTACCCCAAGGACGCCGGCCAGATCATCCAGATGGCGGACATCTTCCCCGGCGCCCGGGTCCTCGAGGCCGGCGTCGGCTCGGGCGCGCTGACCATGTCGCTGCTGCGCGCCGTCGGCGACGCGGGCGAGCTGCACTCGATCGAGCGCCGAGAGGACTTCGCCGCGATCGCGCGCGGCAACGTCGAGACGTTCTTCGGCGGCCCCCACCCCGCCTGGCACCTGCACACCGGCGACCTGGCCGACCGGGCGGGCGAGGTCGTGGACCCTGGCTCGGTGGACCGCGTCGTGCTGGACATGCTCGCGCCGTGGGAGAACGTGGACGCGGTCGCCGAGGCACTGATCCCGGGCGGTGTGCTGGTCTGCTACGTCGCCACCGCGACCCAGCTGTCCCGGACCGCCGAGGCGCTGCGCGCCGACGGACGGTTCGCCGAGCCGTCCGCCTGGGAGTCGATGGTGCGCGGCTGGCACCTCGAGGGCCTGGCGGTCCGGCCGCAGCACCGGATGGTCGGGCACACCGGCTTCCTGCTGACCGCGCGCCGGCTGGCCGACGGCGTCACCCCGCCGGTGCGCAAGCGGCGTCCGGCCAAGGGTTCGCGCCCGGGCGACGAGGAACAGTGGGGCGCCGGCCGCTGGAACGAGGAGGAGCTCGGCGAGAAGGCGGTCTCGGACAAGAAGATCCGTCGCGTGCGTCGTCAGGTCGGCCAGGAACCGGAGTGACGTTCCCGGCAGATTGCGGGGGAGTCACGGTTCGGTCGTCATCGTGTGAACGTCGGGACCCGACCGTGAAATGTGCCACACGTTGTCGGCGTTGACCCGTAGGGTGCTGTCACCCGGGAGGAATCCTCTCAGCGGAGGGGAGGATGCCCGGGCCGCACGGAAGGGGACGCCATGACCGACCAGCCTGTTCGCCCGGAGCACTCGGACACGCCGGCGCCGTCCGGTCGCGACGCCCAGCTGGCGCTGCTCGCGGCGAAGAACGAGCGGCTCGCCGAGGCGCTGCGCGCGGCCCGCGAGCAGATCGTCGAGCTGAAGAAGCAGATCGACGACCTCGCCAAGCCGCCCGGGACCTACGCCACGTTCCTGTCGGCGCACGACGACGGGTCGGTCGACGTCGTCTCGCAGGGCCGCAAGATGCACGTCCAGGCCAGTCCCCAGCTGCGGCTGGCCGACCTCGCCCCGGGCCAGGAGGTCAAGCTCAACGAGGCGATGACCGTCGTCGGCGCCGGGGGCTACGAGCGCACCGGTGAGCTCGTCACGGTCAAGGAGGTCCTCGACCACGAGCGCGTGCTGGTCGTCGGACGCGCCGACGAGGAGCGCGTCGTGCGTCTGGCCGGCTCCGTCGCCGCCGACACGCTGCGGGTCGGCGACGCCCTGACGGTCGACGTACGCAGCGGGTTCGTCTTCGAGGTGGTGCCGAAGTCGGAGGTCGAGGAGCTGGTCCTCGAAGAGGTGCCGGACATCGCCTACGAGGACATCGGCGGCCTGGGGGAGCAGATTGAGGCGATCCGTGACGCCGTCGAGCTGCCCTTCTCCCACCCCGACCTGTTCCGCGAGCACGGGCTGCGCCCGCCCAAGGGCGTCCTGCTCTACGGCCCTCCGGGCTGCGGCAAGACCCTCATCGCCAAGGCCGTCGCCTCCTCGCTGGCGCACATGGTGGCCGAGAAGCGCGGGGGCGACCCCAACGCGAAGAGCTTCTTCCTCAACGTCAAGGGCCCCGAGCTGCTCAACAAGTACGTCGGGGAGACCGAGCGGCACATCCGCCTGATCTTCGCCCGGGCCCGGGAGAAGGCCAGTCAGGGGATGCCCGTGGTCGTGTTCTTCGACGAGATGGAGTCGCTGTTCCGCACCCGCGGGACGGGGCTCTCCTCGGACGTCGAGACCACGATCGTGCCGCAGCTGCTCGCCGAGATCGACGGGGTGGAGCGGCTCGACAACGTCATCGTCATCGGTGCCTCCAACCGGGAGGACATGATCGACCCGGCGATCCTGCGTCCCGGGCGGCTGGACGTGAAGATCAAGATCGAGCGTCCCGACGCGGAGGGGGCCACGGAGATCTTCGGCAAGTACCTCACCCCCGACCTGCCGATCCACACCGACGACCTCGCCGAGCACGGCGGGGACCCGGCGGAGGCCGTCCAGGCGATGGTCCGGTCCGTCGTGGAGCGGATGTACGCCGAGGACGAGGACAACCAGTTCCTCGAGGTCACCTACGCCAGCGGCGACAAGGAGACGCTGTACTTCAAGGACTTCAACTCCGGGGCCATGATCGAGAACGTCGTGGACCGGGCCAAGAAGTCGGCGATCAAGGACCTCCTGGCCTCCGGTCAGCGCGGGATCCGCGTGGAGCACCTGCTGGCGGCGTGCGTCGACGAGTTCCAGGAGAACGAGGACCTGCCGAACACGACGAACCCCGACGACTGGGCCCGTATCAGCGGCAAGAAGGGCGAGCGGATCGTCTTCATCCGCACGATCTCGAAGAAGAAGGGCGAGCACAGCACGCCGCGGACCATCGACACGGTGCACTCCACCGGTCAGTACCTGTAACCGGGGGGGCCGTGGGGGTGCGGCGCTCAGGCTGTGCGGTAGGCCACGAGAGCGACGTCGTCGCGGGCGCCGTCGGGCAGCATCGCGTCGAGGAGGCGCTCGGGCAGCTCGCCCAGCGGGGTGCCGCGGCACTCGGCGCGGGCCAACGCCGCGAGACGCTCGAGGCCGTCCCGGATCCTCGTGTCGCGCCGTTCGACCAGGCCGTCGGTGTAGAGCAGCACGGTGTCGCCGGGGGCGAGCGTCGTCGTGTGCTCCGACCGGCCGGCGTGCGGCAGGGTGAGCAGCGGGCCGCGGGCACCGTCCAGCCATGCGCTGGCGCCGTCGGTGCCGACCAGCAGTCCCGGGGGATGCCCGGCGCTGGAGTAGGTGAGCGTCATCGTCGCGGGCTCGACCACGCCGCAGAAGACCGTCGCGAGCTCGGCACCGGGCACGGTCCGGGCGAACTCGTCGAGCATCGTGAGGACCTGCGCGGGACCGGACCCCGCCAGCATCAGCGCGCGTCCCGCGCTGCTGAGCCTCCCCATGGACGCGGCCGCCACGACACCGTGGCCGACGCAGTCGCCGACGACCAGCCCGAACCGGCCCGAGGACAGCTCGACCACGTCGAACCAGTCCCCGCCCACCGCCATCCTGTGGTCGGCGGGTCGGTAGTGCGTCTGCCAACGTGGTGACGCCGGGGTGGCGGGCACCATGGCCTGCTGCAGCGCGTCGCTGACGCTGGTGAGCCGACCGACGCGGCTCCGGTGCTCCTCCGCCGCGGCGACGGCGTGCGACACGGTCGACGCGAGCAGCAGGAGGAAGGCGCGCTGCGTCTCGTCGAGAGGCCGCTGCTCGTTGCCCCGCAGCGTGATCGTCCCGAGCGGAGGCCGCTCCGGGTGGGTGTCCAGGGGAGCGAACAGCGTCCGGCCGTGCCAGACCGGTCCCGCTGGCCATGCCGTGTCCCGGCGGTCGGTCGCCTCGTCGTGCCGGTCCGGCCCGCCCGGGTCACCGAGGGAGACGTGCACCAAGCCGACGTCCTCGGCGTCTCGCAGCACCGCGGTGGCCAGGTCGGCCACATCCTCGGGGTCGCCGTGGTGTCCGTGGAGCGCGAACGAGAGGCGGCTGAGGGTGGACAGGCGACGTCGGTCGACGACCTGGTCGGTGGTCTCGGTCGCGATGTCCATGACGCCCTGCACCACACCGTCGTCGTCTCGCAGCGGGCTGTACGAGAAGGTGAACCGGGTCTCCTCGACGAACCCCGACCGGTCCATCATCAACGGCATGTCGACGTCCCAGGTGGGCCTGCCCGTGCGCATGACGTCGTCGAACAGGGGACCGACCTCGTCCCAGATCTGTCCCCAGAGCTTCGGCGCGGCAGCGCCCATGGCCTGCGGGTGCAGGTCGCGACCGAGCATCTCGCGGTACCCGTCGTTGTAGATCATGGTGAGCTCGGGGCCCCAGGTCACCAGGACGGCGAACCGGGTGCTGAAGCACAGCTCGACGGCCCGTCGCAGGCCCGTGGGCCAGGCGTCGGGAGGGCCGAGCGGCGTCGCCGACCAGTCGACGGCGAGCGCGGCCTCGCCGCAGTCGTGGCCGCGCACGGCCCGCGTGAACCAATCCACCACGGGCTCACCCTATCGACGCGGTGGGGACCGGTCCCCGCATAGGGTGGGCGTGTGAGCGTGCGACGCGTGATGGGCATCGAGACCGAGTACGGCGTGCTGTCCCCGGGGCGCCCGATGGCGAACCCGATGCTGATGAGCTCCCAGGTCGTGACCACCTATCGGGCGCTGGTCCAGGACGGCCGTCCCGGCCACCCGCCGGCGCGGTGGGACTACGACGACGAGGACCCGCTGGCGGACGCCCGCGGCTTCCACCTCGACCGCGCCTCCGCCCACCCGTCCCTGCTGACGGACGACCCGGACGCCCCGGCGCCGTCCGGCACGGACGGCGCCGGGGACACGGCGGCCACGCCCGAGAGCGTCGAGCGCCCGGAGGCGGAGGACTACGACGACCCGAGCGCCGCCAACTGCATCCTCACCAACGGCGCCCGGCTGTACGTGGACCACGCCCATCCCGAGTACTCCTCGCCGGAGGTCACCAACCCGCGCGACGCCGTCGTGTGGGACGTGGCCGGCGAACGGGTGATGCTGGCGGCCTCCCGGCACCTGGCCCAGGTGCCGGGCACCGAGATCGTGCTCTACAAGAACAACGTCGACGGCAAGGGCGCGAGCTACGGCACCCACGAGAACTACCTGGTCGACCGCGACCTGCCCTTCAGCACGCTCGCGGAGCTGGTCACCGCGTTCCTCGTCACCCGGCAGGTGTACACCGGCTCCGGCCGTGTCGGGCTCGGCCAGACCGGGGACGAGCCCGGGTTCCAGCTCTCGCAGCGTGCCGACTACATCGAGGCCGAGATCGGCCTGGAGACGACCCTGCGCCGGCCGATCGTCAACACGCGCGACGAGCCGCACGCCGATCGGACGCGCTGGCGCCGCCTGCACCTCATCCTCGGCGACGCCAACCACCTCGAGGTCGCCACCTACCTCAAGCTGGGCACCACCTCGCTGGTGCTGTGGGTGCTCGAGCACCTGGACGACCTCGCCGAGGCCGGGGTCGCGGCCCGCGCCGAGCTGTCCCGGCTCCGGCTCGCCGACCCGGTCCCGGCCGTGCGGCAGGTCTCGCGCGACCTCGACCTGGACGCCGGTCTCGACCTCGCCGAAGGGACGACGGCCACCGCGCTGGAGATCCAGCGGCGACTGCTCGACCTCGTGACGCGGTCGCTGGCGGCCCTCGGCTCGGACGCCGCGTCCGACGAGGTCGTCGCCCGCTGGCGCGACGTCCTCGAGCGGCTCGCCGAGGACCCGATGTCCTGCGCCCGCGAGGTCGAGTGGGTGGCCAAGCTGCGCCTCCTGGAGCGCCTGCGCTCCCGCGACGGCCTGGACTGGGACCACCCGCGGCTGGGAGCCCTCGACCTGCAGTGGTCGGACGTGCGCCCCGAGCGGGGGATCTACCACCGGCTGGTGGCCTCCGGGGCGGTGGAGCGGATCACCACCGAGGACGAGGTCGCCCGCGCGGTGCACCACCCGCCGACGGACACGCGGGCGTGGTTCCGCGGCGAGGTGATGGAGCGCTACGCCGACGAGGTCTCGGCGGCCAGCTGGGACTCGGTGATCTTCGACGTCGCGGGTGCCGCCTCGTTGCAGCGCGTGCCGATGCCGGACCCGCTGCGCGGCACCGCCCAGCACATCGGCCAGCTCCTGGACGCGAGCCCGGACGCGACCACCCTGCTGACGGGGTTGCGGGGGGAATCGTGAGTCTGCGCTGCACCTCGCCCAGGACGACATAGGCTTGCCAACACCCGCAGGGAACGCGAAGGAGGCGGACCATGGCCGGTCAGGAACGCATCAACCCGCAGGACCACGACCGCACGCCCGAGGACGACGACGCGGAGGCCCCTGCCCCGGCCGCCCCGCAGGCCGCCGACCGCGACGCGGAGGTCGACTCGCTGCTGGAGGAGATCGACGAGGTCCTGGAGTCGAACGCGGAGTCGTTCGTCCGGGGATTCGTGCAGAAGGGTGGGCAGTGAGTGACCGCCTCATCCGCTGAGTCCTCCGGCCGGCTGCCGGACGCGTTCCTGCGTCCGGGGTCGAGCTCGTTCGTCGACTTCCTGGGCGAGCACGCCCCGGCGCTGCTGCCCGGGAACCGTCCGACCGGCCTGACGGGGTCGGCCTCGGACATGGCGCCGCACGCGACCACCATCGTCGCCCTCACCTTCGGGGACGACGAGCACGGCCGCGGCGTCGTCATGGCGGGCGACCGCCGGGCGACGATGGGCAACCTCATCGCGAACCGCGAGATCGAGAAGGTCTTCGACGCCGACGACCACTCCGCCGTCGGGATCGCCGGGTCCGCCGGGATCGCGCTCGAGCTCGTGCGGCTGTTCCAGCTCGAGCTGGAGCACTACGAGAAGATCGAAGGCTCCCAGCTCTCGCTGGACGGCAAGGCGAACCGGCTCGCGGCGATCATCCGCGGCAACCTGCCGCTGGCGATGCAGGGGCTGGCCGTCGTGCCGCTGTTCGGCGGCTTCGACCTCGACCGGTCCACCGGCCGGCTGTTCAGCTACGACGTCACCGGCGGGCGGTACGAGGAGCACGACCACCACTCGGTGGGGTCGGGCTCGGTCTTCGCCCGGGGGTCGCTGAAGAAGCGCTGGCGCCAGGGTCTGGTCGCGGACGCCGCCGTCGCCGTGGCCGTGGAGGCGCTCTACGACGCGGCCGACGACGACAGCGCCACCGGCGGGCCCGACACGGTCCGGCGCATCTGGCCGGTGGTGGCGACCGTGACCGCCGACGGGTACCGGCGGGTCCCGGACGACGCCCTCGCGGCCGTCGTGGAGCAGATCGTGGCCGATCGTCGTCAGGAGGGTTCGCGCGCATGAACATGCCGTTCTACGTCTCGCCCGAGCAGCTGATGAAGGACCGGGCGGACTTCGCGCGCAAGGGCATCGGCCGCGGCCGCTCCGTCGTCGTGCTCGCGTACGACGACGGCATCGCCTTCGCCACGGAGAACCCGTCGCGGGCGCTGCACAAGATCTCGGAGATCTACGACCGCATCGCCTTCGCCGCCGTCGGCAAGTACAACGAGTTCGAGAACCTGCGCGTGGCGGGCGTGCGGTACGCCGACCTGCGCGGGTACTCCTACGACCGCACCGACGTGACGGCCCGCGGGCTCGCCAACGCCTACGCGCAGACCCTCGGGACGGTCTTCACCACGGAGTCCAAGCCGCTCGAGGTCGAGCTCGTCGTCGCCGAGGTGGGGGCCACGCCGGCCGACGACCAGCTGTACCGGCTGTCGTACGACGGCTCGGTGGCCGACGAGCACGGGTTCGTGGTCATGGGCGGCCAGGCCGACCAGCTCACCTCCCGGCTGCGCGAGGGCTGGGAGCCGGGCATGGACCTCGCCGCCGTGCTGCGTCTCGCCGTGCGCACGCTCGGCGCGGTGAGCACGGACGGATCGATCGCCGCCGAGGGTCAGGAACGCGAGATCCCCGCGGGCGGGCTGGAGGTGGCGGTGCTGGACCGCCGCCGCACCCGGCGGGCCTTCCGCCGGTGGCAGGGCGACGCGCTGGCCGAGCTGCTGCGCGGGGACGACTGAGGGGGCGGACATGGACCGCAGGATCTTCGGGCTGGAGACCGAGTACGGCGTCACGTGCGCGGCCGACGACGGACGGGGGCTGAGCGCGGACGAGGTCGCGCGCTACCTGTTCCGCAAGGTCGTGGCCTGGGGCCGTTCCTCCAACGTGTTCCTGCGCAACGGCTCCCGGCTGTACCTGGACGTCGGCTCGCACCCCGAGTACGCCACCGCCGAGTGCGACGACGTCCGCCAGCTCGTGGCCTACGACCGCGGCGGCGAGCGCATCCTCGAGGGGCTCGTCGCCGACGCCCAGCAGCGTCTCGAGCACGAGGGCCTGCCGGGCAAGGTGCACCTGTTCAAGAACAACACGGACTCGGCGGGCAACTCCTACGGCTGCCACGAGAACTACCTGGTGCGCCGCCAGGGCGACTTCTCCCGCCTCAGCGACGTGCTGGTGCCGTTCCTCATCACGCGCCAGGTGCTCACCGGCGCCGGGAAGGTCCTGGCCACCCCCCGCGGGGCGACGTACTGCCTGTCCCAGCGGGCCGACCACATCTGGGAGGCCGTCTCCAGCGCGACGACGCGCTCGCGGCCGATCATCAACACGCGCGACGAGCCGCACGCCGACGCCGAGCACTACCGGCGCCTGCACGTCATCGTCGGCGACTCCTCGATGTCGGAGACGACCACGCTGCTCAAGGTCGGTGCCACCGACCTGGTGCTGCGGCTGGTCGAGGCCGGGGTCCCGGTGCGGGACCTCTCCCTGGAGAACCCGATCCGGGCGATCCGCGAGATCAGTCACGACTCCTCGGGCAAGCACCCGGTCCAGCTCGCGAACGGCCGGACCGCGACGGCGGTCGACGTCCAGGGGGAGTACTACCAGCGGGTGCGCGAGCACGTCGACGCCCACCTGGACCCCACCCCGCAGGTCAAGCAGACGCTGGACCTGTGGGAGCGGGGCCTGCGCGCCCTGGAGTCGGGCGACCTGACCCTGGTGGACCGCGAGCTCGACTGGGTCATCAAGTGGCGGCTCATCGAGCGGTACCGGGCCAAGCACGACCTGTCGATGGACGACCCCCGGGTCGCGCGCCTGGACCTGGCCTACCACGACATCTCCCGCACGGAGGGGCTCTACAACCTGCTCGCGGCGCGGGGGATGGTCGAGCGGGTGGTGACCGACCTCGAGGTCTTCGAGTCCACGGCGATCCCGCCCCAGACGACGCGGGCCAAGCTGCGCGGCGACTTCGTGCGGGCCGCCCAGGACGCGCGACGCGACTACACGGTCGACTGGGTGCACCTCAAGCTCAACGACCAGGCCCAGCGCACCGTCCTGTGCAAGGACCCGTTCCGCAACGTCGACGAGCGCGTCGAACGGCTCATCGAGTCCATGTAGGAGGCCGTCCCCTGGACCGGCGGCCGTTCCGGGGCCTCCGGGCCGACGTGGCAGACTGTCCCGGTGCTCCCCGCCCGTCCCCGTCTGCTCGTCGCCGTCCTGGCCGTCGTGCTGACGCTGACCGGCTGCGGGACGCCGGTGTGGGACCGGGTCACCCCGAGCCCGCTGCCCTCCCAGGTCCCGGTGCAGGTCACCGGTCCGGAGGGGCAGCCACCGGCCCTCGAGTACCCGCAGCCCTACCAGATCGTCCAGTCCGGGTCGCGCACGCTGCGCCCCGGGGGCGGGGAACCGCTGGAGACCGGCGAGCCCGTCCTGCTGCACATGTACGCCGAGGACGGGCGCGACGGCAGCGTGATCTCCTCGACCTACCTGGACGCTCCCGCCTGGTACACGTTCGACCCGGACTCGTTGGGCCAGAACCTCTACGACTCGTTGCGGGGAAAGAGGGTCGGGGCGCGCGTCCTGGTGGTCGAGAAGGACGACGACGTCCCGGTCGTGCTCGTCGTGGACGTGCTGCCGACCCGGGCCACCGGGGACGTCGTCGAGCCGGTCGAGGGGCTGCCGCAGGTGGTCCGCGACCCCGACGGCAGCCCGACGGTCCTCGTCGAGGGCGGTGAGCCGCCGGGCGAGCTCGTCGTGCAACCGCTGATCCGCGGGGACGGCCCCCAGGTCGAGGTCGGGCAGATGGTGACCGCGCGCTACGTCGCGGTGCGGTGGAGCGACGGCCGGGTCGTCGACTCGAGCTGGGGCGACGGTGTGGCCCCGCAGTCCGCGACGATCGGCATCGGCCGACTGGTGGAGGGCTGGGACCAGGGACTGCTCGAGCAGTCCGTCGGGTCGCAGGTGATGCTCGTGGTGCCCCCGCACCTGGGCTACGGTGGCACCAACAGCGAGCTGGCCGACGAGACCCTCGTCTACGTCATCGACATCCTCGACGCGCGCTTCCAGGTCACGCAGGACGAGCCGGTCCCGGACGAGGACGGCGAGGGGGCCGACGAGGCGGCCGGCACCCAGGGCGGCGGCGCGTCGTCCGCCGGCACGACCGAAGGATGAGGACCGCATGACCGTGGCCGTTCGGGTGATCCCGTGCCTCGACGTCGACGCCGGACGGGTCGTCAAGGGCGTCAACTTCACCAACCTGCGCGACGCCGGCGACCCGGTGGAGCTCGCCGACCGGTACGACACCGAGGGTGCCGACGAGGTGACGTTCCTCGACGTCTCGGCCTCCTCCGGCGACCGGGAGACCATGATCGACGTGGTGCGCCGCACCGCGGAGGAGATCTTCGTCCCCCTGACGGTCGGCGGGGGTGTCCGGTCGGCCGAGGACGTCGACCGGCTGCTGCGCGCCGGGGCGGACAAGGTCGGCGTGAACACCGCGGCGATCGCCCGCCCCGAGCTGATCGCGGAGATCGCCGACCGCTTCGGCAACCAGGTGCTCACCCTCTCGGTGGACGCCCGCCGCGTGACCGGGGACACCACGACGCCGTCGGGCTACGAGGTGACCACCCACGGCGGCCGCCGCGGCACCGGCATCGACGCCGTGGAGTGGGCCGCACGAGGCGCCGAGCTGGGTGCCGGCGAGATCCTGCTGAACTCGATGGACGCCGACGGCACCACCGGCGGGTTCGACCTGGAGATGCTGCGTGCGGTGCGCGAGCGCGTCCACGTCCCGCTGGTCGCCTCCGGCGGCGCCGGGACCCCCGAGCACTTCGTCGCCGCGGCCCGGGCCGGTGCCGACGCCGTGCTGGCCGCCAGCGTCTTCCACTTCGGCACCCTGACGGTCGGCGAGGTCAAGGACGCGATGCGGGCCGCCGGGGTCGAGGTGCGCTGAACCCGCCGGGACCGGCGACGTGCGGCCGCGGGCAGTTGCCCCGGGCGCGCTAGGATCACCTCTGATCCCCGAGACACCTGTGAGGTCCCGTCGTGCCCGAACCCGCCCGCCCGGCGACCCTGACCGGGTCGCGGCTGCGCCGCAGCGTCCTGCTGCTGTGGCGAGGTCTGCGTGCCGAACCACGGCTCTTCACGGGCGCCGTGGTCGCCTCGGCGCTGTTCGGCGCCGCGACGGTCGCCGTGAGCCGCGCCGTGGGCTGGGCGACCGACGCCGTCGTCGTGCCCGCGCTGTCGGGCGACGCCGCGGCGCGCGCGGACATCTGGCTCGCCGGGGGAGTGCTCGCCCTGGTCGCCCTGACGCTCGCGCTGTCCGTGGCCGGCCGGCGGATCTGGGCCGGCTGGGGCAACGTCGGCCTGCAGGCCCAGCACCGGCGCGGGGTGACCCGCCAGTACCTGCGCCTGCCGATGTCGTGGCACCGGGCGCACCCGGCGGGCCAGCTGCTGTCCAACGCCAGCGCCGACGTCGAGGCCGCCACCGGGGTGTTCAACCCGCTGCCCTTCGCCCTCGGCGTGGTCGTGATGATCGCCGTCGCGACGGTGATGCTCTTCGTCATCGATCCCTGGCTCGCCCTCGCGGCACTGGTGGTGATCCCGGCCGCCGTCGCCGCCAACCTGGTCTTCCAGCGGTACATGGCCCCGGCCGCGACCCGCGCCCAGCAGCTGCGGGCGGAGGTCGCGGACGTGGCGCACGAGTCCTTCGAGGCGGCGCTGCTGGTGAAGTCGCTCGGCACGGCCGACCGCGAGGAGCGGCGTTTCGCCCGGACGACCGACGACCTGCGCACCGCCAACGTCCGCGTCGGCGTCGTGCGTGCGGTCTTCGACCCGGTCATCGAGCTGCTGCCCAACCTCGGCACGCTGCTCGTCCTCGGCGTCGGGGCCTCCCGCGCCGCGGCCGGTGCCGTCGACGTCGGCGACGTGGTCACCGCGGCGTACCTGCTCACCATCATGGCCGTGCCCGTCCGGGCCTTCGGCTGGGTGCTCGGCGAGATCCCGCGCGCCCTGGTGGGCTACGACCGCATCACCCGCGTGCTCGACGCGCGGGGCGAGCTGACGCCCGGCACCGGGCGGCTCCCGGCCGGGGAGGCCGGCCTCGCGGTCCGCCTCGAGGGCGTCGGGGTCGACGTGCCGGCCGCCGGCCGCACCGCCCGGCTGCTCGACGACGTCACCCTCGACATCCCCGCCGGCACCACCGTCGCCGTGGTGGGCGCCACCGGTGCGGGCAAGACCACGCTGGTCTCGCTGCTCAGCCGGCTCAGCGACCCCGCGCGCGGGACCGTGCTGCTGGACGGCACCGACCTGCGCGGGGTCGCCGACGGCGAGATCCCGGCCCAGGTGTCCCTCGTCGCGCAGCAGACGTTCGTCTTCGAGGACACCGTGCGCGCCAACGTCACCCTCGCCGACGAGGTCACCCCCGAGATCGACGCCGCCGTGTGGGACGCCCTCGCGCTGGCCCGGGTCGACGACGTCGTGCGGGCCCTGCCGGACGGCCTCGACGCCCGTCTGGGCGAGCGGGGAGCGAACCTGTCCGGGGGCCAGCGGCAGCGGCTCGCCATCGCCCGGGCGCTCGTGCGGCGTCCCCGGCTGCTCGTGCTCGACGACGCCACCAGCGCCGTCGACCCCCGCGTCGAGCAGCAGATCCTCGCCGGGCTGGCCGCGCGCTCCGACGACGGCCGGCGCGCCACGACCGTCGTCATGGTCGCCTACCGGATGTCCTCGGTGGCGATGGCCGACCTGGTGGTCCACCTCGACGGCGGGCGTGTCGTGGACGTCGGCACCCACGACGCGCTGCTGGCGCGTGACCCGGGCTACCGCGAGCTCGCCACCGCCTACGAGGTCGAGACCGCCCGCCGCGAGCGCGAGCTGGCGGACGAGCGGGCCGCCGGCGAGGACGTGCCCGAACCCTGGGAGACCGAGACGGAGGAGGTCCGATGAGCGACTCGCGCATCGCGTCGGCCAGCGAGCTGGGCGTGCTCGCCACGCTGCGCCGGGGGCTGGAGATCTCCCCGCAGATCGTCCAGGGGCTGTGGGTCACGCTCGCGCTGGCCGTCCTGGCGGCGGCCGGACGGGTCGTGGTGCCGCTGGCGGTCCAGCGCACCGTCGACGACGGCATCCTCGCCGACGGCGGCCCGGACGCCTCGCAGGTCCTGACGCTGACCCTGCTGGCCGCCGGGGCGATCGTCGTGGCCGGGCTGTGCACCGCCGTGGTGAACGTGCGGCTGTTCCGCCGGACGGAGGCCGGGCTGGCGACGCTGCGGGTACGTGCCTTCCGGCACGTGCACGACCTGTCCACGCTCTCGCAGGGCTCGGAGCGTCGGGGTGCCCTCGTCTCGCGGGTCACCACCGACGTCGACCAGATCTCCCACTTCGTGCAGTGGGGCGGCATCATGCTGCTCGTCTCCACGCTCCAGATCGCGGTCGCCACCGCCCTCATGGCGGTCTACTCCCCGGCGCTGACCGCCGTGGTCTGGCTGTGCTTCGTGCCGCTGTTCGTCATCCTGCGGTACGCCCAGCGGTCGGTGGGGCGGGCGTTCGGGCGCTCGCGCGAGAAGGTCGGCGCCATGCTCGCCGCCGTCTCCGAGTCCGTCGTCGGCGCCGAGACCGTCCGCGCCTACGGCGTCGAGGCCCGCACGGGTCGGCGCATCGACGCCGCCATCGACGAGGCGCGGCGGACCCAGGGCCGGGCTCTGCTGCTGGTGGCCAGCGTGTTCTCCTCGGGCACCTTCATGGCGACCCTGGTGCTCGCCGTCGTCGTGGTCGTCGGCTCCTACCTCGGCATCGGCGGGGGACTGACGGCCGGGCAGCTCGTCGCGTTCCTGTTCCTGGTCCAGCTCTTCACCGGGCCGGTGCAGATGGCCACGGAGATCCTCAACGAGCTCCAGAACGCCGTGGCCGGCTGGCGGCGGGTGCTGGCGGTCGTCGAGACGCCGCTGGACGTCGTCGACGCCGGGGCCGACGGGGTGGACAGCCCCCGCGGGGACGCCCACGTGGCGCTGCGCGGCGTGCGGTACGCCTACCCGGACGGGCCCGAGGTCCTGCACGGCGTGGACCTGGAGCTGCCCGCGCGGCGCAAGGTCGCCGTGGTCGGGCAGACCGGCTCGGGCAAGACGACCATCGCCAAGCTGGTCGCCCGCCTCATGGACCCCACGGACGGCCGGGTCGAGCTCGACGGCGTGGACCTGCGGCGCATCCCGCTGGCACGGCTGCGCGAGCGCGTGGTCCTCGTGCCGCAGGAGGGTTTCCTGTTCGACGGCACGGTGCTGAGCAACGTCGCCTACGGGTTGCCCGAGGCCGCCCCCGAGGACCCGGAGGTGCGTGCCCGCGTCGCCGCCGCGTTCGAGGCGCTGGGGCTGACGGACTGGGTCGCCGGTCTCCCCGCCGGGCTGGACACGGACGTGGGCCAGCGCGGCGAGGCCCTGTCCGCGGGGGAGCGGCAGCTCGTCGCCGTCGCCCGCGCCTACCTGGCGGCGCCCGACCTGCTCGTGCTCGACGAGGCGACGTCCGCGGTCGACCCGGCCACGGAGGTGCGCATCGCGCGGGCGCTGGACGCCCTGACGTCGGGCCGCTCGACGATCACGATCGCCCACCGGCTGTCCACGGCCGAGGCCAGCGACCTCGTCGTGGTCGTCGACGACGGGCACGTGGTCGAGGTCGGGCCGCACGAGGAGCTGGCGGCGGCCGGGGGCGTGTACGCCCGCATGCACGCCTCGTGGGTGGCCCAGACCCGCTGAGACGCGGCCCCGTCCGGCGCCCTCGACGTGAAAGGATGCTGGCGTGCACAACCAGGACTCCCTCGACCCCGCCGTGGCCGCCCGCCTCAAGCGCGACGAGCAGGGGCTCGTCGCCGCCGTCGTGCAGCAGCACGACACCCTCGAGGTGCTGATGCTCGGCTGGATGGACGACGAGGCCCTGCACCGCACGCTCACGACGGGCCGGGTGACGTTCTGGAGCCGCTCCCGCGGGGAGTACTGGCGCAAGGGCGACACCTCGGGCCACCGGCAGTACGTGCGGTCGGTCGCGCTCGACTGCGACGGCGACACCCTGCTCGTCCGTGTCGACCAGGTCGGTGCCGCCTGCCACACGGGCACGCGCACCTGCTTCGAGGCCGGCGGCGAGCTGCCCACCGTCGTCGGCCACCGTCCCGACGAGACCGCCGAGGAGACCCGGTGACGACCTCTGCCTCCCCCTCCGCCCAGGCTCCCGCCGTCGCGCCGACGGCCGACGAGCTCACCTGGGGTGCCACGTGGCCGGGGCTGGGCGCCTTCCGCGAGCTGGCGCGGGACCGCCGCGTCATCCCGGTGGTGCGTCGCGTCCTGGCCGACGACGTGACGCCGGTCGGGCTGTACCGCACGCTGGCGCAGGACCGGCCCGGCACGTTCGTCCTGGAGTCCGCCGAGGCCGGCGGCGCGTGGGCCCGCTGGTCGTTCGTCGGGGTGCGCTCGCGGGCGACCCTGCTGTCGGACGGCGGCCGCGCCGTCTGGCACGGCGACGTCCCGGCCGGGATCCCGACCGAGGGTGATGTCCTGGAGGTGCTCGAGGCCGCGCTGCAGGCGTTGCGCACGGAGCCGATCGACGGGCTGCCGCCCCTGACCGGCGGGTTCGTCGGGGCGATGGGCTGGGACGTGGTCCGGCACTGGGAGCCGACGCTGCCCGCCGAGGCCCCGGACGAGCTCGACGTGCCGGAGGTCGCGCTGTCCCTGGCGACCGACCTGGTGGCCGTCGACCACCACTCCGGTGCGGTGTGGCTCATCGCCAACGCGATCAACGCCGACGGCACCGACGAGCGGGTGGACGAGGCGCACGCCGACGCGGTGTCGCGGCTGGACCGGCTCGCGGCGGGTCTCGCGGAGCCGACGACGCCGGTGCGCACCGTCGTGGACCCGGACGTCGCGGGCCCCGAGCTGGAGTTCCGGTCCACCCGGGACGAGTTCGAGGACGCCGTCCGGGCCGGCAAGGAGGCGATCCGCGAGGGCGAGGTCTTCCAGGTCGTGCTCTCGCAGCGGCTCGACCTCGACTGCCCGGCCGCGCCGCTCGACGTCTACCGGGCGCTGCGGACCATCAACCCCAGCCCGTACATGTACTACTTCCAGCTCCGTGACCACCGCGAGCGGGACTTCGCCGTCGTCGGTTCCAGCCCCGAGACGCTGGTGAAGGTCGACGCGGGCCACGTGACGACGTATCCGATCGCCGGGTCCCGGCCGCGCGGGGCGACGGTCGAGGAGGACGTCGCCCTGGCCGAGGAGCTCATCGCCGATCCCAAGGAGCGCGCCGAGCACCTGATGCTCGTGGACCTGTCCCGCAACGACCTGGTCAAGGTGTGCGAGCCCACGAGCGTCGAGGTCGTGGAGTTCATGGTCACGCGCCGGTTCAGCCACATCATGCACCTGTGCTCGACCGTCGTGGGGCGCCTCCGCCCCGGGGCGACCGCGCTGGAGACGTTCAGGGCGACCTTCCCGGCGGGGACGCTGTCCGGGGCGCCCAAGCCACGGGCGATCGCGCTGATCGACGAGCTCGAACCCGCCTCGCGCGGGATCTACGGCGGGACCTGCGGGTACCTGGACTTCGGCGGCAACATGGACATGGCCATCGCGATCCGGACGGCGTTCCTGCGGGAGGGCCGGGCGTCGGTCCAGGCCGGCGGGGGCATCGTCGCCGACTCGGTGCCCGCCCTGGAGTACGCCGAGTCGCGCAACAAGGCGGCCGCCGCGGTGCGCGCCGTGCAGCTCGCGGCACAGTTCGCGGACCTCTCCGCCGGGCGGGCGTCATGATCCGGTCGCGCGGCCGGGCGGTCGCGCTGCTGCTGCTGCTCGGCGCGGCGACGTTCGGGGTCTCGGCGCCGGTGTGGCTGCGCACCACGGTGGCGACGGCGCTGCAGCCGGAGGTGACCGTCGAGGTCGCCGGCACCTCGGCGGCACCGGTGGTGAGCGCCGCCGCGTTCGTCACCGTGGCGTGCGCCCTGGCGACGACCCTGGCCGGTCGCGTCGCGCGCCGGGTGGCGCTGGTCGTGGCGGTGCTGGCGGGACTGGCCGTCGTCGGCGGGACGGCGGCCGTCCTGCGCGACCCGGTCGGGCCCGCCGTGACGGCCGCCGCCGACGCGGCCGGGGTGACCGAGCTCACGGCGCCCGTGTCGCTGACGCCCTGGCCCTGGCTGGCGGTCGTCGCCGGTGCGGGCATCGCCGTCGTGGCCGTGCTCGGCCTGGTCGGCGCCGGTTCCTGGCCGGCCACCGGGGGTCGGCACGAACGTGCGGGCGGCCCCGTCGCGACCGCCGGTGGCGAGGAGCCCCGGACGGACGACGACGCCGCCGACGCGCAGGCGGACTGGGACGCGCTCTCCCGCGGCACCGACCCGTCCTCCGACCGGTAGTCTGATCCCTGAACTTCGTGACGAAAGGCTGTCCCCACCCATGACCGACCACCGCACCGCTGAGCCGACGTACCTGCCGGAAGCGGTCCCGCCCACCAATCACGGTCACACCCTGGCCGCGTGGACCGCGATGACCGGCGTCATCCTCGGTGCGCTGCTGGCCTCGCTCGGCTGCCTGCCGGGCGTGCCCTTCGCGCTCTTCTGGGTCGGGATGGGCGTCGTGGTCGTGTCCTGCCTGGTCGGTCTGGTCATGCGCAACATGGGCTACGGACAGCCCCGACAGGGCGCCCGGACGCAGGAAGAGCCGGCCTCGAGCTGACCCGTCCCCGACCGCCACGACGGCGCCCCGACCCCCTCCCGGGTCCGGGCGCCGTCGTCGTTCCCGGGGGCGTCGGCGTCCCGGCGCCGCGCGTCACGAGGAGATAACGATGTGGCCTCCGGGCCGCCGGGAGCAGCGTGAGGGTGCCGTCGGGGCGTCTCGCCCAGCGGTCGGTGGTCCTGACCACCGCGTGACCGGCCTACCATGGCAAGGAACACATCCGGGGGAGGGGAAAGCATGACAGTCCTGGAGGACATCGTCGCCGGGGTCCGGGCGGACCTCGCGGACCGTCAGGCACGGACCTCGCTCGCGGAGCTCAAGCAGCGCGCTGCACGGGTTCCCGGGGCCCTGGAGTGCTGCGCGATGCTTCGCTCCGAGGACCGCGTCGCCGTGATCGCCGAGGTCAAGCGGTCGAGCCCCTCCAAGGGCGACCTGGCCCCCATCAGCGACCCGGCGGCCCTGGCCGAGGAGTACGCCGCCGGCGGCGCCAGCGTGATCTCGGTGCTGACCGAGCAGCGCCGGTTCGGCGGCAGCCTCGCCGACCTGGACGCCGTGCGTGCGACCGTCGACGTGCCCGTGCTGCGCAAGGACTTCGTCGTCACCCCGTACCAGGTCTGGGAGGCCCGGGCCCACGGCGCCGACCTGGTGCTGCTGATCGTCGCGGCCCTGGAGCAGACCGTGCTCACGTCGCTGATCGAACGCGTCCACTCCCTGGGCATGACCGCTCTGGTCGAGGTGCACACCGCCGACGAGGTGCACCGTGCCCTCGACGCCGGTGCCCGCGTGATCGGCGTCAACGCCCGGGACCTCAAGACCCTCGAGGTGCGCCGGGACACGTTCGCCCAGCTCGCACCGCTGATCCCCGACGACGTCGTCCGCGTCGCCGAGTCCGGCGTCCGGGGCCCGCACGACGTCATGGAGTACGCGCGGTCCGGTGCGCACGCCGTGCTGGTGGGGGAGGCCCTGGTGACCGACGGCGAACCGCGCCGGTCCGTCGCCGACCTCGTCGCCGCCGGGCAGCACCCCTCGCTGTGGTCGGTACGCCCCGCCGTCCAGCCCTGAGGGCCGGCCGCCCACCCCGCACCCGACCCACCGCCCGTCCCGTCCGTCATGAAGGAGCGCCTGTGCCCGAGCAGTCCGACCAGCCCGTGCGCGACGCGCTGACCGAGACCCTGGCCGACCAGGACGCCGGTCGGCTCGCCGACGTCCACGGCCCGTACTTCGGCGAGTTCGGCGGCCGCTACGTCCCCGAGGCCCTGATCGCCGCCCTCGACGAGCTGGAGGCCGAGTTCCGCAAGGCGCAGCAGGACCCCGGGTTCGCGGCGGACCTGAGCCGTCTGCACCGCGAGTACACCGGCCGTCCGTCGCCGCTGACCGAGGTGCCGCGCTTCGCCGAGCACGCCGGCGGTGACGCCGTGCGCGTGTTCCTCAAGCGGGAGGACCTGAACCACACCGGCTCGCACAAGATCAACAACGTGCTCGGCCAGGCGCTGCTGGTCAAGCGCATGGGCAAGTCCCGGGTGATCGCCGAGACGGGTGCCGGCCAGCACGGCGTCGCGACCGCGACGGCCGCGGCCCTCATGGGCCTGGAGTGCGTCGTCTACATGGGCGAGGAGGACACGCGGCGCCAGGCGCTCAACGTGGCGCGGATGGAGCTGCTGGGCGCGACCGTCGTCCCGGTCGCCCTCGGCACCCGGACCCTCAAGGACGCCATCAACGAGGCCCTGCGCGACTGGGTCACCAACGTCGACTCGACGCACTACCTGCTCGGGACCGTCACCGGGCCGCACCCGTTCCCCGAGATGGTGCGCGAGTTCCACCGCATCATCGGCACCGAGGCGCGCGAGCAGGTGCTCGAGCGCGTCGGGAGGCTGCCGGACGCCGTGGCGGCCTGCGTCGGCGGCGGCTCGAACGCCCTGGGGATCTTCAACGCCTTCCTGGACGACGACGGCGTCGCGCTCTACGGGTTCGAGGCCGGCGGCGAGGGCATCGAGTCCGGTCGGCACGCGGCCCGGTTCTCCGGTGGTGCGCCGGGGGTGCTGCACGGGGCGCGCTCGTACCTGCTGCAGGACGACGACGGCCAGACGCGCCCGAGCCACTCCGTCTCGGCGGGCCTGGACTATCCCAGCGTCGGCCCGGCGCACTCGTGGCTGCACGACATCGGCCGGGCGACCTACGAACCCGTGACCGACGACGAGGCGATGGAGGCGTTCCGCCTGCTGTGCCGGACCGAGGGCATCATCCCCGCGATCGAGTCCGCGCACGCCCTCGCCGGCGTGCTGAGGGTCGGCCGCCGGATGGCCGACGCCGGCCTGCGGGACCAGGTGATCCTGGTGAACCTCTCCGGACGGGGGGACAAGGACGTGGCCACGGCGGCGCGCTGGTTCGGCCTGCTGCACGAGGAGCCGGCGACCGAGGGGGACCAGTGACCGGAACCGTGACGACGTCGGCGACGGCGGCCCGCCTCGACGCGCTGCGCGCGCAGGGTCGGCCCGCCCTGGTGGGCTACCTGCCCGTCGGCTACCCCGACGTGGAGCGCTCGGTGGAGGCCGTGACGACCATGGTCGACGCCGGGGTGGACGTCGTGGAGATCGGGGTGCCCTACTCGGACCCGGTCATGGACGGCCCGGTGATCCAGGAGGCCGCCGAGGCGGCCCTGCGCGGCGGTGCCCGGGTGCGGGACGTGCTGCGTGTCGTGGAGGCCGTGGCGGAGCGTTCCGGCGGTCAGGTCCCGGCGCTGGTGATGTCGTACTACAACCCGGTGCTGCGCTACGGCGTGGCCGCGTTCGCCCGGGACCTCGCGGCCGCGGGCGGCGCCGGCATGATCACGCCGGACCTCATCCCCGACGAGGGGGACGCCTGGAACGCCGCCGCGGACGAGCACGGCCTGGACAAGGTCTACCTCGTCGCGCCGAGCTCGACCCCGGAACGCCTGCGGCTGACGGCGAAGGCCTCGCGCGGGTTCGTCTACGCCGCCTCGACGATGGGCGTCACGGGTGCGCGCGCCTCGGTGGGTCGCCGGGCCGAGCAGCTCGTGGCCGACACCCGTGCCGCCGGGGCGTCCCACGTGTGCGTGGGCCTGGGCGTCTCGACCGGCGACCAGGCCGCCGAGGTGGGGCGCTACGCCGACGGCGTGATCGTCGGCTCGGCCTTCGTCCGGACCCTGCTGGGCGAGGAGCCCTGGTCCGACCGTCTGACCGCGCTGGCCGAGGTCACGCGTGACCTGGCCGACGGCGTGGCCCGCGCCCGCACCGGCGGGGGTGACGCATGACCGTCGACCGTCTCGTGACCGCGATCCCGAGCCCGCCCGAGCACACGTGGTACCTGGGACCGTTGCCGTTGCGCGCCTACGCGCTGGCGATCCTGGCCGGCATCGTCGTGGCCGTCTGGATGACCATGCGCCGGTGGAAGGACCGGGGTGGCGACCCCGACGACGTGCTGGAGATCGCCTTCTGGGCCGTTCCCTTCGGCATCATCGGCGGCCGGATCTACCACGTCATCTCCTCGCCCGACGCGTACTGGGGGGAGAACGGCGACCCCGTCCGGGCGCTCTACATCTGGGAGGGCGGTCTGGGCATCTGGGGCGCCGTCGCGCTCGGGGCCGTCGGTGCGTGGATCGGCTGCCGCCGCCAGGGAGTGCGACTGAGCACGTTCGCCGACGCCCTGGCCCCCGGCCTGCTCGTCGCCCAGGCGATCGGGCGCCTCGGCAACTGGTTCAACCAGGAGCTCTTCGGCGCCCCGACCGAGCTGCCCTGGGGGCTCGAGATCGACGCGGAGTACCTCCCGGTCGACCCGGCCACCGGGGTGGAGTACGCCGCCGGAACCCTGTTCCACCCGACCTTCCTCTACGAGATGCTGTGGAACCTGGCGGCCGCCGCGCTTCTCATCTGGCTCGACCGCCGGTACAGACTCGGTCATGGGAGGGTATTCTGGGCCTACGTCGCGATCTACACCCTCGGTAGGGTGTGGATCGAGATGCTCCGCATCGACACCGCCGAGATGGTGCTCGGGCTGCGGCTGAACGTGTGGACGTCGATCATCGTCGGCCTGGGTGCCGTCGTCGCGTTCGTCGTCATCGGTCGGCTGCGTCCCGGTCGCGAGGACGGTGTCGCCCTGCCCGGTCGTGAGGACGGCGAACGGCAGGTCACCGATGCACCGACCGAGACCGACGACGCTCCCTCGGGGACGGACGAGTCCGCCCCGGACGAGGAGGTCACCGAGACGACAGGTACGACCGACCAGGACGCGTCGGCGGCCGGGACCGACCAGGACCCGGCCCCACGCACCTAGGGCGGCGCCGGCAGGGGAACCACCCCGGCCGGTCCCGCCCAGCAGTCCCTACGGGCCAACGACGTCCCGTCCCATCCATGCACGAGACGCGCCCGCGTGCGGGCGCACAGGAGGACGGTGTTGATGACCACGCCGCAGCACTGGGTCGCGCCCCCCGAGGCGCAGGGCCTCTACGACCCGGCGACCGAGCACGACGCCTGTGGTGTCGCGTTCGTCGCGACCCTGCGAGGAACCCCCGGCCGCGACATCGTCGACGCCGGTCTCACCGCCCTGCTCAACCTCGACCACCGCGGAGCGGTCGGTGCCGAGGAGAACAGCGGTGACGGCGCCGGCATCCTGACCCAGATCCCGGACGCGTTCCTGCGCGACGTCGTGGACGCCGAGCTGCCCCCGGCGGGCCGGTACGCGATCGGGATGGCCTTCCTGCCCCGCGACGCCGAGGCGGCGGACGCGATGGCCCACCGCTTCGAGGCGATCGCCGCCGAGGAGAAGCTCGACGTGCTCGCCTGGCGTGACGTCCCCGTCACGGCCGACCTCGTCGGGCCGACCGCCCGCGCCTCGATGCCGACGTTCCGTCAGGTGGTCGTCGCCGACCCGCAGCGCGAGCTGGCGGACCTCGAGCTCGACCGTCGCGCCTACCGGCTGCGCAAGCGTGCCGAGAACGAGCTCGAGCTCTTCCTCGCCTCGCTGTCGGCCCGCACCATCACCTACAAGGGCATGCTGACCACGGCGCAGCTCGAGCCCTTCTTCCCGGACCTGTCCGACCCGCGCTACGCCTCCGAGATCGCGCTGGTCCACTCCCGGTTCTCGACCAACACGTTCCCGTCGTGGCCGCTGGCGCAGCCCTTCCGCCTCGTGGCCCACAACGGCGAGATCAACACCGTGCGCGGCAACCGCAACTGGATGGCGGCCCGCGAGGGCCAGCTGGGCAGCGAGGCGCTGGGGGACCTGGACCCGCTGCTGCCGGTGTGCAGCCCGGGGTCCAGCGACTCGGCGAGCTTCGACGAGGTGCTGGAGCTGCTGCACCTGTCGGGCCGGTCGCTGCCGCACTCGGTGCTGATGATGATCCCCGAGGCGTGGGAGAACCACGACGAGATGGACCCCGCCCGGCGGGCGTTCTACCAGTACCACGCCAACCTCATCGAGCCGTGGGACGGTCCGGCCTGCCTGACCTTCACCGACGGCACGCTCATCGGCGCCGTGCTGGACCGCAACGGCCTGCGCCCGGGCCGTTTCTGGGTCACCGAGGACGGCCTCATCGTGCTGAGCTCCGAGGCGGGCGTGCTCGACCTCGACCCGGCCACCGTGGTCCGCAAGGGCCGGCTGGAGCCGGGCCGGATGTTCCTCGTGGACACCGCGCAGGGGCGGATCGTCGAGGACGACGAGATCAAGTCCCAGCTCGCCTCGCAGCGCCCCTACGGCGAGTGGATCGAGCAGAACTCGATCTCCCTGGACTCCCTGCCGGAGCGCGAGCACGTCGCGCACTCGCCGGCGTCCGTGCAGCGGCGCCAGCGCGCGTTCGGCTACACGTCCGAGGAGCTCAAGGTCATCCTGACCCCGATGGCCAACACGTCGGCGGAGCCGCTGGGCGCCATGGGCTCGGACACCCCGGTGGCGGTGCTGTCGAACCGGCCGCGCCTGCTGTTCGACTACTTCACGCAGATGTTCGCGCAGGTCACCAACCCGCCGTTGGACTCGATCCGCGAGCAGCTGGTGACCTCCATCGGCAGCGCCATCGGCCCGGAGCCGAACCTGCTCGACGACTCGCCGCTGCACGCCCGCAAGCTCGTGCTGCCGTTCCCCGTGCTCGACAACGACGAGCTGGCCAAGATCGTGCGCATCGAGCGCGACCCGCGGCTCGAGGGCGAGTTCCGGGCCGTCATCGTGCGGGGGCTCTACGACGTCTCGGGCGGTGGCCGCGCGCTGCAGGCCCGTCTCGAGGAGATCTTCGCCCAGGTCGACGCCGAGATCGAGGCGGGGGCGACGCACATCGTCCTGTCCGACCGCGACTCCGACGCCGAGCGGGCCCCGATCCCGTCGCTGCTGCTCACCTCCGCGGTGCACCACCACCTGCTGCGCCGGCACACCCGCACCCAGATCTCGCTGGTCGTCGAGGCCGGCGACGTGCGCGAGGTCCACCACGTGGCGCTGCTCATCGGCTACGGCGCCGCCGCGATCAACCCGTACCTGGCCATGGAGACCGTGGAGGACCTCGCCCGGCGCGGCTACCTGCAGGTGACGCCCGAGGCCGCCGTGCGCAACCTCATCACGGCGCTCGGCAAGGGTGTGCTCAAGGTGATGTCCAAGATGGGCATCTCGACGATCATGTCCTACCGCGGGGCGCAGGTCTTCGAGGCCGTGGGCCTGTCCCACGAGCTCGTCGAGGACTACTTCACCGGCACGACCAGCCGCCTGGCCGGCATCGGGCTCGACGTGATCGCGGCCGAGACCGCGGCGCGCCACGCCGAGGCCTACCCCGCCTCGGGGAACCACACGCCGCACCAGCGACTGACCACCGGCGGCGAGTACCAGTGGCGCCGCGACGGCGAGGAGCACCTCTTCGACCCGGAGACGGTGTTCCGGTTGCAGCACGCGACCCGGACGGGCCGGATGGACATCTTCCGCCAGTACACCCAACGGGTGGACGAGCAGTCCGAGCGGCTCATGACGCTGCGCGGTCTGCTGGAGTTCACCGGTGACCGCGAGCCCGTGCCGATCGACGAGGTCGAGCCGGTCAGCGAGATCGTCAAGCGGTTCAACACCGGTGCGATGTCCTACGGCGCCATCAGCCAGGAGATGCACGAGACCCTGGCGATCGCGATGAACCAGCTCGGCGGGCGGTCGAACTCGGGCGAGGGCGGCGAGGACACCGAGCGGCTGTACGACCCGGAGCGCCGCTCCCGCGTCAAGCAGATCGCCTCGGGCCGGTTCGGCGTCACCAGCGAGTACCTCACGCAGGCTGACGACATCCAGCTCAAGCTGGCCCAGGGCGCCAAGCCCGGCGAGGGTGGGCAGCTCCCGGGGCCCAAGGTGTACCCGTGGGTGGCCAAGACCCGGCACTCGACGCCCGGCGTCGGACTGATCTCGCCGCCGCCGCACCACGACATCTACTCCATCGAGGACCTGGCGCAGCTGATCCACGACGCCAAGAACGCCAACCCGAGCGCGCGGGTGCACGTCAAGCTCGTCTCCGAGTTCGGCGTCGGCACCGTGGCCACGGGCGTGTCCAAGGCGCACGCGGACGTCGTGCTGATCTCCGGGCACGACGGCGGTACGGGCGCGAGCCCGCTGACCTCGCTCAAGCACGCGGGGACGCCGTGGGAGATCGGCCTGGCCGAGACCCAGCAGACGCTCGTGCTGAACAACCTGCGCGACCGCATCACGGTGCAGGTGGACGGCCAGATGAAGACCGGCCGCGACGTCGTCGTGGCGGCGCTGCTGGGCGCCGAGGAGTTCGGCTTCGCGACGGCCCCGATGGTCGTGTCGGGCTGCATCATGATGCGCGTCTGCCACCTGGACACCTGCCCGGTCGGCGTCGCGACGCAGAACCCCGAGCTGCGCCGCCGGTTCACCGGCAAGGCGGAGTTCGTCGTGAACTTCTTCGAGTACATCGCCCAGGAGGTGCGTGAGCACCTGGCCGCCCTCGGATTCCGGTCCGTCGAGGAGGCCGTGGGCCAGGTCCAGCGCCTGGACACGCGCCGCGTGATCGACCACTGGAAGGCGCAGGGCCTGGACCTGGGACCGGTGCTGGAGCGTGTCGAGCCCGTGGAGGGTTCCTCCCTGCACCGCACCCACGACCAGGACCACGGTCTGGACAAGGCGCTGGACCAGCAGCTGATCGCCCAGGCGCAGCCCGCGCTGGAGGACGGCCGGCCGGTGCGGATCGAGCTGCCGGTGCGGAACGTGAACCGCACGGTCGGCACGATGCTCGGTCACGAGGTGACCAAGCGCTACCACGGCGACGGACTGCCCGACGGCACGATCGACGTCACCCTCACCGGGTCCGCCGGGCAGTCGTTCGGCGCGTTCGTGCCGCGCGGTGTGACCCTGCGCCTGTACGGCGACGCGAACGACTACGTCGGCAAGGGCCTCTCCGGCGGTCTGCTGGTCGTCCGCCCGGACAAGGCCGCCGTGCTCGAGGGTGCGGCGAACGTCATCGCCGGCAACGTCATCGGCTACGGCGCCACCTCGGGCGAGATCTACCTGCGCGGTCGGGTGGGCGAGCGCTTCGGCGTGCGCAACTCGGGGGCGTCGCTCGTCGTCGAGGGCGTGGGCGACCACGGGTGCGAGTACATGACGGGCGGTGAGGTGCTCGTGCTGGGCCCCACCGGCCGCAACTTCGGTGCCGGCATGTCCGGTGGCATGGCGTACGTGCTCGACCTGCGCGACGGGGCGATGAACGCCGCCGCCGTCGCCTCCGGAGAGCTCGTCGTCGGCGCGCTCTCGGACGAGGACTGGGAGCGGGTCTCGGTGCTGCTGCAGCGGCACCTCGACGAGACCGGCTCGCCGGTCGCGGCCGAGCTCCTGGCCGACGAGGGCACGCGGGCCCGGTTCTCGCGCGTCCTCCCGCCCGGATGGGCCAACGTGCGCGTCGCGCTGGCCGAGGCCGAGTCGGCGGGGACGCCGCTCGGCGAGGGCGACGACTTCGACCCGACGCTGTGGGAGCGCATCATGGAGGTGGCTCGTGGCTGATCCCCGTGGATTCCTCAAGGTGCGGGAGCGAGAGCTCCCGCCGAGCAGGCCCGTCGAGGTCCGCCTGCGGGACTGGAAGGACACGCACGCGGTCCGCGAGGACGGCCAGCCGTTCCTCAAGGAGCAGGCCGGACGCTGCATGGACTGCGGCATCCCGTTCTGCCACCAGGGGTGCCCGCTGGGCAACCTCATCCCGGAGTGGAACGACCTCGTGCGCACCGACCAGTGGGCGGACGCGATCGAGCGGTTGCACGCGACGAACAACTTCCCGGAGTTCACCGGTCGTGTGTGCCCGGCGCCGTGCGAGACGAGCTGTGTGCTGGGCATCAACCAGCCGGCGGTGACCATCAAGAACATCGAGGTCTCGATCATCGACGAGGCCTTCGAGCGCGGGCTCGTGGTGCCGCAGGTGCCGCAGCGGCTGACTGGCAAGACCGTCGCCGTCGTCGGCTCGGGCCCGGCCGGTCTGGCCGCGGCCCAGCAGCTGACCCGGGCCGGGCACACCGTCGTGGTGTACGAGCGCGACGACGCCATCGGCGGACTGCTGCGCTACGGCATCCCGGACTTCAAGCTCGAGAAGTACCACATCGAGCGGCGCATGGAGCAGATGGAGGCCGAGGGAACCCGGTTCCGCGCCGGCGTCGAGATCGGCCGGGACCTCACCTGGGACGCGCTGCGCCGTCGGTTCGACTCCGTGGTCATCGCCACGGGGGCCACCGTCCCGCGCGACCTGGCGATCCCCGGCCGGGAGCTCGACGGGGTCGAGTACGCCATGGACTTCCTCACCCCGTCGAACAAGGCGGTGGCCGGCCACCCGGTGAAGGGTGCGCCGACGGCCGAGGGCAAGCACGTCGTGGTCATCGGCGGCGGTGACACCGGTTCCGACTGCGTCGGGACGTCGCTGCGCCAGGGCGCCGCGAGCGTGACGACCCTCGCGATCGGCAAGCAGCCGCCGACCGAGCGGCCCCCGCACCAGCCGTGGCCCACGGACCCGATCCTGTTCGAGGTCTCGAGCTCGCACGAGGAGGGCGGCGAGCGGCAGTTCCTGGCGTCCACCGTCGAGTTCCTCGGGGACGACCAGAAGGCGGTGCGGGCGCTCAAGGTCGCCGAGACGGAATACCTCGAGGACGGGCGACGGGTGCCGAAGCCGGGTACCGAGCACGAGATCCCGGCCGACCTGGTGCTCATCGCGATGGGCTTCACCGGTCCGGAGGTCGACGACCTGGTCGACCAGACGGGTGCGGAGACGACGTCGCGCGGTCTCGTGCAGCGCCGGGACGACTACGCGTCCTCGCTGCCGGGCGTGTTCGTGGCCGGCGACGCCGGCCGAGGGCAGTCGCTCATCGTGTGGGCGATCGCCGAGGGGCGGGCGGCGGCCGCGGCTGCCGACGCGTACCTGCAGGGAACCACGGAGCTGCCGGCCCCGGTGGGCCCCCGCACCGTCGCCCTGAGAGGATGACAACGGATCCGGGCGCCGCCGTGGCGCCCGGGCACGCCCCGGCAGGCGCGGGGCGGTACGACGACGAGGCTGGAGACATGCGCAGAGCGAAGATCGTGTGCACCATCGGACCCGCGACGGCGTCCCCGGAGAAGCTCCGGGAGCTGGTCGACGCGGGTATGGACGTGGCCCGGATCAACCGGAGCCACGGTGAGCAGTCGGAGCACGAGAACGTGTACCACGGGGTGCGCACGGCGGCGAAGGAGGCGGGACGCAACGTCGCCGTCCTCGTCGACCTGCAGGGCCCGAAGATCCGCCTCGGGCGGTTCGACGGTGACGAGAAGCACTTCCTCAACGAGGGCGACACCCTCACGATCACGACCGAGGACGTCGTGGGGACCCGTGAGCTCGTCTCCACCACGCACCAGGGTCTGCCGCAGGACGCCCGCGTCGGCGACCCGATCCTCATCGACGACGGCAAGGTCCGCGTGCGGGTCACCGCGGTCGAGGGTCCGCGTGTCGTCACCACGGTCGAGGTGCCCGGTCCGGTCTCCAACAACAAGGGCCTCAACCTGCCCGGCGTGGCGGTGTCCGTGCCCGCGCTGAGCGAGAAGGACACCGACGACCTGCGCTGGGCGCTGCGCATGGGCGCCGACCTCATCGCGCTGTCCTTCGTGCGCAACGCCGCCGACTACGACGACGTCCGCAAGATCATGGACGAGGAGGGCCGGGTCGTCCCGGTCATCGCCAAGATCGAGAAGCCGCAGGCCGTCGACAACCTCGACGAGGTCGTCGCCGCGTTCGACGGATTCATGGTCGCCCGTGGTGACCTCGCCGTCGAGATGCCCCTCGAGCAGGTGCCGCTCGTGCAGAAGCGGATCGTCGAGATGGCGCGGCGCAACGCCAAGCCCGTCATCGTCGCCACGCAGGTGCTGGAGTCGATGACCACCAGCCCCCGTCCGACCCGTGCCGAGGCCTCGGACTGCGCGAACGCGGTGCTGGACGGCGCCGACGCGGTCATGCTCTCCGGCGAGACGTCGGTGGGCGACTACCCGATCCTCACGGTCAAGACGATGGCCTCGATCATCGAGGCCACGGAGGGTGCGGGGCGCGAGCGCATCGCACCGCTCGGTTCCACGCCGCACACCCGCGGCGGCATCATCACGCGCGCAGCGGCGGAGATCGGTGCCTCGCTGGAGGCCAAGTACCTGGTCACCTTCACCCAGTCCGGCGACTCGGCCAAGCGCATGTCGCGCCTGCGGTCGGGCATCCCGCTGCTGGCCTTCACCCCGGAGGAGTCGGTCCGCAACGTCCTGGCCCTGACCTGGGGCACCGTCAGCTACCAGGTGCCGAAGGTCGGCTCGGTCGACGCGATGGTCAGCCAGGTCGACCAGACGCTCCAGGCCAACGGCCTGGCCGAGGTCGGCGACCGCGTCGTCATCGTCTCGGGAGCGCCGGTGGGCGTCCCGGGCACGACGAACTCGATCCTCGTGCACAAGGTCGGCAGCCAGACCGACGCCCACGCGATCGCCGAGTGACGCGCTCCGGCTGAGACGACGAGGGGCCCGGACCGCAGCTGCGGTCCGGGCCCTTTCGTGTGCCCCGGGTGGGATTCGAACCCACACTGGATCGGGTTTGAGCCGAACGCCTCTGCCGGTTGGGCTACCGGGGCGTGGAGGCTGCGCACCATCGAACCACACCGGCACGCACCGGCCCAATCCGCCCGGCGGTGACCGGGCCCGTGCGCACGGTCACACGTGGCGTCCGTCCCACGGGGTGCACGACCAGCGGCCCGGGGGATTACGATGTTCCCTGTGACCGACGAGAAGCTGCCGCTCGACCTGCCCCCGATGATCGACCAGGAGTCCGCCGCGTCGCCGGAGCAGGCGCCCGCCACGGGCAAGCCCGCGCGCCGTGCCGTCGTGGCCGAGGACGAGGCCCTCATCCGCATGGACGTCGTCGAGACGCTCCGGGAGGCCGGCTTCGACGTGGTCGGGGAGGCCGGCGACGGCGAGACGGCCGTCAACCTGGCGACCGAGCTCAAGCCCGACGTCGTGGTGATGGACGTCAAGATGCCCGAGCTGGACGGCATCTCCGCCGCGGAGCGCATCGGCAAGGCCCACGCCGCACCTGTCGTGCTGCTCACCGCCTTCTCCCAGACCGAGCTCGTCGAGCGCGCGCGTGACGCCGGCGCGATGGCCTACGTCGTCAAGCCGTTCACCCCGGCCGACCTGCTGCCCGCGGTCGAGATCGCGATCTCCCGCTACCAGCAGATCGGGGCGCTGGAGGCCGAGGTCGCCGACCTCCAGGACCGCTTCGAGACCCGCAAGCGGGTGGACCGGGCGAAGGGCCTGCTGATGACCAAGATGGGCCTGAGCGAGCCGGAGTCGTTCCGCTGGATCCAGAAGACGTCGATGGACCGTCGCCTGACCATGCGTGAGGTCGCCGACGCGGTGATCGACCAGGTCGGCGCCTCCTGAGCGTCGTTTGTGCAACTCCCCGGTGACGACTATCGTCACTGGGGAGTTGTGACGTTTCCGTGACCTCCCGGGCGTGGAGGTCGCCTCGAGTCGGGAGGGAGTTCCGATGCGTCGAGCGATCGAGGTCCGGTCCGCCGACGAGGACGACCTGTGGGTCGTGGCGGAGATGGCCGCCACGCACGGGCCGGAGACGCCGAACGGCGCCGGTGCCGACCCCCGACGCGCGCGCGAGCACCTGAGCGTGTTCGTCAGCGCCGGCGGAGAGGTGCTGGTCGCGCACAGCGAGCGCGGCGTCGTCGGGTTCCTGCTGGCCCGCCCGCTCGCCCCCCAGCTCTACGCGACGGCCCCCAGCCTGTACATCGACGCGATCCTCGTCGACCCGGGGGCCCGCCGGCAGGGCGTGGGGCGCGCGCTGCTCTCCGCGGCCCTGCGCCGGGCGACCGACGACGGCGCGGAGTACGTCTACTGCGCACCGGCCCCGGGCGCCCGGGAGGTGCAGCGCTTCCTGGCGCGGGTCGGCTTCGCCCCCGCGGCCGGGCACCGGGTCGTCTCCGTGGCGGCGCTGGCCCGGTGGCTCGGGCAGGAGCCGGCCGCCGGACCGACCCCGGCCCTGCGCCGTGACGGGGCGCGCACCCGGCGCGATGCGACCCGTGCCGCCATCGAGGACCTCGTCGCCCGGCGGCGCCGTGCGCGCGAGGCCGGCCTGCCGACCGGGCCTCTGGACCTCAGCGCCGTCCAGGAGCATCGCTCGACCGCGCCGAGCGGCCCCGGCGGTGCCGTCGGCCCCACCTCGCACGTCTCCTGACTCAGGCGTCCAGCACCAGGCACGTGAGGCGCGCGCTGGCGATCCGGCGACCGGCGTCGTCGGTGATCTCGATCTCGTAGGACGCCGTCGAGCGCCCGAGGTGGACGGCGGTCGCGACCCCGTGCACCGTCCCCTCGCGGGCCCCACGGTGGTGGGTGATGTTCAGCTCCGTGCCGACCGCCGCCCGCCCGGTGCCGGCGTGGATCTGCGCGGCGACGGAGCCGAGGGTCTCGGCCAGCGCGGCCGTCGCGCCGCCGTGCAGGAGCCCTGCCGGCTGGGTGTTGCCCGCCACGGGCATGCTGGCCGACGCGCCCTCGGCGCCCACCTCCAGCAGCTCGATGCCGGTGCGCTCGATCAACGTCCCCCGTGCGGCCTCGCGCCAGCCGGCCACGTCCTGCGGGAAGGAATCTCTGTCAGACATGGCAGATAGATTGGCACCCGTGACGACCTCAGCGCGAACCGCCGGCCGCCCCCGTCTGCTCCTCGTCGACGGGCACTCGATGGCCTACCGGGCCTTCTACGCCCTGCCGGACACCCTGGCCACGACGAGCGGACAGGTCACGAACGCCGTCTACGGCTTCACCTCGATGCTCACGAACCTGCTGCGCGACGAGGAACCGACGCACGTGGCCGTCGCCTTCGACGCGGGCCGCGTGACGTTCCGCACCGAGCGGTTCACCGAGTACAAGGCGCAGCGCGAGGCCACTCCCGAGGTCTTCCGCGGTCAGGTGCCGCTGATCCGGGAGGTGCTGGAGTCGCTGCGCATCCCGGCGCTGCAGCGCGAGGGCATCGAGGCCGACGACATCCTGGCGACCCTGGCGCGCCGCGGCACGGAGCAGGGGATGGAGGTGCTCGTCTGCTCCGGGGACCGCGACACGCTGCAGCTCGTCACCGAGGACGTCACCGTGCTCTACCCGAAGAAGGGGGTCTCGGAGCTGGCGCGGATGACGCCGGAGGCGGTCGAGGCCAAGTACAAGGTGCCGCCGCAGCGCTACCCCGACCTGGCGGCGCTCGTCGGGGAGACCAGCGACAACCTCCCCGGCATCCCGGGCGTCGGGCCCGGCGTCGCGGCGAAGTGGATCACCGAGTTCGGCGACCTGGACTCCCTGCTCGAGCGGCGCGACGAGGTCGGCGGCAAGCGGGGCGACGCCCTGCGGGAGCACGTCGACCAGGTCCGGCTGAACCGCGAGCTCAACGCGCTGCTCACCGACGTCGACCTCCCGCTCGGCATCGACGACCTGGCGGTGGCAGGTTTCGACCGCGAGGCGGTGCACCGTGTGTCCGACACCCTCGAGTTCGGCGCGCTGCGCGACCGTCTCCTGGCCGTCGACCCCGCCGGGGAGGACGCGAGCGCGTCACCGGCAGCGGGGATCCAGGTCGACCGGCACGTCGGTGCGCTGGCGGACTGGTTGGCGGGGCGCTCGGAGCAGCTCCTCGGGATCGACGTCACCGGCGTCCGGCGCCCCGGCGCCGGCGACGCCTGGCAGGTCGCGCTCGGCACCGCCGGCACCGACGGGCACGCCGAGGCCGTCGTGCTCGACCTGGCGGAGATCGACGCGGCCGACGAGCAGGCGCTGCTCGCGTGGCTGGCCGACCCCGGGGCCCCGAAGGCCGTGCACGGGGCCAAGGCGGCCTGGCACATGCTCTCCTCGCGGGGCGCGGACCTCGTCGGTGTCCAGGTGGACACCGAGCTCGCGGCGTACCTGTGCTACCCCGACCAGCGCGGCTACGACCTGGGCGACCTCGTCGTCCGGCACCTGGGTCGCGAGCTCGCCGTCGACGAGGGCGGTGCCCAGGGGGCGCTGGACCTGGACCTGGAGGCGGGGCCGCCCGGGGCCGACGCCGCCGCGCGCGCCGTCGCCGTCGTGGACCTCGCGGCAGCGCTGGGGGAGCGGCTCGTCGACCGCGGGGCGCGGGGCCTCCTCGACGACGTCGAGCTGCCGCTGTCCGCGGTGCTCGCGCGGATGGAGGCGACGGGGATCGCGGCGGACACGACCTTCCTCACCGAGCTCGAGCAGCTCTTCGCCGACCGGGTGGAGGCCTCGGCCGCCGAGGCGTACGACGTCATCGGCCGGGAGGTGAACCTCGGCAGCCCGAAGCAGCTCCAGGAGGTGCTCTTCGACCAGCTCGGCATGCCGAAGACGAAGAAGATCAAGACCGGGTACACCACGGACGCGGCGTCCCTGCAGGACCTCTTCGCCAAGACCGAGCACCCCTTCCTCGCGCACCTGCTCGCGCACCGTGACGCGGCGAGGCTGCGCACGACGGTCGAGGGCCTGCTCAAGGCGGTGCACCCCGACGGGCGTATCCGGACCACGTTCCAGCAGACCATCGCCGCGACCGGGCGCCTCAGCTCGACCGACCCGAACCTGCAGAACATCCCGATCCGCACCGAGGCCGGACGGCGCATCCGGCGCGCGTTCACCGTCGGCGAGGGGTACGCCGAGCTCGTCACCGCCGACTACAGCCAGATCGAGATGCGGATCATGGCGCACCTGTCCGGCGACGAGGGGCTCATCGAGGCGTTCCGCACCGGTGAGGACCTGCACCGGTACGTCGGCTCGCGGGTCTTCGACGTCGCGCCGGAGGACGTGTCGCCCGAGATGCGCGCCAAGGTCAAGGCGATGAGCTACGGGCTCGCGTACGGGCTCAGCGCGTTCGGCCTGTCCCAGCAGCTGACCGTCCCCACCGCCGAGGCGCAGGCGCTGATGGACGACTACTTCACCCGCTTCGGCGGGGTGCGCGACTACCTCACCGGGGTCGTCGACGAGGCCCGGGCCACCGGCTACACCGCCACGATCCTCGGGCGCCGCCGCTACCTGCCGGACCTGACCAGCGACAACCGCCAGCGGCGGCAGATGGCCGAGCGGATGGCGCTCAACGCCCCGATCCAGGGCAGCGCCGCCGACATCATCAAGCTCGCGATGCTCGGGGTCCAGCGCGAGCTCGACGAGAAGGAGCTGCGGTCCCGGCTGCTGCTGCAGGTCCACGACGAGCTCGTCGTCGAGGTCGCCGCGGGGGAGCGGGAGGTCGTCGAGGACGTGCTGCGCCGCCAGATGTGCGGTGCCGTCGAGCTCGACGTCCCGCTCGACGTCTCGGTCGGCTCCGGCCAGACGTGGCACGACGCGGCCCACTGACCCGGCGCGCCGCCCGGGACGGGTCGGCTCAGTCCTTCGTCGTGACGAACACGGCGGTGCCGGGCAGGTAGTGACCGCGCTCGGGGCCCCACCCGCCCCAGGACGCCGTGTTCCACGCCGGCCACTCCGGCTCCACGACGTCCCGCAGGCGCAGCCCGGCCGCCGCGACGTCGCGGACGTGGTCCCCGAGGGTGCGGTGGTACTCGACGTAGACGACGTGGCCGCCGTCGGTCTCGACGTACGGTCGGCGGTCGAAGTAGGAGCGGTGCGCCGTCAGGCCCGCGAGCGTGGGGTCGTCCGGGAAGGCCCAGCGCACCGGGTGCGTGACGGAGAAGACCCACCGGCCGCCGGCGCGCAGAACCCGTGCCGCCTCGGCGTGCACGCGGTGGGCGTCCGGGACGAACGGGATCGCCCCGAACGACGTGAACACGACGTCGAACGTCCCGTCGGCGAAGGGCAGATCCCGCGCGTCGGCCTCGACCAGCGGTACCGGGGTGCCGCTGCGCCGCGAGATCCGGGCCGCCGCCTCCAGCATCGCCGGGGCGACGTCGGTGGCGACCACGTCCGCGCCGCGGGCGGCGAGCCATCGCGAGCAGTGCGCCGCCCCGGCGCCGACCTCGAGCACACGGGACCCCGCGGGAGGCCCGAGCAGCGTGGCCTCGCCCTCCGTCAGGCCCTCGGGACCCCAGCGGAACCCGGCGTCCCCGAGGAAGTCGCCGTGGTCGCCCAGGTACTCCTCGGCGTGGGCGTCCCACCACCGGCGGGCGGCCGTGCCGTCGTCGTCGGTGGGCCGGTATCCGAACCATGGGTCGCTCACGTCCCACATCCTGTCACCCGACACCTCGACGACACACGGTCCGGATAATCTCGAGGTGCCCGCCCCCACGACACCGAGGAGAAGACCGTGCGCGTAGGACTGCTGACCGGAGGCGGGGACGTCCCCGGCCTCAACGCCGTGATCAGGGCCGTGGTCAAGCGGGGCGAGGGCGAGCACGGTCACAGCATCGTGGGCTTCCGCCACGGGTGGCGCGGCCTCGCCGACGGCGACGTGATGCCTCTGACCCGCTCCCACATCCGCAACGTGCTGCCCACCGGCGGCACGCTGCTGGGCACCGCGCGCTACCACCCGCACTCCGACGACGGGGGGCTGGACGCCGTCCGCGCGACGCTGGAGGAGGAGCGGATCGAGGCGTTGATCTGCATCGGCGGCGACGGCACGCTGCACGCGGCGAGCAAGGTCGCCGAGTCCGGGGTCAAGATCGTGGCCGTGCCCAAGACGATCGACAACGACGTCTGGGGCACGGACCGGTCCATCGGCTTCGACACCGCGGTGAGCATCGCCACCGAGGCGGTCGACAGGATCCACACCACCGCCGAGAGCCACAACCGGGTGATGATCGTCGAGGTCATGGGTCGGCACGCCGGCTGGATCGCCGCGACCGCCGGCATCGCGGGCGGCGCCGAGCTGGTGCTCGCGCCGGAGGAGCCCTTCGACATCGACCGGGTCGTGCGGTTCCTGCAGCACCGGCACCGCGCCCACGCCAGCTTCTCGATCATCGTCGTGGCGGAGGGCGCCGTGCCGATGGAGGGCTCGTCCATGACCTACGAGACCCGGCTCGGTCCCTTCGGGGAGATCGTGGCCGGGGCGATCAGCGAACGGCTCGGTGCCGAGATCGCCGCGCGCACCGGCTTCGACACCCGGGTGACGATCCTGGGTCACGTCCAGCGGGGCGGGACCCCGACGCCGGCGGACCGGATCCTCGGCTCGCGGATGGGTGTCGCGGCGATCGACGCGGTCTCGGCGGGGGAGTCCGGCGTCATGACGGCGCTGCGCGGTGACGACGTCGTGCTGGTCCCGCTGTCGGAGATCGCCGGGAAGGTCAAGCAGGTCCCTGCCGAGATGCTCGAGGTCGCGCGCGCCCTGGCGTGAGCTGGGCGCCGTGGGGGGGTGACGGGACTCTCCGTGCCCGCCGTCTGCCCGGCGTTGACCCCCTCAGGTGGCCCGGATAAGATTGCCGGTGGTGCAGTGCGCCTGAGCGCGTGTGTCGACCCGCTGATCCGGGCCTCGTGACCCGGACGTCGTGACGGGGACGGCGCCGCTGGGGACAGCTGCACCACGACCATGTCCGTACTACGCCCTGTCCGCATCGGAGCTACCACTCAATGACCATCTCCACCACGAAGTCCGCCCCGCAGGTCGCCGTCAACGACATCGGCACCGAAGAGGACTTCCTTGCCGCCGTCGACTCCACCATCAAGTACTTCAACGATGGTGACATCGTCGAAGGCACGATCGTCAAGGTCGACCGCGACGAGGTCCTCCTCGACATCGGCTACAAGACGGAGGGCGTGATCCCGTCTCGTGAGCTGTCCATCAAGCACGACGTGGACCCGGGCGAGGTTGTCGCCGTCGGCGACGCCGTCGAGGCCCTCGTCCTCCAGAAGGAGGACAAGGAAGGCCGTCTGATCCTGTCCAAGAAGCGCGCACAGTACGAGCGCGCCTGGGGCACGATCGAGCAGATCAAGGAGGACGACGGCGTCGTCACCGGCACCGTCATCGAGGTCGTCAAGGGCGGCCTCATCCTCGACATCGGCCTGCGGGGCTTCCTGCCGGCCTCGCTCGTCGAGATGCGTCGCGTCCGCGACCTCGCGCCGTACGTCGGCCGCGAGATCGAGGCCAAGATCATCGAGCTGGACAAGAACCGCAACAACGTGGTCCTGTCCCGCCGCGCCTGGCTCGAGCAGACGCAGTCCGAGGTCCGTTCCACCTTCCTGCAGACGCTGCAGAAGGGTCAGGTGCGCCCGGGTGTCGTCTCCTCGATCGTCAACTTCGGTGCGTTCGTCGACCTCGGTGGGGTCGACGGCCTGGTGCACGTCTCCGAGCTGTCCTGGAAGCACATCGACCACCCGTCCGAGGTCGTCGAGGTCGGCCAGGAGGTCACGGTCGAGGTGCTCGACGTCGACTTCGACCGCGAGCGCGTCTCCCTGTCGCTGAAGGCGACGCAGGAGGACCCGTGGCAGACCTTCGCCCGTACCCACGCCATCGGCCAGGTCGTGCCGGGCAAGGTCACCAAGCTGGTGCCGTTCGGTGCGTTCGTCCGTGTCGAGGACGGCATCGAGGGTCTGGTGCACATCTCCGAGCTGGCGGTCCGCCACGTCGAGCTGCCCGAGCAGGTCGTCCAGGTGGGTGCCGAGGTCTTCGTCAAGGTCATCGACATCGACCTCGAGCGTCGCCGCATCTCGCTGTCGCTCAAGCAGGCCAACGAGGGCATGGACCCGGAGTCCGAGGACTTCGACCCGGCGCTCTACGGCATGGCTGCCGAGTACGACGAGAACGGCGAGTACAAGTACCCCGAGGGCTTCGACCCCGAGACGAACGAGTGGCTCGAGGGCTTCGAGACCCAGCGTGAGGCCTGGGAGGCCGAGTACGCCAAGGCGCACTCCCGCTGGGAGGCGCACCGCGAGCAGGTGCGTGCGGCCCTCTCGGCCGACGCCGACGCCGCGGCCGGCGACGTCGTCTCCGGCGGTTCGTCCTCGTCCTCCTCGTCCTACTCCTCGGCTGCCCCGGCCCCGGAGGAGGACACCGGCGGCACGCTGGCGTCCGACGAGGCTCTCGCCGCGCTGCGCGAGAAGCTGACCGGCAACTGATCCGGCGTCCCGGGAGTCGCACGACCCCCGGGTGCCTGATCGACGGCCCGTCGTCCCCGCTGGGGGACGACGGGCCGTCGCTGTGTTGTGGGCATGAATTCTGCAGTGGGAAAGGTGCGTCCCACTGCAGAATTCATGCCCACAACTGTTGAGGCGACGGTCAGGAGCTCTCGCGGTCCGCGAACTGCGCGCGGTAGACGTCGGCGTAGCGCCCGCCCGCCGCGAGCAGGTCCACGTGCGTGCCCTGCTCGACCACGCGCCCGTCGTCGAGCACGACGATCCGGTCGGCGTGCCGCACCGTCGAGAGCCGGTGGGCGATGACGAGCGCGGTGCGTCCTGCCAGCGCGACGTCGAGCGCGGCCTGGACGGCGGCCTCCGACTCGGTGTCGAGGTGCGCGGTGGCCTCGTCGAGCACGATGACGTCCGGCCCCTTGAGCAGGACCCTCGCGATCGCGAGCCGCTGGCGCTCCCCGCCGGAGAGGCGGTAGCCGCGGTCGCCGACCACGGTCTCCAGACCGTCGGGCATGTCCTCGACGAGGCGCCACAGGTGCGCCGCCCGCAGCGCCTGCTCGAGATCGGCGTCCGAGGCGTCGGGCCGGGCGTAGCGCAGGTTGGCGGCCACGGTGTCGTGGAAGAGGTGCGCCTCCTGCGACACGACGCCCACGGTGCGGCGCAACGAGGCGAACGAGGCCCGGCGCAGGTCCGTCCCCGCGATCCGGATGCTGCCCGAGGTCGGGTCGTACAGCCGGCTGACGAGCTGGGACAGCGTCGTCTTCCCCGCGCCCGACGGACCCACCAGCGCGACCATCGCGCCGGCCGGGACCTCGAACGACACGTCCCGCAGGGTGTCCTCCTCGGGGTCCTTGCGCGCCGCGGCCACCGACTCCAGGGAGGCCAGCGAGACCTCGTCGGCCCGGGGATAGCGGAACGTCACGCCGTCCAGCTCGATGCGTGCGCCCTGCGCACGCACGGACTCGCGCAGGTCCACGGCGTCCGGCGCCTCGGTCAGCGCCGGCCGCAGGTCGAGGACCTCCAGGACCCGCTCGAAGCTCACCAGCGCCGTCATGACGTCGACCTGCACGTTCGACAGCGCCGACAACGGGGCGTACAGCCGGCCGAGGTAGGCCGTCAGCGCCACGAGCGTGCCGACGGTGAGCTCCCCGGCGATCGCCTGCAGCCCGCCGACCCCGTACACCAGGGCGATGGCGACGGAGGCGAGCGTCGTCAGGCCGACCCGGAACCACGTCGCGTAGACGGCGCGGCGGACACCGACGTCGCGCAGCAGCCGGACCTGGTCGGCGTAGGCCGCGGACTCGCGGTCGGGCTCGCCGAACACCTTGGCGAGCTGGGCCCCGGCGACGTTGAAGCGTTCGTTCATCGTCTGCCCGACGTCCGCGTTCAGCTCGTAGGTCGTGCGGGTCAGGGACGCCAGGCGCCGTCCGAACCAGCGCGCCGGCAGCACGAACCCCGGGACCAGGAGCAGCGCGAGCAGGGTCAGCTGCCAGGACATGACGAGCATCGCGGCCAGCGTGAACGCCACCGTGAGCCCGTTGGAGACGACCGACTGCAACGTCGCGGTGAACGCCTGCTGGGCCCCGAGCACGTCGCCGTTGAGACGCTGCACGAGCGCGCCGGTGCGGGCGCGGGCGAAGAACGCGAGCGGCATGCGCTGGACGTGGTCGAACACGGCGGTGCGCAGGTCCACGATGAGGCCCTCGCCGACGACGGCGGCCACCCACCGCTCGGCGAGCGAGAGCCCGGCGCCGGCGAGCGCGAGCCCCACCGTGGCCGCCGCGAGCACGACGACGAGCTGCCGGTCGCCCTCGGCGATCCCGTCGTCGATGATGCGGCGGAACAGCAGCGGCGTGACGGCCCCCGCCGCGGAGCTCAGGGCCAGCAGGGCCACGAGCCCCGCCAGGTGGCGGCGATAGGGGCGGGCGAACGCCAGGATGCGGCGCACCGTCGGCCGGGACAGCCGACGGTCGGTGACCGACCGGTCCTGCAGGAAGGAACGCATCGGGCCGGCGCCGGGGCCCCCGGTCGGTCGTGCCGTGCCCGGGCCGGGTCCGTTCGCACTCATGGCGGGAAGCCTACGGTCCGGGCAGGATGGTCCTCATGTTTCGGATGGGGCTCACAGGAGGGATCGCGGCCGGGAAGTCGGTGGCCGCGCAGCGGCTGGCCGACCTGGGGGCGGTCGTGATCGACCACGACCTGCTGGCGCGCGACGCCGTGGCGCCCGGGTCCGTGGGGCTGGCCGAGGTCGTCGACGTGTTCGGCCCGGGCGTCCTGGCGGCCGACGGATCGCTGGACCGGCCGGCCCTCGGGCGGCTGGTCTTCGCCGACGACGAGAAGCGCCGTCGGCTGGAGGGGATCATCCACCCCGAGGTCCGTCGCCTGGCCGCCGAGCACGAGGCTGCGGCCGGGGCGGCCGACCCGCAGGCGGTCGTCGTGCACGACATCCCGCTGCTGGTCGAGACGGGGCAGTCGGACCGGTTCCACCTGCTGGTGGTGGTGGACACCCCGGCGGAGCAGCGGGTGGCGCGCCTGGTGGAGACGCGCGGGCTGCCCGAGACCGAGGCCCGCGAGCGCGTGGCGGCGCAGGCCGGGGACGGGGAGCGCCGGGCGCAGGCGGACGTGCTCCTGGACGGGACCGGGTCCCCGGACGACCTCCGCCGGCAGGTCGACGAGCTGTGGGTGCGCGTGCGCCAGGAGGTGTCCGAGGAGCTGGAGGCCGAGGAGCTGGGAGGCTGACGTCCGTCACCCGGTAGTCTGCTGCCGGATCGGAGGTGGACGTGTGCGCGTGCTGGTGACGGGTTTCGAGCCGTTCGGCGGTGACGCCGTCAACGAGTCGTGGCAGGCCGTGACGGCGCTGGCCGACGGCTGGCGCGCGGAGCGCGACGGCGCCGAGCTGGTCACGGCGCGGCTCCCGGTGACGTTCACCGACGGGCCCGGCGCCCTGGTCCGGCTGGTGCGCGAGGTCGAGCCGGCCGTGGTGGTGGCCACGGGGCTGGCGGCCGGGACACCGGCCGTGCGTCTGGAGCGCGTCGCGATCAACCTCGTGGACGCGCGGATCCCGGACAACGCCGCCTCGCAGCCGATCGACGAGGCGGTGGTCCCCGGCGGCCCGGCCGCCTACTTCTCGACGCTGCCGATCAAGGCGTCGCTGCGCGCGGCGGAGCGCGTCGAGGTGCCGACGGTCGCCAGCCACACGGCGGGCACGTACGTGTGCAACGCGGTGTTCTACGCCCTGCAGCACGCGGTGGCCGACCGGCCGGAGGTGCGATCCGGGTTCGTGCACGTCCCGCGGGCGGCGCAGCTCGACCCGGCCGCGTCGGCGCGGGTGCTGCGAACCGTCGTCCTCACCGCGGCGGCCGCCGTGCGGGGGCAGCTCTCCGAGCCGCGGGTCGCGGCGGGCGCCGAGCACTGACCCGCGCGGTCGGTCGATGTCGGCAGCGGGCCGTACCGTGGTGCCATGCGACCCGTGACCGACCTGCAGCGGACCGTGGCCCCGTTCGAGGTGGTCTCGGAGTACCGGCCCAGCGGCGACCAGCCCACCGCCATCGCCGAGCTCACCGAACGGATCCGTGCGGGGGAGAAGGACACCGTCCTGCTCGGCGCCACCGGTACCGGCAAGAGCGCCACGACCGCCTGGTTGATCGAGCAGCTCCAGCGTCCGACGCTCATCATGGCGCCCAACAAGACGCTCGCCGCCCAGCTCGCCACCGAGTTCCGCGAGCTGCTGCCGAACAACGCCGTCGAGTACTTCGTCTCGTACTACGACTACTACCAGCCCGAGGCGTACATCGCGCAGACCGACACCTACATCGAGAAGGACTCCTCGATCAACGACGAGGTCGAGCGGCTGCGGCACTCGGCGACGTCGTCGCTGCTGACGCGACGGGACACCGTCGTCGTGGCGTCGGTCTCGTGCATCTACGGGCTGGGCACGCCGCAGGAGTACGTCGACCGCATGGTGCGTCTCGCCGTCGGCGACGTCGTCGACCGTGACGACCTGCTGCGCCAGTTCGTGCAGATGCAGTACACCCGCAACGACATGTCCTTCACCCGCGGCACCTTCCGGGTGCGCGGCGACACCGTGGAGATCATCCCGGTGTACGAGGAGCTCGCCGTACGCATCGAGATGTTCGGCGACGAGATCGAGTCGATCCAGACGCTGCACCCGATCTCCGGCGAGGTGGTCCGGGACGAGCAGAGCATCTACCTGTTCCCCGCGACGCACTACGTCGCCGGTCCGGAACGCATGGAGCGAGCGGTCGCCTCCATCGAGGCCGAGCTCGCCGAGCGGCTCGCCGACCTGGAGAAGCAGAACAAGCTGCTCGAGGCCCAGCGGCTGCGCATGCGCACCACCTACGACATCGAGATGATGCGCTCGATCGGGACGTGCAACGGCATCGAGAACTACTCGCGGCACATCGACGGCCGCGAGGCCGGTTCGCCGCCGAACACGCTGCTCGACTACTTCCCCGAGGACTTCCTGCTCGTCATCGACGAGTCGCACGTGACGGTGCCGCAGATCGGCGCCATGTTCGAGGGCGACATGTCGCGCAAGCGCTCCCTGGTCGACCACGGCTTCCGCCTGCCCAGCGCGACGGACAACCGGCCGCTGCGCTGGGAGGAGTTCGTCGAGCGGATCGGGCAGACGGTCTACCTCTCGGCCACCCCGGGCGACTACGAGCTGTCCATGTCCGACGGCGTCGTGGAGCAGATCATCCGTCCCACCGGGCTCGTCGACCCGGAGGTCCTCGTCAAGCCGACGACCGGCCAGATCGACGACCTGCTCGGCGAGATCCGCGACCGGGTGGACCGCGACGAGCGCGTCCTGGTCACCACCCTGACGAAGAAGATGGCCGAGGACCTCACGGACTACCTCCTCGGCAAGGACGTGCGGGTGCGCTACCTGCACTCCGAGGTGGACACGCTGCGGCGCGTGGAGCTGCTGCGCGAGCTGCGCCTCGGCGAGTACGACGTCCTGGTCGGCATCAACCTGCTGCGCGAGGGCCTCGACCTGCCGGAGGTGTCGCTCGTCGCGATCCTCGACGCCGACAAGGAGGGGTTCCTGCGCTCCGAGCGGTCCCTGATCCAGACCATCGGTCGTGCGGCGCGCAACGTCACCGGCCAGGTCCACATGTACGCGGACAAGGTCACGCCCGCGATGCAGTTCGCCCTGGACGAGACGAACCGCCGGCGGGACAAGCAGCTCGCCTTCAACGCCGAGCACGGCATCGACCCGCAGCCGCTGCGCAAGAAGATCGCCGACGTCACGGACATGCTCGCCCGTGAGGACATCGACACGGCCCAGCTGCTGGCGGGTGGCTACCGCAAGGCGCCGGACCACGGAGACCGGGGCGGGGCACCCGTGCCGGGTGCGCCGAAGGAGGGTGCGACGTCCGGCAACCGGCTCGCCGGCTTGGCCGCGACCGAGCTCGCCGAGCTCATCCAGGAGCTCAGTGACCAGATGCACACCGCGGCGGGTGAGCTGCAGTTCGAGGTCGCCGCGCGCCTGCGTGACGAGATCGGCGGCCTGAAGAAGGAGCTCCGCCAGATGCGCGAGGCCACCGCCTGACGACGGGCCCCGGTGGTCGTCGCGACCTCGTGACGTATGCTGGGGCGCACCGAGGAGGGGAGTATCTCCCAAGCGGTGAGGTCGTCATCACGGCCGGCTCTGACGCCGGTTCGGCCCGCCCGCCCGTGACGGCTGTCGCCGGGTGAGAGAGACCTCCGGTGCCCCGTCCTACGTACCGGAGGTCAACCCGTGGACGTGCCCGTCTGGGCCTGGATCGTCACCGTCGCTGCGATCCTGGCCATGCTCGCCATCGACTACGTGGGTCACGTGCGCACCCCGCACGCTCCGACGCTGAAGGAGTCGGCCTGGTGGTCGCTGGCCTACGTGGCCGTCGCGCTGCTCTTCGGGGTGGTCGTCCTGGTCGCCTGGGGGCCGACGTACGGCGGGGAGTACTTCGCCGGCTACATCACCGAGAAGTCGCTCAGCGTGGACAACCTGTTCGTGTTCGTGCTGATCATGACCAGCTTCCGGGTGCCGCGTGAGCACCAGCAGCGGGTCCTGCTCATCGGCATCACCATCGCCCTGGTGCTGCGCACGATCTTCATCCTCGCCGGCGCCGCGCTCATCGCGAACTTCGCCTGGATCTTCTACGTCTTCGGTGCCTTCCTCATCTGGACGGCGATCGCGCAGGCCCGCGCGGGGACCGACCACGACGACGAGTACAGCGAGAACGCCGTGCTGCGGCTGACCCGCAAGATCTTCCCGACGACGGACGACTACGTCGAGCACCGGCTGACGACGACGATCGACGGCAAGCGGTACATCACGCCGATGCTCATCGTGATGATCGCGATCGGCAGCGCCGACCTGCTCTTCGCCGTCGACTCCATCCCCGCCATCTTCGGGCTCACCCAGGAGACGTACCTCGTCTTCGCGGCGAACGCCTTCTCCCTGCTGGGTCTGCGCCAGCTCTACTTCCTCGTCGACGGCCTGCTGGACCGCCTGGTCTTCCTCAACTACGGGCTGGCCGCGATCCTCGGCTTCATCGGCGTCAAGCTCGTGATCCACGCGCTGCACACCAACGAGCTGCCGTTCGTCAACGGTGGCGAGCACGTCGAGGCCATCCCCGAGATCCCGACCGCCGTCTCGCTGTCGTTCATCGTGATGGTCCTGGCGGTCACCACCGTCGCCTCGCTGTACAAGAGTCGCCGTGAGGAGCGGGTGGGTGCGTCGCCGGGCAGCGACGCGTGATCCACGAGCTGCCGGTCTGGTTCGAGGCGGTCTCCCTCGCCCTGATGGGCACGGTGCTGATCGTCGACCTCGCCGTCGTCGCCCGGCGCCCGCACGTGCCCTCGATGCGCGAGTCCGCGGCGTGGGTGACCCTCTACGTCGGCCTGGCCCTGGTCTACGGACTCCTCGTCTGGGTCGTGGGCGGGGCGCAGCCCGCCGGGGAGTTCTACGCCGGCTGGGTCACGGAGTACTCGCTGAGCGTCGACAACCTGTTCGTCTTCGTGCTCATCATGTCCCGGTTCGCGGTGCCCCGGCAGCACCAGCAGCACGTGCTGATGCTCGGCATCATCGTCGCGCTCGTGCTGCGCGGCGCGTTCATCCTCGCCGGTGCCGCGCTGCTGGAGCAGTTCACCTGGCTCTTCTACCTGTTCGGTGCGTTCCTGGTCTACACGGCGGTCAAGCTCGCCGTCGGGGGCGAGGAGGACGAGGAGTTCCGGGAGAACGTCGCCGTCCGCGCGCTGCGCCGGGTGCTGCCGCTGAGCCCGGGCTACGACGGCGCCAAGGTGCGGACCGTCGTCGAGGGGCGCCGGGTGTGGACCCCGATGCTCGTCGTGTTCGTGGCGATCGGGACGACCGACCTGCTCTTCGCCTTCGACTCGATCCCGGCGATCTTCGGCCTCACCCAGGACCCCTTCATCGTGTTCGCCACGAACCTCTTCGCGCTCATGGGGCTGCGCCAGCTCTACTTCCTGCTCGGCGGCCTGCTCGACCGGCTCGTCTACCTCCCGGTCGCCCTGGCCGTGGTCCTGGGGTTCATCGGCGTCAAGCTGGTGCTCGAGGCCCTGCACGCCAACACGGTGCCGTTCATCAACGGTGGCGCGCCGGTGCCGTGGGCGCCCGAGGTGCCCATCTGGCTCTCGCTGGTGGTCATCGTCGGCGCGCTGGCCGTCGCGACCGTGGCCAGCCTGTGGCGCACGCGTCGCCTGGCGACGCTGGCGGCCCGGGAGCGGCTGGAGGCGGAGCAGGACTGACCCGGTACCGGGGAGCGAGGGGACGGCGGCCCCGCAGGTCAGCCCCCGAGGGTCCCGATCACCGGTACCCACTCGCGGACCGTCAGGTTGGTCACGAGGCCGCTGCGGCGGAACGGGTCGTCGTCGAGCAGGGCCGCGGCCGCGGCCGCGTCGTCCGCCGCGACGACGATCAGCGCACCGGCGGCGGCGTCCTCGGTTGCCGGCATCGGGCCGGACACGACCACGGAGCCGGCGTCGTGCAGCGCGCCGAGGAACGCCCGGTGCTCGGGTCGCACGGCGTCGAGGCGCTCGCTGTCGGGGGAGTAGGTGTAGGTCACCACGAAGGTCGGCATGCCCTCATCGAACCAGACCCCGCGGTGCGCGGGCCCCGCGCCGCCGTCTATGGTCACCAGCCGCGCTCGCGCCAGGCGGCCAGGTGGGGCCGTTCGGCGCCCAGGGTCGTGGCCGCACCGTGGCCGGGCAGCACGATCGTCTCGTCGTCGAACGCCGCGAAGACCCGCGTGACGACGTCGTCGAGGAGCTGCGTGAAGCGGGCGGGATCGTGATCGGTGTTGCCGACGCCACCGGGGAAGAGGCTGTCCCCGGTGAACAACCGGGTCGGCCCGCCGGCCCCGTCCAGGGCGAGCGCGACCGACCCGGGGGTGTGGCCCCGCAGGTTCAGCACGCCCAGCTCGAGAGCCCCGACCCGCACCGTGTCGTCGTGGTGGAGCCGCTCGTCGATCGCGACGCCCGTCGCGGCCGTGATCGCGGCGGCGTCGTCGGCGCCGGCCGCGGTGCGCGCCCCCGTCGCGGCGACGACGTCGGCGAGCGCCCCGAGGTGGTCCCGGTGCCGGTGCGTCGTGACCACCGTGTCGAGGCCCCGGCCGTCGAGCAGCTCGAGCAGGGCGGGTGCGTCCGCGGCGGCGTCGACGAGCAGCCGGGAGCCGGTCGCGCGGCAGGTGACGAGGTAGGCGTTGTTGTCCATCGGGCCGACGCTCACCGCGGTGACGTCGGCGCGCTGGTCGCGGGCAGTCATGAGGTCCACTGTGCCAAACCGGCGCCGCAGGGTGACATGGAACATCTGTACGAGTGTCAGCGGCGCGCCGTAGGATGCTGCGGTGAGCAATCACCTCGTCGTCTCCGGTGCCCGTGAGCACAACCTGCGCAACGTCGACCTCGACCTGCCGCGCGACCGGCTCATCGTGTTCACGGGCCTGAGCGGGTCGGGCAAGTCCTCGCTCGCGTTCGACACGATCTTCGCCGAGGGGCAGCGCCGCTACGTCGAGTCCCTGTCGGCCTACGCGCGCCAGTTCCTCGGCCAGATGGACAAGCCCGACGTCGACTTCATCGAGGGCCTCAGCCCGGCGGTGTCCATCGACCAGAAGTCCACCAACCGCAACCCGCGGTCGACCGTCGGGACGATCACGGAGGTCTACGACTACCTCCGGCTGCTCTTCGCCCGGGCCGGCACGCAGCACTGCCCGGTGTGCGACGAGCCGGTCCAGGCCCAGACGCCGCAGCAGATCGTGGACAAGATCCTCGAGCTGCCCGAGGGGACGCGCTACCAGGTGCTGGCGCCGGTCGTCCGCGGCCGCAAGGGCGAGTACACCGAGCTCTTCGGCGAGCTGCAGGCCCAGGGTTTCGCGCGGGCCCGTGTCGACGGCGAGGTCGTGCAGCTCACCACGCCCCCGAGCCTGGAGAAGAACCTCAAGCACGACATCGAGGTGGTCGTCGACCGCCTCGTGGCGCGCGACGGCGTCCAGCGACGCCTGACGGACTCCGTGGAGACCGCGCTCGGCCTGGCCGGCGGCCTCGTCATGATCGAGCTCGTCGACGCGGACGTGGACGACCTGGACCGCGTCCGCAAGTACTCCGAGAAGCGTGCGTGCCCGAACGACCACCCCCTGAGCCTCGACGAGATCGAGCCGCGGACCTTCTCCTTCAACGCCCCCTACGGCGCCTGCCCGGAGTGCACGGGCATCGGGTTCCGGCTCGAGGTGGACCCCGAGCTGGTCGTCCCGGACCCGGAGAAGACCCTGCGCGAGGGCGCCGTCGTGCCCTGGGCCCAGACGTCGTCGGAGTACTTCGAACGGGTCCTGGCGGCCCTCGCCGAGGAGATGGCCTTCTCCCTGGACGTGCCGTGGCGTGCCCTGCCGCAGCGTGCCCGCACGGCCGTCCTGCACGGGCGCAACCACAAGGTGCACGTGCGGTACCGCAACCGGTGGGGGCGCGAGCGGCAGTACTCGACCGGGTTCGAGGGAGCCGTCACGTTCATCGAACGCCGACACTCCGAGACCGAGTCGGACTGGTCGAAGGAACGCTACGAGGCCTTCATGCGCCAGGTGCCGTGCCCCACGTGCCAGGGGGCCCGTCTCAAGCCGGAGGTGCTGGCCGTCCGGGTGGGCTCCAAGTCGATCTGGGACGTGTCCCGCCTGCCGATCGCGGACGCGAAGGAGTACCTGGACGCCCTCGAGCTGGGCGAGCGCGAGCGGGCCATCGCCGGCGAGGTGCTCAAGGAGATCCACGCCCGGCTCGGGTTCCTGCTCGACGTCGGTCTGCACTACCTCACGCTCGAACGGGCGGCCGGCACGCTCTCCGGCGGCGAGGCGCAACGGATCCGCCTGGCCACCCAGATCGGCTCCGGCCTGGTCGGGGTGCTCTACGTGCTCGACGAGCCGAGCATCGGGCTGCACCAGCGCGACAACCGCCGGCTGATCGACACGCTCACCCGGCTGCGGGACCTGGGCAACACGCTGATCGTGGTGGAGCACGACGAGGACACCATCCGCTCGGCCGACTGGATCGTCGACGTCGGTCCGGGCGCGGGGGAGCACGGTGGTCAGGTCGTGCACTCCGGCGACTACGCCGGTCTGCTGGCGACCGAGGCGTCGATGACGGGCGCCTACCTGTCCGGCCGGCGTTCCATCGCGCTGCCGGCGACGCGCCGTGGTGTCGACCCGGCGCGGCAGCTGACCGTCGTCGGGGCCCGCGAGAACAACCTGCGCGACATCGACGTGAGCTTCCCGCTGGGTGTCTTCACCGCGATCACCGGGGTCTCGGGTTCGGGCAAGTCGACGCTGGTGAACTCGATCCTGCACACGGTGCTGGCGAACGAGCTCAACGGGGCCCGGCAGGTCGCCGGCCGCCACACGCGGGTCACCGGCACCGACGACCTGGACAAGGTCGTGCACGTCGACCAGGGGCCGATCGGCCGCACCCCGCGGTCGAACCCGGCCACCTACACCGGGGTCTGGGACCGGATCCGCAAGATCTTCGCCGAGACCGAGGAGGCCAAGGTCCGCGGGTACGGGCCGGGCCGGTTCTCCTTCAACGTCAAGGGCGGGCGGTGCGAGGCGTGCTCCGGCGACGGGACGCTGAAGATCGAGATGAACTTCCTGCCGGACGTCTACGTCCCCTGCGAGGTCTGCCACGGTGCGCGCTACAACCGCGAGACGCTGGAGGTGCACTTCAAGGGGAAGACGGTCGCGGACGTCCTCGACATGCCGATCGAGGAGGCCGCCGAGTTCTTCGCCGCGTTCCCGGCGATCTCGCGCCACCTGACCACGCTGGTCGAGGTGGGCCTCGGCTACGTGCGGCTGGGCCAGCCGGCGCCCACGCTCTCGGGCGGGGAGGCCCAGCGGGTCAAGCTCGCCAGCGAGCTGCAGAAGCGGTCCACGGGGCGCACCGTGTACGTGCTCGACGAGCCGACCACCGGCCTGCACTTCGAGGACATCCGGCGCCTGCTGTCCGTGCTGCAGTCGCTCGTCGACAAGGGCAACACGGTGCTGGTCATCGAGCACAACCTCGACGTCGTCAAGAGCGCGGACTGGATCATCGACATGGGGCCCGAGGGCGGCTCCGGCGGTGGCCTCGTCGTGGCCGAGGGCACGCCGGAGCAGGTCGCCGCGGTCGAGGCGAGCCACACCGGACGCTTCCTCGCGGAGGTGCTCGACGCGCACCCCGACGTCCCGGTCGAACCCCCGGCGCAGGTCCCGGCGGCGACCCGGCCCGCCGGTCGGCGACGCAAGACGACCAAGGCGCGCGCGACCAAGCACGACGCCGCCTGAGGCTCTACCGTGTCGCCATGGGAGCCCACCACGAGTACTCCGTGACCGTCCGCTGGCCCGCGACGGGGGTCGAACCCGGCAGCGCTGCCGGGGCGACGACGTCCTACGCCGCCTACACGCGCGACCACGACGTCGCGCTGCCGGGGCGGCCCGTGCTGCCGGGCAGCGCCGATCCCTCGTTCCGGGGCGACCCCGCCCGCTACGGGCCGGAGGACCTGTTCGTGGCGAGCCTGTCGCAGTGCCACATGCTGTGGTTCCTGCACCTGGCGGCCGAACGAGGGGTCGTCGTGCACGAGTACAGCGACGCGGCGACCGGGACGATGCGCGTGGAGTCGCGCGGCGAGGGGCAGTTCACCGACGTGACCCTGCACCCGCGTGTCGTGGCCGCCCCGGGCGGGAGCGCCACCGAGGAGGTCGTCGCGGAGCTGCACCAGCGGGCGCACGCGCTGTGCTTCCTGTCCCGCAGCGTGAACTTCCCGGTGCTGGTCGAGCCGACGCCCCTGCACGTCGTCGACCCCGCGGCCTGAGGGCCGCGTCGGTGCCCTGACCTAGTCTGGGCCCATGGCCGACCCAGCGACCTACCGCCCGCGTGCGGGCGAGATCCCGACCTCCCCGGGGGTGTACCGCTTCCGGGACCCGCACGGCCGCGTGATCTACGTCGGCAAGGCGAAGAACCTGCGTCAGCGGCTGTCGAGCTACTTCCAGGACGTCGCCAACCTGCACCACCGCACCCAGCGGATGGTGACGACCGCGGCGTCCGTCGAGTGGACGGTCGTCGGCACCGAGGTCGAGGCGCTCGCCCTGGAGTACTCGTGGATCAAGGAGTACGACCCCCGGTTCAACGTCAAGTACCGCGACGACAAGTCCTACCCCTACCTGGCCGTCACGATGGGGGAGGAGATCCCCCGGGCCCAGGTCATGCGCGGCACCAAGCGGCGCGGCACGCGCTACTTCGGCCCCTACGGCCACGCCTGGGCGATCCGCGAGACCCTCGACCTGCTGCTGCGCGTCTTCCCGGTCCGCACGTGCTCGTCGGGGGTGTACCGCCGTGCCCAGCAGTCGGGTCGCCCGTGCCTGCTCGGCTACATCGACAAGTGCTCGGCCCCGTGCGTCGGCCGGATCAGCCCGGAGGACCACCGCGACCTGGCCCGCGACCTGTGCGACTTCATGGCCGGTGACACCGGCCGGTTCGTCCGCCGCCTGGAGAAGGAGATGGCCCGGGCGGCCCAGGACCTCGAGTACGAGCAGGCCGCCCGGCTGCGGGACGACCTGGCGGCGCTGCGGCGCGTCACGGAGAAGAACGCCGTCGTGCTCTCCGACGCCACCGACGCCGACGTCTTCGCCCTGGTCGGCGACGAGCTCGAGGCCGCCGTGCAGGTGTTCCACGTCCGCGGGGGCCGCATCCGCGGGCAGCGTGGCTGGGTCGTCGAGAAGGTCGAGGACGTGACCGACGGCGAGCTCGTCGAGCACCTCCTGCAGCAGGTCTACGGCGTCGTGGACGACGTCCGCGACCGTGACCTGGAGCCGGAGCAGGCACGCGCCGCCACCCGGGACGCGGTCCCGCGCGAGGTCCTGGTCCCGGTCCTGCCGCCCGACCTGGACGAGGTGACGACCTGGTTGTCCGGGCTGCGTGGGGCCAAGGTGGACGTCCGGGTGCCCCAGCGCGGGGACAAGCGGGAGCTCGCCGCGACGGTGCGCACGAACGCCGAGCAGGCGCTGGCGCTGCACCGCACCCGACGGGCCGGGGACCTGACCACGCGCAGCCAGGCCCTCGCCGAGCTCCAGGACGCGCTCGGCCTGGACGAGGCGCCGCTGCGCATCGAGTGCTACGACGTGTCCCACACCCAGGGCAGCTACCAGTCCGCCTCGATGGTCGTCTTCGAGGACGGGCTGCCCCGCAAGAGCGAGTACCGCACCTTCTCCGTGCGCGGCCCGTCCGGGGACGGCGCCGCCGACGACACCGCGGCGATGCACGAGGTGATCAGCCGGCGCTTCAGGCGCTACCTCGCCGACCGGCACGCGTCCGGGGAGGCCGACGGCTCCGGCCCGGTCGGTGCCGAGACTGACCCCGAGGAGCGCCGACGGTTCGCCTACCCGCCCAACCTCGTGGTCGTCGACGGCGGCCCGCCCCAGGTGGCGGCCGCGGCCCGGGCCCTGGAGGAGCTGGGGGTGACCGACGTGGCGCTGTGCGGCCTGGCCAAGCGGCTCGAGGAGGTCTGGGTGCCCGGCGACGACTACCCGGTGATCCTCGAGCGCGCCTCCCAGGGGCTCTACCTGCTGCAACGCGTGCGCGACGAGGCCCACCGGTTCGCGATCGCGCAGCACCGCAAGCGCCGCAGCAAGGGGATGGTGTCCTCGGTGCTGGACGAGGTGCCCGGGCTCGGTCCGGCGCGGCAGCAGGCGCTGCTGGACGCCTTCGGGTCGGTCAAGCGCCTGCGGGCCGCCACCGTCGAGCAGGTCGCCGAGGTCAAGGGGATGGGACCGGCGACCGCCCGCGCGGTCGTCGAGGCCCTGGCCGGCGGTGCCGCCGACGCCACGCCGCCGTCCGCGGCGGAGAGTCCGGACGCCGCACCGGTGTCATGACTGGCATGCTGTGTCCATGAGCGAACCGTCGCCCATCACCGTCCCGCAGGGCATCCCCGAGATCGAGGCCGCGACCCCGGCGCCGAAGCGCGCCGACCCGGAGGTGCTGATCATCACCGGCATGTCCGGCGCCGGGCGCACTCGGGCCGCCGGAGTCCTGGAGGACCTGGACTGGTTCGTCGTGGACAACCTGCCGCCGATGATGATCGTGCCGCTGGTGGACATGATGACCAAGGCCGGTTCGTCCGTGGAGCGTCTGGCGGTCGTCGTCGACGTCCGGGGCCGGGAGTACTTCGGCGAGCTCGCCCAGGCGCTGCAGCACCTCCACGACAGCGGCGTGACGCACCGGATCCTCTTCCTCGACGCCCGTGACGACGTGCTCGTGCGCCGCTACGAGAGCGTGCGGCGGCCGCACCCGCTCCAGGGCGACGGCCGCATCCTCGACGGTATCGAGGCCGAGCGCCGGATCCTGGCCTCGCTGGCCGAACGCGCCGACGTCGTCGTGGACACCTCCGAGCTGTCGGTGCACGACCTGGCCAAGGAGGTCCGCGACACGGTGGCGGCGGGCGCCGCCGACTCGCTCCGGGTGAACGTCGTGGCGTTCGGCTTCAAGTACGGCCTGCCACTGGACGCCGACCACGTCGTGGACGTGCGCTTCCTGGCGAACCCGTACTGGATCACCGAGCTGCGCCACCTGACCGGTCAGGACGAGGCGGTGCGCCAGTACGTGCTCGGCCGCCCCGGCGCGAAGGAGTTCATCGACCGCTACGTCGCCGCCCTGGAACCGGTGCTGGCGGGCTACCTGGCCGAGGAGAAGCGCTACGTGACGATCGCCGTGGGCTGCACAGGTGGCAAGCACCGGTCGGTCGCGATCGCCGGGGAGATCGCCGACCGCCTGCGACGGGACGGTCAGCGGGTGACGGTCACGACCCGTGACCTCGGGAAGGAGTAGACCCTGTCCTCCACGACGCACGGTCGGCCGGTGACGCCCGACCGCGAGGAGTCGTCCGGCGGCCCCGCGGTGACGGCGCTCGGCGGGGGGCACGGACTCTCGGCGAGCCTGGGTGCGCTGCGGCTGCTGACCGAACGCCTGACGGCGGTGGTGACGGTGGCCGACGACGGCGGGTCCTCCGGCCGGTTGCGCCAGGAGCTCGGCGTCGTGCCACCGGGCGATCTCCGGATGGCGCTCGCGGCCCTGTGCGACGACTCCGAGTGGGGCCGCACCTGGAGCGGGCTGCTCCAGCACCGGTTCGCCTCCGACGGTGAGCTCGACGGGCACGCGATGGGCAACCTGCTCATCGCGGCGCTGTGGCAGCGCCTGGGGAACACCGTGGAGGGCCTGGACTGGGTGGGCCGGCTGCTCGGTGCGCGGGGCCGCGTGCTGCCCATGTCGTCGGTGCCGCTCGTGGTCGAGGCCGACGTCTCCGACGGCGACGTGTGCTCCACGGTCGTCGGCCAGAGCCGGGTCGCCGTCACGGACGCGCTGGTCGAACAGCTCCGGCTCGTCCCGTCCGACCCTCCGGCCTGCCCGGAGGCCGTCCGTGCGGTGCTGGACGCCGACTGGGTCGTCATGGGGCCGGGCTCCTGGTACTCCTCGGTGCTCGTGCACCTGCTGGTGCCCGAGCTCGCCGCGGCCCTGCACAGGACCACGGCCCGGCGCTGCGTGACGCTGAACCTCAGCGCCGAGCGCGGCGAGACCCACGGGCTGTCGGCCTCGCAGCATCTCGAGGCCCTGAGCAAGCACGCCCCGGGTCTGCGCGTGGACGCGGTGCTGGCCGACCCGTCCCAGGTGGACGACCGCGGCGACCTGGAGCGGACGGCCGCCGACCTGGGTGCCCGCCTGGTGATCAGGCAGGTCGGCCGGGGTGACGGCACCTCGCGGCACGACCCGTTGCGGCTGGCCGCGGCCTACCACGACGTCTTCGAGGGCGTGGCAGGATGACGCCATGGCGCTCACGGCAGAGGTGAAGGACGAGCTGGTACGACACCGGGTGACGCGGACGTCGTGCCGCAAGGCCGAGGTGTCGGCGATGCTCCGGTTCTCCGGAGGTCTGCACATCATCTCCGGCCGGGTCGTCATCGAGGCGGAGCTCGACGGCGAGATGGTGGCGGCGCGGCTGCGCCGGGCGATCGTGGACCTCTACGGACACCAGAGCGAGCTCATCGTGGTCAAGGCGGGCGGCCTGCGCAAGAACGACCGGTTCGTGGTCCGGGTGGTGCGCGACGGCGAGTCCCTGGCGCGCCAGACGGGTCTGCTCGACGCGCGGGGCCGTCCGGTCCGCGGTCTGGCGCCCGAGGTCGTCTCCAGCGGGACCGACGAGGCCGAGGCCGTCTGGCGGGGAGCGTTCCTCGCGCACGGTTCGCTGACCGAGCCGGGCCGGTCGATGGCGCTCGAGGTCACCTGTCCCGGCCCGGAGGCCGCGCTCGCCCTGGTGGGTGCCGCGCGGCGCCTGGGCATCCAGGCGAAGTCCCGCGAGGTCCGCGGCATCGACCGGGTCGTGGTGCGCGACGGCGAGGCGATCGGGGAGATGCTGCGGCGCATGGGAGCGCCCGCGACCCGGGACGTGTGGGAGGACCGCCGCGCCCGACGGGAGGTCCGGGGGACGGCCAACCGGCTGGCGAACTTCGACGACGCGAACCTGCGACGTTCCGCCCGGGCGGCGGTGGCGGCCGGGGCCCGGGTGGAGCGTGCCTTCGAGATCCTCGGCGACGAGGTGCCCGACCACCTGCGCCAGGCCGGCGAGCTGCGGCTGTCGCACAAGCAGGCCTCGCTGGAGGAGCTGGGCCGGCTCGCGGAGCCCCAGCTCTCCAAGGACGCGGTGGCGGGCCGTATCCGCCGGCTGCTGTCCACGGCGGACAAGCGCGCCATGGAGCTGGGCATCCCCGACACCGAGGCCGGGCTGAGCGCGGACCTGCTGGACCTGTGACGCCGGCCAGGTGGTCGGCCCACCTGTCTCACGCTGCACCGAGGTCGGCGTCCGGCAACGGATGGGTATAGGCTCGGAGCCGTCAGGTGACGACGGTGTGACCCTGGAACTGTGCTCCTGGGACGACGCGTCGCGGGACCCCCGGGGTGGCACCGAACTCATCAGCGCGCCATGTGCGCGCCAGTGATTGGCATCTACCGTGTGCGCCGGTCCAGATCCGGCGCGCCCTGAGGAGGGCTAACGTGACCATCCGCGTCGGCATCAACGGCTTCGGCCGCATCGGACGTAACTACTACCGGGCTCTCGTGGAGTCGGGTGCAGACATCGAGGTCGTCGGCGTCAACGACCTCACCGACAACAAGACGCTCGCCCACCTGCTCAAGTACGACACCGTGCTGGGCCGGTTCGGCAAGACGGTCGAGTTCGACGACGACCACATCATCGTCGGCGGCACCAAGATCCGTGCTCTGGCGGAGCGCGACCCGGCGAACCTGCCGTGGGGCGAGCTGGGTGCGGACATCGTCATCGAGTCCACCGGCTTCTTCACCGACGCCACCAAGGCGAAGGCGCACATCGACGGCGGCGCGAAGAAGGTCATCATCTCCGCCCCGGCGAAGAACGAGGACGCGACCTTCGTCATGGGCGTCAACAGCGACCAGTACGACCCGGCCGCGCACCACGTGATCTCGAACGCCTCGTGCACGACGAACTGCCTCGCGCCGCTGGCCAAGGCCCTCAACGACTCGATCGGCATCGAGCGTGGCCTCATGACCACGATCCACGCCTACACCGGTGACCAGAACCTCCAGGACGGTCCGCACAAGGACCTGCGTCGTGCCCGTGCGGCCGCGCAGAACATCGTGCCGACCACGACGGGCGCCGCCAAGGCCGTCGCCCTGGTCCTGCCGGAGCTCAAGGGCAAGCTGGACGGCTACGCGCTGCGCGTGCCCACGATCACCGGTTCGGCGACCGACCTCACCTTCGAGACCCCCAAGGAGGTCTCGGTCGAGGAGGTCAACGCCGCGGTCAAGGCTGCCGCCGAGGGCCCGCTCAAGGGTGTGCTGTCCTACGTCGAGGACGACATCGTCTCCTCGGACATCGTCACGGACCCGCACCAGAGCATCTTCGACGCCAAGCTCACCAAGGTGATCGGCAACCAGGTCAAGGTCGTCTCCTGGTACGACAACGAGTGGGGCTACTCCAACTCGCTCGTCTCGCTGACCGAGCTGGTCGGCGGGAAGCTCTGACGAGCCGCACCACCCCGAGGTGACCACGACGTCCGCGGGTGCGCGGCCCGCCGTCCCAGGACGGCCGGGCCCGCGGACCCGCGGACGTCGTCGTGTCACCACCCTCCTCCCGACCCCCGACCTGATCACGAGGTGAGCTCATGAAGACGATCGATTCGCTCGGCGACCTGCGCGGCCGGCGCGTCCTGGTCCGTTCCGACTTCAACGTGCCGCTGGACGGCACGACCATCACCGACGACGGCCGCATCCGTGCCGCGCTCCCGACGCTGAAGCGCCTGGTCGACGCCGGTGCGCGCGTGGTCGTCATGGCCCACCTGGGCCGTCCCCAGGGCGCGCCGGACCCGGCGTTCTCCCTCGCTCCCGTGGCCGCGCGGCTCGGGGAGCTGCTCGGCCAGGACGTCGCCCTGGCGGGCGACCTGGTCGGGGAGTCCGCCCGGTCGACCGTGGAGGGCCTGGCCGACGGCCAGGTCGCGCTGCTCGAGAACGTCCGCTTCGACGCGCGCGAGACCTCCAAGGTCGACGCCGAGCGCCAGGAGCTGGCCGGCGAGCTGGCCGAGCTGGGTGACGCCTTCGTCTCCGACGGCTTCGGGGTCGTGCACCGCAAGCAGGCGTCGGTCTACGACATCGCCGAGCGCCTGCCGGCCGGCGCCGGCGAGCTCGTCCTCACCGAGGTGGAGTCGCTCTCCCGCGCCACGACGGACCCGGAGCGTCCGTACGCGGTCGTGCTCGGCGGGTCCAAGGTGTCGGACAAGCTGGGCGTCATCGCGAACCTGCTGACGAAGGCCGACCGGCTGCTCATCGGCGGCGGCATGGTGTTCACCTTCCTCGCGGCCCAGGGGCACTCGGTCGGTTCCTCGCTGCTGGAGAGCGACCAGATCGACACGGTCAAGGAGTACCTGGCCCAGGCGGAGGCCAACGGCGTCGAGATCGTGCTGCCGACCGACATCGTGGCGGCCGACTCGTTCGCGGCCGACGCGCCGCACGTCACGGTGGAGGCCGACGCGATCCCGGACGGCAAGATGGGCCTGGACATCGGCCCGGCGTCGGGCGAGCTGTTCGCCGTCAAGCTGGCGGACGCCCGGACCATCGCCTGGAACGGCCCGATGGGCGTCTTCGAGTTCGAGGCGTTCTCCGGCGGCACCCGCGCGGTGGCGCAGGGGATCGTGGACGCGACCGCACAGGGCGCGTTCTCGATCGTCGGGGGCGGTGACTCGGCGGCCGCCGTACGCAAGCTCGGTTTCGACGAGGCCGGCTTCAGCCACATCTCCACCGGCGGCGGCGCGAGCCTCGAGCTCCTCGAGGGCAAGCAGCTGCCCGGTCTGACCGTCCTGGCCGACTGAACCGCGTCGACCTCCTGGCGGCGCGAGCCGCCCGACCCCATCCGCACGACAGAAGGACACGACTGTGGCCACGAACCGCACGCCGCTGATGGCGGGCAACTGGAAGATGAACCTGGACCACGCCGAGGCGATCGCCGCGGTCCAGAAGCTCGCCTGGACCCTCAAGGACGCCGGGCACGACTACTCCGCGGTGGAGGTGGCGGTGCTCGCGCCGTTCACCGACCTGCGGTCGGTGCAGACGCTCGTCGACGCCGACAAGCTGGACGTGCGCTACGGCGCCCAGGACCTCTCCCCGCACGAGAAGGGCGCCTACACGGGCGACGTCTCGGGCCCGATGCTCAAGCGCCTCGGGTGCACGTACGTGGCGATCGGCCACTCCGAGCGCCGCGAGCACCACGGCGAGGACGACGCGCTCGTCAACGCCAAGGTCAAGGCGGCCTTCGCCCAGCAGATCACCCCCGTGCTGTGCGTCGGCGAGGGGCTGGACGTGCGCGAGGCGGGCGACCAGGTCTCGTACACCCTGGCGCAGGTCGACGCGGCCCTCGAGGGTGTCCCGGCCGAGCAGGCGAAGGACGTCGTCGTCGCCTACGAGCCGGTGTGGGCGATCGGCACCGGCAAGGTCGCCACGCCGGAGGACGCCCAGGAGGTCTGCGGTGCCATCCGCGGCCGGCTCGCGGAGCTGTACGACGCCGAGCTCGCCGGCGGCGTGCGCGTGCTGTACGGCGGCTCGGTGAAGTCGGGCAACGTCGCGCAGATCATGGCCCAGCCGGACGTCGACGGCGCGCTCGTCGGCGGTGCCAGCCTGGACGCCGAGGAGTTCGCCAAGATCGTGCGGTACCAGTCGCACGTCGCCTGACCCGCCGGCACGGGACCGTGGGTCCTGTGCGGGCCGCGCCTCCCGTGGCGGTCGTGCCCCGGTCAAGACCGGGGTTCGCCACGGGAGGCGTTCGTCACCTAGTCTTGACCGCGCCGGGCAATCCCGGCGCCGACAGCCCGCCGAGAGGCGGCCGAGAGCCGAGGACACGATGTTCGCAGCGTTGACGATCTTCCTGAACGTGCTGCTGGTGCTCACCAGCGCCTTCCTGATCCTGCTCATCCTCATGCACAAGGGGAAGGGCGGGGGACTGTCCGACATGTTCGGGGGCGGGATCTCCAGCGGGGCGGGCAGCTCCGGCGTGGCCGAGCGCAACCTGAACCGCATCACGGTGGGTATCGCCGTCGTGTGGTCGGTGGTCGTGGTCCTGCTCGGGGTCGCCACGCGCGTGAGCTGACGGTCGGACCGCCGGGGGAGCGGCGCCGGGCGGGTACGGGGGTGCCGCCGGGCACGAGGATCGTCCGCGGGGATCGGCCCCGCAGACTCGAAGGTGAGGACGACACGTGGCATCTGCCGGACATGCCATCCGCGGTTCGCGGGTCGGCGCAGGACCGATGGGAGAGCAGGAGCGCGGCGTCCCCGCGCCCCGGAACCAGGTCTCGTACTGGTGCCTCAACGGGCACGAGACGCGACCGAGCTTCGCGGCGCTGGAGGACATCGAGCCGCCGGAGCAGTGGGACTGCCCCCGCTGCGGGTTCCCGGCGGGTCAGGACCCCGCGAACCCGCCGGCGCCGTTGCGCAACGAGCCCTACAAGACGCACCTGGCCTACGTGAAGGAGCGCCGGTCGGACGAGGACGGGGCGGCGCTGCTCGAGGAGGCGCTGGAGACCCTTCGCGCCCGCCGGGAGACGAGCGCGTCACGGAACTGACGACCGCCCGCGGCGCGGTCGTCGCCGCTGACAAGCGGCGGGCGGGTCCGGCGACGTGACCGTGCGCCGATCCCGCCCGCCTGCCCGTCAGCCGCGCGCGGAGGCCGCCGCGGCGTCGAGCAGCCACAGCGTGCGGTGGTGTCCCACGGCACGTACGGCGGGGACCTGGGTCATCGGGCCGTCGGCCAGCGCCGCCGCGGCCTGCTCCGCCTTCTCGCTGCCGGCGGCGACGACCCAGACCTCCTCGGCCCGGCCGATCGCGGCGAAGGTCAGCGACACCCGCTCGGCGGGCGGCTTCGGCGAGCCGTGGACGCCGACCGTGTACCCGGGCGCCTCGAGGGCGTGGTGCTCCGGGAACAGCGAGGCGACGTGCCCGTCGGGTCCCATGCCGAGCAGCAGCACGTCGAAGTGCGGGGTCCCGTCCTCCTCGGCGTGGGCGGCGAGCTCGGCCGCGTAGGCGGTCGCGGCGTCCTCCGGCGTGGCGGCCTCGCCGGGCCCGTCGCCGCGGGCGGGGACGGCGTGGACGTTCTCCTCGCGCAGCCCGCTGCTCGCCACGAGGTCGTCGAGCAGCGCCTCGCGCGCCTGCGTCTCGTTGCGGTCGGCGTCCCCGGCCGGCAGGAACCTCTCGTCGCCCCACCACACGTGCACGCCGGACCAGTCCACGGCCGCCCGCAGCGGGCTGGCCGCCGCGGCGCGGAGCGTCTGGATGCCGACGGTGCCGCCGGTGAGGACGACGTGCGCCGGGCGGCGCACCGACTGGACGTCCAGCAGGCGGGTGAGCAGCCGCGCCGCGGCGGCCTCCGCCAGGACGTCGGGGTCGGGGTGGACGACGACGAGTCGGGTGCTCATGCTGCGGTCTCCTCCGTGGTCTCGACCTGGTCCAGAGCGTGCAGCACCTGGCCGTAGACCTCGTCCGGGTCGAGGCGCCGCAGCTCTTCGATGAGTGCCTCGGACAGCGACCGGATCGGCAGGGCGACCCGCCGCTCCGGTGTGCCCGGCTGGGTGATCGTCACGACCCCGCCGTCCGGACGGTCCAGGACGATCGGGCCGCTCTCCCGTTCCAGCACCACGCGGGTGATGGCGTGGTCGTCGCCGGTGCGCACCACGCTCGCGGGGCACTGCAGCTTGGCGCCGAGCCACGACGCCAGCAGGTCCAGGGACGTGTGCTGACGCTGGCCCTCGACGCGTACCGCCGTCACGGGCTCGTACGGCGGCTGGTCGACGGCGGCGGCGATGAGGCCGCGCCACAGGGTGACGCGGGCCCAGGCGAGGTCGGTGTCGCCCTCGGTGAACGACGCGGCGAGGCGACCCAGCATGTCGCAGGGGTCGTCGGCCGTCGTGGTGTCGGTGATGCGACGCTGCGCCATGGCGCCCAGCGGGTCCTCGGCCGGGGCGTCGGGGCCGCCGGCCGGCCACCACACGACGATGGGGGCGTCGGGCAGCAGCAGCGGCATCACCAGGGTGTCGGGGTGTTCGCGCAGGGTGGTGGAGCACCGCAGCACGATCACCTCCGACGCCCCGGCGTCCCCGCCGACGCGGATCTCGGCGTCGACCCGGCCGTCGTGGCCGGGGGCCTCCAGCGGTGCGATGACCACCACGCGGCAGGGGTGCTCGTGGCTGGCCTCGTTGGCGGCCTCGACGGCGGACTCGATGTCCACCTCCTCGGCGACGACGACGAGGGTGAGCACACGGCCCAGCGCGACCGCGCCGCCCTCCTCGCGCAGGCTGTCGAGCCGCTTGCCGACCGCGTTCGTGCTGGTGTCCGGCATGTCGATGATCATCGGTTCGCTCCTTGGTCCGGCCGGCAGGTCAGGGTCGACGCCACGTGCGCCCGTCGCGGGCCATCATGGCGTCGGCCGACGGCGGCCCCCACGACCCGGCGGGGTAGGTGTCGGGCTTGCCCTGGCCCGCCCAGTGCTCGATCACCGGGTCGAGGATCTTCCAGGAGAGCTCGACCTCCTCGCGGGTGGGGAACAGCGGCGGGTCCCCGAGGAGGACGTCGAGGATGAGTCGCTCGTAGGCCTCGGGGGAGGACTCGGTGAAGGCGTGGCCGTAGCCGAAGTCCATCGTGACGTCGCGGACCTCCATGGCCGTGCCGGGCACCTTCGCGCCGAACCGGAGGGTCACGCCCTCGTCGGGCTGGACGCGGATCACGAGCGCGTTGGACCCCAGGTCCGAGGTCAGCGAGGACTCGAACGGCAGGTGCGGCGCCTTCTTGAACACCACCGCGACCTCGGTCACCCGGCGGCCGAGACGCTTGCCGGTGCGCAGGTAGAACGGCACGCCGGCCCACCGGCGGTTGTCGATGTCCAGACGGACCGCCGCGTAGGTCTCGGTCGTGGACTCGGGGTTGAACCCCTCCTCCTCGAGGAACCCGCGGACCTTCTCCCCGCCCTGCCAGGCGGAGGCGTACTGGCCCCGGGCGGTGTGCTGGGACAGGTCCTGCGGCAGCCGGACCGAGGACAGGGCCTTGATCTTCTCGGCCCGCAGCGCCCCCGCGTCGAAGTTCACCGGCTCCTCCATGGCCACCAGGGCCAGGAGCTGCAGCAGGTGGTTCTGGATGACGTCGCGGGCCGCGCCGACCCCGTCGTAGTAGCCGGCCCGGCCGCCGATGCCGATGTCCTCGGCCATCGTGATCTGCACGTGGTCGACGTAGTTGGAGCTCCACAGCGGCTCGAAGAGCTGGTTGGCGAACCGCAGCGCCAGGATGTTCTGGACCGTCTCCTTGCCCAGGTAGTGGTCGATGCGGAACACCGACTCCTGCTCGAACACCTGGGAGACGACCGACTCGAGCTCCTGGGCGGAGGCCAGGTCGTGACCGAACGGCTTCTCGATCACCACCCGACGCCAGGCGTCCTCGGCGGACTCGGACAGCCCGGACCGGGACAGCTGCTCGCACACGAGGGGGAACGCGCTGGGCGGGACCGACAGGTAGAACGCGTGGTTGCCGCCGGTACCCCGTTCGGCGTCGAGCGACTCGACCGTCCGGCGCAGCTCCTCGAACGCCTCGGGGTCGTCGAAGCTGCCCTGCACGAACCGGATGCCCTCGGAGAGCTGTCGCCAGGTGTCCTCACGGAACGGCGTGCGGGCGTGCTCCTTGACGGCGTCGTGCACGATCTGGGCGAAGTCCTCGTCCTCCCAGTCGCGGCGGGCGAACCCGGTCAGCGCGAAGCCGGGCGGCAGCAGGCCCCGGTTGGCGAGGTCGTACACGGCCGGCATGAGCTTCTTGCGCGACAGGTCGCCGGTGACGCCGAAGATCACGAGCCCGCACGGGCCGGCGATCCGGGGAAGTCTGAGGTCGAGCGGATCGCGCAGCGGGTTGTGCTCAGCGGTGATCTTGGCGGGTCTCACGGTGTCCCGTCCCTCTCGTGGGCCGATGGTGCGGTGGGGGCGCGGTGGCGGCGCGACGGGGTCAGGAGCCCGCCGCGTCCAGTCCGGTCTTGGTGGTGGTGAGCAGCTCGTCCCAGCTCTTCTCGAACTTGGTCACGCCCTCGGCCTCCAGCTGCGCGGTCACCTCGTCCATGGAGACGCCCTGGGCCTCGATGGCGGCGATCGTCGCGGCGGCGGCGTCAGCGGTCCCGGTGACCGTGTCCTCCGGGATCTCGCCGTGGTCCGCCACGGCGTCGAGGGTCGCCTGCGGCATGGTGTTCACCACGCCGGGCGCCACGAGCTCGGTGACGTAGAGGGTGTCCGGGTAGTCGGGGTTCTTCACCCCGGTCGAGGCCCACAGCGGTCGCTGGGGGTGGGCGCCGGCCTGGCGCAGCGCCGTCCACCGGCCGGTGGAGTCCGCCTCGAAGACCTCCTGGTAGGCGGCGTAGGCGAGGCGGGCGTTGGCGATCGCGGCGGTGCCCTGCAGCGCCCGCGCCTCGTCGGTGCCGACCCGCTCCAGGGCGTCGTCGACCGCGGAGTCGACCCGGGAGACGAAGAACGAGGCGACCGAGCCGATGACCGACAGGTCGTGACCGTTCTCGCGGGCCTGCTCCAGCCCGGCGAGGAAGGCGTCCATGACGGCGCGGTAGCGCTCGATGGAGAAGATGAGGGTGACGTTGACGCTGATCCCGGCGGCGAGGGTCTCGGTGATGGCCGGCAGCCCCTCGACGGTGGCGGGGATCTTGATCAACACGTTGGGACGGTCGACCGTGCGCCACAACCGCTTCGCCGTGTCGACCGTCGCGGCGGTGTCCCGCGCCAGGCGGGGGTCCACCTCGATCGAGACCCGGCCGTCGACCGTGCCGGTGCGGTCGTAGACGCCCCGCAGCACGTCGGCGGCGGCGCGCACGTCGTCGGTCGTGATCCGCTCGACGGCGGCCTCGACGTCGGTGCCCGCGAGGTCGGCGAGGGCAGCGTCGTAGGCGTCGCCCTCGGACAGCGCGCCGGCGAAGATCGTGGGGTTGGTCGTCACGCCGACCACGTCGTGGGAGTCGACGAGCCCGGCGAGGTTGCCGGTGTCGAGCCGCTCGCGCGACAGGTCGTCGAGCCAGATCGAGACCCCGGCGGCGGAGAGTCGTTCGGTGGGTCGGTTCGTCTCGGGCACGTGCTTCTCCTCGGTCGTGTCGCTGTCGCAGCTCTCATCGTGACCGACGGCGGTGGGCGGCGCGCGCCCCCCCCCCCCGCCGGTGGGTTCACACCCCCCGGACGGCGCCGCGCCCCACCCGCCCCGCCGGGGCCCCCC
>NZ_JAUQYQ010000003.1:0-17844 GCF_030588085.1 Isoptericola sp. b408
CCAAGGCCGAGGAGGCCCTCGGCATGGTGGGCCTCGGAGGCTGGGGCGCGTCCATGCCCAGCCAGCTCTCGGGCGGCATGCGCCAGCGCGTCGGCCTGGCCCGTGCGCTCGCGGCCGGCACCGACGTGATGCTGATGGACGAGGCGTTCAGCGCCCTCGACCCGCTGATCCGCAAGGAGATGCAGGACCAGCTCCTCGAGCTGCAGGCCGAGCTGGGCAAGACGATCCTGTTCATCACGCACGACCTCAACGAGGCGATGCGTCTCGGCGACCGCATCGCGATGATGCGCGACGGCCGGGTCGTCCAGATCGGCACCTCCGAGGAGATCCTCAACGAGCCGGCCAACGACTACGTGGCCCAGTTCGTCGCGGACGTGGACCGCAGCCGCGTCCTCAGCGCCGGCGCGGTGATGGAGCGTCCCGTCGCCGTCGTGGGCAGCGAGTCCGGCCCGAAGGCTGCCCACAAGCTGATGCGCGAGCACCAGACCTCCTCGCTGCTCGTGACCGGCCGCGACCGGCGCGTGCAGGGGATCGTGTGGGAGGACGACGTCGCGGAGGCGGTCCGGGCCGGGAGCGACCGGCTGCCCCTCAGCGACATGGAGGTGGCCGAGGTCGGCACCGACACGCCGCTGGCCGAGCTGTTCCACCACGCCGCGGCCAGCAAGGCCCCGCTGGCCGTCGTCGACGAGAACCGCCGCCTGCAGGGCATCATCCCGCGGGTGACGCTGCTCAGCGCGCTGTCCGGACCCACCACCGACGACCTCGACGGGTCCGTCGAGCGCGAGGGCGACGGCCCCGCCGACGGTGAGCCCGTTCTCGACCCGGCAGGAGCGAAGTGATGACCCCGATGTCCGCCGTCCCCAACATCCCGGTCGGCAACGCCGTCGAGGACGGGATCGACTGGATCACCGACAACTTCGGCGGGGTGCTGGACGGGATCAGCACCTTCCTGTTCACGTTCGTCGACACGATCACCGAGCTCCTGCTCTCGTGGCCGCCGCTGGTGGGGGTCGCGATCTTCACCGTGCTGGCGCTGCTGGTGCGGTCGTGGGGCCTGGCGCTCTTCACCCTGCTCGGCACCCTGCTCATCGTGAGCATGGACATGTGGGAGCCGGCCATGGAGACGCTCGCCCTGGTGCTGGTGGCCACCACGATCGCCGTGGTCATCGCCGTGCCGGTGGGCATCCTGGCCGCCCGCAGCGACAGCGTGAGCACGGTGGTCAAGCCGATCCTCGACTTCATGCAGACGATGCCTGCCTTCGTCTACCTCGTGCCGGTCGTCATCTTCTTCGGCATCGGCGTGGCGGCCGGCGTGTTCGCCACGATCGTCTTCGCCCTGCCCCCGGGGGTCCGGCTCACCGAGCTCGGCATCCGCGGGGTGGACTCCGAGACCGTCGAGGCCGGCGAGGCCTTCGGTGGCACGCCCTGGCAGATCCTGCGCGGGATCCAGCTCCCGCTGGGCCTGCCCACGATCATGGCCGGCGTCAACCAGGTCATCATGCTGGCCCTGTCGATGGCCGTCGTGGCCGGCCTGGTCGGCGCCGGTGGCCTCGGCCAGCAGGTCGTGTCCTCGATCTCCCGCATCGACGTCGCCCTCGGCTTCGAGGCCGGTCTGTCGGTCGTGATCCTGGCGATCTTCCTCGACCGGGTGACCGGCGCGATCGGCCAGCCCACGGGGCGTTCGCTGGTGTCCATGGTGCGCAACCGCCGGGCCGCCCCCGCCACGGTCTGATCCCTCACCCCCCAGAACCCCTGCACGTCCTGCCCGGGCAGGACAGTCCCGCCCGGGACGCACACGTCACGGGACACCGTCCCTGACCGGGGACCTCGTCCCCCGACACGGAAGGAACTCATCACATGAGCACCCATCGCAAGCATCTTCGCCACGGCGTCGCCTTCGCCTCCGTCGCGGCGCTCGGCCTGACCCTGGCCGCCTGCAGCTCCGACGACGGCAGCGGCTCCGGCGAGGAGTCCTCCGCCGAGGGCGGCGACAAGGGCACCATCACGCTGGGCTACATCCCGGCCTGGACCGACGGTCTGAGCACCGCCTACCTGCTCGACGCGAAGCTGACCGAGGCCGGCTACACGGTCGAGCACCAGGAGATCAGCGAGGCCGGTGTGCTGTACACCGCCCTGGCCGACGGCGACGTCGACATCTACCCGTCGGCCTGGCCCGAGGTCACCCACGCGGACTACATGGAGCAGTACGAGGGCTCCATCGAGGACCTCTCGACGTACTACGACAACGCGAAGCTGACCTTCGCCGTGCCGGAGTACACGGACATCGACTCGATCGACGAGCTCGCGGACAACGCGGACATGTTCGACAGCACCATCGTGGGCATCGAGCCCGGTGCCGGCCTGACCCGCGTGACCAAGGAGTCGGTCATCCCGACCTACGGTCTGGACGAGGCCGGCTACACCCTGCAGGAGTCCTCTACCACGGCGATGCTCACGGAGCTGGAGCAGGCCACGGAGAACGAGGAGGACATCGTCGTCACGCTGTGGCGGCCGTTCTGGGCGAACTCCGCCTACCCGGTCAAGGACCTCGAGGACCCGGAGGGTGCGCTCGGCGACTCCGAGGGCCTGCACTTCCTCGCCACCGAAGGGTTCTCCGACGAGTACCCCGAGGTCGCTGACTGGATCGGCGGCATGACGCTGGACGACGAGCAGTTCGGCACGCTCGAGAACTCCGTCGTCAACGACAACCCGGACGACCCGGCCGCCGGTGTCGAGGCCTGGCTCGAGGAGAACGGGGACGCCGTCGGTTCGATCGACAGCTGACGCCTCCACGTCACCGCCCGACGACGTCGGGCACCGCAGCGCCCGTCCCGGTCCGCCGGGGCGGGCGCTGCGTCGTGCGGGCACCTCTCAGCGCAGCATCGCGTGCAGCGGCGCCGTCCCGGCAGTCGTGCCGGCGACCACGCGACCGTGGTCGTGCGCCGCGCCCCCGGGCGGCGTGGGACGTCCATCGTCCGGCAGGGCCGGGCGAGCGAGCGGGGCCGCGTCCTGCAGGCGCTCGGTGACCGCACGGCGCAGGGGCCGGGAGGACGGCGCCTCGACCCCGTGATGGATCGCGGCGGCCAGCAGGAGGGAGACGCCGACGGCGGCGGCGAGGGTCGGCCCCGTGCCGACGCCGGCCGTGCTCAGCCACTCGGTGACGGCCCACCCGAACTGCGTGTGCACCAGGTACAGGGGGTACGTCAGCGCGCCGGCGGTGACGCACGCCGACGCCGCGCCACGGTGGCGCACGGTGGCGCGCGGATGGGTGGCGGCGGCGACGAGGGCGATGCCGGCCAGGAGGACGCCGACGGAGACCACGGGGTCCACCTCGACGCCCTGCAGCTCGGTGGCGAGCCCGGCGGCGTGCACCACCCGCTCCGCCCCGGCGACGACGAGGACGGCGAGGGCCGCGCCGACCGCCCGGGTCGACGGGGCACGTCGTCCGACGGAGGGCTCCTCGCTGCGGCCGGTCAGGTCCCGCCAGAGCACGAACAGCAGCATCCCGATGCCGAAGTAGACGGCGTGCCGGGCGGACAGGAGCTCGGCCAGCCAGGGGTAGCCCAGACCGCTGATCACCATCCCGACGGCGGGCCAGCCGAGGGCCAGCGCGATCGCCCGGCCGCGGGTCAGGGGACCGACGGCGAGCGCGACGCCGATGAGCAGGTAGAACTTCAGCTCGACCAGCAGCGTCCAGTAGACGACCTGGGAGGGTTCGGCGCCGAAGAGGTCGGGCGCCATGGTCGCGTTCGCGAGGGTCTCGGCCGCGCTCAGGTGACGGCCGCCGTCCCAGAGGCTCTGCAGCACGGCAGTGGCGGCCACGCAGGCCCAGAACGCCGGGTAGAGGCGACCGACGCGGGAGCCGGTGAACTGGGCGAGCGTGCGTCCCTGGACGCTCCACAGGATCGCGAAACCGCTGATGACGAAGAACGCCTCGACGGCGAGCCAGCCGTAGCGGGTGACCTCGTTGACGCCCGCGAAGAGGACGGAGACGTCGACGCCCCAGTACCGGTCCGCCGTCGGTGTCGCGGTGAAGTGGTAGAGCACCACGGCCAGCGCCGCTCCGAAGCGCAGTACGTCCAGGACGTGCATGCGCGGTGCCGTGTGGGTGCTCGAGACCATCCCCGGGACTCTAGGTCACGTTTGGGTAACAATCCAGCGAGAGGGCCGGAGCGGTCGCCGCTAGGCTGGGGACCAGCGCCGACGGGAGCCCCCAGCGCGCGACACGAGACCCACGACGTCCCAGGAGGGCACCCATGACCGACACCGCTGCGACCACCGGCCGACCGGCCGCCGGCTTCGACGAGGTGCCGGGCCGCTACAAGGTCCGCTCGCTCGCGCTGGCGGAGTCCGGCCGGCACCAGATCCGGCTCGCCGAGCACGAGATGCCCGGCCTCATGGCGCTGCGCGCCGAGTACGGCGAGGCGCGGCCGCTGGCCGGCGCCCGCATCGCCGGGTCTCTGCACATGACCGTGCAGACCGCCGTGCTCATCGAGACGCTGACCGCGCTCGGCGCCGAGGTGCGCTGGGCGAGCTGCAACATCTTCAGCACCCAGGACGAGGCGGCGGCCGCCGTCGTCGTCGGCCCCGACGGCACCCCGGAGGACCCGCGGGGCGTGCCCGTCTTCGCCTGGAAGGGCGAGACGCTCGAGGAGTACTGGGACTGCACCCAGCAGATCCTGGTGTGGCCCGAGGGCGAGGGCCCGAACCTGATCCTCGACGACGGCGGGGACGCGACCCTGCTGGTCCACCTCGGCCTCCAGTACGAGCGCATCGGCGCCGTGCCGCCGAACACGCTGCCCGGGGAGCCGGACCACACGCACGAGATGAACGTCGTGCGGGACCTCCTGCGCCGCGACCTCGAGATCGACCCCCTGCGCTGGACCGGCGTCGCCGAGCAGATCGGGGGTGTCACCGAGGAGACCACGACCGGTGTGCACCGCCTCTACCACCTGGCGGACTCGGGCGAGCTGCTGTTCCCGGCGATCAACGTCAACGACTCGGTGACCAAGTCGAAGTTCGACAACAAGTACGGCATCCGCCACTCGCTGCCGGACGGCATCAACCGCGCCACGGACATCCTCATCGGCGGCAAGGTCGCCTTCGTCGCCGGCTACGGTGACGTCGGCAAGGGCGCCGCCGAGGCCTTCCGCGGCCAGGGCGCCCGGGTCATCGTCTCCGAGGTCGACCCCATCTGCGCGCTGCAGGCCGCGATGGACGGGTTCCAGGTCGCGCGGCTCGAGGACGTCGTGGGCGAGGCGGACTTCTTCGTCACCACCACCGGCAACAAGGACGTCATCCGGGTCGAGCACATGCTGGCGATGAAGGACAAGGCCGTGGTCGGCAACATCGGCCACTTCGACAACGAGATCGACATGACCGGCCTCGCGGCCGTGCCGGGCGTGGTCAAGACCGAGATCAAGCCCCAGGTGCACGAGTGGACGCTGCCCGCCGCCGAGGGCCGTGCCGAGCGGTCGGTCATCGTGCTCTCCGAGGGGCGGCTGCTCAACCTGGGCAACGCCACCGGCCACCCCTCGTTCGTCATGTCGAACTCGTTCGCCAACCAGGTCATCGGACAGCTCGAGCTGTTCGCCGACATGGCCCGTCCGGCCGACGAGCGCCAGTACGCCCGCCAGGTCTACCGGCTGCCCAAGGCGCTCGACGAGAAGGTCGCGCGGCTGCACCTGGACGCGCTCGGCGTCCGACTGACCGACCTCAGCAAGGAGCAGGCCGACTACATCGGCGTCCCGGTCGAGGGGCCGTACAAGCCGGAGCACTACCGGTACTGAGCCTCAGCGGGGCACGTCGCGGTGGCGGAAGCCGGCCAGACCGGCGCCGAGCAGCGCCACCGCGACGGCCCCGACGACCGCCACCGCGCCGCCCGACGGGTCCTCGGCGGGCAGCGCCCCGATGGCGTGCAGGGGGGACACCTGCAGCGCCGCGTCCGGCATGCTCAGGGTCTCGCCGAGCGTCTCGACGACCGCGACGTAGGCGATCGCGACCCACACCAGCGCCAGGGCCCGGGGGACCAGGCCGAACAGGGCCACCCCCAGCGCGGCGACGGCGACCACCGCCGGCAGGAACTGGACCGTCGCGACCAGGGTGCCGGCGTCGTCACCGGTCGCTCGTGCCGTGCTCACCGCCAGGGCGGCCCCGCCCGCCAGCGCGACGAGGGCACCGCCGAGCACGGCGACGGCCGCGTGCGTGCCGAGCCAGGTGGTGCGGCGCACCGCCAGGGCCAGGAGCGCCTCCAGCCGGCCGCGGGTCTCCTCCCGCCGCGTCCGAGCCAGGACCTGCGCGGACGCCCCGAACGCCATGAGCATGACCATCACCAGCGTGAACGACACGTACCAGCTCGTCGGGTCGGCGGCGGCGCCCGGCCACACCGTGACCGTCAGGTCCGGGTTGGCCGCGACGATGTCGGCGATGTCGTCGGTGAAGACGCCCAGCAGTGCGCCGACGAGGACGGAGCCCGCCGTCCAGGCGAGCAGCGCGGCGCCGTGCTGGCGGAGCGCCAGGCCGGGCCCGGACGTCAGGAACCACCGGGCGGACGCCGGGCCGGGACGGCTGGGCACGACCGCGCTGCCGAGGTCGCGGCGGCCGACCAGCACCAGCCCGGCCGCGACCAGCACCGCAGCGGTGCCGAGCTCGAGGAGCAGGGGCCAGACCCGCGGGTCGTCGGTGAAGGGCCGGGTCTCCTGCTGCCAGGCGAGCGGGGACAGCCACTTCCAGCCGTTGTCCTCGACGTCGCCGACCGCACGGAGGACGAAGGCGACGAGCAGCGTGGCGACACCGACGGCGACGACGCCGGCGGACCGACGCAGGAGCTGGCCGGCGAGCATCGCGACCCCGGCGAAGACGAGCCCCAGGGCGGTGACGGAGGCTCCGTAGAGGGCCGCGCCGGCGAGGTCGACGTCGTAGGCCAGGAGCGCGGCGACCAGGCTGAGGCCCACCAGCACCAGCGCCGTCGTCGTGACGACCATCGCCGCCACCCAGGGTGCCCGGGAGCCGATCGCCCGCGACCGCAGCAGCTCGAGCAGCCCGTCCTCCTCGGCGGCCCGCGTCGAGCGGGCGACGAGCAGCAGGCCCATCAGCGGCACGGCGATGCCGGCGATGAACGCGAACTCGTTGGCGGCCACGCCGCCGAGGGTGTCTGCGCCGTACGGCGTGCCGTTGATCGCCGCCATCGTGGGGTCCGAGCCCACGGTGGCGTCGTAGGTCGCGAGCTGTTCCGGGGTCCCGTAGCTGGTCTCGATGGCGGCGATCGTCGCGACGTAGGTGCCGACGAGGCCGCCGACCCAGGCCAGCAGGGCCTTCCAGCCGGTGCGCAGCTGGAGCCGCAGCACCGTGCCCAGGCCCTGGCCGGTGCGTGACGTCATGCCGGGGCCTCGTCGTACTCGGACAGGAACAGCTCGTCCAGGCTGGGCGGACGGACCGTGAGCCCCCGGAGCCCCCCGTCGACGAGCGGGCGCAGCACGCGGTCCAGCTGGTCGGGCTCCACCGTGAAGGTGATCTCACGACCCGCCCCGCCGTCGGACACGGGGGCGACCTTGAGGTCGTGCAGGTCGAAGCGTTCGAGGTCGGGCGGGGTTCCCGGCACGACCGCGCGCACCGTGGTGCGGGCGAGCCCCCGCAGCTCGGCGACGGACCCGGCCTTGACGGTCCGGCCGCGCCGGATGATCGTCACCGTCGAGCACAGGGCCTCGACCTCGGACAGGATGTGGCTGCTCAGCAGCACCGCGGCGCCGTCGGACACCCGTTCGGTGACGCACTCGCGGAAGACCTCGTCCATCAACGGGTCCAGGCCGGCCGTGGGCTCGTCGAGCACGAAGAGGTCGGCCCGTGCGGAGAGGGCGGCGACGAGGGCGACCTTCTGCCGGTTCCCGCGGGAGTAGTCGCGTACCCGCTTGGTGGGGTCGAGGTCGAACCGTTCGACGAGCTCGGCACGCCGCGCCGGGTCCAGCGGCGGCCCGGACGCGCCGAGCACGTCGATGCACTGCCCGCCGGTCAGCCCGGGCCACAGGGCGACGTCACCCGGCACGTAGGTGAGCCGCCGGTGCAGGCGTACCGCGTGGCGCCACGGGTCCTGGCCGAAGAGCCGCACCTGCCCTCCCGAGGCGCGGATCATGCCGAGCACGACGCGGAGGGTCGTGGTCTTCCCGGCGCCGTTGGGCCCGAGGAACCCGCGCACCTCCCCGGCGTCGAGGCGGAGGTCCAGCCCGTCGAGCGCGCGGAACGAGCCGAACGTCTTGACGAGCCCGGAGATGTCGAGCACGGGGTCGGACACGCCTGCTCCTCGCCTGTCGGTCACTGCTCGCTTGGCAGCGACGGTACTCCCGGCGCGGCGCGCTCGCCCAGGTCGGAGGCGGGTGCCGGGCCGGGTCAGTTCCGGGGGTCGGGGACGCCGTAGGGCAGCCGGTGCAGGGACGCCGCCTGCGCCGTCGCCCGTTCCTGCTCCTGGCGGCCCCGTGCCAGCTCCCGGTCGCGGCGCTCGTGGAGCACAGCGTGCAGGAACGACTCGGCCGGGGTGCCGGACGGCGGCCCCGGGGCCACGTAGGCCTCCATCTGGGCGGCCAGCTCGTCGGTCAGCCGCGCGCGCGACGCCGGGGCCAGCCGGGGCGCGCGGTCGAGCACCTGCCGGGCGCGCAGCGCCAGGCCGTCGGGCAGGCGGCGGATGTCGGCCGTGCGGGCCCAGGTGGCCAGGGCGGGAGACATGACCAGCGGCTGCTCCCAGCTGCGCGCACCGCGGACCCGGACGGCGTAGGTGCCGGCCAGGAGGTCGCCGAGCCGCTTGCCGCGGGGGTTCGCCAGCGACGTGATCACCGCGACCGAGCCGGCCGTCAGCCAGATCTCGAAGACCCCCACCAGGGACCGCACCAGCGCGTGTCGCACCCGGACCGGACCGCCGTCGTCACGCACCACGCGCAGCCCTGCGGCGAGCTTGCCCAGCGACCGTCCGCGCGTGAGCGTCTCCACGGTGGTCGGCAGCACGACGAGCAGCAGCACGACGATCGCGATCACGGCTGCCCGTCCCCACTGCGACGCCGCCGCGACGTCGGACTGCCAGACGAGGATCCCCGTGACGACCCAGACCGCCAGCACGAGCCCGCCGATCGTCACCGCCACGTCGACGAGCGCCCCCGCCGACCGGGAGGCGAACGAGGCCGGCCGGGCGTCGAGCAGCACGCCCTCGCCGATGAGGATGCCGTCGGTCACGGTGCTTCCGTCCGCTCGGTGCGTCGCCACATGTGGCAGGGTATCGGCCGTGGACCTGGACGCCTTCACCGCCGTGCACCGCCCGGAGTGGGACCGCCTGGCGGAGCTGTCGAAGCGCCGGCGGCTCGACGGTGCCGAGGCGGACGAGATCGTCCGCCTCTACCAGGCCGTCGCCACCCATCTGTCCACGGTGCGGTCGGCGGCACCGGACCCCGCGACCGTCACCCGGCTGTCGGAGCTGCTCACCCGGGCCCGCACCAAGATCGCCGGCTCGCACGAGCCGGCCTGGTCGGACGTCGTCCGGTTCGCCGTCGTGTCGGTCCCGGCCGCGCTCTACCGGATCCGGTGGTGGATCCTCGCCGTCACCGTCGCCTTCCTCGCCGTGGCTTTCACTGCCGGGGTCTGGGTCGCCGTCGACCCCGACGCTCTCGCGGCGATGGGCACGCCCTCCCAGCGTCAGCAGTACGTCGACGAGGCGTTCGCGTCCTACTACGACCCCCAGCTCTCCTTCGCGGCGATGGTGTGGACCAACAACGCCTGGATCGCCGCCCAGACGATCGCGACCGGCATCACCGGGGTGTTCCCGGTGTTCGTGCTGGGCAACAACGCGGTCCAGATCGGGGCCACCGGCGGCATGATGGCCGCCCACGGCGAGCTGCCGCTGTTCCTGCAGCTCATCGCCCCGCACGGCCTGCTCGAGCTGACCAGCATCTTCGTGGCCGGTGCCGCCGGGCTCAAGCTGTTCTGGACCTGGGTCGACCCCGGCCCGCGGCGGCGGGTCGTGGCGCTCGCCGCCGAGGGGCGCTCGATGATCACCGTGGTCGTCGGCCTTGCCGCCGCGCTCGGCCTGTCCGGACTGGTCGAGGGCTTCGTGACGGGTTCCGCGCTGCCGTGGTGGCTGAAGATCACGATCGGAGCGCTCGCGCTCGCGGCCTTCCTCGCGTACTTCCTCGTCCTGGGGCGCCGCGCCGTGGCCGCGGGGGAGACGGGCGACCTCGACGCCGACCGCGCCGGCGCGGTGCTGCCCACCGCCGGCTGACCCGGCGGCTCAGAGCCGCCCGGCGGCCTTGAGCGCGAGGTAGGTGTCGGCCAGGCGCGGCGCCAGCTGGTCCGGCAGGGCCTCGAGCACCTCGGCGCCGTGCTGCCGCAGCACCGCCGCCACCGCGGACCGGTCCAGGTCCCCCCGGGAGGCCGCAGCCGCGTCGTACACCTCCTCGACGGTGTCCCGGCCGGCCGCCAGCGTCGTGACGTCGGCGTCGGCGACGGCCGCCACCACGACCTGGTGGGTCCCGGTGAGCCGGTCCACGACGGGCAGCAGGCCGGTCTCCACCGCCGCGGGGTCCAGCGAGGTGAGCAGCACCACGAGCGAGCGCTGGCTCACCCGAGCCCGGACCTGGCCCACCAGCCCGGTCCAGTCCGTCTCGAGCAGGACCGGCTCGACGCCGGCCAGCGCGTCGGCCATCGCGGGCAGCAGCCGCGGCCCCGAGGCCCCGGCGACCCGGGCGCGCACGGTGCGGTCGTAGGCGAGCACCTGGACGCGGTCGCCGGCCCGGTCGGCCAGCGCGCCCAGCAGCAGGGCCGCCTCCACGCTCGCCTCGAGGCGGGTGCCGCCGACGTTCACGGACCCGTCGTCGACGGTGCCGATCCGCGCCGCCGAGGTCCGGCCGGTGTCCAGCACCACGACGACACGGCGGTCCCGCTCCGGACGCCAGGTGCGCACCACCACGTCGCCGCCCCGCGCGGTGGCGCGCCAGTCGATGGACCGGACGTCGTCACCGACCACGTACTCGCGCAGCGAGTCGAACTCCGTGCCCTCGCCGCGCACCTGGACGGCGGCGCGACCGTCCATCTCCCGCAGCCGGGCCAGACGGCTCGGCAGGTGCCGGCGGGAGGTGAACTCCGGCAGCACCCGCACGCGGCCGCCCACGGGGATCGCAGCCTGTCGGCCGGCGACCCGGAGCGGCCCGAGCGTGCGGACCGTGACCGGTCCGGCGTGCCGGTCGCCGCGGCGCGTGGGCAGCAGCGGCGTGCGCAGCCGCACGGAGTCGCCGGGAGCGAGGTCGACCGGGTGCCGGGCGTCACGGACCGGCCGGGACGGGTCCGTGTGGGTCTGTCGCGAACCGCTGTCGTCCCGCGCGGCCAGCGAGGGCGGCCAGGCGTCGCGGACGACGGCGCGCAGCCGCCGCCCGGCGGCGTTCGTCACCACCAGGCGTGAGTCCACCGGCGTGCCCAGCCGGACCGACGTCGGGACCGTGCGCTGCACGGTGACCTGCCGGGGCGAGGCGGCCAGCGCGACGTCGAGAGCGCACACGGCGGCCACGACCAGCAGCCAGACCAGCACCACCCCCGGCACCGGCCACAGCGCGACCGGGACGGCGCCCACCGCCGCCAGCACCACGGCGCGCCAGGTGAGCACCATGTCAGCGCGGGACCGGGACGGCGGCGAGCACGGTGCCGAGCACGGACTCGGCGGTCACACCCTCCAGCTCGGCCTCGGGACGCAGCTGGACCCGGTGCCGCAGCGTCGGGAAGGCCAGGGCCTTGACGTCGTCGGGCGTGACGTACATCCGGCCCGACAGCCAGGCCCAGGCGCGGGAGGCGGCGAGCAGGGCGGTCGCACCGCGGGGGGAGACCCCGAGCTGCAGGGACGGCGACTGCCGGGTGGCGCGGCACACGTCGACGGCGTAGCCGAGCACCTCGGGGGCGACCTCGACCTGGCGGACCTCCGCGCGCGCCGCGGCGAGGGTCTCCGGGCCGGCCACGGCGTGCACGCCCGCGGCGGCCAGGTCGCGCGGGTCGAACCCGGCGGCATGCCGCGCCAGGACCTCGATCTCGCTGTCCCGCTCCGGCAGGGGGAGCAGCACCTTCAGCAGGAACCGGTCGAGCTGTGCCTCGGGCAGCGGGTACGTGCCCTCGTGCTCGACGGGGTTCTGCGTGGCCACGACGACGAACGGCTCCGGCAGGTGCCGCGGAGTGCCGTCGACGGAGACCTGCCGCTCCTCCATGGCCTCGAGCAGGGAGGCCTGGGTCTTCGGCGGGGTGCGGTTGATCTCGTCGGCGAGCAGCAGGTTGGTGAACACCGGCCCCTCGCGGAACGAGAACTCGGCGGTGCGGGCGTCGTACACCAGCGATCCGGTGACGTCGCCGGGCATGAGGTCGGGGGTGAACTGGACCCGCTTGGAGTCCAGGTCGAGCGCCGCGGCCAGCGACCGCACGAGCAGCGTCTTGGCGACCCCGGGCACCCCCTCGAGCAGCACGTGGCCCGAGCACAGCAGGGCGATCAGCAGGCTCGTCACCGCCGAGTCCTGGCCGACGACGCCGCGGCCGACCTCGGTCCGCACGGCCGCCAGGGCGCGGCGCAGCTCGAGCGACGGCTCCGGGGTCTCGGGGCCGCTGGCCGGGGCCCGGTCCGGGGTGGGGGCGTCGTCGGGCCCGTCGGGAGACGTCACCTCGCGGCCGCCGGGGTCAGCGCCCGGCGCGAGGGTGTCGGAGTCCGTGCCGGGGGCCGGGGACTCCGCGCCGGTGGTGTCCGGGCTCGGCTCGGCGGTCTCGACCGGGTGCTCCCGCGGGGTGCCGGCGGACAGGTTCTCGTCGGGGTGGGTCACGGTCGGTGAACCTCGCTCTCCAGGGTGTCGAGCCGGCGGGCGAGCTCGGTGAGCGCCACGTCGTCGGCCGGGGGTGATCCGTACAGCAGGGCGGAGACGTCGTGCGGGTCGCGGCCCGTGGCACGCTCCACGGCGGCGACCACGGTGTCGCCCCCGGCGGACCGGGGCAACCCGAGGCGGCGAGCGATCCGGTCGGCGGTGGCCGCGCGCAGGGCCGCCGCCGCGTGCCCGCGGGACCGGGCCCGCCGGTAGAGCCGCCCGCGTCCACGGGTCGCCTCCGCGGCCGGCACCACGACCGGCAGGTCCTCGACGAGCAGCGGGCCGAGGCGACGCGCGCGCCAGACCGCGGCGACGGCCGCCACCAGCAGGGCCCACCACGCCACGGCCGCGAACCACGGCGGCACGAGGTCCAGCAGCCCGGCACCCTCGCCGGGCGCGCCGGGGCCGCTCGGCGACGTGCCCCCGAGCGCGCTGTCGTCCGCGGGGTGCTGGACCAGCCAGACCAGTCGCTCCTGGGCACCGAGCAGGTGCAGGGCGAGCGCGGCGTTCCCGTCGGTCAGGACGTCGCCGTTGCGCAGGAAGGCGGCGTCGGCGACGGCGGTGACCGACCGGCCGTCCCGGACCGTGGTGGCCAGGGCCACCTGGCGTCCGTCGGGGACGGGCCAGCAGCCCGCCACCAGGTCGCCGGCGACGAGGAGTCCCGGTGCCAGCCGGGACGGCCCCGCGGCGACGGCGGCCGGTGCGTCGCACTCGGCGGGTCGGGGCGCCTCGGGAGCCGACGCCTGCTCGTCCAGGGCGATGGTCCCGCCGGACACGGCCTCCAGCAGGGCACGCCCCGCCTCCGCGACGACGACGTCGCCGGCGGCCGTGGCCAGCAGCTCCGCCTGTTCGGGACGCAGGAAGGGCGACGGCGGGACGAGCACGGTGGTGCCCGGACCGGCCGCGGCCACCGCGTCGTCGACACGGTCGACCTGGACGACGGAGACGCCCTGCTGCTGCAGCACCTGGGCCAGCGCCCGGGAGCCGTCGTCCCGGGTGTTCTCGACGTCGTAGGGCGTGGTCGAGGTGGGTGGGCGCAGCAGGGCCAGCACGGCCACGAGCGCCGCGAGGCTCAGCAGCACCAGCAGCGTCCAGCGGACCCGGCGCCATCGTCGCCGGGTGCGGGAGCCGAGCGTGCTGCCGTCCCCGGTGGCGGTGGACGTCCAGGTCCCGGTGGTCTCGGTCGCGGGCACGGTCACGAGGCACCGGCCGTCGTCGGGGCGGGGCGTGCGGTGGACGCCCGCTCGTCCAGGGTGCGCAGCCGGTCGTCGTCGGCGCGGCCCGCCGGCCGGTGGCCGTAGCAGACGGCGTCGAACAGCCGGGCGGCGGCGCCCAGCGGGTCGGCGAGGTCCGGCACGCGGTCGCCGGCGTCCCGTGCGGCTTCCTGGGCGGTCCGGCCGGCGCGCTCGTCCAGCACGGCGCGCTCCTCGAGGACGCGCACGACGGCGCGGAAACGCTCCAGGACGGCGGTGTCCCAGTCCTTCCGGGCGGCTGCGTCGTCGGCCGCCCGGCGCATCTCGGCCGCGGTGCGGGTGTCGTCGTCGTGCACGACGACCGAGCGGGCCGCGGAGCGGCGACGGAGCCGGGCGGGGCCGGCGACCCACCACGCGACCCCCACGACCACGCCGGCGACGGCGACGATCACGGCGGCGAGCACCAGGGGGTCGGCGTCGACGGCACCGACGCCGTCGAACAGCCCGAGGAACCACTCCAGCAGGCGCATCAGCCACGACTGGTCCTGCGCGTACTCGGGCCGCGCGAGCTCCTCGACCAGCCAGCGACGCGCCGTCTCCCGGTCGGGGTCGACGGGCACCTCGGCAAGGACCGCCGCGGTGTGGCCGGTCACCACTGGCCGGCGGGCCCCGGAGGCGGGGTGCCCGGTGCCGTCGGGCCGCCGGGGCCCGTCCCCTCCGGTGCCGCGGCGCGTTCAGCCGCCTGCGCGAGGCGGACGTCGAGACCCTCGCGGCGCATCCGCACGTCGGTGTAGACCAGTGCCACCACGCCGGAGACGAAGATCAGGTAGATGAGGGTCGACAGGACCGAGGCGAGGACCGTGGCCAGGAGGTAGCCCCACCCGAAGACGAGGGGGCCGTCGATCGACTGGCCGGCGAAGGCGAGCGGGACACCGACGACCTGACCGGCCAGGAAGGCGATGATGCTGGCCAGCAGGATGGTGCCGAGGATGCGCCAGTAGCTGCCGCGCGTGAGTCGCCAGGCACGGGCCAGCGTGCGGCCCAGGCCCCGCCCCTCGAGGACGAGGGCCGGGGCGACCAGCAGCAGCCGGACCCACAGCCACAGCGCCCCGGCGACGACCGCGGCGAGGCAGGCGAGGCCGACGAGCACCGTGGCGCCCGTCGACCCGGTGGCGGCGTTCGTGCCGACCACGACGAGGACGCCGACCACCACGACGGCGACGTACCCGACGAAGAGACCGATCGTGCGCAGCACCATCCAGCCGATGAGGACGCCGAGGCGGGGCCGTACCCGCGTCCAGACCTCCCCGACCGACAGCTTGCGGCCGATCACCGACTGGCTCACGGACACGGTCACGACGCCCTCGGCGATCGGCTGCGCCACGACGAGCGTGAGCGACATGCCGACGGAGATCGCGATCACCTGGGCCAGGGAACCGGCGTCGGGGAACAGCATCCCGAGCTCCGGGTCCTCGGCCGGCAGCGCGCCGATCTGGCCGGTCAGCCAGGGGACGGCGACCTGGGCGAGGATCGTGCCGACCGCCGTGGCGATGACGACGACGAGGCTGACCAGCCCGAGCATGACGGCCGGGTTGTGCCGGACCGAGGAGAACGACCCGTCGAAGATCTCCCCGAGCGACAGCGGGCGCAGCGGCACCACGCCCGGCTTGCTCGCCGCCGGACCGTAGGGCGAGGGCGGCGTGGCCTGCGTCCCGCTGCCGTACTGACCGGACCCGCCGCCGTACTGGCCCGGGCCGTACTGCCCGTACGCGGGCGGGCGCGGGGCCTCGCCCCAGCCCGAGGGCGGGGTCGGCTGGTCGGGCGAGCTCATGTGGACTCCTCGGACGAGACACGGGCGGTGCGGGACCGCCACCGACCCTATAGCCTCCAGGGTTCCACGGGCGCGCCCCGACGTGCCTGTCCGCGCCACCTGGCAGACTGTCGCCATGAGGTCCCGTGTCCTGGTGGTCGACGACGACACCGCGCTGTCCGAGATGATCGGCATCGTCCTGGAGTCGGAGGGGTTCGAGACGAGCTTCTGCGCCGACGGTGACGAGGCCATCGGCCAGTTCCGGTCCATGCAACCCGACCTGGTCCTGCTCGACCTGATGCTCCCCGGCAAGGACGGCATCGAGATCGCCCGGGAGATCCGCGGCGAGTCGGGCGTGCCCATCATCATGCTGACGGCCAAGACGGACACGGTCGACGTGGTGCTCGGCCTGGAGTCCGGCGCCGACGACTACGTGACCAAGCCGTTCAAGCCCAAGGAGCTCGTCGCGCGGGTCCGGGCCCGGCTGCGCCGCTCCGACGAGCCGGGTCCCGAGCGGCTGAAGATCGGTGACGTCGAGATCGACGTCACCGGGCACGCGGTGACCCGGGACGGCGAGCGCATCAGCCTGACGCCGCTGGAGTTCGACCTGCTCGTGGAGCTGGCCCGCAAGCCGTGGCAGGTCTTCACCCGTGAGGTGCTCCTGGAGAAGGTCTGGGGCTACCGCCACAGCGCCGACACCCGCCTGGTGAACGTCCACGTCCAGCGGCTGCGGTCGAAGATCGAGAAGGACCCCGAGAACCCCGAGGTCGTCCAGACGGTCCGGGGCGTGGGCTACAAGGCCGGTGCCGCCCGCTGACGAGCCGGCGGGTCGTTCGGCCGTGCCCGACGACGTCACCGCGGCGGAGGCCCCCTCCGGCGATCCGCAGAACCCGTTCGTCGCCGGGGTGCGCTCGCTCGTGCTGCGCTGGCGCTCCTCGATGCAGGTCCGCGTGGTCACCACCGCGCTCGCCCTCGGCGTGCTGGTGGTCGTGGTCCTGGGGCTGTTCCTGTCGGACTCCATCCGGGACGGGCTGTTCGAGCAGCGCATCGAGCAGATCGAGGCGGAGAACGCCGCGCTGGTCCAGGAGACCCAGTCGCGGTTCAGCGCGTCGACGGCCACGACGATCGGGGAGCAGCAGTCCTTGCTGCGCGACGTGATCCTCGGCCTCAGCGCGATCGGCTCGAGCGCGCAGGACTACTTCCTGCGCCAGGCGCCGGACCAGAGCCTGCCGCTCGTCGACCCGTCGTCCCGGCAGGACCTCTCCGTGCGGGACGTCGTCAGCCCCGCGCTGCGCGAGGCCACGCTCACGACCGACGGTCCCGTGCTGCAGTCGGTGCTCATCCCGGCCGCGTACAGCGAGTCCGGGGCCGACGAGCCGGGTGTCGTGTTCGGCACCACGGTCGAGCTGGCCTCTGCGGGGACCTACGAGCTGTACGCGCTGTACTCGCTCGCCTCCCAGCAGGAGACCCTGCGATTCGTGCAGCGCACCCTCGCGATCGGGGCGGCGGTCATCATCGCGATGATCGGGCTGCTCACCTGGACCGTGACCCGCCAGACCGTGGCGCCGGTGCGCCGCGCGGCGACCGCCGCGTCGCGGCTCGGGGAGGGACACCTGGACGTGCGCATGCCCGGTTCCCGCGGGCAGGACGAGATGGCCACCCTGGCGCGGACCTTCAACGAGATGGCCGCCAGCCTCGAGGACCAGATCGCGCGCATGGAGGAGCTGTCGACCTCCCAGCGCCGGTTCGTCTCCGACGTCTCGCACGAGCTGCGGACCCCGCTGACCACCGTGCGGATGGCCGGTGAGGTCATCTACGCCGCCCGCGACGACCTGGGCCCGGCCGCCCGGCGGTCGGCGGAGCTGCTCCAGACCCAGCTCGACCGGTTCGAGGAGTTGCTCACCGACCTGCTGGAGATCAGCCGGTTCGACGCCGGCGCGGCGGTGCTGGACGTCGAGCACCGGGACCTGCGCGACGTCGT
>NZ_JAUQYQ010000003.1:17944-142218 GCF_030588085.1 Isoptericola sp. b408
CCGGTTCGAGGAGTTGCTCACCGACCTGCTGGAGATCAGCCGGTTCGACGCCGGCGCGGCGGTGCTGGACGTCGAGCACCGGGACCTGCGCGACGTCGTGACCGCCGTCGTCGACACCGCGGCCCCGCTGGCCGAGAGCAAGGGTGTGTTCCTGTCGGTGGACATGCCGGGGGAGCCGGTCCGCGCCGACATCGACCCGCGCCGCGTCGAGCGCATCCTGCGCAACCTGGTGGTGAACGCCGTCGAGCACGCCGAGGGCAACCCCGTCGAGGTCACGGTGGGCGGCGACGACGAGGCGGTCGCCGTGGTGGTCCGCGACCACGGGATCGGACTGACCCCCGACGAGCTCAACCGGGTCTTCGACCGGTTCTGGCGCGCGGACCCCGCCCGCGCGCGCACCACGGGCGGGACGGGGCTGGGCCTGGCCATCTCGCAGGAGGACGCCCGGCTGCACGCCGGCCGGTTGCAGGCCTGGGGCAGCCCCGGCGCGGGGGCCAGCTTCCGCCTCACGCTGCCGCGCCGGGCCGGCATCCGGCTGACCGGGTCGCCGCTGCCCCTCGAGGGACCCGACCGCTCGGGCGAGCGGCCGCTGGAGACGGGGCAGGTCCCGGTGGTCAACCCGCCGACCGGACCGACGCCGACGGCGATCCCCGACCTCTCGGCGAGCCACGAGGAGACCCCATGACCGTGCACCGGACACCACGAAGGGCCGCGGCCGCACTGGCGGGCCTCGTCGCGACGGCGCTCGCCCTCGTCGGCTGCGCGTCGATGCCGACCTCGGGCGACGTCATGCAGGGCGAGGTCCGGGTCGACACCCCGGTCGACGTCGGTTTCAACGTGCAGGGGCCGTCACCGGGCGCGGACCCGCAGCAGATCGTCCAGGACTTCGTCTCCGTGGCGCAGTTCGGCCCGGCCTCGGCCAACACGTTCGCCGTCGCGCGGGAGTACCTGACGCCCGTCGCCTGGTCGCAGTGGAACCACAGCGCACCGGTGCTGGTGCTCACGGAGTACCCCGACTGGACCGTCGAGGAGTACGACGACGCCTCGGCGACGACCTCGGTCCACGGCGAGGCGCTGGTCGCCGCCAGCATCGACGAGACCGGCGCGTACACCGAGCTGCCCGAACCGAGCGCTGTCGACCTCTCCTACGACCTGTCCCGCGGCACCGACGGCGAGTGGCGCATCACCGGGCTCGAGGACGGCCTGCTGGTGCTGGCCAACTTCCTCGCGGAGGCGTTCCACCGCACGACCCTGTACTACCCGACGCCGGACCGCCGCTGGTGGGTGCCGGACGTGCGCTGGTACCCCGAGCAGTCCTGGCGCACGGCCGCGACCCAGGAGATCCTCGCCGGTCCTCCCGAACCGCTGCAGCAGTCCGTGGTGTCCGTGGTGCCGGAGGGCACGACGCTGGCGATCGACTCGGTGAGCGTCGACGACCGGGGCGTCATCGACGTGTCGGTCACCTCGGCGATCTCCGCCGCGCCCGCCGAGGACCGGTCGTTGCTCGTGGCCCAGCTGGAGGAGACCCTGCGGGAGGGCGACGGGCGCAGCGTCGAGCTCTCGGACGGCAACAACCCGCTCGCCGTCCAGGCGAGCGACGCCCCGTCCCGGCCCGTCACGATCGGCGACGCCCTCGCCGTCGTCGACCGGGGCGACGAGGGACCACAGCTGCGCAGGGTGTCCGGCACCGAGCTGGTCGAGCTCACCGAGCCGCCGGTCACCGCCGGCCTCGACCTGACGGCGGTCGGCGCGGGCCCAGGGGACCTCCCCGTCGTCGTGCGGGACGGCGACGACCGTCTCCTGCGGGTGGCCGCCGACGCCGAGCCCGTCCAGCTGCTGCGCGGCGAGGGCGTCCTGCCACCGTCCGTCGACCGTTTCGGGACCGTGTGGACGGCCGTCGACGGCGAGCTGTGGGTGGTGTGGGAGGCCGGTGCCTCATCCCGCCTGGACGTCGAGTGGCTGGTGGACCGCCGGGTGCGCTCCGTGCGGGTCTCGCCCGAGGGCGCACGTGTCGTGCTGGTCGTCCAGGGGCCGGAGGGCCGGGAGGTGTGGGCCGCGGCGATCCAGCGCGACGCCGAGGACGTCCCGACGGGGCTGTCCACGCCGTGGCGGATCGGCGCACCCGTGCCCTCGGTCTCCGCGGCGGACTGGTCCGACGAGACCACCGTCGTGCTGCTCGGACGTGCCCCGGACGGGAGCCAGGTGCTCTCGCTCGCCGGCATCGGGGGACTCGCGGGCACCGCCGACGCCGGGGCACGCGAGCTGGTGACCCCGGGCGAACCCGTCCACGTGGCCTCCGCGGTCGGGGCCAGCCCGATGCTGGTCCTCGATACCGGCGGTGTGCTGCAGACGCGTCAGAGCTCGGCGCTGTGGCCCTCGGTGTCCGGCGACGTGGTCGCGGTCGCGTACCCGGGCTGAGGCCGCCCTCCGGTCACCCCCAGGAGCCGGGAGTCCGCGGGGGCGCCGCTGCGCGCCCCGACGCCGCGTGGCGGGGCCGTCGTGGGTGGCATCGTCCGCCGGGTGCTCACCGCCCTCGCCCGCCTGGTCGTCCCCGTCGCCTGCCCCGGCTGCGGCAGACAGGACGTGCGCTGGTGCGACCCGTGCGCCCGCACGGCCGTGGGGGGCGCTCCGTGGCGCGCCGAGGGCGGAGCTCCCCGGCTCGACCGGTGTGACGGCCGCGCTCCGCTGCCGGTCTGGGCGCTCGCGGACGGCACCGACGACGTCCGGGCGATCGTGGTGGCGTGGAAGGACCACGGCCGGGCCGATCTCGACGGGCTGTTCCGGCCGGCCCTGACGCGGGCGGCCGCGCGCACCGCCCCGCGGCTCGCCGCCGTCGCCACGGGTGCTCCCCTCGCCGTGGTGCCGGTGCCCTCGTCGCCAGGGGCTCGGTGGCGTCGGGGACGGGAACCGGTGCGGTCCCTCGCCGCGGCGGTCGCCCGGGGGCTGACCGTCGGCGGTGTGCGTGCGGTGCCGGTCGCCGCGCTGCGTCGCCGCCCGTCCCGCGACCAGGTCGGACTCGGCGCGCGGGAGCGCGGGCGGAACCTCGCGTCCGCCCTGGTGCTGCGCGAGCGGCCCTCACGAGCGATCCGGCGGTGCGTCCTCGTGGACGACGTGCTCACCACGGGCGCGACGCTCGCCGCGGCCGAGGAGGTTCTCGAGCGGGCCGGCCGGGCCGTCGTCGGCGCGTTCGTGCTGGCGGCGACACCGCCGCCCGGAAGCTCCGACCGACGTGCGACGACGGATCCTCGCCAGCAGTTCACCCTCGGGTCACCTTGGGGTTAATGTGAGAACCCGACGACGCCCCACCGCACCAGCGGGACGGACGTCGCATCGCACGAGCGGACCGGGCAGCGGCCCGGCACCCGGGAGGTGGTGCCCACCCGGCACCGGCAACGGTGCCCAGACAGCCCGATCCGGCCGGCCGTGCGAGGCGCGGCGGCCATCTGATGAAGTGGAGCGACACGATGGAGATCGCCGTCGTCGGCAGGCACACGGACGTGACGGACAAGTTCCGGGAGCACGTCCAGGACAAGCTCACCAAGGTCACCCAGCTCTCGCCGAACACGCGCCGTGTGGACGTCGAGGTCACGCACGAGAACAACCCCCGGCTGTCGGACGTCAGCGAACGGGTCGAGCTCACGGTGCGGTCGAAGGGGCCCATCATCCGCGCGGAGGCGGCGGCGGACGACAGGTTCGCCGCCCTGGACCTCGCGATGGAGAAGCTCAGTGAGCGTCTGCGGCGTTCTCGCGACCGGCACAAGAAGGACCACCGCCGCCGCGGCGCGGAGGACGCGCGGCCGTTCGCCGACCCGAGCACCGTCGACGAGGTGCTGGCCGAGCGCTCCGAGCCCGAGCCCGCCGTCCTGGAGACGCCCGGTGACTCCGTCGAGCACCAGCTGGGCGACTCGCCGGTCGTGATCCGTCAGAAGCTGCACCACGGGGAGCCGATGACGGTGGACGACGCCGTCGAGCGGATGGAGCTCGTCGGCCACGACTTCTTCCTCTTCATCGACAAGGAGTCCGCGCGGCCCGCGGCGGTCTACCGGCGCCGGGGGTGGTCGTACGGCGTGATCGAGCTGGACACCACCTGCGCGGCGGCCGCACCGGTCACCCAGCTCACCTGAGGTACCGGTCGGGACCGACGGGGCCCCGGGCACGAGGACGATCGTGCCCGGGGCCCCGTCGCGTCCCCGCATCTCGACGGGTCCCGCGGCGCGGGACGCTCCGCGGCGGGTCACCGCCGCTTCTCGCGGGTCTGGTCGAGTCAGGACGGATTCCCCCGGGTCAGGATGGATCCTGGCGGGTCGGCACGGCGCGGCGTGTGCCTGTCGGGGTCGACGGGCAGGATGACGACCGTGGAGACGATGTCCAACGCACAGGCGCGCCGGGTCGCGTTGCGCGCCCAGGCGCTGGACCGGCCGCGCCGGGACGCGCCGGTGACCATGCGCCGGCTGACCGCCACCGTCGACCGGCTCAACCTGCTCCAGATCGACTCGGTGAACGTGCTCGCCCGCGCACACCTGATGCCGCTGTACTCCCGGCTCGGGCCGTACGACACCGGCCTGCTCGACCGGGCGAGCGGACGCTCACCGCGGCGGCTGGTCGAGACCTGGGCCCACGAGGCGTCGTACGTCCCGGTCGGCACGTATCCGTTGCTGGCGTGGCGGCGCCGGGCGGCGCAGCAGGAGGCCTGGGGCGTCATCGCCGCGACCGCGCACGCCCACCCGGTCGAGCTCGACCTGGTGCGGTCGCTCGTCACCCAGCTCGGGCCCGTCACCGCGGGTCGGATCCACGCCGAGCTCGAGTCCGCCGGACGGGCGGGGTCCCGGCCCCGGGAGGACTGGGGCTGGAACTGGTCCGTGGCGAAGCGCTGCCTGGAGTACATGTTCTTCACCGGTGAGGTGCTCTCGGCCCGGCGCACCGAGTCCTTCGAACGCTGCTACGACCTGGCCGAGCGGGTGCTCCCGCCGGCGGTGCGGAACGCCCCGCCCGTCCCCGACGACGTCGCCGTGCGTCGCCTGCTGGAGCTGGGCGCGCGGGCGCACGGTGTCGGCACCGCCCGGTGCTTCCGCGACTACTTCCGGCTGCGGGGACCGGCCGCCGCCCGGGCGCTGACGGAGCTGGTCGACGACGGGACCCTCGTGCCCGTCGACGTGCAGGGTTGGAGCGAGCCCACCTACCGCCACCGTGACGCCGTCGTCCCGCGCCGCGCCGACGGTGCGGCGCTGCTGAGCCCGTTCGACCCGCTGGTCTGGGAGCGGCGTCGCCTGCAGTCCCTCTTCGACGTCTTCTACCGGATCGAGATCTACACCCCGGCGCACCGACGACGACTGGGCTACTACGTCCTGCCGTTCCTCGAGGGAGACCGGATCTCGGCGATGGTGGACCTCAAGGCCGACCGGGGCGGGCGGGTGCTGCGCGTGGCGGCCAGCCACCGCACGGGCGGCACGGGAGCCGACACCCCTGGCCGGCTCGCCGACGAGCTGTGGACGCTCGCCGGGTGGTCGGGTCTCGACGACGTCGTCGTCGAGCCGCCCGGCGACCTGTCCGACGCGCTGCGGGCGACGATCCGGGGCGCGACGCCGGACTGACGACCCACGGGGCCGCCACGGACCGTAGGATCGGCGGCTACAGGGGAGGAGGTGCCCGTGGAGACGCTCGCTCTCTACCTCGGCGTGGCGTTCGTGGGTGGTGTCGTCGCCACCCTCGTGCGGCTGCCTCCCCTGGTCGGCTTCCTCGCGGCCGGCTTCGCCCTCGGCGCGGCAGGTGCCCCGGAGCTGCCCGGTCTCGGCACGATCGCCGAGGTCGGTGTGGCGTTGCTGCTGTTCACCATCGGTCTGAAGCTGGACGTGCGCTCGCTGGTCCGCCCGGAGATCTGGCTGACCACGGTCAGCCACATGGTGTTCTCGGTGGCCCTCGGCATCGGGTTCCTGGGTGTGCTCGCCGCGGCGGGGATGGCGCTCGTCGCCGGCGACGGGTTCGGCACGATCGCGCTCATCGGGCTCGCACTGTCCTTCAGCTCGACGGTCTTCGTGGTCAAGGTGCTCGAGGACCGGTCGGACGCGACGAGCCTGTACGGACGGATCGCCGTGGGCATCCTGGTCATCCAGGACGTCGTCGCCGTGACGTTCCTGGCCATCGCCGAGGGGCGCCCGCCCAGCCCGTGGGCGGTGGCCCTGCTGCTGTTCATCCCCGGGCGCCGGGTGCTGCACGCGGTGTGGTCGCGTGTCGGCCACGGCGAGCTCCAGGCCATCTTCGGCGTCGCGGTGGCGCTGGGGCCGGGGTTCTACCTCTTCGAGCACCTCGGGCTGTCCGGGGACGTCGGCGCGCTGGTGATGGGGGCGCTCCTCGCCTCCCACCCGAGCGCCGGCGAGATGTCACGGTCGCTGATGACGTTCAAGGACGTCATGCTCGTCGCGTTCTTCCTCGAGATCGGGCTGCACGGGACGCCGGAGCCGCAGCACGTCGGCCTGGCGCTCCTGCTGCTGCTGATGCTGCCGCTGCAGGCCGCCGGGTACGCCGTGCTGCTGTGGATGGCGCGGCTCCGTCGTCGCACGTCGTTCCTGACCGGCCTCGTGCTCGGGAACTACTCCGAGTTCGGCATCATCGTGGTCGCCGTCGGCGTCGAGGTGGGCATGGTCGACGACGACTGGCTCGTCGTCATCTCGTTGGCGGTCGCCGCGAGCTTCGCGCTCTCCGCGGCGGTGAACCGCCGGGGCGTCGAGATCGCCTCCTGGCTCACCCGGTTCCTGCCGCCGAAGGACCCGTCCCGGCTGCACATGGACGACCGCGTCGTGGACATCGGCGACGTCGACGCCCTCGTCATGGGGCTGGGCCGCGTCGGCTCGACCACCTGCGCCCGCCTGCGGGACGAGTACGGCCTGCGCGTCGTCGGGGTCGAGCACGACCTCAAACGCGTCACGGCGCTGCAGGGCGACGGTTTCGAGGTGGTCCGCGCCGATGCCACCGACGTCGAGTTCTGGGCCCGTGTCAAACGGGCCGGGCACGTCCGCCTCGCCGTGCTGGCCATGCCGTTCCACAACGCCAACCTCATCGCCCTCTCGCGGCTGCAGGAGGCCGGTTTCGAGGGGTACGTCGCCGCGATCGCCCGGTACGACGACGACGTCGCGGAGCTGCGGCGCCACGGGGCGCACGCGGTGTTCCACATCTACGGGGCCGCCGGTGCCGAGCTCGCCGACCGGGCGGCCGAGGTGCTCTCGACGGGACGCTGAGGCCTCCGGCGCCGGGGCGGGTCGTTCGTCGGTCGCGAACCCGGCCCACCGGGGCCGTCAGACCGAATAGGATGGCAGGCGGTGCGACGGGCGACGAGGGCGACGCCAGCAGATCCCGTCGGCACCACCGAACGGGCTCGGGGCCACCCGGGCACCACCGACCCGGGAGTACTGCGTGCCTGCGATCCTCGAGAAGATCCTCCGCTTCGGCGAGGGGCGGACCCTCAAGAAGCTGACCGGCCTCGCCGAGCAGGTGAACCGGCTCGAGTCCAGCTTCGTCGAGCTGAGCGACACCGAGCTGCAGGAGGAGACGCAGCGGTTCAAGGACCGCCTGGAGCACGGCGCCACGCTCGACGAGCTGCTCCCGGAGGCGTTCGCCACGGTCCGTGAGGCCGCGCGCAGGACCCTCGGCCAGCGCCACTTCGACGTGCAGCTCATCGGTGGTGCTGCCCTGCACGAGGGCAACATCGCCGAGATGAAGACCGGTGAGGGCAAGACGCTGGTCGCCACCACCGCCGCGTACCTCAACGCCCTGACGGGCAAGGGCGTGCACGTCATCACCACCAACGACTTCCTGGCGAAGTACCAGGGCGAGCTGATGGGCCGTGTCTACCGGTTCCTCGGCATGACCACGGGCATCATCGTCTCCGGCCAGAACCCGGACGAGCGCCGGCGCCAGTACGCCGCGGACATCACCTACGGCACGAACAACGAGTTCGGCTTCGACTACCTGCGCGACAACATGGCCTGGTCGCCGGACGACCTGGTCCAGCGCGGTCACCACTTCGCGATCGTCGACGAGGTCGACTCCATCCTCATCGACGAGGCGCGGACCCCGCTGATCATCTCCGGTCCCTCGTCCGGCGACGCGAACCGCTGGTACGTCGAGTTCGCGAAGGTCGTCAAGCGACTGACGCGCGAGACCGACTACGAGGTCGACGAGAAGAAGCGCACGGTCGGCATCCTCGAGCCGGGGATCGAGAAGATCGAGGACTACCTCGGCATCGACAACCTGTACGAGTCGCTGAACACCCCGCTGATCGGTTTCGTCAACAACGCCATCAAGGCGAAGGAGCTGTTCAAGCGCGACAAGGACTACGTCGTGCTCAACGGCGAGGTGATGATCGTCGACGAGCACACCGGCCGCATCCTCGCGGGTCGCCGGTACAACGAGGGCATGCACCAGGCCATCGAGGCCAAGGAGGGCGTGCAGATCAAGGCGGAGAACCAGACGCTCGCCACGATCACCCTGCAGAACTACTTCCGGCAGTACGAGAAGGTCGCCGGCATGACCGGTACGGCCGAGACGGAGGCCGCCGAGTTCCAGGGCACCTACCAGCTCGGCGTCGTCCCGATCCCGACGAACAAGCCGATGATCCGCATCGACCAGCCCGACCTCGTGTACAAGGCCGAGGAGGGCAAGTTCAACGCGGTCGTGGACGACATCGTCGAGCGGCACGCCAAGGGCCAGCCGGTGCTGGTCGGCACGACGAGCGTCGAGAAGTCCGAGCTGCTCTCGACGCTCCTGCAGCGCGCCGGCGTCCCGCACGCCGTGCTGAACGCGAAGGAGCACGACCGCGAGGCCGCCGTCGTCGCCCAGGCCGGGCGCAAGGGCGCCGTCACGGTGGCGACGAACATGGCCGGTCGAGGCACCGACATCATGCTCGGCGGCAACGCCGAGTTCATCGCGGTGGCCGAGATGGCCGAGCGCGGTTTCGACGCCGCCGAGGACCCCGAGGCCTACGAGGCCGCGTGGCCCGAGGTGCTCGCCAAGGCCGAGGAGTCGGTGGCCTCGGAGCACAACGAGGTCGTCGAGCTCGGCGGGCTGTACGTGCTCGGGACCGAGCGCCACGAGTCGCGACGGATCGACAACCAGCTGCGCGGTCGTTCCGGCCGTCAGGGCGACCCCGGCGAGTCGCGGTTCTACCTGTCGATGCAGGACGACCTGATGCGGCTGTTCAACTCCGGTCTCGCCGAGTCGATGATGGGCCGGGCCGGCTTCCCGGACGACATGCCGCTCGAGTCGAAGATGGTCACCCGCGGGATCCAGAGCGCCCAGTCGCAGGTCGAGTCCCGCAACTTCGAGATCCGCAAGAACGTCCTCAAGTACGACGACGTCCTGGCCCGCCAGCGCACCGTGATCTACGACGAGCGCCGCCGCGTCCTGGAGGGGGAGGACCTGCACGAGCAGGTCCAGCACTTCCTCACCGACGTCGTGACGGCCTACGTCGAGGGTGCCGCCGACGACGGCAACGCCGAGGGCTGGGACCTGGACTCGCTGTGGACCGCCCTGAAGTCCGTCTTCCCGGTGTCGATCACCGTGGAGGACGTCGTCGCCGAGGCGGGCGGGCGCGACCGTCTGACCAAGGAGATGCTGCTCGAGGAGCTGCTGTCCGACGCCCGTGTCGCCTACGCGGCGCGCGAGGAGTCCCTGGGCTCGCCCGCGATGCGCCAGCTCGAGCGTCGGGTCGTGCTGTCGGTGCTGGACCGCAAGTGGCGTGAGCACCTCTACGAGATGGACTACCTCAAGGAGGGCATCGGGCTGCGCGCGATGGCCCAGCGCGACCCCCTCATCGAGTACCAGCGCGAGGGCTACCAGCTCTTCCAGGCCATGACCGAGGCCATCAAGGAGGAGTCGGTCGGCTACCTGTTCAACCTCGAGGTGCAGGTGAAGCAGCCCGGCGAGGACGCGCCCGCCGGTGCGGGGCCGCAGGTCTCGGTCCAGTCCGCGGCGGCCACGGCCGGTTCCTCGGCCGCTCAGGGCCTGGCGGCCGGCGCGGCCTCGGTCGCGGGTGCCGACGCCGTCGAGGACGCCCCGACGGAGGAGGACGCCGCTCCCACGGAGCAGGAGATCCCGGCGGCCTTCGGCGGTTCCGAGGAGCCGACCCTCGTGGCGAAGGGTCTCGAGACCCCGCAGCGGCCGCAGAACCTGCAGTACTCGGCGCCCAGCGAGGACGGGTCCACCACCCGGACCGGGGACACCCGGGCCGCCCGTCGCGCGCTGCACGGCGAGGCGACCGCGGCGAACGCCGACGGGCGCACCTTCCCGGGGACCCCGCGCAACGCCCAGTGCCCGTGCGGGTCCGGCAAGAAGTACAAGGTGTGCCACGGCGCCAACGAGTGATCGGGCGTCCGTTCCCGGACGTCCTCACCCCAGCTCGAGCACGGTGACCCGCCAGGTTCCTCGGTGCACCTCGAGCCGGGCCGCCGCGGCGCGGACGCGCCCGGAGTCCTCGAGCACGACGGTGGCCTCCGCCGTCCCGGGGCCGAGCCGGACGGTGCGCACCCGACGGACGGTGACGGGGCGGGCCGGGCGGGCGGTCGCTGCCGCCCGCAGCAGCCGTGCCCGGTGCGCCAGCTGATCGTGGACCTGGGGCGTGACCCATCGCGCCACCTGGGCGGCGGGCCGTTCACCTCGCAGCACCTCGACCGCCGCCCGGACCACGGAGCAGCACAGGGCCGTGGGGTCGCTGGGGTGCGGTCCGTCCACCTGCCCGGACGACGCCTCGGCCAGGGGGCGCCCGGGGACCGGTGTCACCGGTGCGTCCCGGCCGACCCGGACCCGGCGCACGGGCGCGCGCCGTGCCGGTGCCTGCGGTGGCCGGGCGGGTGGCCGGGCGCCAGGGGTCGCCGCGACGCGGAGCCGACGAGCTGACGTGTCGTCCTGCGGGTCGGCGGGACCGGACGTGATGCGCGGAAGGGTCATGAAGGGCTCCGTACGGACGAGGCGGGGTGGGCGGCGTCGAGCAGGGGTTCTCAGGGCGAGCGCAGGACCTGCCCGGGCAGGATCTCGTCGGGGTCGTCACCGATGACGTCACGGTTGGCCGCGTGCCACCGGACGACCTCCGCCAGGACGTCGCCGTCCGAGGCCGCGTCCGGGAGTCCGCGGGACGCGATGTCCCACAGCGTGTCCCCTCGTACGACCACCACCTCGTCGCGGTCGGGCGGTCCGGGCCGCGCCTCGGCGCGGCCGGCGCTGTCGGCGGACCCCGCGGGGACGTCGGTGTCGAGCGGGCTGCTGGTGAGCTCGGCGGTGTGCGTCGTCGCCGGCGCGACCGGGTGTGCCGACGCCGCGGGGTCCGGGGGCGCCGGGTCGGTCGTGGACCGCCAGCCGACGTCGAGCACGACGGGTGCGTCAGCGCCGGGAGCCTCGTCGGCCAGAGCGCCCACCGGCGTGAGAGCCAGACCGGCGCCGACCCCGACGCCGACGGCGCCACGCGCGAGCCGGTGCACGAGCCGCGGGACCCAGGGGCCCAGCGCCGTGTCCAGGACGTGTCGGCCGTCCCGGCGGGCACGAGCGATGCAGGCCAGCGCGATGGCGGCTCCGACGGCCAGCCGGCTCGCGGCGATGGCGCCGACGAGCAGGACGCCGAGCTCGACCCATCGCTCGATGTCGGTGCGGGCGGCCTCCGCCACCCCGCGCGGGACGATCGACTCGGCACGCAGGCCGAGCAGCGCCAGGACGGCGGCACCCCCGAGGGCGCACGCGAGGAGGCCTGCGAGGGAGAGGCCGGGTCGCGGCGCCGGCCGAGGGTGCTGGGTGATCTCGTCTGTCATCTGATCCACTCTGATCATGACGCTTGATGTCTTTTGGTGTCTTCTGGTGGCACTGATCTCACCAGAGTTCGATCGCCGTGTCCAGAGCGGGCATGCTGGTGCGGTCCATCGGACGTGGGAAGGGGGAGGGTGATGACGTCGTCCGACAGGTCTCGCTGGGCGCTGCTCTTCGCGGACCTCGAGGCGCAGCTCGCCGCGGGGGAGGCGGCCGAGCGGGAGGGCGCCGTCGCCGAGCTCACCCGCGCTGAGCAGGCCGCCGTCCGCTGGACCGACCGGTTGCGGGCGACGCGCGGTCCGGTGCGCGTGGAGCTGTCCGACGGAGAGGTCCTCGAGGGGCGGGTCGCCCACCTCGCCGACACCTGGATGCAGCTCGACGCCGGAGGGCCCCGCGGACGCGTGCAGCACGTCGTGCCCGTCGCCGCGGTGGCAGGGATCGTGGGCCTGGGCTCCCAGGCGCTGGCGTCGCAGGCGAGGACGGACCGGCTCGGTCTCGGCACGGCGCTGCGCGCGCTGCAGCGCGACCGCGCCCGGGTGCAGGTGCGGACGACGTCCGGTCAGGTCGTCGGCCGGATCGCCCGGGTGGGCGCGGACCACCTCGACGTCGTGGAGGTCGACCGGGCGCGGCCGGTCGACCGGGTCGTCCCGTTCTCCGCCCTGCTGCGCGTCAGCGAGGCGTGATCACATCTCGCCGGAGGCGATGCGCTCGCGGGTGCGGGTGTACTGCTGCTCGATGTACTCCTCGAGCTTGACCGCCTCGACGCGCCACACCTTCTTCGGGCCGACCTGGATCGCGGGCAGCTCGCCCGAGCGGACGAGCGAGTACGCCTGGGCGGCGGAGATGCTCAGCATCTCCTGGACCTCGGCGAGGGAGAGGAAGCGACCAGCCATGCAGCCATGGTCGCACGGCGCCGTCGGTTGATCTCGCTTGTCCACAGGCGATGGTGGATGGTGGCGCGGTGGCGTCTTCGTCCCGGATGATGGATCTCACCGCATCGTCGCTGGTCGCAGCGCTAGGGTGACGACCGACCGACGGCCCCGCCCGCCGGACGCGACGACGCGACCGGCCGAACCGAAGGACCGATCCGTGAGCAACGACGCCCTGCCCTCTCCCGTCGCGCCCCGCCTGCGCCGGCCCACCTGGCGCGACCCCCGTCTCGTCGTCGGGCTGCTCCTCGTGGCGCTCGCCGTCGCGCTGGGGGCCTGGGTGGTCTCGGGCGCCGACCGCACGGTGCCGGTCTACGTCGCCGCCGGCACGCTCACCCCGGGAGAGCCCGTGGCGGCGGAGGACCTGCGTGTCGTCGACGTCAACCTCGGCGCGGAGACGGCGCGGTACCTGCGGGCGGACGTCGGGCCCCCGACGGACCAGGTCGCCCTGCGCGTCGTCGAGGACGGCGAGCTGGTCGCCGCGGGGGCGCTCGGCCCGGCCGAGCGCGTCGACGTCCGGGCGGTGGCGGTCCCGGTCAGCGCGGGACTGTCCGAGCGGATCCGGGCCGGAGCGCTCGTCGACCTGTGGTTCGTGCCGGACGTCGCGCCGGGGTCGAAGGGCGGCGCCCCGGAGCCGGAGCCGCTGGTGACCGGCGTCGTCGTCGAGCAGGTCGACGTCTCGGACAGCGGTCTCGTCGTGGCCGACGGCGGCACGGTGCACGTGCTCGTCGGCAGCGAGCGCCTGCCGGCCGTGCTGTCGGCCCTCGGCGCCGACGGGTCGATCGCGGTCGTCCCCGTGGCGGGCGCCTGATGGCGGCGCCGATCACCGTGCTGTGCGCGGTGGAGGGGCCGGAGGAACCCGAGGTCGTGGTCGCGCTCGGCGCTCCCGGAGCGGGCACCACGGTGACCCGCCGCTGCGGTGACGTGACCGAGCTGCTCGCCGCGGCCGCGGCCGGAGCCGGGACGGTGGCCGTCGTGACCGCCGACCTCCCGGGCCTCGACCGGGAGGCCGTCGGTCGTCTGCACGCGGCCGGGACCCGCGTCGTCGCCCTCGCGGACGTCGGCGGGGCCGACCGGGCCGAGGCGCTCGGCGTCGACGCCGTCCGCACCGGCCCGCACGACCCGGGTTTCCTCGACGCCGTGCGCGACACCGCACCGATCGACGACCCGCTGGCCACCGGGGAGCTCGACCTGGCGTCGGTCCTCGACGCCGAGGGAAGCTCGCCGGAGCCGGGGCGTCGTGGTGACGTCGTGGCGGTATGGGGTCCGGTCGGCGCCCCCGGTCGCTCGACGACGGCCGTCGAGGTCGCGGCCGAGCTGGCCGGGATCGGCGGGACCCGCGGACGTCGACGGCGGGGCCGGGCCGGTCGCCCCGCCCCTGCGGCGCCCGGGGAGACGACGCTGCTGGTCGACGCCGACACCTACGGCTCGTGCCTCGCCGCCCGGCTGGGCCTGCTCGACGACGCCCCCGGGCTCGCGGCCGCCGCGCGCGCCGCCTCCCGGGGCGGCCTGGGCCTGACGACGCTCGCCCGCCACGCACCCGTGGTCAAGGGACGGCTCCGCGTCCTGACGGGCATCACGCGGGCCTCCCGGTGGCCCGAGCTGCCGGCCAGCGCCCTCGAGGTCGTCCTCGACCGGGCGCGCGACCTGGCGCGCTGGACCGTCGTCGACTGCGGGCCGCTCGTGGAGGCCGACGAGCTGCTCATGTACGACACCCACGCCCCGCAGCGCAACGGCGCGACCCTCGCCGCCCTGGAGGCGGCTGACGTCGTGGTCGTCGTCGGTGCCGCCGACCCCGTCGGCATCCACCGTCTGGTGCGTGCCCTGGAGGACCTGGCCGACGTCCCGGTCCCGGTGGCCGGTCGACGGCTCGTGGTCGCGAACCGCGTGCGCTCGACGGCGGTGGGCCCTGACCCGGCCGGGGCCGTGGCGGCGGCGCTGGCCCGCTACGCCGGGGTGGACGACGTGCACCCGGTGCCCGACGACGCTGCTGCGTGCGACGCCGCAGTGCTCGCCGGCCGTAGCCTGGCCGAGCACGCACCCTCGTCGTCCGCCCGGGACGGCTTCGCGGAGCTGGCGGGCCGGGTCCGCGCGCTGGTGGCGTGAGCGGCGTCGGGCAGACTGTCCCCATGCGCATCTACGTGCCCGCGACCCTGGACGAGCTGGACACCGCCGTGGTCGGGAGCGTGACCCGCTGGCCCGTCGGGCCGCGCGGTGCGCACGCCGTCACGCGGGCGCTCGCCGGTGAGCTCTCCGACGCCGACGACGAGGGGCGCGAGTACGCGGCGTTCCTCGCAGCCGCCGACGACTCCCTGTCGCTCGTCGCGGGCCGTCCTGGCGTGCCGCCCGTGCGGGTCGTGGTCTCGGTGGACGTCGAGCAGGACGTCGTGGGCGTCGACCCCGAGGGCGCCTCGGCCTCGTCGGTGCAGCTGCTGCGCGACGTCCCGGACGTCCCGCTGGCCGCCGTGCACGTCGACGAACCCACCGCGGCCGACGACGTCCGGGCCGTGCTGACGGCGATCGACGCCGACGACGACGAGGCGCTCGCCGAGGCGGTCCAGCGCGTCACCGACCGGGACCTGCTCTGGTACGACCCGAGCGAGATCGGCCAGATCCCGCGTCCCTGAGACCGCACCGTCCGCTGTGGGCATGAAATCTGCAGCCCTCGGGTACCCAGGGGCTGCAGATTTCATGCCCACAGCACGGGAGGTCAGCCGAGGTAGACGAGCGCCTTGTCGTGCAGCAGCCCGTTGGTGGCCAGCGCGTTGCCGCCCCAGGGGCCGTCCGACCCGTCCAGCGAGGTGAACCGCCCGCCGGCCTCGACGACGATCGGGACCAGCGCCGCCATGTCGTACAGCTCGAGCTCCGGCTCGGCGGCGATGTCCGCCGCGCCCTCCGCGACGAGCATGTACGACCAGAAGTCGCCGTACCCACGGGTTCGCCAGCACTCGCGGGTCAGGTCGAGGAACCCGTTGAGCTTGTCGCGCTCCTCCCAGCCGTCCAGGGAGGAGTAGGCGAACGAGGCGTCGTCCAGCGACGAGACGCCGGACACGCGCATGCGGGTGGCGGCGGCGATCGACTTGCCGGTCCAGGCGCCGGAACCCTTGGCGGCCCACCAGCGGCGGCCGAGCGCCGGGGCGGAGACGAGGCCCATGACGACCTCGTCGCCCTCGGCCAGCGCGATGAGCGTCGCCCACACAGGCACACCCCGGACGAAGTTCTTGGTGCCGTCGATGGGGTCGATGATCCACCGGCGGGACCCGCTGCCGGCCTCTTCGCCGAACTCCTCGCCGACGATGGCGTCACGCGTGCGCGCGCGGGCCAGCTGGGCGCGGATGAACTCCTCCGCGCCGCGGTCCGCGTCGGACACCGGGGTCTGGTCCGGCTTGGTCTCGACGTGCAGATCGACCGCGCGGAACCGGGACATCGTCATCGAGTCGACCTGGTCGGCGATCACGTGGGCCAGGCGCAGGTCGTCCTCGTACGTGCGCCCGTGCCCCCGGGGACTGGGTGTCTGCTGGAAGGTGGCCACCCTCACACGGTAGCGGTCCGGGAGGTCGGCAGACGGCGGAACGACGCCAGGCGAGATGCGCGTGTCGCCGATCCCGGGGGCTCCGGAGCGCCCGCGCGCCGCACCGTGGGTGTGTGGCACTCGATGCTCCGGGCGGCCGTCGAGTTCCGCGGGCCCCGAAGGGCGGTGCCGACGAGGACTCCTAGCCGGCGTCGGTCCGGGAGGTCAGCAGGCGGCGGAACGACGCCAGGCGGGCAGCACGTGCCGCCCGCCCGTCGCCGTCCTCGGCGGCCTCGACCCACTCGTCGAGCGCGCAGTCGGGGGCATCGGCGAGGTGCGTGCACCCGCGCGGGCACTCCTCGGCCGCGGCATCCAGGTCCTCGAAGGCGCGCAGCAGGTGCTCGGGCTCCACGTGGGCGAGGCCGAAGGACCGCACGCCCGGGGTGTCGATGACCCAGCCGTCGTGCCCCTCGCCGTCCACCGAGGAGCCCGGACCCACCGGCAGGCGCAGCGCCACCGCCGACGTCGAGGTGTGCCGCCCTCGACCCGTCACGTCGTTGACGACGCCGGTCGCCCGCAGGGCGTCGGGCACCAGGGCGTTGATGAGTGTCGACTTGCCGACGCCGGAGTGGCCCACCAGCACCGACGTCCGGCCCAGCAGGCGCTCGCGGACCGTCTCGACGGACTCCGCGTCGTCCCGCCTGGTCACCACCACGTCCACGCCGATCGGCTCGTACAGGTCGCGCAGCTCGTCGGGGGAGGCGAGGTCGGCCTTGGTCAGGCACAGCAGCACGTCCATGCCGGCGTCGTAGGCGGCTACGACGCAGCGGTCGATCATGCCGGTGCGCGGCTCGGGCTGGGCGAGCGCGGTGACGACGACGAGCTGGTCGGCGTTGGCGACCACGATCCGCTCGTACGGGTCGGTGTCGTCGGCCGTGCGGCGCAGCGTCGAGGTGCGGTCGGTGATGCGCACGATCCGGGCGAGCGTGCCCTCGCGGCCGGAGGTGTCCCCGACGACGTCCACCCGGTCGCCGACCACGGTGCGGGTCCGCCCGAGCTCGCGGGCCTTCATGGCGAGGATCTCGCGCTCGTCCGGGCCGCCGTCGTCGACCACGAGGGTGTAGCGGCCCCGGTCGATCCCGGTGACCATCGCCGGGACGGCGTTCGCGTGCTCGGGACGCTGCTTGGACCGTGGGCGCGACCCGTGCTTGGAGGGACGCGAGAACCGGTCGTGCTCGTCACGGGCCCGCGCCATCAGGCCAGGTCCCCCGTGCCGAGATCGAGCATCCGTGCCCAGATCCGGTCGAACCCGGGCAGGGTCTTGGCGGTGGTGGCGACGTCCTCGACCTGGATGCCCGGCACGCGCAGGCCGAGCAGCGCCGCCGAGGTGGCCATGCGGTGGTCGGCGTAGGTGCGGAACGTTCCGCCGTGCAGCGGGCGCGGGGTGATGACGAGCCCGTCGCGGGTCTCCTCGCACCGGCCGCCCAGCCGGGTGATCTCCGTGGCCAACGCCGCCAGCCGGTCCGTCTCGTGGCCGCGCAGGTGGGCGATGCCGCGCAGGCGGGTGGGGGAGTCGGCCAGCGCCGCGAGCACGGCGAACGTCGGGGCGAGCTCGCCGCCGGCCTGCAGGTCGACGTCGATGCCGTGGATCTCGCCCGTGCCGGTCACGCTCAGCACGCCGTCGGCGAGCGACGCCGTGCCGCCCATCCGTTCCAGCAGCCCGGGGACCATGGCACCCGGCTGGGTGGTCGACGACGGCCACCCCGGCACCCGCACGGTGCCTCCGGCGACCAGCGCGGCGGCCAGGAAGGGTGCCGCGTTGGACAGGTCCGGCTCGACGCGCACGTCCCGGGCGGCGATCGGACCGGGGGTGACCTGCCAGATGCCGTCCCGGGAGTCGTCGACGGCGACACCGACCTCGCGCAGGGTCGCGACGGTCATCTCGATGTGGGGCAGACTCGGCAGCGTGGTGCCGATGTGCCGCAGCATCAGCGGCCGGTCGAACCGGGCGGCGGCCAGCAGCAGCGCCGAGACGAACTGGGAGGAGGCCGAGGCGTCGATGTCGACGGCGCCGCCGGCGACGTGGCCCCGTCCGTGCACGGTGAAGGGCAGGTGGGCCGGGAGCGTGTCGCCGGCCTCGGCGCCCTCGCCGGTGACGCGGACGCCGAGGCCGTGCAGCCCGGCGAGCACCGGCTGCATCGGCCGCACCCGCGCCTCCGGGTCGCCGTCGAACCGGACGGCGCCGTCGGCCAGCGCGGCCACGGGGGGCAGGAACCGCATCACGGTGCCGGCCAGCCCGCAGTCGACGGCGGTGTTGCCGGTGACCGGCCCGGGCGTGACGTGCAGCGTGCTGGCGGTCTCACCCTCGGTGATGGTGGCGCCGAGCGACCGCAGCGCGGCGATCATGAGGTCGGCGTCGCGCGAGCGCAGCGCACCGCGCAGGGTGCCCGGCCCGTCGGCCAGTGCTGCGAGGACGAGCAGCCGGTTCGTCAGCGACTTGCTGCCCGGGACCTCGACCGTGCTGTCCAGGGGGCCGTCGGCGACCGGGGCGTCCCAGAGCGGCAGATCGGTCGGTGCCGGCGCAGTCGTCATGTCCCCGAGGGTAGTTGACGGCCTGTCGGCGCGGTGTCGTGTCCGGAGGTCAGGACACCTTCGCCGCGGCCTTCTCGGCGGCGGCCCGTGCGCTCTTCGCGCCGGCCCGTGCGCTCTTCGCGGTGGAGCGCAGGTCCCGCTCGACCTGCTTGCGCGCGCGTCGGGCCGACGTCGAGGCGGACTTCTGCGCGGTCGTCGCGGACCGCTTGGCGTTCTGGACCGCGTACCGACCGGTCCGCTCCGCGTTGCGGACCGCGTACTTCCCGGTCTTCTCCGCGCTCTCGACGGCGTGCTGCGCGGACTTCGACGCCGACGAAGTCTTCTGCGCGATGCGGTAGCTCATGCCGGGACGGCCCTCGAGGTCGATCCCGGCGATCACCGTGGCGCCGATCGCGCCGAGGTTCTTGACGAACTTGAGGGTCTTCGCCTTCCGCTCGTCGCCCTTGCTGGTGAAGGGCTGGTTGACGACGGCCAGGGGCGTCGTCAACGCGGCGAGCGCCAGGGCGGCGGTCCGCGGGGTCCGGCCGACGGCGAGCAGCAGGCCGGCGAACGCGGTCACGGCGCCGTGCGCGCGGACCAGCAACGCGACCTGGGTGTCGTCGAGACGGTCGACACCCAGGGTGTCGGTGACCGTGTCGGCGCCCTCGCGGGCGGCGTCGGTGTGCTCGGCCGGTCGCAGCGCGGTGGACACGCCGTCGTAGATGAACGGGACGGCCAGCAGGGGTCGGGCGAGACGTCGCAGCAGCATGGCCCTACTGTGGCAGAGCCGCAGCTGACATGCCCACCGATAGACGTGGCGGTTGACGCCGCGAGCAGGGGTGCGGTCCGATGACCGTCGTGACCTCGGCCCTCCGCCGCAGCGCGGCGCCCGCTGCCCTGCTCGCCGCCGCCGTCGCCCTGTCCGGGTGTGCCGGCACCGTGCTCGCGCCTGACGAGCCGTCCGACGTGCGGGGCGTGGTGGCCGACGGCGGCTCCGTCGACGACGACGCCCGCGCGGGGCAGCCGGTCGTCGTGCAGGCTTCTGACCCCTACTACGAGGGGATGGCGCTCCTCACCGACGGCACCGAGGTGCTGGCGGCCGACGGCGACGCCGCGGACCCGGACATTCTCGTGGCCGGGGTCCTGGTCGAGGTGTGGGTCGACGAGGTCTGCCAGGAGTCCTACCCCGTGCAGTGCGACGTCGAGGTCGTGCAGCTCCTCGAGCCCTAGTCGCTCCGCGGCCGACGTCAGCGCAGCTCGACGCCCTCCCACCAGTCGGGGTGGGAACGGGGCGGACGGCGGTGCCCGAGCCCGTCACGACGGACGGCCCGGGCGGAGGCCGCGAGCGCGGCGACGGTCAGCAGGAGCAGCAGGAGCAGGATGATCGTGGTCATGGCAGCAATCATGCGATCGTCAAGATAGCGCCACCAGTGGCAGAGGTGACACTACCCATCGACATTCTGCCAATGTCCTGGGACGATGGGCGGATGATCCAGAAGGTGGCCGCGGTCGTCGTCCCGGGCGTCGCCCCGTTCGAGATGGGGATCGCCTGCGAGGTCTTCGGCATCGACCGCCGGGACACCGGGGGGCCGGCCTTCGACTTCACGCTGTGCACCCCCGACCCCGGTGCGGTGCCGACCCGGGGCGGGTTCGCCGTCCAGGTGGACGCCGGGCTCGAGGCGACCGAGGACGCCGACGTCGTCGTCGCCGTGGCCTACGACGTCATGGACGACGACCACCCTGTCGAGCTCTCGCCCGCGTACCTCGACGCGATCCGCCGGGCCCACGACCGCGGCGCCTGGGTCGTGTCGCTGTGCTCGGGCGCGTTCGCGCTCGCGGCCGCCGGCCTCCTCGACGGTCGGCGCTGCACGACCCACTGGTTGTTCGCGGCCCGTCTCGCCGCCGCCGCACCACGTGCCGACGTCGACCCCGACGTGCTCTACGTCGCCGACGGCCGGGTGCTGACCAGCGCCGGCACGGCCGCCGGGATCGACGCCTGCCTGCACCTGCTCCGCACCGAGCTCGGCGGCGAGGTGGCCCGTGCCGTCGCCCGCCGCATGGTCGTCCCGCCGCAGCGCGACGGCGGGCAGGCCCAGTTCGTGGTCGATCCCGTCCCCGAGTCGGGCGAGTCGCTCGCCGGTCTCCTCGCGTGGATGCGCGAGCACCTCGAGCAGGACCACAGCGTGCCCGCGCTGGCGCGTCGCGCCACGCTGTCGGAGCGGACGTTCGCCCGCCGGTTCCGCGCGGAGACCGGGACCACCCCCGGCGCCTGGCTCACCCGGCAGCGCGTCGCGCGGGCCCAGGAGCTCCTGGAGCACCCCGACGTGCCGGTGGAGGAGGTCGCCCGGCTCGTCGGCTTCGGCAGCGCCGCGGTGCTGCGACACCACTTCGCACGGGTGCTCGGCACCAGCCCCACGGCGTACCGCCGCCGGTTCGCCGACGTCGCGTCCTGACCCGCGGCGTCGGCGGCGCGACGACGGCGCTCATCCGGTGGGAATGCACGCCCGCCGCCGACGGTTGCACCGCAGTGTGGAAGCCTGCATGACCCGAGGAGCCCCCGCACCGGCCGGGGCGCGCGACGTGACCCTGTTCTCCGTCCCCTCCGACCTCGGCGGGGCGGCGGCGTCGACGTCGGACGGACGCCGCACCGCCTGGCCGCGAGAGCTAGGCTCGAGAGCGATGAGCACCCATGACGACGCGGAGACGACCTCGCCGGCCGAGGACGAGGTCGGCGAGGACACCGAACGCGCTCCTGACGAGGAGTCGGCCACCGACCGGGTCGCGCGGTTCGAGCGCGACGCGCTGGAGTACGTCGACCAGCTGTACTCCGCGGCGCTGCGCATGACCCGGAACCCGGCCGACGCCGAGGACCTGGTCCAGGAGACGTTCGCCAAGGCGTTCGCCGCCTTCCACCAGTACAAGCCGGGGACGAACCTCAAGGCCTGGCTGTACCGGATCCTGACCAACACCTTCATCAACAACTACCGCAAGAAGCAGCGGCAGCCGCAGCAGGCGCAGACCGACGACATCGAGGACTGGCAGATCGCCCGGGCGGCGACCCACACCTCGCAGGGCCTGCGGTCGGCCGAGGTCGAGGCCCTCGACCGGCTCCCGGACTCCGACGTGAAGCGGGCGCTGGCCGAGCTGCCGGAGGACCGCCGCATGGTCGTCTACTACGCCGACGTCGAGGGGTTCCCCTACAAGGAGATCGCGGAGATCATGGGTACACCGATCGGGACCGTGATGTCCCGGCTGCACCGTGGACGACGGCAGCTGCGCGACCTGTTGTCGGACTACGCGGCTGACCGAGGACTCGCCGGAGCACGCGGAGGAGAATCATGATGAGCGGGGACGTGACGCCCATCCCGCACGAGCCCGCCGAGGGCGAGAGCGAGTGCGAGCACGCACTGCACCACCTGTACGAGTACCTCGACTCGGAGATGACCGAGGCCGACGAGGACCGCATGCGCGCGCACGTCGCGCACTGCTCGCCCTGTCTGGCCGAGCTCAGCGTCGAGGAGCTCGTCAAGAAGCTCGTGAAGCGGTCCTGCGCCGAGCAGGCGCCGGCGACGCTGCGGCTGCGCATCCACGAGCAGCTCACCGTGATGCGCACCTCCGGCTGAGCGCACGGAGCACCACCGGGTCCGTGCCGAGGCACGGGCCGGGGACGACGACGGGCCGGCACCCTGGAGGGTGCCGGCCCGTCGTGCGTGGTGACGTCCTCAGGCGTTGGGACGCTTGCCGTGGTTGGCGTTCTTGCCCTTGCGGGCACGACGCTTGTTGCCGCGCTTGCTCATGATTTCTCCTCACGAGAAGGTGTTCGGGGGTCACACCATGATCCCACAACCGCACGTCGACCCGCGTCACCGGCCAACGGAGGCAGCATGAGCACCGAGTCCTGGGCGATCGCCGCCCCGCAGACCGTCGAGATCACCGGGGTGGGCGGCCTGTCCGTCCGGCTCCAGGACGGTCGGGTCGACGTCGTGGTCGACCCCGACGCGGAGCACGTCACGCTGGAGGTCGCGGAGGTCGGCGAGAAGCCGCTCCAGGTCGACCGTGACGGCGACCGCCTGCGGATCGGCTACGAACGCTCGATGGTGGAGGCCTTCGTGGCCCGGGTGCGGTCGCTGGGCAGCTCCGAGCGGGCGGTCGTCCGCCTCACGGTCCCGCCCGGGGTCCGGGTCGACGTCGGCACGATCGAGGCCGACGCCGACGTCAGCGGCACCGCCGGGACCGTGGTCAAGACCGTCACGGGGGCGGTGCGCACGGCGGGGACGTCGGGGTCGCTGTACCTGAAGTCCGTCTCCGGCGACGTGGCCGCCTCGGGACACACCGGCGACGTGTCCGCCCAGGTCGTCTCCGGTGCCCTGGCGCTCGAGGGGGCTCTCGGCAGGGTCTCCACGAGCAGCGTGTCGGGTGCGGTGGCGGTCACCGCGGCCGGCACCGTGCCGATGGTGTCGGCGAAGTCGGTCTCCGGCGACGTGGCGATCCGGCTCGACGAGGGCACCCCCCTCAGCCTCAAGGTCCGCGGTGCCGCGGGCCAGGCCGTGGTCGACGGCGAGGTGCTGCCCTCGACCACGCGCACCCTGTCCGTCGACCGCAGCGAGACCCCGACCGACGGGCGCAGCATCGCCTACGTCACCGCCGCCGTGACGAGCGCTCGGGTGATCGTCTCCCGCGGCTGAGCCGCGGCCGGGTCGCTACTCCGTGTCGTGCGGCAGCCCGAGCCAGGCGTGCCACCCGGTGTGCAGCACGAGCCAGGCCATCAGGCCGTAGCCGGCCTGGCCGGGGTAGGTCGACCCGGTGGTCGCCAGGTCGGCGAGCCACTGCTCGTGCTGGGCCAGCGGCGTGTACGTGTCCACGTAGGGCACCCGGCGGCGGCTGGCGACGTCGGAGAACGCGGCCGAGAGCTCGGCGATCCGGTCCCCGTCCTCCGGCCGGCCGGGCGGGGGACCGACGACGAAGGTCGACAGCCGACGGTTGTCGGCGACGTCGAGGATGTTGGCCAGGTTCAGCCGGGAGCGCGCCACCGACAGGCCCGAGTCGACGTCGTGGCGACCCAGGGCCACCACGAGCCGGTTGTCATGGGTCGCGTCCGGGCCGAACCGCGGCTCCGTCTCCGCCTCCCAGCGAGCTCCGAGGGTCGACGTCGTCTCGCCCGGCACCGCCAGGGTGAACGTCATCGCCGGGCGGTCGAACCGGGTCCGCGCCAGCACCCGGCCGGTCCAACCGAGCGCGCGACCGTCGCCGACGCCCACGGCGAGCTCGTCGCCCACCACGCAGATCCGCACCTCGCGGTCCGTCACGAGCTGTCACCGTCCCCTGCCGTGTCCCAGTCTTGCGCCGCCATTGTTCCGTGACCTGGCACGGCACGGCATGATCCCACGCCGTGGCGTGCGGTCACCCGCTGGCAGGGAGGCGTCCCCGCCGGGTTCGTGACGTCATGCCGGGGACCGGCGGTCAGGGCGTGGTCCGTCACAGCAGGGTGGCACCCCAGCGCACCTCGTGCTCCTCGCCCGGGGCCAGACGCACGAGCCGGTCGCCGGTGTTGAACGCGTCCGCGTAGCAGCTCATCGGCTCCGCGGCCAGGCCGAGACGCTCGTGCCCGGTGATGTGGTTGGCCGAGCAGACCTGCCAGCAGTCCATCGACGAGTCCGCCCAGACGGCGGCGGTCCGGCCGTCCGGGCAGCCGAGCCGGCACCAGGACAGGCCCCGCTCGTCACGGGTCGCGCCGACCCAGGCGTCGTCGAGGTCGAGCCCCGCCAACGAGCGCGTCGTGCGCAGGTCGTGGTCGCCCGCGACCGGCTCGACGCCGGTGGGCAGCAGCCGGTCGTCGACCGTCACGTGCTCGGTCGCGTCCAGGCGGACGGTGCAGTCGTCGAGGTCGGCCCCGCCCGCGGAGAGCCAGGGGTGGAACCCGACCCCGTACGGCGCGGTGCCGGTGCCGACGTTGCGGGTGGTCACGCGGACCTCGAGGCCCTGCTCGGCGTCCAGGGCGTAGCGCACCCGGGTGGTGAGCTGGAACGGCCAGCCCTTCTGCGCGGGCAGCGCCAGCTCGAGCGTCACCGCGTGGTCGGCGACCTCGACGGCGGACCAGCGGTACCAGCAGCCCAGGCCGTGCAGCGCCGTGCCCCGGTCGGGTTCGCTCAGCGGGAGCTGGTGGGTCTCCCCGTCGTCCGTCGTGTAGCGGCCGTCGCGCAGCCGGTTCGGCCAGGGCACCAGGACGGCGGCGTTGAAGACCGGCGCCGGCTCGTGCTCGTCGAAGGGGACGAAGACGTCACGCCCGTCCACCGAGTACTCCCGCACCATGGCACCGACCTCGGTGATCGTGGCGCGGTGGGTGCCGGCGGACAGGCGGTACTGGGTGCCGGACGGCGCGGGCGCCGTCGCGGGGATCTGGCTCGTGTTCACGGTCACACCGTAGTCGCCGAGCCCGATCGGTGCGTGCCGCGTACCGTGGGAAGGTCGACCCCACGGACTTGGAGAAACAGATGGAGAAGCGGGTACTCGGCCGGACCGGCCGGATGGTGTCGGTCGTCGGCCTGGGCACCTGGCAGCTCGGCGGGGACTGGGGCGAGGTGAGCGACGCCGAGTCGCGCGCCGTGCTCGAGGCGTCGCTCGAGGCCGGCGTGACCTTCTACGACACCGCCGACGTCTACGGTGACGGCCGCAGCGAGCAGGCGGTGGGCGCCTTCCTGGCGGACCACCGTGACGAGGGTCTCACCGTGGCCACGAAGATGGGACGCCGGGCGGACCAGGTGCCGGAGAACTACGTCCTGGAGAACTTCCGCTCCTGGACGGACCGGTCCCGGGCCAACCTCGGGGTCGACACGCTCGACCTGGTGCAGCTCCACTGCCCGCCCACGCCGGTGTACTCCCGCGACGAGGTGTACGACGCGTTGGACACCCTCGTCGACGAGGGCGTGACGGCCGCCTACGGCGTCTCGGTGGAGACCGTGGACGAGGCGCTGACCGCCATCGCACGGCCCGGTGTCGCGACCGTCCAGATCATCCTCAACGCGTTCCGGCACAAGCCGCTGGAGAAGGTCCTGCCCGCGGCGTCCGAGGCGGGCGTCGGGATCATCGCCCGCGTCCCCCTGGCCTCCGGCCTGCTGTCGGGCCGCTACACGAAGGACACCACGTTCGCCGAGGACGACCACCGCACGTTCAACCGCGGGGGAGAGGCCTTCGACGTCGGCGAGACGTTCTCCGGCGTCCCGTTCGAGGTCGGCGTCGAGGCCGCGGCGTCCTTCACCGAGCTGGCCGAGGGGCTCGAGCAGGACCTCACCCCGGCCCAGGCCGCGCTCGCGTGGGTCTGGCAGAGCCCGGGCGTCTCCACCGTGATCCCCGGTGCCCGCACCCCGGAGCAGGCGCGGCTCAACGCCGCCGCGGGCGGGGCGCACAGCCTCGGTCCGCTGTTCGCCTCCCGCGTGCGCGAGCTCTACGACGGGTCGATCCGCGAGCACGTCCACGACAAGTGGTGAGTCGATAGCGCAGGACGCACGAGAAGGGCCCGGGAGCGGATGCTCCCGGGCCCTTCTCGTGCTCGTGCTGCCCGACCGGACCGTCAGCGGGTGAAGACCTGGTCGAGCAGGATCTCCTGCTCCTCCTTGTGCCGCTTCGCGGTGCCGGCGGCCGTGGACGCCGACGCCGGTCGGGAGATGACCTGGACCCGGGGCAGGTCCTCCGGCATCGCCAGGTGCAGGTAGGACCACGCGCCCTGGTTCTGCGGCTCGTCCTGGACCCACACGACCTCGGCGTCCGGGTACGTGGCGATCTGCTCGCGCACCTGCTCCTCGGGGAACGGGTACAGCTCCTCGAGGCGCACCAGCGCCGTGCTGGTGTCCCCCCGCTTGCTGCGCTCGGCGGCCAGGTCGTAGTAGACGCGACCCGTGCAGAGCACCAGACGACGGACGTCGGCGGGGTCGACGTCCCCGCGGGCCACCGCGGGGTCCCCGAGCACCGGCTCGAAGGTGCCGGTGGTGAAGTCCTCCACGCTGGAGGCGGCGGCCTTGAGGCGCAGCAGCTGCTTCGGGGTCAGCACCACGAGCGGGCGTCGCGGACGGGCGTAGGCCTGGCGGCGCAGCAGGTGCGCGTACGAGGCCGGCGTGGACGGCTGCGCCACGCTGATGTTGTTCTCCGCGGCGAGCTGGAGGAACCGCTCGGGCCGGGCCGAGGAGTGGTCCGGACCCTGTCCCTCGTACCCGTGCGGGAGCAGCATGACGACCGAGGAGTTCTGGCCCCACTTCTGCTCGGCGGAGGAGATGAACTCGTCGATGACGGTCTGCGCGCCGTTGACGAAGTCGCCGAACTGCGCCTCCCAGAGCACCAGGGCGTCCGGGCGCTCGACCGAGTAGCCGTACTCGAAGCCGAGGGCCGCGTACTCGCTCAGCGAGGAGTCGTACACCCAGAACTTCGCCTGGTCGCCCGACAGGTACAGCAGCGGGGTCCACTCCGCACCCGTGTGCCGGTCGTGCAGGACGGCGTGTCGCTGCGTGAACGTGCCGCGGCGCGAGTCCTGCCCCGCGAGCCGCACCGGCGTGCCCTCGATGAGCAGCGACCCGAAGGCCACGAGCTCGCCGAAGCCCCAGTCGATGTCGCCCTCCTTGGCCATGAGCTGGCGCTTCTCGAGCAGCTTGCCGAGCTTGGGGTGGACCGTGAAGCCCTCGGGCGGCTGGACCTGGACGTCACCGACGCGCTCCAGGACGGCGTGCGGGATCGCCGTCTTCCAGCCGACCATCGTGCCGGCGTCCTCACGCTGCGACTCCGGACGCTCCAGCCCGGCGATCTCCTCCGTGCCGGAGGAACGGTCGGACGAGGACGAGCCCTTGGTCTCGGTGAAGACCCGCTCGAGCTGTGCCTGGTAGTCCTTGAGCGCCTGCTCGGCCTCCTCGACGGTGATGTCGCCGCGGGCCACGAGGTTCTTCGTGTAGAGCTTGCGCACCGACTGCTTGGCCTCGATGAGGTTGTACATCAGCGGCTGCGTCATCGAGGGGTCGTCGCCCTCGTTGTGCCCGCGCCGGCGGTAGCAGACCATGTCGATGATGACGTCCCGGTCGAACTGCTCGCGGTAGGCGAAGGCGAGCTCGGCCACGCGGACGCAGGCCTCCGGGTCGTCACCGTTCACGTGGAAGACGGGGACCTGGTAGCCCTTGGCCACGTCGGTGGAGTACGTCGTCGAACGCGACGAGGACGGGCCCGTGGTGAAGCCGACCTGGTTGTTGATGACGACGTGGATCGTGCCGCCGGTGCGGTAGCCGCGCAGCTGGGCGAGGTTGAGCACCTCCGGCACGACACCCTGGCCCGCGAAGGCCGCGTCGCCGTGGATGAGCAGCGGCAGCACGGAGAACCCGTCGCCGCCGAGGTCGATCCGGTCCTGCTTGGCCCGCACGATGCCCTCGAGGACGGGGTCCACGGCCTCCAGGTGGGACGGGTTGGCCGCCAGGTAGACCTTCGTCGTGGCACCGGACTCGGCGGTGAAGGTCCCCTCGGTGCCGAGGTGGTACTTGACGTCGCCGGAGCCCTGGACCGACTTCGGGTCGATCTGGCCCTCGAACTCCTTGAAGATCTGGCCGTAGCTCTTGCCGGCGATGTTGGCCAGCACGTTGAGGCGACCGCGGTGCGCCATGCCGACGCCGACCTCGTCGAGCCCGTTCTCGGCGGCCTTGGACAGGATCGCGTCGAGCAGCGGGATGACGGCCTCGCCGCCCTCGAGGGAGAACCGCTTCTGGCCGACGTACTTCGTCTGCAGGAACGTCTCGAAGGCCTCGGCCGAGTTCAGCCGGCGCAGGATCCGCAGCTGGTCCTCGCGCGGGGTGCGGGCGTAGCCGTGCTCGAGCCGGTCCTGCAGCCACTTGCGCTGGGTCGGGTCGGACAGGTGCATGTACTCGATGCCGATCGAGCGGCAGTAGGAGTCGCGCAGCAGGCCGAGCGTGTCGCGCAGCGTCGCCTTCGGCGTACCGCCGAAGCCGCCGGTCGGGAACGACCGGTCCAGGTCCCACAGCGTCAGCCCGTGGTTCTGGATGTCGAGGTCGGGGTGCTTGCGCTGGCGGTAGGCGAGCGGGTCGGTGTCCGCCATGAGGTGGCCGCGCGAGCGGTAGGAGTGGATGAGCTCGGCGATCTTGGCGGGCTTGGCCGCCTCGACGTCGGCGTCGACCGTGTTGTCGCGGACCCAGCGCACCGGCTCGTAGGGGATCCGCAGCGCCGCGAAGACGCGGTCGTAGAAGCCGTCCAGGCCGAGCAGCTTGCCCGCCAGGATCTTGAGGAACTCGCCGGACTGCGCACCCTGGATGATGCGGTGGTCGTAGGTCGACGTGACCGTCATGACCTTCGAGACGCCCATCCGGGCGAGCTGCTCCTCGGAGGCGCCGGCGAACTCCGCCGGGTAGTCCATGGCGCCGACGCCGATGATGGTGCCCTGCCCCTGCATGAGGCGGGGGACCGAGTGCACGGTGCCGATGCCGCCGGGGTTGGTCAGCGAGATCGTGGTGCCGGCGAAGTCGTCCATGCCGAGCTTGCCCCCGCGCGCCTTGCGCACGAGCTCCTCGTAGGCGGCCCAGAAGCCCGCGAAGTCGAGCTCCTCGGCCTTCTTGATGCTCGGCACGAGCAGCTGGCGCGAGCCGTCCGGCTTGGCCAGGTCGATGGCGAGGCCGAACCCGACGTGCGCGGGGTGGACCACGTGCGGCTTGCCGTCGGTGTGCTCGTAGTGCGCGTTCATGACCGGCATGTCGGCCAGCGCCTCGACGAGTGCGAAGCCGATGAGGTGCGTGAACGAGATCTTGCCGCCGCGGCCGCGCTTGAGGTGGTTGTTGATGACGATGCGGTTGTCGACCATCAGCTTGGCGGGGACCGCGCGCACCGACGTCGCGGTCGGCACCTCGAGCGAGGCCTCCATGTTCGTCACCACGCGCGCCGCGGGACCACGCAGCTTCTGCACGTCGTCCGTGGCCTCGTCCTCGTCGGACGCCGGCTCGGTGCGGGCGACCTCGGCGTAGGGAGCCGTGGCGGGCAGCGCCTCGGCGACCGGTGCGTCGGCCGCGGAGATCTCCGGGTCGGCCGGTACGGGGGCGGGCGCGGACGCCTGGGAGACCTCCGCCGCGGCGGTCCCGTCCGCGGCCGAGGAGGTCCCCTGCTCAGCACGCGAGGGCTCCTCGGTCTCGGTCTCCCCCTCGGCCGGGGCGGACGCGGCCGAGGCCGCCGTCGTCTCGGTCGGCGCTGGGGAGCCGTTCGACGGCGCCTCGTCCGACTCGCCCGGGGTGTAGTCCTCGAAGAAGTCCCACCACGCGGGGTCGACCGCGTTCTTGTCCTTCAGGTACTGCTCGTAGAGCTCGTCGACGAGCCACTCGTTGGCTCCGAACGACGCGCTCTCGGCGCTGATCGACTCTGACCCTGCCTTGGGGGACACCACGCCCGGATCGCCCACTTCCCAGATTGCATGCTTGGTACTGCCGTCCGATGGTCGGACCCCACCAGCGTAAGCCGTCCTGCCGGTTCTGCAGCGCCCGGGGTCGGCGCCTTGGCGCGGTGGACAAGGTCTTGCCCACCCGTGCGTGACGGGTGGGTAATCGGTCGTCAAAGGTGCGGGTGTCGTTGTCTCGTCCGGCGTCATGACCGGCTCACGGCCGCGGGTCGGACGGCGGCCCGTGTGACCGATCTCACGATCGGCGGGGTGCTCCTACTCGGTGGTCACGCCCGGAGCGGGGCGCGCCTCGGCCGGCAGGGTCACCCGCATCGTCGCGCCGGACTCGGTGTCGGCGACCGCGACGTGACCGCCGTGGAGGTCCACGGCCCACCGCACGATCGCCAGACCGATGCCGGTGCCGCCGCTCGTGCTCGCCACCGACCGGACGCTCGGGGCGCCGCTGGCGAACCGTTCGAAGACGCGCTCGCGGTCCTCGGGCGCGATGCCGGGCCCCTCGTCGCTCACCTCGATGACGACGTCGTCCTGCTCCGGGTAGGCGTCCAGGCGCACCGTGCCGCCGTGCGGCGAGTGCCGGATCGCGTTCTGCAGCAGGTTGGTCACCACCTGCCGGATCCGTTCGACGTCGGCCTCCAGCACGAGGTCCTCGGGGGTGACGTCCACGACGTAGGCCAACCCCTTGGCGGCGTCCACCATCGACATGGATTCCGCGCACTCCTCGAGGAAGTCGCCCACCGAGAACTGCGTCAGCGTCAGCGCCGACGCGCCGGCCTCGACGCGCGACAGGTCCAGCAGGTAGGTGACGAGCCGCGTGAGCCGCTCGGTCTGCTGCAGCGACAGCTCGAGCGTCGCCGGGGTGGGTTCGGAGACCCCGTCGACGAGGTTCTCGAGCTGTGCCTGCAGGGCGGCGACGGGCGTGCGCAGCTCGTGCGAGACGTTCGCGATCAGGTCACGGCGGATCCGGTCGGACGACTCCAGGTCGCCCGCCATCGTGTTGAACGCCTCGGCGAGCTGACCGACCTCGTCGCGGCTGGTCGAGCGCACCCGGATCGAGTAGTCGCCGTCCGCCATGGCCCGTGCCGCGGCCGTCATCTCGCGCAGGGGGGACGTCATGCCCCGGGCCAGGAGCTGGGTGAGCACCAGCGAGACGATGATCGCCAGCGGGAACGTGCGGCTGGGGCCGAGGTCGTTGCGCAGACCCACCCAGGTGATGAGCACCCCGACGGTGACGCTGGCGACCACCAGCAGCCCCAGCTTGGCCTTGAGCGAGTGGATCGGGTCGAGGGGGCGGACGTCCCGGAGGCGGTGCTCGCGCCGTCGGTCACCGCCGTCGTCGTGAGCGGCTCCCACGCTCAGTCCGCCGGGGGCTCGAACGCGTAGCCGACCCCGTGCACCGTGCGGATGAGCTCCGAACCGAGCTTGCGACGCAGCGCCTTGATGTGGGAGTCGACGGTGCGGGTGCCGCTGGCGTCGGCCCAGTCCCAGACCTCCGCGAGCAGCTTCTCCCGGGTCTGGACCGTCTTGGGCGCGCTGGCCAGCATGACCAGCAGCTCGAACTCCGTCGGCGTCAGGTGCACCTCCTCGCCCTCACGGTGCACCCGCCGCTGGGCGCGGTCGATCGTCACGTCGCCGGCGACGAGCGGAGGCTCGGCCGGTGCCGACGCCGCGGCCTGCGCGGCACGCTCCACGCGGCGCAGCAGGGCCTTGACCCGGGCGACCAGCTCGCGCATCGAGAAGGGCTTGGTCATGTAGTCGTCCGCGCCCACGCCGAGGCCGATGATCATGTCGGTCTCGTCGTCCCGGGCGGTGAGCATGAGGATCGGCGTCGGGTGCTCGGCCTGGATCCGGCGGCAGACCTCCAGCCCGTCGAGCCCCGGCAGCATCACGTCCAGCACGACGGCGTCCGGGTGCAGGCGGGCGGCGGCGTCCACGCCGGCGAGCCCGTCGCGGGCGACCTCGACCCGCCATCCCTCGGCGGAGAGGCGCTGCGCGATGGCCGTCGCGATGGCCGGCTCGTCCTCCACGACGAGGACGGTGGCGTTCTGCTGGCCCTGGCCGGGCCCGCTCGCAGTGGTGGTCATGACCCCTATCTTGCACGCACAACCTCAGGTTTCGCTGGGCAGAGGCGGGCGTGGCGGGCGCTGCCGCGGAGCCGATACGATCTGGTCACGATGGACGACAGTCGATATACCGGTCCGCCGAGCAGCTGGAGTCTGCCGTGCTGACCGACGTGCTCATGCTCGGTGTCGGTGTGCTGCTCACCGCCGGTACCGCGATCTTCGTGGCCAGCGAGTTCTCCCTGGTGACCCTCGACCCCGCGGTCGTGGGGGCCGACGACGAGGAGGGCGACAGTCCCCCGCCCGGCCGGAGAGGCCCCGATCGTCGGGACCGCATCGTCCGAGCCGGGCTGAAGCACCTGTCGACGGAGCTGAGCTCCGCGCAGGTCGGGATCACCGCCACCACCATCCTGCTGGGCTACACCGCCCAGCCGGCGCTGCTGTCGCTGTTCGGGGCGTCCTTCGCCGGGACGCCGTTGGGCGAGGGCGTGTCCGCCGTGCTGGCCTTCACCCTCGCGCTCGTCGTGGTCAACGGGTTCTCGATGCTCTTCGGCGAGCTCATCCCGAAGAACTTCGCCCTCTCGGCGCCGCACGGCACCGCGCGGGCGGTGGTGCCGCTGCAGCGTGCCTTCACGATCGCCGCGGGGCCGCTCATCCGCGTCCTCAACGGGTCCGCCAACGCGATCCTGCGCCGGATGGGCGTCGAGCCGCGCGAGGAGCTCTCCGGTGCGCGCTCGGCGACCGAGCTCGTCTCGCTGGTCCGACGGTCGGCCCAGGAGGGGACGCTCGAGAAGGGCACCGCGACGCTGCTGGCGAACCTGCTCGAGCTCGACGAGCTGGTCGCCCGGGACGTCATGACCGATCGCACCCGCATGGTGGTGGTCAACCGTGACACCAGCGCGACGGAGGTCGTCTCGCTCGCCCACCGCACCGGCCACTCCCGGTTCCCGGTGATCGGCGACGACCGGGACGACGTCGTGGGCCTCGTGCACCTGCGCCGTGCGGTCTCCGTGCCCTTCGAGCGCCGCGACGAGGTGCCGGCCGGTGCGCTGATGGTCGAGGCCCCGCGGGTGCCCGAGACCGTCAGCCTCGGCCCGCTGCTCGTCGAGCTGCGGGGGCTGGGCCTGCAGATGGCCGTCGTGGTCGACGAGTACGGCGGCACCTCCGGCGTCGTGACGCTGGAGGACGTCGTCGAGGAGCTCGTCGGCGACGTCACCGACGAGCACGACCGCCGCCGTGGCGGGGTCGCCGGCCTGGCCGACGGCGCCTGGTCCGTCCCCGGCGTCCTGCGCCCCGACGAGCTGGAGGAGGCCACCGGCCTCTGCGTCCCGGAGGCGCCCTCCTACGAGACGCTCGGCGGTCTGGTGATGGCGCACCTGGGACGGCTCCCGGAGATCGGGGACGAGGTCCAGGTCGACGACGTCGTGCTCCGTGTCGACCTGATCGACGGACGACGCATCGAACGGCTGCGCGCGCGGTCGCGGCAGGAGGGATCCGCATGAGCACCGGGAGCGCCCTGCTGATCGGTCTGCTGCTGCTGGTGGGCAACGCCTTCTTCGTGGGGGCGGAGTTCGCCGTGCTGTCCGTGCGGCGCAGCACCATCGAACCCCGGGCCGAGGCGGGGGAGAAGCGCGCCAAGGTCGTGCTGTGGGCGATGGAGAACGTGTCCCTGATGCTGGCCTGCGCCCAGCTGGGCATCACGGTGTGCTCCACGGGGCTCGGCATCATCGCCGAGCCCGCCCTGGCGCACCTGCTGGAGGGTCCCTTCGAGACGATGGGGATCCCCGAGCAGCTCGTGCACCCCGTGGCGCTGGTCATCGCGCTCGGCATCGTCGTCTACCTGCACGTCGTGCTCGGCGAGATGGTGCCGAAGAACCTCGCGGTGACCGGTCCGGAGCGTGCCGCCCTGTGGTTCGCGCCGCCGCTGGTCCTCATCGCGCGGTTCGTGCGCCCCGTCATCGTGGCGCTCAACTGGATCGCGAACCACGTGATCCGCCTGCTGGGCGTCGAGCCCAAGGACGAGGTGGCCTCCGCGTTCACCGTCGAGGAGGTGCAGTCGATCGTCGAGGCCTCGCGCGCCGAGGGCGTGCTCGAGGACGACGAGGGACTGCTCACGGGAGCCATCGAGTTCTCCTCGCGTACGGCGCGGGACGTGATGGTGCCTGTCGACGCCCTGGTGACCGTGTCACCCGGAGCCACGCCCGACGACGTCGAGCACGAGGTGTCCCGCACCGGCTACAGCCGCTTCCCCATGGCCGCACCGGACGACGCCGAGGGTGCGCGGAGCCTGCTGGGCTACCTGCACCTCAAGGACGTCCTGTACGCCACCAACGGCAACCGTTCCCGGCCGGTCCCGACGTGGCGCGTCCGCGCCATGGCGACGGTCGCCCCGACCGACGAGGTCGAGGACACGCTGCGGGCGATGCAGCGCTCCGGTGCGCACCTCGCCCGGGTCGACGACGGCGGACGCACGGTCGGCGTGGTCTTCCTGGAGGACATCCTCGAGGAGCTCGTCGGCGAGGTTCGTGACGCGATGCAGCGCCGGCGTTGAGGCATGAACAAGGTGTGAACAAGGGGGGACTTGGACGGGGGGCGGGCCACCGCTAGGGTGCGGTCACAGACCGACACCGGCGGTTCGCGGAAGCGACGTCGTCGCAGGTCGACCGGGAGATGCACGACATGGCCACGCAGAGCGCGGCCGGACGCAGGAGGTGGAGTGGACGCGACGCCGCAGGGTGACGACGCGACCCCGCGCTCCCGCCGAGAGATCCGTGAGGCCGAGCAGGGCCGGTCGGGCCGGACGGCCCGCACCCGTCGGCCCGCGGGGGGCCGGGCACGGTCCCGCGGGGCCCACGCCGCCCCGGCGGGGCACACCTGGATCACCCGGGCGACCGTGCTCGGCTCCCTGGCCGCCGCGACCATCGCGGGGCCGCTGACCGCGGGTGCGCAGGGTGACGAGCGGTCGCCCTTCGACCTGGACGACCCGACCTCGTCGGGTCCCTCCACGCTCGCGCTGCTCCAGTCCGGCGCGTCGACGCCGCCCACCGCGTCCTCCATCGCCGCGGTCCCGCGCGAGCGCAACACCGTCGACGTCGCGAGCCGCGCCTCGGCCGACCGTGAGCCGCTGCCCGACTGCGACCCCTCGGCCCCGGTCGACGGCGGCAACGGGCAGCTCGCCGACCACTCGCTGTGCGACCTCTGGCAGCCCGGCGAACAGCTGCGGCCCGACGCCGCCGTCGCCCTGAGCGCCCTCAACGAGGCGTTCAACGCGCGGTTCGGCCGCAACCTCTGCCTGGTCGACAGCTACCGGTCCCTGTCCTCCCAGTACGCCGTGAAGGCCAGCCGCGGCTACCTCGCGGCGACGCCGGGCACCTCGATGCACGGCTGGGGACTCGCGATCGACCTGTGCTCGAAGGAGACGGGGAGCTCGGAGGTCTACGGCTGGCTCTGGGACAACGCGCCGGCCTACGGGTGGGAGAACCCGCCGTGGGCCCAGCGGGGCGGGTCCGGCAAGTACGAGCCGTGGCACTTCGAGTTCCGTGCCGGCGTCGAGGAAGTCTCCTACTGGCACTGAGCCGAGCACGGCGGCGTAGTCTCGACCCATGGCCACGGACTACTCCGACTTCGAGTTCGAGCGGCGCTTCCTGGTGCGCGACCTGCCCGACGTCCTGCGCGACGCGCCGTCGCTGATCGTCCAGTCCTACTACCTGTCCGACGGCGGCTACGCCCTGCGCGTCCGTGCCCAGGCCGGCGGAGTGGACGCGGCCCTCGACGCGACGAGCGACGCCCGCGACGTCCTCGCCCGGTGGCGTGACCGGGTCGACTTCGCCGCGATGACGGTCAAGGGGCCCTCCGCCGGCGGCACGCGCTACGAGGCGGAGCGGGAGCTCGACACCCTCGTCGCGGTCGAGCTCGTGCGCCGGGGCGGCGCGCGCGTCGTCAAGACGCGCTACGCCGCCTGGCTCGGCGCGGACGGCTGGTCGATCGACGTCTTCGGCGGCGCGAACCACCCGCTGGTCGTGGCCGAGTGCGAACGGTCCGGCCCGGTGACCGAGCTGCAGATCCCCGACTTCTGCGTCACCGAGATCACCGACGACCGCCGCTTCTCCAACGAGTCCCTGGCCGTGCGGCCCTACGGGGAGTGGGCGGCCGCCTACGCCGAGGAGCTGGCCGCGCACGGGCCCGCGTTCCGGGAGGACTTCGGTCCGAACCAGGAGCTCGGCGGCCTGTAGCGCGGCCGGCCCTCCGGTCAGCCGCGCAGCCGGGCCATCCAGGCCTCGACGTCCTCCGGCCGCCGGGGGAGCGCCGCCGAGAGGTTCTCGTTGCCGTCGGCGGTGACCAGGACGTCGTCCTCGATGCGCACGCCGATGCCGCGGTACTCCTCGGGCACGGCCAGGTCGTCCGCCTTGAAGTACAGGCCGGGCTCGATCGTGAACACCATCCCGGGCTCGAGGACGCCGTCGAGGTACATCTCGCGGCGGGCCTGCGCGCAGTCGTGCACGTCGAGGCCGAGGTGGTGCGAGGTGCCGTGCACCATCCAGCGGCGGTGCTGCTGACCCTCCGGCGACAGGGACTCCTCGGCGGATACGGGCAGCAGGCCCCACTCCTCGAGCCGGGCGGCGATGACCTCCATCGCGGCGGCGTGGATGTCGCGGAACCGCGCCCCCGGCTTCGCCACGGCGAACGCGGCGTCGGCGGCGTCGAGCACCGCGGTGTAGATCCGGCGCTGGACCTCGGTGTACTCGCCGTCCACGGGCAGGGTGCGGGTGACGTCGGCGGTGTAGAGCTCGTCGATCTCGACGCCCGCGTCCAGCAGCACCATCTCGCCACGGCGGACCACGCCGTCGTTCGTGATCCAGTGCAGCGTCGTGGCGTGATCGCCGGCGGCGGCGATGGTCTCGTAGCCGACCGTGTTGCCCTCGAGCCGGGCGTGGGCGTCGAACGCCGTCTCGATGACGCGCTCCCCCCGGCGGTGCTCCACCGCCCGCGGCAGGGAGCGGACGACCTCCTCGAACCCCTCGATCGTGCGCGCGACGGCGTCACGCATGAGCTCGACCTCGAGCTCGTCCTTGACCAGGCGCAGCTCGGAGGCGGCCTCGGCGAGGGCGTCGTCCTGCGCCTGCTCCTGGGTGCCGGCCTCGGTGCGGATCGCCTCGATCACCGCCGTGATCTCCTCGTCGGCCTCGGCGATCACCAGCACCTGCACGCCGTCGGTGCCGACGTCCTTGGCCAGCGCCTCCCGCAGCTCGTCGACGTGGCGGGCCTCGATGCCGGTCGCGGTGGTGACGTCGTCCAGCGTCGGACGGGCGCCGACCCAGAACTCGCCGTAGCGGGAGTCCGCGTAGAACTCCTCGGTGTCGCGCGGTGCGAGGGGACGCACGTACAGCACGGCGTGGTGCTGGGAGCCGCCGTCGCCCTCGCCCTCGGCGGTCGGGTGCAGGACCAGCACGGCGTCGGGCTCCTGGTCGGTGCCGAAACCGGTGAGGTGAGCGAACGCCGAGTGCGGTCGGAACCGGTAGTCGGTGTCGTTCGAGCGCTGCTTCAGCGGCCCCGCGGGGATCACCAGGCGGGTGCCGGCGAAGCGCGCCGAGAGCCGGGCCCGCCGGGCCGCGGTGAACGGGACGGCCCGGCCCGGCGTGATGCCGAGGTCCTGCCGGGGCGCCCACCGGGAGGTGATGAACTGCTTGAACGCGTCCGAGGTCGGGCGCTGCGAACGGTTGCTGCCGCGCTCGGTGATCGTCTCGTCGCTGGGTCGGTCGACCGGGGTGGTGTCGCTCATGGGCCCAGTCTCGCACCTCGGGAGGGCCGGGTGAGGCTTCCCGGACCGGCGGGGGTCAGTCGCGGGCGAAGTCCGCCAGCGCGCGGCTCAGCACGCGGTTGTAGTCGTCCGGTGCGTCCAGGTGGACGTCGTGGCCGATCCCGGGGACGACGACGAGCGCACCCCGGTCCGCGGTCCGGGCGAAGCGCTGCTCCTGCCAGCGCAGGTGGCAGCGTGCCCCGTTGACCAGCCACACCGGGACGTCGACCGCCTCGAGGTCCGCCAGCGCCGACCAGCCGGACAGCTCGCCCAGCGCGTCGGTGACGAGGTCCCAGCCCGGCCGGTCGTCCCGGTCGTTCCCGGCTCCGGGAGCCAGGCGGCGCATGACGGAGCTCCCGGCGCGGACCAGCCCGTCGGCCACGTCCCGGTACAGGCGGACGGGCTTGCCCCGCGGCTCGGTGCTGCACCCGGAGGCGACGACGCCGAGCAGCGGTCGGTCCTCGTCCGGCGTCGTCCGCTGGGCGGCCCAGCCGAGGGAGACGTAGCCGCCGAGCGACTGGCCGACCATCATCACCGGGGTGTCGCGGGGGAACGAGGCGACGGCGTCGTCGAGGTGGTCCCAGGCCCGACGGAACGAGAAGCGCTCGGACATCCGCCGTCCGTGACCGGGCAGGTCGACGGCGACGGCCGAGTGCCCCAGCGCCTCCAGGTGGTCCACCTGCCGCGCCCAGGCCGAGCCGTCCTGGCGCATGCCGTGCACGAGCACGACACCGACCTGTCGGGTCGGTGTCGTCGGGGCGTGGGATTCGAGCAGGGCGGCACTCACGATCTCCATCCTCCTCCTCCGGTGCGCCCGCCCGTCGGGGGGCGCGTGGAGAGCGTGTGAGGGCATGGCGGCGCTTCCCTACACTTGGCGCGTGATCGACCTCCATACCCACTCCCGTGCCTCGGACGGCACGGACACCCCACGCGGCGTCCTCGAGGCCGCGGCGTCGGCCGGCGTGACCGTCGTGGCGCTGACCGACCACGACTCCACCGCCGGGTGGGACGAGGCGGCGGCAGCCGTGGCGGACACCGGCGTGGCGCTGGTGCGCGGCATCGAGATCTCGACGCGGGCGCGCACGCCCGAGGGCGGGATCAGCGTGCACCTGCTCGGCTACCTGCACGACCGGGAGCACCCCGCGCTGCTGGCGGAGCTGCAGCGCACCCGGGACGACCGCGTGCAGCGGGCCCGGCGCATGACCGAGCGCCTCGCCGAGGACTACCCGGTGACGTGGGAGGACGTCGTGGCCCAGACGCACGGCGGCGCCACGGTCGGCCGGCCGCACCTGGCGGACGCCCTGGTGGCGGCCGGGGTGGTCGCGCACCGTGACGAGGCGTTCGCGACGATGCTGCACCCGGGAGCCCCGTACTACGTACCGCACTACGCCCCGGACACCGCGGACGCCGTGCGGGCAGTGCTGGCCGCGGGCGGTGTGCCCGTCATGGCGCACCCGCGGGCGGGCCGGCGCGGGCGCGTGGTCACGGAGGAGACGATCGCCGAGCTGGCCGAGGTCGGCCTGGCCGGGCTCGAGGCCGACCACCGGGACCACTCCGCCGACGACCGTGACAGGATGCGGGGGCTCGCGCGCGAGCTGGGGCTGCTCGTCACCGGTGCGAGCGACTACCACGGGGTCGGCAAGCAGAATCGCCTGGGCGAGCACACCACCGACCCGGACGTGCTGGCGGAGATCGAGGAGAGGGGAACGCTGGAGGTGCTGCGGCCGTGGACACGATGATCGACCTGACCCTGTTCACCCAGGTCTTCGTGACGCTGTGGGTGATCATGGACCCGCCCGGGACGATCCCGGTGTTTCTCGCGCTGACCTCCACGATGGGGGCCAAGCAGCGCAGCCGTGCGGCCCTGCAGGCGGTGACGGTCGCGTTCTGCGTGATCGTGGTCTTCGCGCTCTTCGGTCAGCAGCTGCTGTCGTACATGGGGATCTCGCTCGCCGCGCTGCAGGCGTCGGGGGGTCTGCTGCTGCTCATCGTGGCGATGCAGCTGCTCATCGGCCACTTCGACACCGGCGAGGCGACGGCGGCGACACCGGGGGCGAACGTGGCCCTGGTCCCGCTGGGTACCCCCCTGCTGGCAGGACCGGGCGCGATCGTGGCCACGATGGTGTTCGTGCAGCAGGCCGACATCGAGGGGGACTGGGTGCCCCCGGTGGCGGCCATCGCGCTCGCCATCGTGCTGGTGCACGTCTCGCTGTACCTGGCGATGCGCTTCGCCGAGGTGCTGCACCGAGTGCTCAAGGACTCCGGCGTCACGCTCATCACCCGGATCGCCGGCATCCTGCTCGCCGCGATCGCCGTGCAGCAGATCGCCGACGGCGTCATGGAGTTCATCGCGACGGCGTGAGGGTCCTGGGGTCAGGCGTCGAGCGGGGAGAGGGTGACCTCGACCGCGGCGCCCGGCTCCAGGCCCTCGGCCTGTCGCACGGCCTTCTTCATCGGCAGCACGTAGCCGTCCTGGTCCTGGGACGGGAACACGGACGTCTGCCACGTCGTCGACCCGACGCGGACCCGGACGCGGATCGACCCGAAGCCGCGGGGCGGCAGCGGGACGTCGGCGAGCAGGTCGGACTCGTCCGGCGGCACGGTGACGAACCACCAGGAGTCGTCCTGCCGTGCGTCCCACCGCCACAGCGGTGCGGTGAACGTGAGCTCCACGGGCACACGGTACGTCAGGCCCCCGACGGCGGCTCAGAAGACGTCCAGCGCCGCTCCGACCGACTCGATGCGTTCCATGCGCCGGTGCGCGACGTCGCCGAGCTCGGCGAGGACGGCCGACACGACCGCTTCCACCAGCGCCATCGCCGGCGCCATCGCGTCGTAGGCCGAGGCGGTCCCGGTGTCGCTCGGCAGGACCGCGTCCGCCAGGGAGGCCACGGGGGAGAGCCACACGTCGGTGAAGAGCACCACGGACGCCTTGCGGTCGACGGCGAACTGCGCCAGGCGGGCGGAGTCCTTCTCGTAGCGTCGGTAGTCGAAGACGACGAGGACGTCACGATGCCCCAGGTCGGCCAGGGCGTGGGTGCGTCCCTCGGGGCGGTCCGTGACGTACTCGACGTCCGGCCGCATCTGCTGCAGGTGCTGGACGAGGTACAGCCCGACCAGCCGGCTGAACCGGCCCCCGACCACGAGCACGCGCCGTGCGTCGCGGGCGAGCAGGTCCACGGCGCGGGAGAAGTCGCTCGGCGGCAGGTCGGCGAAGGTCCGCCGGACGGCTTCCTCGGCGGCCGGCGCGTAGCGTGCCAGCGCCTCGTCGGCGCCGGTCGCGTCGGCGACGTCGCGGGACCGGTAGAGCGACAGCGGGGACGCGCTGCGGTCGTCGAGGTCGGCGCGCAGCGCGGCCTGGAAGGCCGGGAAGCCGGAGAAGCCGAGCCGCGAGACGAACCGCACCACCGTCGGACCGCTGACCCCCGCCCGTGCCGCGAGGACGGCGACGGTCTCGAACCCGGCCGACGGGTAGGCGGACAGCAGCACGCGCCCGACCTTGCGCTCGGCCGGCGTGCAGTCCCCGAGGCGGCGACGGATCTGGTCGGCCAGGCCCGACGGCTGGGTGCTCGTGGTCACGGCACCTCCTGTCTGTGCTGGTGCCGGGCAGCGTAGCAAGCGGCGGTCACCGTGCTCGCCACGCCGCCCGGCGCGGGTCACGATGCTCAGGGACGGGGCCGGAGGGACACCGTGAGGTCCTCGAACGACGTCGCCCGGGCGCCGTCGGTCGACCGTGCCCGGAAGCCCGCCCCCTCGAGCAGGCGGACCTCGTAGGTCGGGTCGTCCTCGACCGTCGTCCCGGTGGTCGTGCGGTCGCGCGACGACGCGAGGTCGAGCGCGAGGTCGGTGAGCACGAACTCGGTGCCGTCCCCGTTCAGGGAGGAGAACACGTCCGTGCTCCGGGACTCGACGCCGTGCGTGTCCGGGCGCAGCACGGTCGAGCCCTCGGCGGCCACCGGGGTCCACGTCGTGGCGTCGTAGCCGTCACCCGCGCTCAGCCACGACCAGCGGACCGCCGAGATCGCCCATCCGTCGGCGGTGGTCCGGTGGTGCGCCTCGCGCAGGTCGAGCACGTTGACGCCGTTCGCGCCGAGCACCGTCAGACGTTCGTGGTCGGTGCCGGCCGCGTCCACGACGAGCGCGGTGTCGGGGTCGACGCCGAAGACACGGTCCTGGCCGGTGTCGGCGGCGAGGCGGATCGCACGGCCCTGCCGTCCCCAGGCCCCGAAGTGGGTGTCGAGCAGGCCCGAGGTGAAGAAGCCGAACCCGCCCTCGGGCAGGTACCCCAGCTCGGTCGGGTCGGCGAAGTAGCCGGGGGCGCTGCCGTCGACCAGGGCCTCCCAGCTCTCGCCGCCGGTCACCATGTCCTGCCCGGCCATGATCTGCATGCCGGCCGAGGTGCCGGCCACGACCGCGCCGGCCTCGAACCGGTCGCGGATCGCCGCCAGCAGGGGGGTGTCGGCCTGCGCCTCGCCCTCCGTCATCAGGGTGACGTAGCGGTACTGGTCGCCGCCCCCGAAGAAGAATCCGGTCATGTCCGCGACCTGGGCGGCGACGTCGGGGTCGGACGCCACCTCGGGGTGGTCGAGGTCGAGCGGGATCCACGTCGTCTCGCCGGCGCCGAAGCCCTCGAGGATGTCGGCGTAGTAGGTGCCGTTGAACTCCGCGTTGTTGGCCCACTGCGTCCCGGCGTCGGGGTCCTGGGAGGCCGGGATCGCCGCTGCGGTGACGATGCCGATGTGGGCGTCCGCGCCGCCCGCCCGGTCGACGATCTCGCCGTAGACCTCCTCGTTGTCGTCGTCGAGGGAACCGCCGACCAGCACGAGCTGGCCGCCGTCGGGGTCAGGTGCTGCCTGGGCGGCGGTGGCCGCCGTGAGCGGTACCGCGAGGGCGGTGCCCAGCAGGATCGCGATCGTCCGGGAGTGCCGAGCTGACGTCATCGGTCGTCCTTTCGTGCGGGTCGGTCGTGCGGGGTGGTGGTGGAACGGCCGACGTCGAGGACGAGGCCGGCGAGCAGGGCGACGCGTGCGGGGACCGAGGACAGGTCGAGCCACTCGGCGTCGCTGTGGTCGCCGCCGCCGACCGGACCGAGGCCGTCCAGCGCCGGCGTGCCCGTGGCGGCGGCGAAGTTGGTGTCGCCGACCCCGCCCGTGGCGGCGCCGGCGACCGTGAGTCCCAGGTCCTGCCCCCGGCGGACCGCGCGACGCAGGAGCTCGGTGGAGGCGGGCGTCGGCTCGAACGGAGGGCAGTGACCGGACCGTGCCGTCGTGCCGTTCACGCCCGCCGCGGCCAGGTCGTCCACGAGCGCGTCGACGGTGCCGAGCATCTCGTCGAGGGCGACGGCGGTCGTCGCGCGGACCTCGAGCCGGAGCTCGGCGACGTCGGCCACGACGTTCGGGCGGGACCCGGCCCGCACGACCCCCACGTTGAGGGAGACGCCGTCGCGGGTGCGGGCCGCCTCGTGCAGCGCGACGACGAGCCGGGCCGCGGCGAGCGCCGCGTCCGCGCCGCGCTCGGGTTCGATCCCCGCGTGGGCCGACCGGCCGTGCAACGTGATGTCGACGTCGCACACGCCCTTGCGCGCCCGGACGAGGTCGCCGTTCTCGCGTGCGCACTCCAGGCCGAGCACGACGTCGGCCGTCCTGGCCAGGGACGTCAGGAGCCCCACGCTGCGGGGGGAACCGACCTCCTCGTCGGGACTGACGAGCAGGACCACCTCGCCGCGACGGGGGCCGGGCAGGTCCGCGAGGAGCTCCATGGCGTGGATCCCGGCGAGCACCCCGCCCTTGTCGTCGCTGACGCCCGGCCCGAGGACCCGTCGCCCGGCACGGCGGGTGCGGCGCCGCGCCGCGGTGCCGTCCGGGTAGACCGTGTCCGCGTGGCCGACGAGCAGGACCTGGGCGTCGGTCGGCACCGCCAGACGCGCGACCAGGGCGGGTCCGACGGCGGGACCGTCACCGTCCAGCTCCACGATCCGGGTCCGTGCACCGAGCGCCTCGACCCGGGCGGCGCACCAGGCGACCACGCGACGGGTGCCCGCGGCGTTCCAGGTGCCCGAGTCGAACGACGTCAGCTCCGTGAGCTCCTCGGCGTACCGCGCGAGCGAGCTGGTGGCCCGGCGCAGCAGGACGGAGCTCTCGGCCGAGGGGCCGGCGGTGGCCGTCGCCTGCTCGACGCCCGTCACAGGACCCTCGCGAGGAAGGACCGGGTGCGCTCGTGGCGGGGGTCGCCCAGGACCTGTCGGGGGTCGCCGGACTCGACGATGACGCCGTCGGCCATGAACGCGGCGACGTCGGCGACCTCGCGGGCGAAGCCGACCTCGTGCGTGACGACGAGCATGGTCATGCCGTCGGCCGCGAGGTCCCGCATGACGTCGAGCACCTCGCCGACGAGCTCCGGGTCGAGCGCGGACGTGGGCTCGTCGAAGAGGAGGAGCCGTGGGTCCATCGCCAGCGCCCGCGCGATGGCGACGCGTTGCTGCTGGCCGCCCGAGAGCTGCGACGGGTACGACGAGGCCTTGTCGGCCAGCCCCACGCGGTCGAGCAGCTCGCGGCCCCGGTCGGCGGCCTCGGTGCGGGCCCGGCGGCGCACGACCACCGGCCCTTCCATGACGTTCTCCAGGGCGGTGCGGTGCGGGAACAGGTTGAAGCGCTGGAAGACCATGCCGATGTCGGCCCGGCGACGCGCGATCCGGCGTTCGGACAGCTCGTAGAGCTTGCCGCGGCGCTTCTCGTACCCGACGTCGTGGCCGTTGACGAGCAGGCGGCCGCCGTCGATCCGTTCGAGATGGTTGACGCAGCGCAGGAACGTGGACTTGCCCGAGCCGGAGGGGCCGAGCAGGCAGACCACCTGTCCGGGCTGGACGGCGAGGTCGATGCCCTGCAGTACCTGGGTGCTGCCGAAGGACTTGACGACACCGCGGGCGTCGACCAGCGGGTCCTCGGGCCCGGCGTGGGCGAGCGGCGCATCGGTGGCGGGAGCGGTCATCGGGTCCTCCTCGGCATCAGGGCCCGCGACAGCGGGCGACGGGTGGCGCCGGGGTCGACGCCGCGGCCGAAGCGCTGCTCGAGCCATCGCTGGGGGACGGTCAGCAGCGTCGTCAGCACCAGGAACCAGATGCTCGCCACGATCAGCAGGGGGATCACCTTGAAGTTCTGCGCGTACACGGCCTGCAGGTTGGACATCAGGTCCTGGCCGGCGATGACCGAGACCAGCGCCGTCGTCTTGAGCATCGTGAGGGTCTCGTTGCCCATCGGCGGCACGATGACGCGCATCGCCTGCGGCAGCACCACCCGGCGCAGCGTCTGGGCGGGCGTGAGGCCGAGCGACTTGGCGGCCTCCGTCTGGCCCTTGTCGATGGACTGGATGCCGGCCCGGACGATCTCCGCGGCGTAGGCCACCTCGTTGAGGCCCAGGGCGAGCAGGGCCGCGACGGTGGCCGGCACGAGCTGGGACGTGGGGGCGGAGAACAGCACGACGTCGGTGAACGGCACCGTCAACGAGATGGTGGGGATGAACGCGCCGAGGAACCCCCAGAAGATGATCTGGATGAGGATCGGCGTTCCCCGGAACGCCCAGATGTACACGCCGGCGACGACGCGCAGGACCGGGTTCGACGACAGCCGCATGACGGCGACGACGGTGCCGCCGACGATGCCCATGACCATGCCGGCGAACGTCAGCCAGACGGTGACGAACAGCCCGCGGAAGGTCAGGGGGGCGAAGAGGTACTCGCCGACCGTGGGCCAGTCGAGGTTCGGGTTGCGGCCCACGGCGAGCAGGAACCAGACGGAGACCGCCAGCACCAGGGCGCCGACGGTGAACCGTCCCCAGTGCCGCAGGGGGACGACGGGGAGCTGGGCGTCGGTGGGGGTGGTGGCGGGCTCGTGCGGGGCGACGGTGGTCGGCATGTCAGGACGTCGCACCGTTGATGGTGGCCTCGTCGATGGCGATGCCCGTCAGGCCGTACTCGTCGAGGATCGTGGTGTAGGTGCCGTCGTCCATCAGGGACTGCAGCGCGGCCTGGATCGCCTCGGGCAGCCCGGTGGCGGAGTTGGCGATCCCGATGCCGTTGAGCGTGGCGTCGTAGCCGTTCGGGGCGGCGGGGTCGTCGATGCTGTCGAAGGCCGCCCCGTCGTCGGCGGTCTTGGCGACGTAGCCCGCGGAGGGCTTGGTGAGGACCGAGGCCACGACGGCGCCGCTGCGGATCGCCAGCTGAGCGTCGGAGTCCTTGGGGTACGTCTTGAGCTCCACCGGCTCGGCGCCGGACTCCTCGCACTCGGCGGCCCAGTCCTGCACCAGCTCGACCTGCTTGGACCCGGCCTGCGCGGCGACGGGTCGGCCGCACAGGTCCGTGTAGGTCGTGATGCCCTCCGGGTTGCCGTCGGCGACGAGCATGCCGGTGCCGGACGCGGAGTAGTCGACGAAGGTCAGGGCCTCCTGCCGTTCGACGGTGTCCGTCATGGCCGAGATCGTGACGTCGTACTTGCCCGCCTGGATCGCCGGGATGATGCCGTCGAACTTCTGGGCGGCGAAGGTGAAGTCGACGCCCAGCACGGCGCCGATCGCCTGGCCGAGGTCGTGGTCGAGGCCCGTGATCTCGTCGGACCCCTCCTCGACGTACATCTCGAAGGGCGGGTAGGGGACGTCGGTCGCGACGCGGACGACGCCGGCGTCGAGGTACTGCTGCGGCAGGAGCGCCCGGATGTCGGGGTCGACGGCGATGTCGACACCGGCCACCTCCGTGGTGGCGCCCGGGGTGGTCCCGGCGGACGACCCGGCCTCGTCCGCCTCCGAGGGCGAGCAGGCGGCGAGAGCGAGGACGGCGAGGGCGGCCACCGGGGCGGCCAGCGGTCGTGCGATCGGCGAGCGGTGCATCGTGTCAGCTCCTGTCGGTCGGTGTGATGTAACAAACATTCCAGACCGAGCAGAAGGGTGTCTAGATGTAACGCGTGTTGTTGACCATTTCGTGACCTTGGGCCACGAGAAAGGGCTCGGACCGTGACGGTCCGAGCCCTTTCCGGTCGTGCGCGAGGGGAGCTGCCCTCGCCGACGACGATGTCAGTCGGTGCCGGCCGACGGCGTGCCGCCGCCCTGGCCCTCGGCGGAACCGCTGCGGCGGCGACGCCGACGCCGGCGGCGCTGGCCGCCCTCGCCGTTCGCGTCCTGGCCCTGGGCAGGTCCCCCGGCGGGCTGCTCGGCACGCGGGCCGGCGTCGGAGCGGCGCTCCTGGCCGCCCGCGCGCTGCCCCTGGCCGCCGCGTCCGCCGCGGGAGCGACCGCCGCCACGGCTCTGGCCGCCCTGGCCGCCGCGGTCCTGGCCACCGGTGCGCTTGCCGGTCTCGCCCAGGTCCTCGAGCTCCTCGGCCTCCAGGCCGCCGAGCTTCTGGGCGCCCTTGGGCAGACGGCCCTTGGTGCCCTCGGGGATCCCGAGGTCCGTGAACAGGTGGGGCGAGGAGGAGTACGTCTCGACCGGCTCCGGGAAGCCGAGGTCGAGCGCCTTGTTGATGAGCTGCCAGCGCGGCACGTCGTCCCAGTCGACGAACGTGATCGCGGTGCCCTTGTTGCCGGCGCGGCCGGTGCGGCCGATGCGGTGCAGGTAGGTCCGCTCGTCCTCGGGGCACTGGTAGTTGATCACGTGCGTGACGTCCGTGACGTCGATGCCGCGGGCGGCGACGTCGGTGGCCACGAGGACGTCGATGTTGCCGTGACGCAGCGCGCGCAGGGCCTGCTCGCGGGCGCCCTGGCCGAGGTCGCCGTGGATGGCACCCGCGGCGAACCCGCGCGAGCGCAGCTCGTCGGAGACCTTCGCGGCGGTGCGCTTCGTCCGCGTGAAGACGATCGTGCGGCCCCGGCCCTCGGCCTGCAGGATCCGGGCCAGCACCTCGACCTTGTCGAGCGCGTGGGCCCGGTAGACGACCTGGCGCGTGTTCTTGACGGTGGCGCCCTCGTCGTCCGGGTCGGCGGCCCGGATGTGCGTCGGCTGCTTCATGTACCGGCGGGCCATGGAGACCACGGGGCCGGGCATCGTGGCCGAGAACAGCATCGTGTGCCGCACCGCCGGCGTGCGCGCCAGGATCTTCTCGACGTCGGGCAGGAAGCCGAGGTCGAGCATCTCGTCGGCCTCGTCGAGCACGACCGTCGCGGCGCGGGACAGGTTGAGGTGGCCCTGGTTCATCAGGTCGACGATGCGGCCCGGGGTGCCCACGACGACCTCGACGCCGTTGTTCAGCGTCTCGATCTGCGGCTCGTAGGCGCGGCCGCCGTAGATCTGCACGATGCGGACGTCGCGGCCCCTGGACGCGGCCTCGAGGTCCTTGGCGACCTGGACGGCGAGCTCGCGCGTCGGGGCGACGACGATCGCCTGCGGCTTGCCCGGGGCGGGCAGCTCGTCGTACTCGGGCTCGCCCGGGGCGGCGACCCGGTGCAGCAGCGGCACGCCGAAGCCCAGGGTCTTGCCCGTGCCGGTCTTGGCCTGGCCGATGATGTCGTGCGCCTGCAGCGCGACCGGAAGGGTCATCGCCTGGATGGGGAACGGGTGGGTGATCCCGGCGTCGCGCAGGGCTGCGACGATCTCCTCGCGGACGCCGAAGTCGGCGAAGCTCACGTCCTGGGCCTGGATCGCGGCCGCGGTCGAGTAGTCGGGTTCTTCACTGGTGCCGGTCGCCGCGACGGCGTCCCCGGCGGTGGTGTCTGTGGTCACTGGTGCCTTCACATGTCGTCGGCGCGGCGGACCACACGGTCTGGCCGCGGATCGCACGCTGCGCCGGAGTGGTCGGCAGCCGATCGCGGAAGTACGTCGCGCGGTGTGCGCATCAGGTCAGCATCGAGACGACCGGGCAACCGAGGTACCCGGCCATGGTATCGGACACGTCGTGCCGCCGGGTGAGGCGTTCGACACGGGCACCTATCCTGGTCCGGTGAGCAGCCAGCGCCCTTCCGCCGTGCCCGCGTCCGTCGTCGACCTCGTGGGCTTCGCGGCCTACTCCGAGCTGGCCGAGTTCGGCCTGCTCGCCACCCGGTCCGTGGACGCCCCCGACCTGGACACCCGCCAGGCCCTGGCCGACGGGGCCGAGCGCGCGCTCGAGCGTGAACGGGCGATGCTCGCCGTCGTCGGCGGACCCCGTGCCGCGGTGATGGCGCCGTTCGCGGACACGCTGACCGAGTTCGACGCCCGCACGCGGACCGACGACTGGGCCGAGGGCCTGCTCAAGGGCGTCGTCGGTCACGGCGTCGCGCAGGACTTCTGCCGCACCCTGGCGGCGTCGATCGAGGATCCCGTCGGGCGCCGGCTGCGCGAGGTGCTGGACCGGCCGGTTCCCGGACCCGCCGCCGTGGCCGAGGCGGGCGCCGACGCCGAGGCGATCGAGGTGCTCGGCCGCCTCGGCGCCGCCGACGAGGTCCTGGCGTCCCGGCTGGCCCTGTGGGGTCGTCGGGTGGTCGGCGAGGCGCTGAACCTCGTGACCGTGCTCCTCGCGACGCACCCCGGCCTGGACGACCTCGCGAGCCGGGCGCCCGCAGCGCTCGGGGCCGACGTCGGCGACGGCGGGTCCCGCGCCTGGATCGTCGCGCGGCTCACCGCCGAGCACACGCGGCGCATGGACCGCCTGCAGCTCGCCGCCTAGCCGACGGGCGCACCCGGCGGGTCCGCGCGACGGCGGTGCGTGCCCGCGCCCGTCCCCCGCGCCGACCCGTCACGGCCGCGGGGGAGCGGCCCGGTGGCTCAGAGCGAGCCGAAGCCCACCGGACGCTGCTCGCCGGTGCCGATCTCGACGTAGCCGAGCACCGCGGCCGGCACGAGGATCTGACGGCCCTTGGTGTCCTTGACCTCGAAGGGCTTGCCGCCCTCGAGCGCGGCGCGCACGGCCTCGGCGATCTCCTCGGGCTTCTGGTCGGTCTCCACCACCAGCTCGCGGTTCAGGTTCTGCACACCGATCGTGATCTCCACGTTGTCTCCTTCGCGATCGGCGTCGCGCCTGCGACGCCGGGTGGTTCTGGCTGACCTGATCCTATGCACGGCAGGGCCCTCGCGGTGGTGGCGTCCGCGCAGGGTGAACGGGGCCGGGGCTGTCGGTGGCGCGTGGTCGAATCGCCCCGTGACAGCCACCGCACCCGTCCGCACCCCGGTCCGCCTGGTCCCGCCGGCCCCCGCGCAGTCCGCCGGGGCCGGTGTCGTGCTGGACGAGACCCAGGAGGCGGCGGTCGCGGAGGCTCTCGCGGCGCCCGTCACTCTCGTCGTCGGCGCACCGGGCACGGGCAGGACGACCGTGGCGCGGGAGGTGGCGGTCCGCGCGATCCGCGGCGGTCTGGACCCGGCGCGGGTGCTGGTGCTCGCCGCGACCCGACGCTCCGCGGCCCGGCTCCGCGACGACGTCGCCGCCGGCGCGGGCCGCACGATCGGTGCGCCGATGGTGCGCACGGCGGCGTCGGCCGCCTTCTCCGTGCTGCGCACCCGCGCGGGTGCGCTCGGCGAGCCGCCTCCCACGCTCGTGTCGGGACCGGAGCAGGACCTCGTGCTCGCCGAGCTCCTGGAGGGCCGGCTCGCCGGTGACGGGGCTCCGCTGACGCTGCCCGACGGCCTCCCCGAGGAGTCGTTGGGGCTGCGCGGACTGCGGCAGGAGCTGCGTGACCTGCTGATGCGCGCGGCCGAGCGCGGGCTGACCCCCGCCGACCTCGCCGACCTCGGGCGCCGGCACGAGCGGCCCGAGTGGGAGCTGGGTGCGCGGCTGTACGAGGAGTACCTGGACGTCATGGCGCTGCGGCTCGGCACGCCCGACGCGGGCGAGCGCTACGACCCCGCCGTCGTCGTCGACGAGGCCGCGCACGCGCTGTCCACCTGGACCGACGAGGTCCCGGGCACCCCGGTGCCCCGCTGGGACCTGGTCGTCGTCGACGACTACCAGGAGGCCACGGTGGCCACGGCGCGCCTGCTCGGGGTGCTGCACGGCGCCGGGGCCCGGCTCGTGCTCCTCGCCGACCCCGACACCGCCGTGCAGGGGTTCCGCGGGGCCGTCCCCGGCCTGGTCGGCCGGGCGGGTGCGCGGCCCGGCGAGGTCGGGGCGTTCGACGCCCGCACCGTCGTGCTCGGGACGGCGTGGCGTCAGCCCGCACGGCTGCGCGAGGTCACCCGCACGGTGACGTCCCGGGTGGCGACGGTCTCCGGGGCGCTGCACCGCGGCGCGGAACCCGGGCCGGACGCCGAGGACGACGCCGCCCGGGTCGACGTCGCCGTGCTCGCCGGCGCCGCCCAGGAGGCCGCGTACGTCGCCCGCGAGCTGCGCGCGGAGCACCTTTTGCACGGGACCCCCTGGGAGCGCATGGCGGTCGTGGCCCGCAGCGGCGACCGGCTCGCCTCGTTGCGGCGGGACCTGGTGGCCGCCTCGGTGCCGGTGGCCCTGCTCGGTTCCGACGTCCCGCTGCGTGACGAGCCCGCCGTGGTCCCGCTGCTCGCCGTCCTGCGGGCGTGCGCCGGCCCCGACGCCCTGGACCGCATGCTGGCCGAGGGTGCGGACGGACCGCCGCCGGTGCTCGACGCGGAGACCGCCGCGCTGCTGCTGACCTCGCCCGTCGGCGGCCTCGACGTGGTCTCCCTGCGGCGGCTCCGGCGCGCGCTGCGGGCCGAGGAGCTGTCCGGTGGCGGGGGACGGACCTCGGACACGTTGCTGGTCGAGGTGCTCGGCGACCCGGACCGGGCCGCCACGCTGCCGACCGGCGTCCGGCGCGGTGCGGTGGCCGTGGCCCGCGTGCTCGCCGCCGGCCGGGAGGCCGCCGCCGTCGAGGGCGCGACCGCGCAGACGGTGCTCTGGGCCGTGTGGGCCGCCACCGGACTCGCCGAGCGGTGGCGGGACCTGGCGCTCGCGGGCGGTCCCGCGGGCGTGCGCGCCGACCGGGACCTGGACGCCGTGCTGGCGCTGTTCCGCGCCGCCGAGACCTACGTCGAGCGGATGCCGGGGGCCCCCGTCGGCGCGTTCGTGGACTACCTCGCCTCCCAGGACCTGCCCGCCGACTCCCTCGCCGCCGCCGCCACGGGCACCCGGTCGGTCGAGGCGCTGACCCCCGCCGGTGCCGCCGGACGGGAGTGGGACGTCGTCGTGGTCGCCGGTGTCCAGGACGGGGTGTGGCCGGACCTGCGGCTGCGCGACTCCCTGCTGGGGTCGCAGGCGCTGGTGGAGCTGCTCGCGGGCCGGGCCGTCGACGGCCACGGCGTCGGCAAGGAGGCGAGGTCGCAGGTGCTCGCCGACGAGCTGCGGGCCTTCGCCGTGGCCACGTCGCGCGCGCGGCGTCGGCTCCTCGTCACGGCCGTCGAGGACGCCGAGGACAGCCCGTCGGTCTTCTGCGACCTCGTCTCGCCGCGGGGGGACGACGGCGAGGGTCCGGACCCCCGCCGCGTGGCCGTCGGCCCGCCGCTCGACCTGCGCGGGATCGTCGCGGCCGCTCGCGCCGAGCTCGTCCGCGCGGTCACGGGCCGGCTCGCCGCCGACGGGGATCAGGACGTCGCCGACGATGTCGACGACGCGGCCGACGCGGCCGCCGCGCTGCTGGCCCGGTTGGCCGAGGCAGGGATCGCGGAGGCCGACCCGCGCACGTGGTACGGCGTCGCCCGGGCCTCCAGCGACGCCGCCCTGTGGGGACCGGAGGACGAGGTGACGGTGTCGCCGTCCAAGGTGGACACGGTCGACGCGTGCGCGCTGCGCTGGGCGTTCGAGTCCGCCGGCGGCACGGCCCCCGACGCCACGCACCAGAGCCTGGGCACGCTCGTGCACAGCATCGCCGAGGAGCACCCCGCGGCACCCCTGACGACGCTGCGCGCCGAGCTCGACCGTCGCTGGCCCGAGCTGGCGCTGCCCGAGGGGTGGCCGGCGCGGCAGCTGCGGCAGCGCGCCGAGGAGATGGTCGAACGTCTCGCGGCGTACACCGCCGAGCACGGTGCGCCGCTCCTGGTCGAGCCCGCGTTCGACTTCACGGTCGGCCGCGCCCGTCTGCGGGGCAAGATCGACCGGGTCGAACCCGGCGACGGCGACGGGGTCGTCGTCGCCGACCTCAAGACGGGCCGCTCCGTGCCGCCGCAGGCGAAGGCCGCCGAGAACCCCCAGCTCGGCGCCTACCAGCTCGCCGTCGACGCCGGCGCGCTGGACCTGCCGGAGGGCACCCGCAGCGCGGGGGCGCGGCTCGTCCACGTCGCCACCGGCGCCCGTGGCGCCACCCTGCGCACCCAACCGGCGCTGGACGTGGGGGACGACGGCTCGAGCTGGGCACGGGCTCTCGTCGAGCAGGCGGCCGACACCATGGCGGCCTCGGCGTTCACCGCTCGTGAGAACGACCTGTGCACCGTGTGCCCGGTGCGCCGCAGCTGCCCCGTGCAGGCCGAGGGACGGAGCGTGATCTCGTGACGACGCCGGACGCCGGGCGGTCCCGGCGCGACGAGGAGACGCTGCTCGACGACGGCGCCTGGGCGGCGCTCGGCGGGTCCCACCGCAGCGCGGAGCTCGGGTACCCCGCGCTGGAGACCCCGGACGAACCCGTCGACGAGGAGGCCCGGCCGCGGCTGTCCGCGCGGGACATCGCCGAGCTCCTGGGACGTCCCGTCCCGACCGACGAGCAGGTGGCCGTCATCGAGGCGCCCCTGGAACCCGTGCTGGTCGTCGCCGGCGCCGGGTCCGGCAAGACGGAGACGATGGCCGCCCGGGTCGTGTGGCTCCTGGCGAACGAGCTCGTCGAGCCCGAGGAGGTCCTCGGCCTGACCTTCACCCGCAAGGCCGCCGGGGAGCTGGCGGCGCGCGTGCAGTCGCGGCTGGCCCAGCTCGCCCGGGCCCGGGACCGCGGCGCGTCGGACCTGGACCTGCTGGCCCGGCCGACCGTCGCCACCTACAACGCCTATGCGGCCTCCCTGGTCGGCGACCACGGCTTGCGGCTCGGCGTCGAGCCCGGCTCGCGGCTGCTCGGCGAGGCGAACCAGTGGCAGCTCGCGGCCGAGGTCGTCGAGTCCTGGGACGCCGACCTGGGCACCGACAAGGCCGTCAGCACCGTCGTCGGTGCCGTGCTGTCCCTCTCGGGGGCGCTCGGCGAGCACCTGCGGGGCGTCGACGAGGCCCGCGCGGCGCTGGAGGACATCGTCGAGCGGCTGGAGAACCTGCCGCTGGGGCCGAAGCAGAAGCAGCGGACCCGTGAGGTGGAGAAGCTGATCGGCTCGGTGGCCGAGCGGGCCCGCCTGCTCGACCTCGTGGCCGAGTACCGGCGTCGCAAGCGGAACACCGACTCCCTCGACTTCGGCGACCAGGTGGCCTTCGCCGCCGAGCTCGCCCGCACGGTGCCGGCCGTGGGCGCGGCCGAACGGGCCCGCTACCGCGTCGTGCTGCTCGACGAGTACCAGGACACCTCGCACGCGCAGGTCGAGCTGCTCGCGGGCCTCTTCGGCGGCGGGCACGCGGTCACCGCGGTCGGCGACCCGCACCAGTCCATCTACGGCTGGCGCGGGGCCTCGGCCTCGGGTCTGGCGCGGTTCCCCGACCGCTTCCGTCACGCCGACGGCGGCGCGGCGGCGGTGCGTTACCTCAGCACCTCCTGGCGCAACGACGACGCCGTCCTGCAGGCCGCCAACGTGGCGTCCCGCCCGCTGCGCGCCGACACCGGCGCAGCGGTCCGGGTGCCCCCGCTGGACCTGCGACCCGGCGCCGGCCCGGGTGCCGTCAGCGCGCACGTGGCCGCCACCCTGGAGGACGAGGCCGAGGCGGTCGCGGACTTCGTCGGTGCCCGGTGGCGCCGGGCGACGCGTCCCGTCGCGTCGGACCGTGTGACCGCCGCCGTGCTGTGCCGGGCGCGGTCGCAGTTCCCCGCCCTGGAGACGGCACTGCGTCGACGGGGGCTGCCGGTCGAGGTGGTCGGCCTGGGCGGGCTGCTCAGCACGCCCGAGGTCGTCGACGTCGTCGCGCTGCTCGAAGCGGTCCACGACCCCTCGCGGGGCGACTCCCTGCTGCGGCTGCTCACCGGTCCCCGCGTCAACCTCGGGGCCGCCGACCTGCACGCCCTGGGGTCCTGGGCGGCGGACCTCGCGCGCCGTGACGCCCCGCGCACCCACCGGGCCGGCCCCGACGACGGGGACGATCCGGCGGTCGTGGAGGGCGACGTCGTCGACCACCGCTCGATCGTGGACGCGCTCGACGACCTGCCCGACGTCGGCCGGGCCGCCCGTGACGGTCGTGTCCTCACCCCGGAGGGTCATGCCCGCCTGGCCGCGCTGTCCCGGCTGCTGCGGGAGCTGCGGTCGCTGACCTACCTCTCGCTGCCCGAGCTCGTCGTGGTCGCCGAACGCGCCCTCGGGCTGGACGTGGAGGTCGCGACCGCGGAGGTCGTCGTCGACCGCCTCGTCGCCGCCGGCGGGGCGACCGCCGCCGAGGGGGTCAGCCGCCGCGGGCGCGAGCACCTGGACGCCTTCCGCGACGTCGCCGCCGGGTTCTCCCAGTCCGCCGACGTCGCGACGCTCGGGGCCTTCCTGGCCTGGCTCGGCGTGGCCGGCACGCAGGAGCGCGGCCTGGACATGCCGGTGCGCGAACCCGACCCGGACGCCGTCCAGATCATCACCGCGCACGCCGCCAAGGGGCTCGAGTGGGACGTGGTGGCCGTGCCCGGACTGGTCGACGGTGTCTTCCCCACCACGGCCGAGAGCGCCAAGGGCCGCACCGACTCCGGCTGGCTGACCGGTCTCGGTGAGCTGCCGTACCCGCTGCGCGGTGACGCCGCAGACCTGCCGGAGCTGCCCCTGCACGAGGTCACCGACACCAAGGACCTGATCGCGCGCCGCGACGCGTTCGCGCTCGACTGCGGTGCCCACCAGCTCCGTGAGGAACGGCGGCTGGCCTACGTGGCCTTCACGCGGGCCCGGCACGAGCTCTTCTGCGCCGCCCACTGGTGGGGGACCGGGGCCCGGCCGCGCCGGATCTCCCCGTTCCTGGCCGAGCTGGCCGAGTCGGGGCTCGTCGACCCCACCGGCTGGGAGGCGTTGCCGGGCGTGACCGACCACAACCCGCGTGACGACGCCGAACGGACGGGTGTGTGGCCCGCGCCCGACGCGTCCGGCGGGTCCGCGCCGCCCGACGGGCACGACGCCGCGGCCGGCGACGGGGCCGCCCGGCAGCCCGCGCCCCGCGACGTGCTGCGCGCGACGGCGGCGCGGGTCGCCGACGCCTCCCGGCAGGGCGCCACGCCCCGGGACGGCGCGCTGCGCGACGCCACGGGCCACGACCTCGTCGAGCTCTCGCGGATCCTGCTCGCCGAGCGGTCCGAGCGCGACGGGCCCACGGTCGAGATGCCCGCGCACGTCTCCGCCTCGGGCCTGGTGCGGTTGTCCCGCGACCGCGGGGAGTTCGCCCGGCAGCTGCGCCGGCCCGTCCCGTCCGAACCCACCGTGCACGCACGCCGCGGGACGCTGTTCCACGCCTGGGTGGAGCAGTTCTACTCGAAGGCCTCGCTGATGGACGTCGACGACCTGCCCGGTGCCGACGAGCCCGACGCCGCCACCGACCTGGCGCTCGACGAGCTCCGCCGACGGTTCGAGGAGACGCCGTGGGCCGCGCGGACCCCCATCGCGGTGGAGCAGGACGTGGAGACCCCGATCGCCGGGGTCATGGTGCGGTCGCGCATGGACGCCGTCTTCGTCGACCCGGACGCCCCGCCCGCCGCGGACGGCGAGCCGCCCGCCGTCGTCGTCGTCGACTGGAAGACGGGCCGGGAACCGCGGGACCCGGCCGACCGCGCCCAGCGCGAGGTCCAGCTCGCCGCCTACCGGCTCGCCTGGTCCCGCTGGACGGGGCTGCCCGTGGAGAAGGTCAGCGCCGCGTTCGTCTACGTGACGTCCGGCACGACGGTGCGGCCCGCCGAGCTGCTCGACGAGGACGGGCTGGAGGCACTGGTCCGCGGGTCCTAGGAGGCACCCGGGGTCGTCGCCGGGGGTCTCGTCGCCGTCCTGGTCGCCCGAAGCGTGGGGCGAGTCCGGTCAGGCGGTTCCCTCGCCGCGTGCGGGTGCGGCGCCGCTGCGTGCGGGTGTCCCTCGTGCCTCGGGCCCCACGCTCCGCTCCACCTCCGCCTCACGCGGGGGTGTCCTCGCGGGTGGCCTCGTCGAGGTCGGCGAGCATCGACTCGGCGTCCGCGACGACGTCGGGGTAGCCGCGGCGCACGCCGTGCATCAGCCATCGCGCCAGCGCCAGCTCGCCGACGAGCAGCGCCCGGTCGACGAGACGGGGATCGGTGAGCTCGGTGCGACGCAGCCGGTACGCCTCCATGATCGCGTCGACGCAGTCCGGTGGCGCGGCCGCGAGCAGCCACGCCAGGTCGTCGGCCGGGTCCGCCACCCGGGCCTCGGACCACCCGCTGATGCTGTTCACGCGGCGGCCCGACGCCAGCACCTGGTCCGGGGCGAGGTCGCCGTGCACGACGACCGGCTGGAAGCGCCACAGGCTGATGTCCTCGAGCGCGGCCTCCCACCGGCGCAGCAGCCGGGTGGGCACCCGGCGGGTCGCGGCCGCCTCGTCCAGCTCGACCAGACGCCGCTCGCGGTACTCCGCGGCCGAGTAGCAGGGCAGCCCGCACGCCTCGACCACCGCGGTGGGCAGCTCGTGCACCGCGGCGAGCGTGCGACCCAGGTCGGCGGCCAGACCCGGCCCGGGGCGCAGCGAGGCCACGTCCAACGGGCTGCCGCTCAGGCGACGGTGGACGACGGCGCGGCCGCCCTCGGGCAGCAGGGCCGACCCCGCGACCCGGGGGACCGTGAAGGGCAGCACACCTGCCTCGACGTAGAGGTGCAGGGACTCCAGGAGCTCGATCTCGGCCTCCATCGCCGCACCGGCGAGCGTCGTCGACGGTGCACGCACCAGCCACTCCGTCCCGTCACCGGTCGTGACGATCGCGACGTCGTAGTCGCCGGGGACGTCCTCGGGGTGCACGGACCACGCGTCGAGGCCGGGGACGGCGGCCGTCGCGAGCGCGGCGAGAGCGAGTGGACTACGGGGCACATTGCCACCGTAGTGCGCCCCGAGGGCGCAGCACGGGTGCGCCCTCGGGCGTGTCCTGGCGTACGGTCGCAGGCGTGAACCCCCTGGAGCTGCCGTTCTCGCGCACCCGGCACGACCGTGCCGCGCACCGCCGCACGGAGACCGGTCTCATGGACAGGCTGCGGCGGGAGTCCACGACCCGCGCCCTGGTGCTGCACCGCAAGCGCCTCGCCGTCGTCGGCGCCGACGCGCCGCGAGCGGCCCTGCTCGCGCCCGCCGGGCTGCCCGAGGGCACCTGGGTGTACCTGGGCGAGGACGACGGGTCGACGTACGTGGCGCTGCTGCTGCCCGACGACGTCGAGGACCCGCCGCCCCCGGCGGGTGCCGACGGCTGGGCGGGGCTGCGCGAGCTGACCGCCGGGCAGGCCGAGGCGCTCGCCGCGGACGAGGACTCGACGGTGCTGGTGCACGGGCTCTCGGTGGAGGCGGTGGCCCTGGCGGGCTGGCACGGCACCCATCAGCGCTGCGGCCGGTGCGGGACGCCGACCGTCGTCGTGCAGGGTGGCTGGGCACGGCACTGCCCGGTGGACGAGCGCGAGACCTACCCGCGCACCGACCCGGCCGTGATCATGGCCGTCGTCGACGACGCCGACCGGCTGCTGCTCGGGCACGCCGCGACGTGGCCCGAGGGCCGGTTCTCCACCCTGGCCGGGTTCGTCGAGGCGGGCGAGGCGCTCGAGGACACGGTGCGCCGGGAGGTCGCCGAGGAGTCCGGCGTCGTCGTCGGGACGGCGCCCGGCGACGTCGTGTACCGCGGTTCCCAGGCCTGGCCGTTCCCGGCCTCGCTCATGCTCGGGTTCCGGGCACGGGCCGTCGCCACCGAGGTGCGCACCGACGACGAGGAGGTCACGGACGCACGCTGGTTCGCCCGGGCCGAGCTGCACGACGCGGCCGCCGCCGGGGAGATCTCGCTGCCCGGACGGCACTCGATCGCACGGGCGCTGATCGAGGAGTGGTACGGCGCGGAGCTGCCGGGCGCCTGGTGACCCGGCAGCGTCCGACCGCCGTCAGGACAGGGCGGCCCGGACGTCGGCGAGCGACGGGTTGGTCGCCGCGGAACCGTCGGGGTAGACCACCGTCGGCACGGTCTGGTTGCCGCCGTTGACCTGCTCGACGTAGGCGGCCGTCTCGGGGTGCTCCTCGATGTCGATGACGGTGTAGCCGATGCCCTCGGAGTCGAGCTGCGTGCGCAGCCTCCGGCAGTAGCCGCACCACGGCGTCGAGTACATGGTGATCGTGCCGGGTGCGGGCAGCGTCGGGGCGACGGTCATCGGGGTCCTCCTGGGGAGACGTGGGGTCGGTGTCGGCACCGGCTGCGACAATCGCAGACGATGTCCCCCACGACCAACTCACCGGGCGCCCTGCTTCATCCCGACGCGATCCTGGACGCGCTCGACCCCGAGCAGCGTGACGTCGCGCTCGCGCTGACGGGCCCGGTCTGCGTGCTCGCCGGCGCGGGGACGGGCAAGACGCGGGCGATCACCCACCGCATCGCGTACGGGGTGCGCACCGGGGCCTACCCGCCGACGTCGGTGCTCGCGGTGACCTTCACCGCGCGGGCCGCGGGGGAGATGCGCACCCGGCTGCGGGATCTCGGGGCGCACGGGGTGCAGGCCCGCACCTTCCACGCGGCGGCCCTGCGCCAGCTCGGCTACTTCTGGCCCCGCATCGTCGGCGGCGCCCCGCCGCAGATCCTGGAGCACAAGGCGCCGGCCGTGGCCGAGGCCGCGCGCCGCATCGGGGCGAGCGTGGACCGCGTCGCCGTGCGGGACCTGTCCAGCGAGGTCGAGTGGTCCAAGGTGTCCCTCGTCACGGCCGAGGACTACGTGCGGGCCGCGGCGGCCGACGACCGTCCGCCGCCGTCCGGCTACGACCACCAGACGGTGGCGCGGCTCATCAGCGCCTACGAGGACGTCAAGACCGAGCGGGGCGTCATCGACTTCGAGGACGTCCTGCTGATGCTCGCCGACATGCTCGGCTCCCACCCGCACGTGGCCGACCAGGTCCGTTCGCAGTACCGCCACTTCGTCGTCGACGAGTTCCAGGACGTCTCGCCGCTGCAGCACTTCCTGCTGAACCAGTGGCTGGGGAACCGGCGCGAGCTGTGCGTGGTGGGCGATCCGTCGCAGACCATCTACTCGTTCACCGGGGCCACGCCGCACTACCTGCTCGACTTCACGCGCACCTACCGCGACGCCCAGGTGGTCCGTCTCGTGCGCGACTACCGGTCCACCCCGCAGGTGGTCTCCCTGGCCAACGACCTGCTGCGCCGGGGCCGCGTGACCGGGGCGCTCGAGCTGGTGGCGCAGCGGCCCTCCGGACCGGCGGTGTCCTTCACCACCCACGACGACGACGAGGCGGAGGCGGCCGGCATCGCCGCCCGGGCGGCGCGGCTCATCGCCTCGGGGGTGCGTCCCAGCGAGATCGCCGTGCTCTACCGCACCAACGCGCAGTCGGCCTCCTTCGAGTCGGCGCTGTCCGAGGCGGGCGTCAGCTACCAGGTGCGTGGCGGCGAGCGGTTCTTCACCCGCAAGGACGTGCGGGACGCGATCGTGCTGCTGCGCGGTGCGGCGCGGTCCGCCGACCCGGACCAGCCGATGCCCGAGCAGGTCCGCGACGTGCTCGTCAGCGCCGGGTGGTCCGCGGAGCCGCCGCACGCCCGGGGAGCCGCCCGGGAGCGGTGGGAGGCGATGCAGGCCCTCGTGGCGCTCGCGGACGACCTGGCGGCCGCCGCGCCCGAGGACGCGCCGGCGACGTTGCCGATGCTGGTCGACGAGCTGGCCGAGCGTGCGGCCTCCCAGCACGCCCCGACGGTCGAGGGCGTCACGCTCGCCTCGCTGCACTCCGCCAAGGGGCTGGAGTGGGACGCGGTGTTCCTGGCGGGCATGAGCGAGGGGCTCATGCCGATCTCCCTGGCCGAGACCGACGACGGCGTCGCGGAGGAGCGCCGCCTGCTGTACGTGGGCATCACGCGGGCGCGCGAGCACCTGGAGATCTCCTACGCCCGGTCGCGCAACCCCGGCGGCCGGGCGACCCGCAAGCGCACCCGGTTCCTCGACGGGATGTGGCCGGACGACGGTCGGGGTCGTCGTGGTGGCTCGCGCGGTCCGCGCGGGCAGGCGCGGTCCCAGCTCTCCGGCGAGGCCGACCTCGCGCTGTTCGACGCGCTGCGGGAGTGGCGCCTGACCGTCGCCCGGGAGGTCGACAAGCCCGCCTTCACGATCCTCGGGGACGCGACCCTCGCCGCGATCGCCGAGCTGCGTCCGTCCTCGACGGCCGAGCTGGCGCGGATCAACGGCATCGGCCCGGCGAAGATCGACCGGTACGGAGCCACCCTGCTGGCGCTCGTCCAGGGGGCTCCCGGTCGCCCGTGAGAAGGCGCCGGACGGGGCGCACCGAGATTCCCGAAGGAGTTCTGGAAAAAAGATGTGGCGAGTCAGCGACCGAGGTCTATGCTCGTCGAGACCGAGTTCGTTGCGGTGACCGCCGAGAGGTGGGAACCCGAGACCAGTGAGGAGGTGGGCACGAGATGGACAAGATGACGCGATTCATCGGCGACAACGGCATCGCGACGGGGGAGAAGTATGCCTTCATCCACTTCGTTCCGTCGGCCCGTCTCCGCACGTCCGGCGGCGGAGCAGGCATCGCTCTCGTCGCTCTCGCACCCGGCTCCGCACCCTGGAGACATCCGGTCCACTGACCGGTCCAGGCCGCGGAGTCCACGGGACCCGCGGCCTTCGTCATTCCTGACCGGGAGATCGGCCTCCACGGCCGGACGAACCGGCCCCTCCGACACGCGGGGGGACCACCCGTAGGTCCTGAACACCGACGTTCACACCACACCCAGGACCTGACGGAGGAACATCGTGCGTCTCGCACAGCTGTTGGACGAGCGGCTGGTCGATGCGACCCCCGCCGGCGGCAGCCGCCCGTGGACCCCCCACCAACCCGTGACCCAGGACCCCGCCGAGGTCGCTGCGTTGGACCGGCAGTTCGCCGAGCTGCTGCCGTGCCGGAGCAACGACCCCGAGCTCTGGTTCGCCGAGCACACCGTCGACGTCGAGCGGGCCAAGGCCCTGTGCCGGTCGTGCCCGCTCCAGGCCGGCTGCCTCGCGGGCGCGCTCGACCGGAGCGAGCCCTGGGGCGTCTGGGGCGGCGAGGTCTTCGTCGACGGCGTCGTCGTGGCCCGCAAGCGGGGCCGCGGGCGGCCCCGCAAGAGCGAGCAGGCGGCCTGAGCCGTGCTCGCCGTCGCCCCGCGAGGCGGTGCACCACGACCGGTGCACCGCCTCGTCGGCTACCCGGACCGGTCCGCCACCGGCGGAGGTGCGGTCCCGGTGCAGCCGCACGCCGGGTGCGGCGGCATCGCGCGGACCCGGGGAAGCGGGTCCGGCAGGCTGATCTCGAGCACGGCGTCGGCCGCGGCGGGCCGGGCGCCGTCGAGGTGCGCGAGCACCTGACCCGCCGCGACGGCCGCCCCGGTCGTGGCCAGGACGGTCTCCTGTCCGGCGTCGCCGGGCCGTGCGGCGAGCTGGGCGACCAGCCGGGGCCAGTCCGGGTCGGCGTCCACCTCGTGGTGGTAGCGGCAGGCGGTGCACGCCGTCGTACCGGGTCGTACGAACGGCCCGACCTCGATGCCGGCCTCGCCCGCGACCAGCGGCAGATGGGCGAGGCCGTGGCTCATCAGCCGGGCGAACGCCTCCGGCGGGTCCGTCCCGCCGCAGACGACGACCACGTCGGGCGGTGCCTCGTCACGCCACGTCGACCCGAACCGGGTGCGGGGGTGCCGGGCCGCCAGGACCGACTGCAGGCGGGCGGCGCGGCGGTGGCCGACGTCGGCCTCCCGGTAGAGGCCCAGGCCCAGGTCCGTGAGCTGCACCGGACGGTCGTCGTCGAGCATCACGGCACCCAGTCCGGCGGACGCCAGATGGGCGGCGGTCAGCGCCCCCAGCCGGCCGAGCCCCAGGACCGCCACCTGCCGACGGGCGCGCTTGGTCAACGTGCGCAGCCCGTCGCCGTCGGGTCGGAGCGCGGCGAGCGTCGGGGCGTCCGCCGCGCCGCCGGCGGTCGCCAGGACGGTGCCCGGGGGAGCGGCGGGCGGGACGAGGAAACCGCCCGCGGTCAGTGCGGCGACGATCTGCGCCCGGCGTTCCGGCGCCACCCGGTGCCGTGCGGCACCGTGCTCCAGGTCGTCGTGCCGAGAGGTCGCGGCCTCGCGGAGCCAGGCCCGTTCCCCGTCCGACAGCCCGCAGACGACGAGCGACCAACGGGTGTCGGACCCGAGCTGGAGCCGGTCGGGCCCGCGGTCCAGGACCGGCACTCCCCGCCGCAGACGGAGCGCGCGCGTCGCGGGACCGGCGTCGGTGACGGGCATGTACCCAACCTCGCACGGCTTTCGTCCGTGTCGTGCGGGTCGTCCACAGTGCTGTGGACAGGTCCGGGATGGGCGTATTTCGTGTGTCCTGGCACACAGTCTTGACGATCTCCCGGTATTCTCATGAGGTGACCCCGGACACGTTGGCGTCCGTCGAGGTCCGACGGAGCCGCCGTCGGACCGCTACGGTGAGCGCTTTTCGCGACGGTGACCGCACCGTCGTGGCGATCCCTGCGCGGTTCTCCCAGGCGCAGGAGCGCGAGTGGGTCGCCAAGATGGTGGCCCGGCTGGAGGACAAGGAGCGTCGGCGCCGACCCTCCGACGACGAGCTGGTCGAACGCGCCCGGGACCTCTCGGTCAAGTATCTGGACGGCCTCGCCCGCCCCACGAGCGTGCGCTGGGTGAGCAACCAGGAGCGCCGTTGGGGGTCGTGCACGGTCGGGGACGGATCCATCCGCCTGTCGACCCGCCTGCAGGGCATGCCGGAGTGGGTCATCGACTACGTGCTGCTGCACGAGCTGGCCCACCTGCTGCACGCCGGGCACGGCCCTGACTTCTGGCGCCTGCTGGAGACCTACCCCCGGACCGAGCGGGCGCGCGGGTTCCTCGAGGGCGTCTCGTTCTCCGGGGGCGGCGCGCCCGCCGACGACGCCGACTCCGGGTCGTCGGCCGGCTGAACCGCTCCGCCGCCGGTCAGTCCGTCCGGCGGTCCTCGGCGTCCTGGTCGTCGGGCGACGGCTCGTCGCCGTCCGGGCCGGACTCGCCCAGGATCTGCGCCAGGGCCGCGTCGACGTCCGAGTGCTCCTCGTCCTGCGCGCGCCGACGGTCGAGGTAGCCCGTGGGGTCGTCGAGGTCCTCGGGGCCCGGGAGCAGGTCCGGGTGGTCCCACACGGCGTCGCGGGCCTCCGGGCCGCCGGTGGAGACGAGGTGGGCGAACAGCGCGGCGGCGTCCCGGGACCGTCGCGGGCGCAGCTCGAGGCCGACCAGCGACTTGAACGTGTGCTCCGCGGGGCCGCCGGCGGCACGACGGCGCCGGATCATCTCGCGCAGCGGCACCGAGTGCGGCAGGTGGGCCAGCGACGCGGTCGCGGCGACCTCCGAGACCCAGCCCTCGACGAGCGCCAGGGCCGTCTCCAGCCGCAGCAGTGTCGCCTCCTGCTCCTCGGTCGTGTGCAGACCGAAGACGTCCCCGGACAGGGCCCCGCGCAGGGCCTCCTGGTCGGACAGGTCGATGCCGCGCACCTGCTCCTCGAGGGCGTCGAGGTCGATGGTGATGCCCCGGGCGTACCGCTCCACGAGACCGTGCAGGTGGCTGCGGAGCCACGGGACGTGCACGAACAGCCGGGCGTGCGCGGCCTCGCGCAGGGCCAGGTAGAGCTGCACCTCGTCGTACGGGGTGTCGAGCCCCTCGGCGAACCTGGCCACGTTCGTGGGCAGCAGCACGGTGGCGTGGTCCTCGAGCAGGGGGATGCCCACGTCGGTGGCGCCGAAGACCTCGCGCGAGAGCGTGCCGGCGGCCTGGCCGACCTGCATGCCGTAGACCGCGGACCCGAGGCCGCGCATCATCGTCGCCGGGTCCAGGTCACCCAGCCCGCCGCCGGGGAACACCGGCATGCCGGGCAGCCCCAGCGCTCCGGCTCCCTCGTCGCCGAGCTGGTCGCGCAGCACCGTGGCCAGCGCGTCGGCGACGGAGGACGCGACGGGGGCGACGAGCCGCTGCCAGGCCGGCAGCGTCGCCTCGACCCACTCGCTCCGGCTCCAGGCGTGGGTCGCGCCGCCCGACGGCGGCAGGTCCGTGACGGCGTCGAGCCACAGCTCGGCGACGCGCAGGGCCTCGGTGGCGGACTTCGCCTGGCCGCCGGTCAGGGACGGGTCGCCCTCGGCGACCGCGACCTGGCGGGCCAGGTCGTGCGCCACCTCGGTGTTCACCGGCCCCTCGGAGGAGGTGAACATGCGCTGCAGCTGGCTCATCAGACGCTGCATGGTCGCCGGGTCCGGTGCCGCTCCGCCCATCAGCGCGGCGGGGTCGAGGCCCTGCGCCCGCATCTGGCTCAGCACCTCGTCGGTCCGGTCGCCGAAGATGCCGCGCAGCGCGTCCCGCAGCATCTCCTCGCGGGCGTCGGGGTCGTCGGGCAGGTCGCTCATGGGTGTCCTCGGCTCCTTCCGCGTGCGGCGTCCGCCGCACGTTCACGGTATCCGGGTCCGACGTCGACGGAGCGGCCGGGGTTCCCCCTTTCGCTCACGGCGCACTGCGCGCATCGGCGATGATGGGGCCGTGAGCTTCGAGGACCGCAGTCATCAGCCGTACGAGAGCTATGGGCAGGCGCTCGCCCCTCTCGACGTGCCCCGTGCCCGTGAGGGAGCGCCGCGACGCCGGATGAGCCCGCGGTCGACGACGCTCGTCGTCTCGCTGCTGATCACCGCCGTCCTGGCGGCCGTGCTCATGGTCTCGCCCGCCCCGTACGCGATCCGCACGCCCGGGCCCACCGAGGACACGCTCGGCACCCAGGAGGCCGCCGAGGGGCAGAGCGCGACGGCGGTACCCCTCATCGAGATCTCGGGTGCGGACACCTACCCGGCCTCGGGGGAGCTCCGCCTGACCACCGTCTCCGTGTTCGGCGGGCCGGGAGGCGACGTGCTGTTCGGCGACGTGCTGTGGGGCTGGACCGCTCCGGAACGGTCCGTGCAGCCCGTCGAGTCGATCTTCCCGGAGCCCATCACCTCCGAGGAGCAGCAGGAGCAGGGCCAGGCCCAGATGCTCAGCTCGCAGGAGTCGGCGACGGTGGCGGCGCTGACCGAGCTGGGCTACGAGGTCCCGACCACGATGACCGTGGTCGCCGCGGCCGAGGACACGGGCGCCGAGGGGGTCGTCGAGGAGGGCGACGTCATCGTCTCGCTCGACGGCGAGCCGCTCGCCACCTACCCGGAGCTGCTGGCCGCGCTCGACGGCGTCACGCCCGGCGACGACGTCGTGCTCGGGGTCGAGCGGGACGGCGAGCCGACCGACCTGACCGTCACCACGGGCCAGGGCGACGGTCGCGCCCTGCTCGGTGTGCTCATCGACCCGGTCTACGACTTCCCCGTGGACGTCACGATCCAGATCGAGGACATCGGCGGCCCGAGCGCGGGGACGATGTTCGCGCTGGGGATCGTCGACCTGCTGACGCCGGAGGACGAGCTCGGCGGTGTCGTGGTGGCGGGCACGGGCACGATGGACGTCGACGGTCGCGTCGGCCCGATCGGCGGGATCGAGCAGAAGATGTACGGCGCGCTGCGCGACGGGGCCACCTGGTTCCTCGCGCCGTCGGACAACTGCCCGCAGGTGGTCGGCCACGTGCCGGACGGCCTGGACGTCGTGTCCGTCGGCACCCTCGCCGAGGCTCGCGACGCCATGGAGGCCATCGGCGCCGGTGAGACGTCCGACCTGCCGAGCTGTGAGGCCGAGGCCGGCGACGCCTGAGGGGCTTGCCACCGGGCGGGGTGATCGTGACCGACTCGTGAGCGGCGTGAACCCCTCCCGTGCCGGAAACGTGGGAACCTGGAACGACGCCGGGACGTTTGTCCCGATGTCCGACGCATGTGTCCCGACCCGAGCACGAATGAGGTGCCCGCACCGTGTCCTTCGCCCCGCCCCGACGTCCTGACGGTCCAGCCCCGTCCCGACGTCGCAGCCCGCTGCTCATCACGCTGGTGGTGCTGGCGGCCCTGGTGGTCGTGCTGCTGTTCCTGACGAACTTCTGGACCGAGGTCCTCTGGTTCACCCAGGTCGGGTACGCCAACGTGATCTGGACGCAGTGGATCACCCGCAGCGTGCTGTTCGTCGCGGCCTTCCTGATCATGGCGGCCGCCGTCTACAGCTCCTTCGCCGTCGGGTACCGCACGCGGCCGATCTACGCGCCGTCGACGCCGGAGCAGGCGACGCTCGACCAGTACCGCGAGGCCGTCGAGCCGCTGCGCAAGGTCGTCACCTACGCGGGTCCGGTGCTCATCGGGTTCTTCGCCGGCGTGGCGGCGTCCGCCCAGTGGGAGACCGTCCTGCTGGCCCTCAACGGGCAGCCGTTCGGGACCGCCGACCCGGAGTTCGGCCTCGACGTCGGCTTCTACGTCTTCATGCTGCCCGTGCTGCGGTTCGTCGTCAGCTTCCTCATGGCGGTCCTGGTCATCTCGACCATCGCCGCCGTGGTCACCCACTACCTCTACGGTGGCGTCCGCCTGGGCCCGATCGCCGACGGCGCGTCGCGGACCACGACGGCGGCGCGGGTGCACCTCGCGGTGCTGGGCACGCTGATCATGCTGCTCGTCGCGACGAACTACTGGCTCGACCGGTACTCCATCCTGACGAGCCAGCACGAGCGGTTCGACGGCGCCAACTACACCGACGTGCACGCCGTCATCCCGTCGAAGGAGATCCTCACCGGCGTGGCCGTCCTGGTCGCGATCCTCTTCGTGGTCGCCGCCTTCCGCGACACCTGGCGGCTGCCGGCCATCGGCGTCGGGCTCATGGTCGTCTCCGCGATCGCCATCGGCGCGATCTACCCGGCCGTCGTGCAGCGCTTCCAGGTCGACCCGAACGCCCAGTCGCTCGAGGCGCCGTACATCCAGCGCAACATCGACGCCACGCTCGACGCGTTCGACATCGCCGAGGTGGAGTCCCAGCAGTACGACGCCACCACGGTGGCGGAGGCCGGGCAGCTGCGCGACGACGCGGGCACGACGACCCAGGTGCGGCTCCTCGACCCGCAGGTCGTCAGCCCGTCCTTCCGGCAGCTGCAGCAGAACAAGCAGTACTACAACTTCACCGACAACCTGGCGGTGGACCGCTACGAGATCGACGGCGAGTCGCGCGACACCGTGATCGCCGTGCGCGAGCTGAACCTCAGCGGCCTGGCGGACCGGAACTGGACGAACGACCGCACGGTCTTCACCCACGGCTTCGGCGTCGTCGCGGCCTACGGCAACCAGCCCGGCCCGGACGGGCAGCCGGCCTTCTTCGAGGGCGGGATCCCCACGCAGGGCGCGCTGACCGACATGTTCCCCGGCGGGTACGAGCCGCGGATCTACTTCAGCCCCGAGGCGCCGCCGTACTCCATCGTCGGAGCGCCCGAGGGCACCGACCCGTGGGAGCTCGACTACCAGGCGGACGCCGAGGGCGGGCAGCAGGAGCTGTACAGCTTCCCGACGGACGAGGTGTCGGCCGGTCCGGAGATCAGCACGTTCCTGCAGCGGCTGCTCTACGCGCTGCGGTTCGGCGACGAGGAGATCTTCTTCTCCGACCGTGTCACCGAGGTCTCCCAGATCCTCTACGACCGCGACCCGCAGGAGCGGGTGTCGAAGGTGGCCCCCTGGCTGACCCTGGACAACAAGGTCTACCCGGCGGTCGTCGACGGCCGCGTCAAGTGGGTCATCGACGCCTACACCACGTCGGACGCCTACCCGTACTCGGCGAGCAACCAGATGCAGGAGGCGACGACGGACTCCCTGACCGCCGCCGCCCAGGGTCTGCCGGTCGAGGCCCCGCCGGAGGTCAACTACATCCGCAACTCCGTCAAGGCCACCGTGGACGCCTACGACGGGTCGGTCACCCTGTACGCCTGGGACGACGAGGACCCGCTGCTGCAGGCCTGGAACGACGTGTTCCCGGACTCGGTGCGCCCGATCTCCGAGATGTCCGGCAGCCTCATGTCGCACGTGCGCTACCCGGAGGACCTGTTCAAGGTGCAGCGCACGCTGCTCGAGCGCTACCACGTCACCGAGGCGCAGCAGTTCTTCGCCGGTTCCGACGAGTGGCGCACCCCGGACGACCCGGTCGGCAGCGACGACGCCCTGATGTCGAAGCAGCCGCCGTACTACCTCACCCTGCAGATGCCGGGCGAGGACGACGCGGCCTTCTCGCTGACGAGCACGTTCATCCCGGGTGGTTTCACCGACCGGGAGATCCTCACCGGCTACCTGGCGGCCGAGGCCGACGCGGGGTCGGAGGACGGCGAGATCGCCGAGGGGTACGGCACGCTCCGGCTGCTCGAGCTCCCTCGCGACGCGACGGTCCCGGGCCCCGGGCAGGTACAGAACAACTTCAACTCGAACCCGACGATCTCCGAGCAGCTCAACATCCTGGGCCGTGGTGACTCCGAGGTCGTGCGCGGCAACCAGCTGACGCTGCCCGTCGGCGGCGGCCTGCTGTACGTCCAGCCGGTCTACATCCAGTCCGGGTCGGGCACCCAGTTCCCACTGCTGCGTCGCGTGCTGGTCGCCTTCGGCGACCAGACCGGGTACGCCGAGACCCTGGACGAGGCTCTCGACCAGGTCTTCGGGGGAGACTCCGGTGCGGAGGCCGGTGACGCGGACGAGGCCGAGACCGAGGTGCCCACCGACCAGGTGGACCCGGAGACCGGTGAGCCGATCGAGCCGTCCCCGGAGCCCACCGAGGCCGAGCCGACCCAGGAGCCGACGCCGTCGCCGACGGAGACCACCGAGGAGACCCAGGCGCCGCCGGCCGGCGACGCCCAGGCCCGGCTGGACGCCGCGCTGCAGGACGCCAACGAGGCGTTGAACGACAGCAACGAGGCGTTGCAGAACGGCGACTGGACCGCCTACGGCGAGGCCCAGGAGCGTCTGCAGACCGCGCTGGAGGAGGCCCTGGCCGCCGAGGGCGAGCTGAACCCCTGAGCCGGTCGGTCCGGGCAGAGGGACGTGCGGTGTGACCTGCGTCCCATCTGCCCGGACCGATTGGACGGGGCCGGATTCCGTGTCCTAGAGTTAAGGACATCGCCGCGGGGTGGAGCAGTTCGGTAGCTCGCTGGGCTCATAACCCAGAGGTCGCAGGTTCAAATCCTGCCCCCGCTACCAAGGAAGTATCCCGGCAGAGGCCCTCCCGATCGAGAGATCGGGAGGGCCTTTGTCGTTCCCGGGTCTTGGTGCGGCGTGGCTGGTCGTCGCGGGCGAGGTCGATGGGGAGCTCGCGCAGGATCCCGCCGGTGGCGGCGTCGATGACCTGCACGTCGTGGTCGTGGTCGTGGATCAGGAGCAGGCCGTGGGTTCCGACGTGGGGCCGTCCGAATCCGTTCACCGGCATCGCGCAGGTTCTCGCGTGGACGGCTGGACGCCGTTACCTATGCGCATTAGGATAAAACCATCAGAGCATAGGAGGGGGGCGGAATGCCTCGTCAAGGACTGACCACCGGTCGCGTCACAGCGGCCGCGGCCGATCTCGCCGACGAGGTGGGCCTGGAGCAGGTCACCCTCACGGCGTTGGCCAAGCACTTCGAGGTCGCGACCCCCAGTCTCTACACCCACGTCCGCAGCCAGGCCGACGTTCGCACCGGTGTCGCGCTGCTCGCGCTGGCGGAGACCGCCGACTTGGTCGCCGCGGCCATCGCCGGGGTGAGCGGACGTGCTGCACTGGCAGCCCTCGGCGGCGTGTGGCGGACCTATGCCGTCGAGCACCCCGGGCGCTACGCCGCGTCCCGGTTGTCGCTCGACGCCCAGACGGCCGCGGCGAGCGCCGGGCCGCGGCACGCGGACCTGTCGCGGGCCGCGCTCCGCGGTTACCGGCTGTCCGGTGCCGACGAGGTTCACGCCGTGCGCTTCCTCGGCGCCACGTTCCACGGCTACGCGGCCCTCGACGCCGCCGGAGCCTTCGGCCACGGTGCGGCCGACGCACCTGCGTCCGACGAGTCCTGGGAGCGCGTCCTGGACGGGCTCGACGCCATCTTGAGATCCTGGGAGGCCCGATGATCGACCCGTTGCTCATCCACGGAGCGCTGGAGCTCGAGCGCACCGACCGCGGACTGCTGCCCCATCGGCTACCGGCCTGGGCGCGGGCGCAGTCCGACGATCCGCAGCTCCACCACGCCGCAGCACAACCCGCGGGTGTCCGCCTCGCGATCCGCACCGCGGCCACTCGGCTGGAGCTCGACGTGCTTCCGACCAAGCGGCGCTACGTCGGGGCGCCCTCGCGACCCGACGGCTGGTACGACGTGCTGGTCGGGGGCGAGCTGGTCGAGCGCCACCAGGCGCCGGGCGGCAACGTGCTCCACGTGGACATGATGACCGGCGCCAGCACGTTCGACGCCGGCGAGCCGACGACCCTCGTGCTCACCCTCCCGGGTGGCGACAGCGAGGTGGAGGTCTGGCTGCCGCACGACGAGCAGACCGAGCTCCTCGCCCTCCGCGCCGACGCCCCGGTCGCGCCGCTCGAGGACGACCGCCCGCGCTGGGTCCACCACGGCAGCTCGATCAGCCACGGTTCGCTCGCCACCTACCCCACCGAGCCGTGGCCGGTCGTCGCCGCCCGCCTTGCCCAGGTCGACCTCACCAACCTGGGTCTCGGCGGCAGCGCTCTGCTGGATCCGTTCGTCGCCCGGACGATGCGTGACACGCCGGCCGACGTCATCAGCGTCAAGGTCGGCATCAACCTCGTCAACCAGGACCTGGTGCGCCGGCGCGCTCTGGGACCCGCAGTCCACGGTTGGCTCGACACGATCCGCGACGGGCACCCCGAGACGCCCCTGGTGATCGTTTCACCCATCCACTGCGGAATCCACGAAGCAGTTCCCGGACCGACGGGAGTCGACACGGCCGCCTTCACCGAGGGGCGGCTGGCCTTCAGGGCGGAGGGAGACCCGCAAGGAGCAGCTCGCGGGGCACTGACCCTGCAGGCGGTTCGCGAGGTGCTCGCCGACGTCGTCGAGCGTCGCGGCGACCCGCACCTGTCCTACGTCGACGGGCTGACCCTGTACGGCCCCGAGGACGCCGAGCGGCTGCCGCTGCCCGACAACCTCCACCCCGATGCCGCCACCCATCGACTCATCGGTGAGCGGTTCGCCGCGGTGGTGGCGCCGCGGGCCGGGCAGGCCGGCCGGGCTGGACGCACCGTGGGTGGATCGATCATCAGCCCTGAGGAGAGTGCCTGCCGATGATCGAGATCTTGACGCCTGCCCAGGTCGACCGTGCCCGGGTGACCGGAGCCCTGGTGGCGGACATCCTGCAGACCCTGAGGCGCAGGGCCGTGGTCGGCACGAACCTCCTGGACCTCGACGGATGGGCTCGGGACCTGATCCGCGACGCCGGGGCGCAGTCCTGCTACGTCGACTATGCGCCGTCCTTCGGGCGGGGGCCGTTCGGTCACTACGTCTGCACGGCGGTCAACGATGCCGTCCTCCACGGGCGCCCTCGCGACTACCGGCTGGCCGACGGTGACCTGGTCACTCTCGACCTGGCCGTCCTGAAGGACGGCGTGGCCGCCGACTCGGCCATCAGCTTCGTCGTCGGCGATCGACGGTCTCCGCAGAGCGTCGCCCTCATCGAAGCGACCGAACGCGCCCTGGCAGCCGGCATCGCCGCTGCCGGACCCGGGGCTCGCATCGGCGACCTCTCGCATGCCATCGGCGCCGTGCTGAGCGCTGCGGGCTACCCGATCAACACCGAGTTCGGCGGGCACGGCATCGGGAGCACGATGCACCAGGACCCGCACGTCGCCAACGCGGGACGTCCCGGCCGGGGATACCGGTTGCGGCCCGGGTTGCTCCTCGCCCTGGAGCCGTGGGTCATGGCAGACACCGACGAGCTCGCCCTCGACGCCGACGGGTGGACGCTGCGCAGCGCGACCGGCTGTCGCACAGCGCACAGCGAGCACACGATCGCCATCACCGACGACGGTGCGGAGATACTCACCCTGCCGACGGGCCGCCTGCGCTGACCACGTCGGGTTGCCCGGGGCTGCTGCCCGCCTCGGACGGGTGTGCGACGCAGCGCCCGCCCAGGTGGCTTCCCCGCAGGACCCGTTCCGATCGAGCGCGACGGAGCCGGCGCCCGTCCCGGGCGGTGTTCCCGTCCCGGGCCGGGCGCCGGCTCCGTCGTGTCGCGACCGGTGTCAGGCGGCCGGCAGGGTGACCCGGATCGCGCGCACGGCCCCCGTCCGGCGGAAGACCTCGGCGCTGACCTCGGCCGGGATCGCGGCCCCGGAGACGGCCTGCTCCACCCCGTCGGAGCCCTCGACGGTCACCTCGAGGTCGGCGCCCCGCCGGTAGACGACCGGGACCTGGCAGAACGTGAACGCGAGGCTCGAGGCGGGCAGCTCGACGGCCTGCTCGGTCCCGCCGACGTCGACATACCGGAACGTCGTCGGCTCCGCGGTCCACTCCTCGGTACGGAGCAGGACGGGGCGGAACACGATCCGGCCCTCCTCCACCCGCAGGCCGAGCTCACCCATGCGGGTGAGGACCTCCTCCTTGACCTGGCCCGTCATCCCGGGCTGCTGCGCCCCGCGACCCTTCGGCGTGTGGGAGTAGGGGTCGACCGGGAAGGCGCCGTAGACCTCGGGCGGCTTGCAGTAGCCGAGCCCCTGGCGAACGTCCTCGTACCGGGCCCGGAGCTCGTCGACGACGGCTGCGTCGGCGCCCTCGGCCACGGCACGCTCGAGGTTCTCCTGCACCGCGAGCAGCAGCTTGGACACCATGTGCCAGTAGATGCTGCCGAGGCCCTCGTAGGCGAAGAAGGACCCGGACCGACCGGTGAACTCCGCGTGCCGGAAGACCTCCTCGAAGACGGAGAGCAGCGCCTCCCGGCCGGTCGCCACCGCCTCGTCGAGCGCGCCGTCCGTCTCCGGACCCTCGAGGGCGTCGAGCGCCGCGTCGACGTCCCGGGCGTTGTGGATCCCCGGGGCGAAGCGGTAGTCACCACCCGCGTCCTGCAGGACGATCGACCGGTCCCCGGCGCGCACCAGGGCGTCGATCAGGGGGGCCTGGGCGGCCTGCGCGGGCGTGACCCGGTTCTTGTCCAGGAACCCGGGGAGGTCGCGGTCCGGGTACAGCAGGTAGCTGTGCTGGTCGGCGCGGTACAGCGCGCTCTCGCGCATCGCCCGCAGCACGTCGAGCGACTCGGCGGGCGTCAGGAACCCCGAGGACAGGATCGCGACCTGTCCCTCGAGCATCTCCTGCAGCCGGTTGATCGTGACGCGGCCCTGCCCCAGGTCGAGCGTGTTGTACGAGTGGTAGAGCCCGTCGGCACGGCGGTTCGCCCGCAGGCCCGAGTCGACGTACGCGAGCACGGTGTCGACCACCTCGCGCACCTCGTCCGCCCCGACCACGGTGCGCTCACCGGTGAGCCCGGCGTAGACACGCTCGCGATAGGCCGTCCCGGCCGCGCCCAGGGCGTCGACCACGCGTCGCCGCTCGACGTCGTCGAAGCCGCCGACGGTGCCGGAGAGGTGCCGGCTGAGGACGTCGCCGACCTCCCTGAGCAGCTCCCGGACCTCGACGCCGACGGTCAGCTCCTCGTCCAGCAGGTCGCGCACGGTGCCCAGGTAGCGACGCAGGTACGCGAGGGTCACGACGGACAGTCCGCGCCCGACGAGCGCGTTGTTCGCGTCGTTCCACTCGGGCCGCTGCGTGTTCATCCAGATGCCGCCCTCGGGCACCAGGTTCACGACCTTCGCCAGGGTGAGCACGAGCAGCTTCTCGGCCAGGGTGACGTGCAGCAGGTTCCCGTCGGGGCCGTGCACGAGCTTGCCGTCCGCGCCCTCCACCTCGACACGGCGCGCGATCGCGGCCTCGGCCTCGGTGTCGAAGGTGATCGTCGCGTAGGGGTTCTCGACGGTGTCGGCGTAGGACGCGATCCGGTACGGCACGTCGGCGTGCGTGAAGACCGCACGGTTCACCAGGTGCCGCACGCTCCCGGGGTGGAAGCGCTCGGACGTCTCGAGCAGCTTGACGAGGTAGACCAGCTGGTGGTCGCTCCAGTACCCGATGTTGGACCACGGGTTGTCCGGCTCGGGGACCTCCCAGTCGATCCCTCCGCGGGAGATCCGGTACGGGTTGTACCCGTCGGCGGTCGTGGCGTCGAGGAAGACGGCGACCATCGACTCGACGTACTCGGGGAAGGACCACGCCAGCGCCTCCCAGTTCTGGAAGATGTCGCGCCAGTTGCCCTGGTGGTCCAGCAGGGGTTCACCGTCGGCGTCCCGCAGCGAGATCTGGAACTTGTTCCACGGCCGGCTCGGGTCGCCGTGGCGACGGCCGAAGGTCAGCGGCAGGTACTCGGTGCACAGGCGCCAGAGGTCGGCGTCCCCGCTCTCCTCGGCCGCGGCCATCAGCTCCTCGTGGGACAGGGTCGCGGGCAGCGACGTGAGCACCTCGGCGCAGCGCTCGGCGACGAGGGGGCTCCGGGTGCGGACGAAGGCCCGGACGTCGCCCCCGCGGAGCTGGTAGCCGCCCGCCGGGACGCCTCCGCGCATCGTGTTGAACAGGACGTTGGCACCGTGGTGGGCGGTGGCCAGCTCGTCGCCGGTCAGCTGCGCCGCGTCGGTGGCCGCGAGCAGGTCCTCCAGCCCGCGACGGGTCGCCTCGACGTCCTCGTCGAGTCGCGCCGCGAGCGCCGTGGGGTCGGCCAGCTCGTCACGCAGGGCCACGACGTCCGGTGCGGACCGCGAGACGTCGGCCACGACGCGCCAGGTCCGCTGCGCCCCGGGGTCCAGCACCAGACGGGTGCGGACGAGGTAGGCGCCCCGGCCGCCCCGCACGTCCAGCTCCTTGGTCAGCGCCTCGCCCGCCTGCGCCGCGTCGAGCTGCCGCTCGGACAGCAGGTGCTCGACCTGCTCGAGGCCCACCTGCCAGGCGACCGAGGCCTGCAGGGACTCGCTCGCCTCGGCGAGGTCGGTCAGGGCGGAGTTGAGGTAGTAGATGCCGAGGCCGCCCGGGGCGAGCTCGGCCCGCTTGTAGGCGTCCAGCAGGATGCTCAGCTCGTTCTGGACCTGGGCGGTGGTGCCGGCGGGCAGGAGGTTGCGGAACCCGTCCACGACCTCGAGGTCGACCGGGCGCTCGGCGAGGGACGTGATCTGGCAGCTGCGCACCACCCCGTACCGTGCGCTGGTCTGCCACACGACGCGCAGGCGCAGTCCGAGGTCGGTCCGGGTCTCCTCGAAGACGACGCTGGTGCCGAGGAAGTCCTTGTAGAGGCTGCGGTCGACGGCCGGGTCGCCCGGTCGCGTCTCGGCGAAAGGCTGCCAGGACACGACGTCGCCGTCCTCGCGGTGCACCCGGACCGTGGTGAGTCCGCCCGTGCGACCCGCCCCCTCGGCGACCTTGTCCTCGGTGTAGTACGGGAAGATCGCGTGGTCGGCGTCACGGCGGCCCGCGGTCAGTCCTCCGGTGCTCGAGATGAACATCCACAGGTCGCTCGCCCCGGCGATGGTCATCAGGAAGGGCGGCATCTGGTCGTACGACGTGATCGCGTAGTAGCGACGGTCGTCGAGACCGAGGTGCGAGCCGTCGACGACGGCGTGGCCGACGAGCCGTTCGGAGGTGGGCCCGGTCGTGGTCATGCGCTGCTCCTTGCGGTTGTGGTGCGGGGCGGACCGGTGTGCGGGAGCGCTCCCACACCGCTGGTTCGCCCAGTGCTGGCATCAGAGGGGAGCGCGCGGGGACGCGCGCTCGAGAGCTCCCTGACGCGGGGGGACGCGGCGTCGTCGATGCCGCGAGTAGGGGTGCCGGGATCGGTCGTGTCCGCGGCGCGGAGGTGCGGAGCCGCGGGCGCGTTCCCGTGCTCCGTCGGGTCGGGGTCGCCGACCGGGGAACCGGCGTGGGGGACGACCACCGCAGGCATCCTGCCCATCGCCACCTCCACTGCTCGCGGCCGGAAGGTTCGCAAGGTGCGAGGGGCCGTCGCCGGTCGAGCACACAGGAAATTACCGTCCCCGGATTGCTCGTGCAAGAACGTTCCGGGGGACGTCGGACGGGCGAGCCGGGCACGACCCGGCGGGTCCTGCCGGTCGGGGTGTCGAGCTCGCCCGGTTCCGCCCGCCTCGCCGGTCGTGCTGCGGACCTCGGCCCGTCCCGCCCAGGTGCGGACGTCGTCCCGCCGTCCCACGATGGAGGGACGAGGAGAGGAGCACGCCGTGCCACGACAGGATCCCGGCCCCAGCGTCAAGGACGAGGAGCTGTACGAGAAGCTCCGCGACGAGGGCAACAGCAAGGAGAAGGCCGCGCGGATCGCGAACGCGGCCGCGAACCGCGGTCGCGACGACGTCGGCCGCGAGGGTGGCGAGTCCCCGGCGTACGAGGACTGGACCGTCGACGAGCTGCACGAGCGCGCCGCCGAGCTGGGCATCGAGGGGCGGTCCTCGATGCGCAAGGACGAGCTGATCGAGGCTCTGCGGTCGCACTGAGACGGCCGATCCGGCCGGTTGCCCCTGGCGTGCCGTCGTCGCCGGGAGCACCATGGAGGGACAGGTTCCGTGGCTCGACGGGGAGACGGAGGCGAGGAGCATGAAGGCCTCGGTGGGGGACAGGATCATCACCGCGTCCGGCGTGGTGGGAGGTGCGGTCCGTGACGGCGTCGTCACGGAGCTCCACCACGACGACGGGTCCCCGCCCTACACGGTGAGGTGGTCGGACACGGAGGAGGAGTCCTTGGTCTATCCCGGGCCGGACTCGCTCGTGCAGCACGGCGACGCCGGGGCCGCGGACGAGACGGCCCGCCCTGCGCGCGCCGCCACCTGGACCGTCCAGCTGTCGCTGGTGGAGGCGTCGGGCAGCACGACGGCGGAGGCGGTGCTGGTGGCCGGCCCGGTCGAGCACGCCGACGTCGGCCCGTTGCGGTCCGTCGGGCACGCCCGCAAGGATCCCCACGACACGGAGATCCCGGTCATCGGCGACGAGGTGGCCGCCGGGCGTGCGCTGCGGCGTCTCGCCGACGCCCTGCTCGGGCAGGCGGAGGAGGACATCACCGCCTCCACCGGCGTGCCGGCCCACGTGCACGACTGAGCGGACGGCCGGGCGGGACCGGCCGGCGGGGGTGACCGGACGCACAGTGCCGCGCGGTGTTCCGGCCGCCGCCGCGCGCATAGGCTCGGTGCGGCTCTCGACGGTGATCCGCGCCGTCGTCCCGACCAGGAGGACCCACCCGTGCGAACCCGTCCCGTTCTTGCCGTCGCCCTCGCGCCCGCCGTGCTGCTCGGGCTGACGGCCTGCTCCACCGCCGACGACGGTGGTGCGGACGACGCAGCGAGCGCCACGCCGTCCGCGTCCGAGGCCTGCGCCGCGGGCGACCTGCCGACGCTCACCGAGGGCACCCTCACCGTCGGTGCCGGCGAGCCGTTCGAGCCGTGGTACGTCGGCGAGCCCACCAGCGGCGAGGGCTTCGAGTCGGCCCTGGTCTACGCCGTCGCCGAGGAGCTGGGGTACGCGGCCGAGGACGTCGAGTGGGAGACGGTGACGTTCGAGCAGATCATCTCCCCGGCGATCAAGCCGTTCGACCTCGCCGCCTACCAGACCACCATCACCGAGGAGCGGGCGGAGGCCGTGGACTTCTCCAGCCCGTACCTGACCAGCCACCAGGGCGTGATCGTGGCCGACGACGGTGACTACGCCGACGCCACGAGCCTCGCGGACCTGGAGGGCGCCCGCATCGGCGTCACCGCCGCGCAGACCTCGCTGGACGCCGCGGAGTCCGCCTGGGGCGACGCGGTGGAGATCACCCCCTTCAACGCCGCCGGGGACGGCATGACCGCGCTGACCTCGGGCACCATCGACGCGATGGTGATGGACGTCGACCAGGGCGTGGCGGCCTCGACGGTGTACTTCCCGGACACCCAGGTCGTGGGCACGCTGCCGGACGTCGGCGAGCCGGAGCAGCTCGGCCTCGTGCTCGACAAGGACTCGGAGCTGACCGAGTGCGTCTCGCAGGCCGTGGACGCCCTGGAGGCCGACGGCACCCTCGACGAGCTGCGCACCGAGTGGCTGAAGTCGGACGACGTCCCCGAGCTGTCCTGACCGCGCGACGGCGATGACCGGAGCGACGGACGGCCCGGCCCTGTCGGAGCGTGCCCGGGCCCGGGCGGAGTACCGCCGGGCCCAGCACCGGCGCGCCCTGCTGGTCGCCGGGACGGCGACGGCGATCGTGCTCGTCGCCGTCGTCGCGGTCGTCACCACCGCTCCCGGCTGGGAGCGGGCCCGGGAGGCGTTCTTCTCCCCGGAGCGCGCCTGGGAGGTCCTGCCCGAGGTCGCCGAGGGGCTGTGGCTCAACCTGCGGGTGTGGGTCGCGGCCTCCGTGGTGGGCCTGACCGTCGGCCTGCTGCTGGCGGTCGTGCGCACCTCCCGGCTGCCGGCGCTGTTCCCGCTGCGGGTGTTCACCGTGCTGTACGTCGACGTCTTCCGCGGGGTGCCGGTGCTGCTGGTGCTGCTGCTGGTCGGTTTCGGGCTGCCCGCCCTGCGGCTGGAGTGGCTGCCGGTGAGCGCGGCGTTCCTCGGCGGTCTGGCGATCCTCCTGACGTACACGGCGTACCTCGCCGAGATCTTCCGCGCGGGGATCGAGTCCGTGCACCCCTCCCAGGTCGCCGCCGCGCGCTCCCTCGGGCTCACCCGTGGCCAGGCGGTGCGCAAGGTCGTGCTGCCGCAGGCGGTGCGGAACGTGTCGGCGCCGGTGGCGAGCATGCTGGTGTCCCTGCAGAAGGACTCCGGCCTGATCTCGATCCTCGGGGCGGTCGACGCGATCCGGGCCGCCCAGATCGCCACCACCGGCGACTACAACTTCACCCCGTACGTGGTGGCCGGCGTGCTGTTCCTGCTGATCTCGATCCCGCTGACCCGGCTCGTCGACGCCTGGTCGGCCCGGCAGGGCTGGCGCGGCTCGCTCCGCGGCGTCAGCGGTGCGGGGGTGGTCCGGTGACCGCACCGCCGCTGCTGAGCCTGCGTGAGGTGCGCAAGTCGTTCCCCGCGGGACCGGGCCGCCGGGCCGGGCGCAGGACGGTCCTGGACGGCATCGACCTGGACGTGGGCGAGCACCAGTGCGTCGTCCTGGTGGGGTCCTCGGGCTCGGGCAAGTCGACGCTGCTGCGCGTGGTCGACCTGCTCGAGGAGGTCGACGACGGTCAGGTGCTCCTCGACGGGGTCGACGTGGCCGACCCGTGGGTCGACGCCGACGCCGTCCGGGCCCGGCTCGCGATGGTCTTCCAGCAGTACAACCTGTTCCCGCACCTGTCCGTCCTGGACAACGTCACCCTGGCCCCCCGCCTCGTGCACCGCCGTCCGCGGGGCGAGGCCGAGGAGGCCGGCCGGGCGCTGCTGGCCAAGGTCGGGCTGGCGGACAAGGCGCGCGGGTACCCCGACCAGCTCTCCGGCGGGGAGCAGCAGCGCGCCGCGATCGCGCGGGCGCTGGCCGGCGGCCCGGAGCTGCTGCTGCTGGACGAGGTCACCTCGGCCCTGGACCCGGAACTGGTCGGGGAGGTCCTGGACCTGCTGCTGGAGCTGCGCGCCGAGGGCACCACGATGCTCGTCGCGACCCACGAGATGGACTTCGCCCGCGAGGTCGCCGACGAGGTCGTGTTCCTGCACGACGGCCGGGTGCACGAGCGCGGCACGCCCGCCCAGGTCCTGGACGACCCGCAGCGGGACCGGACCCGGGAGTTCCTGCGCCGGCTGCGCTGAGCCGCGCCGGCTGCGCCGGGCCGACCGCGTGCGTATCACCCGAGGTCGCGCGACGCTCTGGAGAGGCAGTGGGGCGTCGCGCGACGCCCTCCGTCGGCGAGGGGACGTGGTGACGATGAAGCGCCTGATCCTGTGCTGCGACGGCACGTGGAACCATGCCGCCAACCAGTACGTGTCGAACATCGAGAAGATCGCCCGGGTCCTGCGCCGGGGCGCGGTCGACGACGGCGTCGTGCAGATGGTCGAGTACGTCGGCGGTGTCGGCTCGCAGGGGTACCTGTTCGACAAGGTGCTCGGTGGCGCGTTCGGGTCGGGCCTGACCCACAACGTCGTCGACGGCTACCGGTTCCTGGCCATGAACTACGACCCCGGCGACGAGATCGTGGTGCTCGGCTACTCGCGGGGCGCGTACACCGCGCGCAGCGTCGTCGGCATGGTGGGGGCGGTGGGCCTGCTGACGCGCGAGGCGCTCGTGGCCGGCCGGCTGCACGACGCCGCGGACCTCTACCGCGAGCCGGCCGACGACGACGCCGCGCGCGCCGCACGGCAGGAGCGGCGGGACAGGTTCCGGGCCGAGAACTCCCACCCGAGGGACCCGCGGGGGCCGGTGCGGTTCCTCGGCGTCTTCGACACCGTCGGCACGCTGGGCGTCCCCGGGCTGACGCGCCGCCGCTACCGGTTCCACGACGTGAAGCTCGGTGACGGCGTCCAGGTGGCCCGCCAGGCGCTCTCGGTGGACGAACGCCGGTTGTCCTACTCGCCGTGCCTGTGGACCGTGCCGGGCGACAGCCCCGAGGGCCGGGTCCGGCAGGTGTGGTTCCCGGGCGGGCACGGCGACGTCGGCGGCGGGGGACCGCGCTCCGGGCTGTCCGACGTCGCGCTGGAGTGGATGGTGGGCGAGCTGCGCGAGGTCGGCGTCGCGATCGACGAGGACCTGTGGAAGCAGCAGGTGGCGCACCAGGAGGAGCTGGTCGTGGACGTCCGGCCCCGGGTGCTGTTCCGGCTGATCAACCGGGTCAAGCGCCTGCGGCCGGGCAGCGGGGTCGTGGACGGCCGCGAGGTGTTCCGGCACGGCCTGCGGGTGCTCGCCCGGCGTGACGGCGAGGTCTGGGGCGACGGGGTGTGCGTCGCCGAGCCGCTCGTGCGCTACGTCGCACGTGACCGGTACGCCGAGCACGCTCCGAACCTGCAGCAGTGGATCGACGACTGCGGCGGGGTGGACAAGCTACCGGTCGTGCCCCTCGCGGCGCTGCACGAGGACGAGCGTCACCTGACGGTGCGGTGAGCGTCCCGGTCAGGAGTCGTAGGCGTCCTTGACCACGAGGACCGGCACCGAGGCGTCCAGCAGCACCCGCTGCGTCGTGGTGCCCATGAGGAACGTGCCGTGGCTGGACCGCTTGCGCGACCCCACCACGACGAGGTCGGCCCCGACCTCGTCGGCGGTGTCGAGGATGGCGTCCGCGGGTTCGGTGTCCTCGTCGCGGTAGCTGATCGCGGCGTCGGTGTCCCCGAGGATCGCGGAGAGCTCGGCCGACGGGCCGTCACCGGGATCCTGGGCGTCGAGCACGAGCACCCGCAGCGGCAGGTCGCGTCGACGCGACTCCTCCAGCGCGGTCCGGACTGCCGCCTCGCCGTGCGGGCAGGCGCGATAGGCCACGAGCACCGTCATGGGCCCACTGTGTCACACCTCGCGCCGGCCGCGTCGCAGACCCAGCTCGTAGGCCGTCAGGGCGACGAGCCAGACCGCGGTGACCGGCAGGACGAACCCGAACAGCGCGCCGCCGAACGGCTCCTGGGCGTCGTGGTCGGTCGCGGCGAGCAGCACGTAGGCCAGGTAGGCGACGTACAGGACGACCAGGAGGACGCCCTCCCAGCGCACGATCGCCTGCCCGGTGAACGCGATGGGCAGGAGCACCAGCGCGACGGCCACCATGACGGGCAGGTCGAGGTTCACGGCGGCGGGGTCGACGTCGATCCCGCCCGGGGCGATGACGGCGGTGAGGCCGAGCACGGCGCCGATGTTGAAGATGTTGCTGCCCACGATGTTCCCCACGGCCATGTCCCGTTCGCCGCGCCGCACGGCGATGACGCTCGTGGCGAGCTCCGGCAACGACGTGCCGACCGCGACGACGGTCAGGCCGATCACGAGGTCGCTCACCCCGAACGCGGAGGCGATCCGGGTGGCGCCGTCCACCAGGAACCGGGCGCCGCCGACGAGCAGGGCCACCCCGACGACCACGAGGGCGACGTCGATCCCGACCGAACGGGCGCGGGTCGTGCGCAGGCGCCCCAGGGCCCCGCCGTCCTCGTCGGCCTCCGGGACGGTGGTGACCGTCTCCGTGCGCCGGGCGACGATCGTGGTGACGGCCAGGTAGGCGGCCAGGAGGCCCAGCAGGAGGACGCCGTCGGTCGTGCTGATGGTGCCGTCGAGCGCCAGCACGAGGGCGAGCACGGACATCCCGACCATCACGGGGATGTCCGTGCGCACCAGGCGGTTCGTGACCGTGAGCGGGACGACGATCGCCGCCACCCCGAGGACGAGCAGGATGTTGGCGATGTTGCTGCCCACGACGTTGCCGACCGCCAGCCCGGGGGAGCCGGACAGCGCGGAGTCGGCGCTGACGGCGAGCTCCGGGCTCGAGGTCGCGAAGGACACGACGGTCAGGCCCACCACGAGGGCGGACATCCCCAGGGTCCGCGCCAGCGACGCCGCGCCGCGGACGAGGGCCTCGCCGCCCCCGACGAGCAGCACGAACCCGGCGAGCAGGAGCAGGACACTGGTGAGGCTCACGCGACAAGGCTACGGGCGGGCCGTCACCGCCGGCGGTCAGGCGGCGGCGAGCTGCTCGACCACCTGCCGCTTGGCCCGGGTGAGCATGCCGGCCATGCCGTTGAGCCGCAGGGCCGAGACCGCCCGGGTGAGGCCGAGCTGCAGCGGGAAGTCCTCGGGGACGTCCAGCACCTCACGGGTGGTCAGCCCGGACAGCCCCTGGGCCAGGATCGAGGCGAAGCCCCGGGTGGTGGGGGCCTCCTCGGGCGCGGTCGCGTAGAAGTGCACGACGTCGCCGTCGACCTCGGCGAAGGCGTGCACCGGGGACTGGCACTCCTCCACCTTCTCCAGCAGGGCGGGGGAGTCCGCGTACCGGGCGGGCAGGGGCGGCAGCTCGCGGGAGAACTCCAGCAGGAGCTGCAGCCGCTCGGACTCGGTCAGGGCCAGGAAGTCCTCCCGGATCTCGGCCAGCTGGTCGGGCAGCGCGGGGGCGTCGTCGGTCATGGGTCCATCGTCTCTCACGTCGCGTCGGGTCCGGGGTTCAGCGGGCCGGCGCCTCGCCGGGCTCCGCGCCGGCCGCGATGGGCACGCGCACGGCGTTGCCCCACTCGGTCCAGGACCCGTCGTAGTTGCGCACGTCGGGGATGCCGAGCAGGAAGTGCAGCGCGAACCAGGTGTGGCTGGACCGCTCCCCGATGCGGCAGTACGTGACGACCCGGTCGTCGTCCGTGATGCCCAGGCCGCCCTGCTGGTAGATGGCCTCCAGCTCGGCCCGCGGCTTGTAGGTGCCGTCCTCGGCCACCGCCGTGGCCCACGGGACGTTGTGAGCGGTGGGGATGTGACCGCCGCGCAGCACGCCCTCCTCCGGGTAGTCCGGGATGTGCAGCCGCTCGCCGGTGAACTCCTGCGGGGAGCGGATGTCCACGAGGGGGCCCTTGCCCAGGTGGTCGAGCACGTCCTCGCGGAAGGCGCGGAAGGTGGTGTCGTCGCGCTCGACGACCGGGTAGTCGACCGGCGTCGGGGCGGGGGCGTCGGTGGTCAGCTCGCGGCCCTCGGCCACCCAGAGGTTGCGCCCGCCGTCGAGGAGGCGGACGTCCTCATGGCCGAACAGGGTGAACACCCAGGCCGTGTAGGCGGCCCACCAGTTGTTCTTGTCGCCGTACAGCACGATCGTGGTGTCGCGGGCGATGCCCCGGGAGCCGAGCAGGTCGGCGAAACCCGGGCCGTCCAGGTAGTCGCGCTCGACGGGCAGCAGCAGGTCGGTGTGCCAGTCGACCTTGACGGCGCCGGGGATGTGGCCGGTCTCGTAGAGCAGGACGTCCTCGTCGGACTCCACGACGACGAGGCCCGGGTCGTCCCGGTGCGCGGCCAGCCACTCGGTGGTGACGAGGCGCTCCGGGTGCGCGTACTCCTGCAGTCGCGGGGTGGGGTCGAGCGGTGCGGGCATGATCTCCTCCTGGTGCGGCGTGGTCCGGGAGCCACCCTAGGCCGCGGGCGACCAGCCCCGACACCGCGGTTCCACGATGCGGGACCAGCATGTGAGATGCCTGGTCCGTGCGCTCGGGACACTCCGGACGCGACGCCGCCCTACACTGTGGTGCACCACCGGACGACGACGTCGGAGGCTCCATGGGGCATCGACCCAGCACCCCGCACGGCGACCTCGCGCATGCGCTGTCGCCCGCCGTCCCCGTCCGGCGCGACCGGCGTTCCGTGCGCAGCGCCCACGACGCGTTCCTCGACACCGGCGCCGTGCCGCCCGGGCTCGACCCCCTCGTCGCCGCCTCCTGGCGCCGCAGCCGCTCCTGCGGCGTCGACCCCGACACGCCGCGCACCACGAGCGGGCTGTCGCCCGACGAGCTCGACGCCTACCGTGCGGCGCATCCCTTGCACGACCTCATGCCCGTCGTGCGCGACCTCGTCGTCGACGCCGCTCGCGACGACGGGCTCGTCGTGGCCGTGTCCGACGACGCGGGACGCCTGCTGTGGGTCGAGGGGGACCTGCGCACCCGCGGTGCCACCGAGCGGGTCGGATTCGTCGCCGGTGCCGTCTGGCGCGAGGAGAACGTCGGGACCAACGCCCCGGGCACGGCGCTGGCCACCCGGCGGCCGGTGCAGGTGCTGGGGGCGGAGCACTTCTCGCGGCCGGTGCAGCAGCTCAACTGCGCGGCCGCCCCGATCGAGGATCCCGACGGCCGTGTCCTCGGGGTCCTCGACGTCACCGGTGGACGGGCCGCCGGCTCGCACGTCGCGCTGTCCCTGGTGCGCGCCACCGTCGCCAGCCTCGAGCGGGAGCTCGCGGCACGGGCCGCAGCTGGCCGGGACGCGGCCGGTGACACCCACCCCGCCCTGCGGCTGCTCGGCACGCCCGCCTGGCGGTCCCCGGACGGCGAGCGCCGGCTCTCCGGACGGCACGCCGAGATCCTCGCGCTCCTCGGCGCGCACCCGCGGGGCCTCACCGCGGAGGAGCTCGCGGTGCTGCTGCACCCCGGCGAGCTGTCCGAGGTGACGGTCCGCGCCGAGATCTCCCGGCTGCGCCGCTCGGCCGGGTCGGTGGTGACCGGGTCGCGACCCTACCGGCTCGCCGCCCAGGTGCGCAGCGACGTCGACGCCGTCCGCGACCTGCTCGCCGCCGGTGACGTGGCCGGTGCGGTGCGGGCCTACACCGCTCCGCTGCTGCCGCGGTCCTTCGCCCCCGGCGTCGAGCGGATGCGTGACGAGCTGGCCGCCGAGATGCGCTCGGCGGTCCTGGCCGACGGCGACCCGGACGTCCTGGACGGGTGGACCCGCACGGACGACGGTGCCGAGGACGTGGAGGCCTGGCAGCAGCTCGTGGCGCGGTCCGACCAGGGCGGTCCCCGGTGGGCCCGGGCGCGTGCCCACCTCGCCGTCGTCGACGCCGGCCTGCGCTGAACGGCGCCGACCGACACCTGCAACGCCGCTGCAACGCTCGCCGCCTAACGTCGCCGGCACGACGCGACGACGCGTCGTCATCATCCCGTCCACCGGACGCGGGTGGTGCGGTGAGCACTGCGAGGAGGCAGGACGCCATGACCGTCTACACGGCACCGGGACAGCCCGGGTCGATCGTGGAGTACCGCAGCCGCTACGACCACTGGATCGGCGGCGAGTACGTCCCCCCGGCGAGCGGGGAGTACTTCGAGAACCCCACCCCCGTCACCGGACAGACCTTCTGCGAGGTCGCGCGCGGCAACGCCGAGGACATCGAGCGCGCCCTGGACGCCGCGCACGGCGCCGCCCCCGCCTGGGGCCGCACGTCCGTGACCGAGCGGGCGAACATCCTCAACGCCATCGCCGACCGCATCGAGGCCAACGTCGAGAAGATCGCCGTGGCCGAGAGCTGGGAGAACGGCAAGGCCGTGCGCGAGACGCTCGGCGCCGACATCCCCCTGGCCGTCGACCACTTCCGGTACTTCGCCGGCGCGATCCGGGCCCAGGAGGGGTCGATCTCCGAGATCGACGGCGACACCATCGCCTACCACTTCCACGAGCCGCTCGGCGTCGTCGGGCAGATCATCCCGTGGAACTTCCCGATCCTCATGGCCGTGTGGAAGCTGGCCCCGGCGCTCGCGGCGGGCAACGCCGTCGTGCTCAAGCCGGCCGAGCAGACCCCGGCCTCGATCCTGTACCTGATGGACATCATCGGCGACCTGCTGCCGCCGGGCGTCGTCAACGTCGTCAACGGGTTCGGCGTCGAGGCGGGCAAGCCGCTCGCGTCCTCGTCGCGGATCCGCAAGATCGCCTTCACCGGCGAGACGACGACGGGCCGCCTGATCATGCAGTACGCCTCGGCCAACATCATCCCGGTGACGCTCGAGCTCGGCGGCAAGAGCCCGAACGTGTTCTTCTCCGACGTCGCCTCGGCCCAGGACGACTTCTACGACAAGGCCCTCGAGGGCTTCACGATGTTCGCGTTCAACCAGGGCGAGGTCTGCACCTGCCCGTCCCGGGCGCTCATCCAATCCGACATCTACGACCAGTTCCTCGGCGACGCGCTCAAGCGCACCGAGGCGGCCGTCCAGGGCAACCCGCTGGACACCGAGACGATGATCGGTGCCCAGGCCAGCAACGACCAGCTCGAGAAGATCCTGTCCTACATCGACATCGGCCAGGCCGAGGGCGCCAAGGTGCTCACCGGCGGGCAGCGGGCCGACCTCGGCGGGGACCTGTCCGGCGGCTTCTACGTGCAGCCGACGATCTTCGAGGGCAAGAACTCGATGCGGATCTTCCAGGAGGAGATCTTCGGTCCCGTCGTCTCGGTCACCGACTTCGCCGACTACGACGACGCCATCAAGATCGCCAACGACACCCTCTACGGGCTCGGGGCCGGCGTCTGGACCCGCAACGGCACGACGGCCTACCGGGCCGGCCGCGACATCGAGGCCGGCCGCGTGTGGACGAACTGCTACCACGCCTACCCGGCCGCGGCCGCGTTCGGCGGGTACAAGGGCTCCGGCGTCGGGCGCGAGAACCACAAGATGATGCTCGACCACTACCAGCAGACGAAGAACCTGCTCGTCAGCTACTCCGGCGTGCGGGACGGCTTCTTCTAGGCCGAAGGAGGATCGATGACCGACGCCGGCGGGCCCGAGGGCCCCGCGCGCGTCGCCGTCACCGACGCCGCGGCCGAGCTCCTGGCTCGGCTGCGGCGCCGGCACGGCGAGCTGATGTTCCACCAGTCCGGTGGCTGCTGCGACGGCTCGAGCCCCATGTGCTACCCGGCCGGTGACTTCCTCACCTCGGACGCCGACGTGCACCTGGGCGACCTGGCGCTGTCCGACGGGGAGGAACCCTTCACCGTCCCGGTCTGGATGAGCAGGGCGCAGTTCGAGTACTGGAGCCACACCCACCTGACGATCGACGTGGTGCCCGGCCGCGGAGCCGGGTTCAGCGTCGAGGCGCCGGAGGGCGTGCGGTTCCTCATCCGGTCGCGGCTGCTGACCGACGCCGAGCTGACGGCACTGGGCCGCTGAGGCACGGCGCCAGGGCGCCCGGGGCTGCGTCGTCGCCCCGGGCGTCCTAGCGTCGTGCCCATGGCGCAGGACGAGCACGACCCTCACGACGGCCGGGGCGAGCGGTGGTCGCAGGACGTCACCGACCACTCCGACGCCCTCGACCTCGAGCACGACGTCTTCACCCTGGACGACCCCGCGGCGATCGCCGCGTCGCTGAAGCGGTCCGCCGAGGCCAGCGACCGGCGCAAGGGGTCGGCCTACTCCTCGGCGATGTCGATGCTGACGTTCTACCTCAACCGGGCCGGGCGCAACCTGCCGCCCGAGCGCCGCGAGGTGCTGGAGCAGGCCAAGACCGAGCTCCGGCGCGCCTTCGGGCGGGAGTGACCGTCCGGCGGCGTTGACCTGGGCATCGGTCCGATGCCCGGTGGGGTGTCGCCGGGCCGTGCGGACCCGCTATGTTGCACCCCGTGAGCACCGAAGCAGAGGCCCTCCCGTCCGTGTCGTCGCTCCCGGCGTGGCTCGTGCCGTCCGTGTACCTGAACTGGTCGACGGACTGGCTGCGCGAGTCGGTCGCGATCGCGACGCGTTCCCGCGAGCACCACCTGCCCGGGGGACCCGACGGTCCCAAGCGCGGGGACGTCGTGGTGACCGTCCTCGGCGAGGCCGGGGTCGTCGCCGCGGTCGAGCTCATGGGAGCCTCCGACGGCGACTCCTGGGTGACCGACGAGCTCTTCGGCCCGGACCGCCCGATCGTGTGGGCGGACCTCTTCGACGGTGCCGACGCCTACATCGGCTCCTCCGGCTGGCTGCCGGCCGAGCACGCCCGCGCCGTCCTCGACGGGGTCGCCAACCAGTTCCACGACGGTCCGGTGCACACGATCGACCCGGGCGACTGCGGCGCCGGCGAGGCCGCCTCGGACGTGCACGCGCTGCGCATCATCGGCCACCGGGCGGTGACCGGGTGGGCGCTGCGGCGCGAGGAGCGCTGCGCCACCTGCGAGCAGTTCGTGGACGTGCGCGAGATGCAGGCGCACGACGACGGCGCCGTGCGGCTCGGGACGACCACTGCCGGCGGTCGCACCCTGGAGCAGGTCATCCGCGACGTGCACCTGCTGTGCTCCCACTGCCACGAGCTGATGCACGAGCACTCGGTGACCGCACAGCGCAACCGGCTGCGCCCGCAGTGCCCCGGCTGCGGCATGCGCGGCAAGACGAAGCGCATCGTGTGGGGCATGACCTTCTCCGAGGACGTCGTCAGCGCCGAGCCCGACGTCGTCTACGGCGGCTTCGAGGTCCCGGTGCCGACGCCCGAGTGGTACTGCACCGACTGCCACGCGAACTTCGGCAGCACCGTGGTCGCCTCCCGGGTCCTGGACGCCGACGGCCCCGCCGTCCCGCAGCCCGTCACGGGCACCATCTCGATGGTCGGTGATGACGCGCTGACGGCCGGTTCGGCCACCGAAGCGCCGCGTCCCGCGGACGACGACCCCCGCTGGGAGCCCCACCCGGGGATCTGACAGGTCTCGACCCCGGCCGGCCCTCCGTCCCGCGACGGGGGCCGGCCCGGCCGGGTCAGGCGGCCAGGGGCCGGAGCTGCTGGCGGTGCCGGACGACCCCGTGCCGACCCGCCGCCGGGACGTGCGGGGTGAGGCGCAGCGGCATCCCGGCCTCCAGCGGCGTCCGGTTCGCCTTGCGGTGGTTGCAGGCCTCGCAGGCCGCCACGAGGTTCAGCCAGGAGCTGTCCCCGCCGCGCGACCGCGGGATCACGTGGTCCACGGTCTGGGCCGGCCCGCCGCAGTAGGCACACTCGCCGTCGCGCTGCTTGACGCCGTCCTTGGTGACGGTCGGCCGGGTGCCCCGGTAGATCCATCGCATCGCCACGTAGCGCACGAGCCGCAGGACACGGGGGAGCGGGTAGGGGCCGAAGGACCTCCCGTCGACGGACTCCTCGACCACCGCGACGCCGCGCACCAGCATCGTGATGGCGTGCTTGACCGACACGCGGTGCAGCGGCTCGTAGCCGGCGTTGAGGACCAGCACGTCGGCCACGGTCCTGCTCCTTCCGGTGCGGTGCGCACGGGCCGGTGGACCGGTGCGCTCTCGGCGGCTCCTCGAGGGGTCGGTGTCGGGTGCGGCGGCGATCCGGGCAGGACCTCCGGACAGGCCGGTCTGTGGCGCCTGTCACGGAAAAAATATGAGCGCCCGGCCGGGAAGTCCAGAGTTTTGGGCAGGATCGACCTGACGATGGCCCGGAAGATCCTGTTTCGGGCGGAAAATGACGACGTCTGCCGACCGGTACGGCTAGGGAGCCTCCGACGTCAGGCGGTCGACGGCGTCGGGCAGATCGGCGAGGGCGTCGGCGGCCCGCCGTGTCGCGGCGCGGGCGAGCCGGTCGTACGGCGCGGGGTCCTCACCGTGGGCCGCGGCCTCGGCCGCGTGGTCCCGGGCGAGGAGCGCGAGCAGCAGCGCGTCGCGGTGGTCCCCGAGCGACGACTGCAGCGTCTTGCCCGCCGTGCCGAGCTCCTTCGCCCGCGAGCCCAGCACCTTCGTCGGGGTGCGCGTCACCGCGCGGGCCCCCTGGGAGAGGCGCCGTCCGGCCTTGCGCAGCCGGTGGGCGCGAGCCAGCAGGTCGTCGAGCGCCGCCCGGTCGTCCAGGTCCTCGACGGTGACCTCGGCCAGGGCCTGCAGGTCGAGGTCGGCCGCGGCGCGGCCGACCCGGTCGACGGCCTTGCGCAGCCGCTGGCGGGCGACCTTGCCGGCCCGTCGGTCCGCAGCCTTCCCGCGCGGCGGCTCCCGGACCCAGCGGATCAGCTCCGCCGTCGTCGCACGCATCTGCAGCCCGCCGGCGTAGTCCACGAAACGGGCGTGCGCGGCCGCGTGCTCCCGGTCGAGCTCGGCCAGCAGCCGCGCCCGGGCGTCCCGCGAGACGCTCGCCGCGGCGCCGACCGACTCGACGTCGGCCCGCCGCACCTCCAGGTCGCGCGCCTCGCCCAGCACGTCGCCCAGCTCGGCGAGGCGACGGCGCAGCTGCTTCACCTCCTTGCGCTCGAACACCGGACGGTAGACGGCCAGCACGGTGCGCAGCCTGCGGACCGCGGTGCGCAGCCGGTGGACGGCGTCGTCCTCGTCCGCGAGCGCGGGCGGGAGGCGCTGCTCGATGCGCCGGACGTGCTCGGCCACGATCGTGGTGAAGACCTCGCCGGCGGGATCGGCGCTGTGTGGAGGTGCCATGATCCCGTCAGGCTAATGACCCGGCGTCGTCCATCGCGAGCGGACGCACCGCCGAGCCCGATCCGACGAACAAGCCGTGCAGCCGGAATCCGTGCGTGGCGGCCTGCTCCCGCAGGGCGGCGTTCCAGGCCCGGTCCGCGTCGGTGATGGTGTCGTCACCGGGCCGGCACAGGACCGCGACGACGCTGCCGCCCGCCGCGGACTGCTCGGTCACGGAGGCGATCACCATGCCGAACCGGCGGGCGTCGTCGACGTCCGGCTTCTCGGGGACCTCACGGACGGGGACCAGCACACCGGTGGCGCGGTCGTCGCTGCGGATCCAGGACAGGCAGAGCGTGCGGGAGCGGGGGAGCGCGGCGGCGGCGAGGGTCGAGGCGAGGGCGAGGCGGTCGTCGTCGGTGAGGACGAGGTCGCCGGGGCGGATACGGGTGGGCGTGGTGTCCATGGCGGTGACGATCGCGCACGGGACGGACCACTGCCGCCGTCGTCCACAGGCATGTGCTCGCCGGATCTTCCGGAGAGGCTGGGGGTGACCGTGGAACGGCTCGACCGGTCAGGCGAGCCCCATCGCGCGGGCCACCTCCTCCTCGGTGACCTGCTCGGGCACCACCACCGCGCCGGAGAGCGAGACCTTCGACTGCAGCAAGCGCTCGAGCCCGACGATCGCGGTGAAGAACACCACGTTGTTCAGGATCGGCACCAGGCACAGGAGCAGGGACACGAGACCGACGACGAAGCCCGCGACGGCCAGACCGTTGGAGGGGGCGGACGCGGCAGGTGCAGGCGCCTGCGGGTATGGGGTGGACATGGTCATCCTCTTTCGGTCGATGGTGGCTTCAGTCCTCGACGACGATCAGGTCGAGGCCGGAATCGGGGTGGTAGGACCAGGTAGCCGTGAACCGGCCCCGGGTGTCGCTCTGATGCCCGTCGAGCGCGCGGGTGGTACCCGTGAGCTCGGTGACGCGAGCCGGTGTACCGAGCTCGCTCAGGACGCAGGCGAGGTCGTCGAACGTGGCGCCGGAGTAGTCGTCGGAGCCCTGGACGTCGAGCATGAGCGTGGTGCCGCCGTCCTCGAGCCGGATGCCGTCAACGGCTCCGCAGCTGTCGTAGGCCGCCGACAGCTGAGAGCCCGACGCAGCGGGCGGTGGTGCGGCAGCCGACGGCGGTTCGTCCTCGGCGCCGAGGGCGGACCATGTGGCGGCACTCCCGACGGCGGCGCCCAGGACGAAGGCGATGCCGGCGACGAGCACGGTGCGCCGCCCGCTGGTGGCAGCGGTGGCGGCCGCGGCGCGGTGCTGAGGCTGCTCGGGGTGAGGGCCATGCGTGGCCCCCTGGGGCGCGTACCGCCGGACGATGGCGGAGGTGACCCGGTGCCCGGGCTCGCGCAAGGGAGCCATGCAGACCTCGCCTGAGGTATCACGGCCCCGTACGAAGCCGTCCCGTCTGCTGCTGCCCTGGAGGCTCTGCGCCAGCAAGTCCGTCAGAGCCGAATCCGATACCCCGCGAACGCCTTAGCATCGGTTCCGCAATCTTCCGATGCTAACCTGGACGCGTGTCATCGGATACGACATGGCCCGTGTTCGGCATCGAGCTGCTCGACTGGGAGCCCTCGGACGTCGAGTACGGCCCGCGCGCGGGCCGCAGCCGTCGCCGGGGATCGTACGAGGCGGCCGTGCCGGCGCGCATCGCAGACGCCGAGCTCCGTCTCGACGGGCCGACGGCCGCGCTGGTCGCCGAGGCGAGTTCCGAGATCGCCCGTCTCGACGGTGAGTCGCTCGGCTCCCTGATGTCGTTCGCCTCGCTCCTGCTGAGGACCGAGGCGGCGAGCTCGTCTCAGATCGAGAACCTGACCTCGTCCCCGAAGGCGATCGCCCTGGCGGAGCTGGGACGCCGGGGCCGAGCCAACGCCGACGAGATCGTCGCCAACGTCGGCGCCATGACGCGCGCTCTCGACGTCGCCGACCATCTGGACACCGACGCCATCCTGACGATGCACCAGGTCTTGATGAGGGACCACATGCCGGGCCCCGCCGGTGTGTGGCGGGACGCGGCCGTCTGGATCGGCGGCTCTGCCCGGAGCCCGCACGGGGCGGACTACGTGGCGCCGCGGAGCGACCTGGTGCCGGGTGCCATGGAGGACTTGGCGGCCTTCATCGCGCGCGACGACGTTCCCGCGCTCGCCCAGGTGGCCGTCGCGCACGCCCAGTTCGAGAACATCCACCCGTTCCCGGACGGCAACGGGCGCATCGGCCGTGCCCTCATGCACGCCCAGCTGCGCCACGCAGGCCTGACCCGACACGTCATCGTGCCGATCTCGGCCGGGCTGATCGCCGAGACCGAGCGGTACTTCGCGGCCCTGACCGCGTATCGCTCCGGCGATCCCGTGCCGATCGTCACCGAGGTGTGCGAGGCGGTCTTTCCGGCGTTGCAGAACGCACGTGAGCTCATGCGCGACGTGTCCGACGCCCATGCGCGGTGGGTGGGAATCATCCGGGCCCGTCGCGGTGCCGCCGCCTGGCGCCTCGCGGACATCCTCGTCGAGCGCCCCGTGATCGACTCCCGTCTCGCCGCGGAGCTCCTCGGCGTCACGACGGCGAACGCCCAGGTGGCCATCGACCGTCTCGTCGAGGACGGCGTCCTCGACCAGATCGGACGGGGAGCCCGCGACCGGGTGTGGCAGGCGGTCGAGGTGGTCGAGGCGATGGAACGGTTCGCGGACCGTTCCCATCACCGCCTGGTGTGAAGCGCCGCAACTTCGCCGCTTCGGAGGCAGATTGGGCCGATTGGCCCTAGGTTGTCCAACGACCGATGCCAGAAGTGCTCCCGGGCAAGAACGCGGAGTCGGGATCGACGGCGACGAGGCCCGGAACGCACCTGGTGTGAACGCGATCCGCCACGAGGTAGGAGATCAGGTGTCCGAGCAGCCGCCCGTCGCCACTGAGGAGAGGCCGGAACACGCCTCCCCGGAGAAGCCGGATGATGTCCCGCCCCGTTCCCGGGGCGGTGTTTTCCTGAAGGCCTTCCTGGGCGTGATGCTCGGCATCGTCGGCGCGCTGGTGCTGCTCGTCGTGCTGGTCTGGGGTGCCATCCGGACCGAGCTGATCTCGTTGCCGGAGCTGGAGAACCCCTTCGCCACCGAGGAGGTCGACCGCTCCGACCGGCCGGTGCTGCTGGGCATCCAGAACCTCGCCCGGTTCGTCGCGGCCCAGGGGAACTACCAGGTGGTCGTGGACCTGGAGCAGGACACGAAGTACGTGCCGGACTGGCTGATGGGCGAGCGCACGATCTTCCTCGCGGATGGTTCGGTCGAGGTCTACGTCGACTTCCGCGACCTGCCCGAGGAGGCGGTCGTCGTCTCCGAGGACGGTTCCACCGTGACGGTCACCCTGCCGGAGCCCGCGCTCGCGGAGCCGCGGATCGATCTCGAGCAGAGCAGGGCGCTCTCCGACTCGCGAGGTCTGATCAACCGCGCCGAGGACTTCTTCGCCGACGACGACGGCAGCCGCCAGCAGACGCTCCTGAAGGCGGAGGAGATGCTCACCGCTGCCGCCCGGGAGAGCGACCTGGAGAGCCGCGCCGAGGAGAACACGCGCAAGACGCTCGAGGGACTGATCGGCGGGCTGGGCTACGAGACGGTGGAAGTCGTCTTCGAGGGGTCGGCGGGCTGACTCGCTGGCGTCGGTGGAGCAGTGGGCTTTGCGCGGCACTACCCCGAGCCGCTCACAGCCACGACTCGGCCCGTGCCTCGTCGATCTCCGCTTGCCTACGACGGGCTCGATCGGCGAGGCCGCCGAAGAACCGCTTGTGGCCTCGCTCGCTCGGGCGACGCCGTCCGTACCCGTGTTGACCGCTCTTGCCCGGAGTCCATTGGACCGCTCGAGGGTTCCGCGCTGCGTCGTCGGGCGGCCTCGTCATCGTCAACGACATGCTGCTCACCGGCTACGACTCGCCGTCGCTGCACACGCTCTACCTCGACTGGCCGCTGCGCGGTGCGCTGCTCATGCAGACGCTCGCCCGGGTGAACCGGACCTTCCGCGGCAAGGATTCGGGGCTGCTCGTCGCCTCCGTGCCCGTGGCCGAGCACAAGTACCCGCCGGACAAGCGGCAGGACGCCATCGTGCTGGTCATGAACCAGTTGGAGGCGTTGGTGACCCACCGCGCTGCGTGACCGCCGACGGCAGGCGGCGAGCCGACCCGCCCCGATCTACGGTGAGGTCGTGCGCTTGCTGTTCGCCTCGACGGGCAACCTCGGCCATTTCCTGCCGCAGGTTCCGCTCGCCCACGCCGCCGGAGCGGCCGGGCACGAGGTCCGCGTCGCCGCCCCGGCCGGCTTCGCCGACCAGGTCGCGCGGGAGGGCCTCGTCGTGGCGCCGTTCGACGAACCCTCGGCCGACGCGATGGGCCGTGCGTTCGGCGGCATGGCCGGCCTGTCGATGGAGGCCGCCAACGAGCTGATGATCCGGGAGATCTTCGGGCGGCTCGACGGCGGTGCCGCGCTGCCGCGGCTGCTCGACACCGTCCGCTCGTGGCGGCCGGACCTTGTGGTCCGCGACCCCTTCGAGCTTGCCTCACTCGTCGCCGCGGAGGCCGAGGGAATCCCGCACCGGAGCGTCGGGATCTGCCTCGACGGGCTGATCGCAAGCACGGCGCCTTGGTTTACCGACCCGGCGGAGGAGCTGGGTCGGCCCCTCGGGCTCGACGCCGACGGGTTGATCTCCGCGCAGCGTTCCGCGCCGTCCTTCACCGTGCTGCCGGCGTCGTTCGACGACCCGCCGTCGGGCGGGCGCGACGTCGTCCGGTTCCGGCCCGGGCCCACGACGGACGCGCCAGAGGGACGCGGCCTCCCTCCGGAGACGTCGGATCTTCCGCTGGTGTACGCGAGTCTGGGGACCGTGGCAGGCACGATGCCGTCCGCCGAGCAGACCTACCGCGAGCTGCTCGCCGCCCTGGCGTCGCTGGACGTCCGCGTCCTGCTCACCGTCGGCCGCGCTCTGGACCCCGACCGGCTGCGTCCGTGGCCGGACAACGCTCACGTCGAGCAGTGGTGGCCCCAGGAGGAGGTGCTGCCGCACGCGGTGGCCGTGGTCGGTCACGGGGGCTTCGGCACCACCGCGGCGGCCCTGGCCGCGGGCGTGCCCCAGGTGGCTGTGCCGCTGTTCGCGCTCGACCAGTGGTTCAACGCCCGCCGCCTGGACGAGCGCGGCCTCGGAAGGATGGTCACCCCGGGAGAGGACTTCCCGGACCGGCTCGGCACGGCCGTCGCGGCGGTCCTCGACGACGCGGACGTCCACGCGACGTCCGAACGCGTCGCCGGGGAGATGGCGGCGCACCCGCCGACCACCTCCGTCGTCGACCGACTGGTCGCGCCCGCTGACTGACCACGCTGGGGCACCGGGGGTCGCACCCCGGCAGACGCGACGGCGGCCCGCCACCTGTCGGTGACGGGCCGCCGTCGCGTGTGCTCGGCGCCGCCGGGTGCGCCGAGCGGAACTGCTCAGCTGAAGTAGCGGGCGTAGGCGCTCGTGGTGAGGAACGGCGGGAACTCGTCGCCCAGCGAGACCTCACGGAAGATCGTCACGGCCTCGTCCAGCCGGTCGCCCGGGGTGCGGGGCGTCGTCCGCAGGAACTCCTGCAGCATCGACTCGCACCGCTCCCGGGTGATGACGGTCCCGTCCTCGGTCCGGGTCCCGGAGTGCATCCACTGCCAGATCTGCGACCGGGAGATCTCCGCCGTGGCGGCGTCCTCCATGAGGTTGTCCAGCGCCGCGGCACCGGTGCCCCGCAGCCAGGAGGCGATGTACCGCACGCCGACGGAGATGTTGGTGCGCAGCCCGGACTCGGTGATGGTCGCGCCCTCGCGTCGCGCGGAGGCGATGTCGAGCAGCTCGGCCTGACCCACGGACACGTCGTCGCGCTGGCGGTCGACCTGGTTCTCCCGCTCGCCGAGCACGGCGTCGAACGCCTCCCGGGCGATGGGGATGAGGTCCGGGTGTGCCACCCACGAACCGTCGAACCCGTCGCCGGCCTCGCGCTCCTTGTCCGCGCGGACCTTGGCGAACGCCTGCTCGGTGACCTCCGGGTTGCGGCGGTCGGGGATGAAGGCGCTCATGCCGCCGATGGCGTGCGCACCGCGCCGGTGGCAGGTGGCCACCAGCAGCTCGGTGTACGCCCGCATGAACGGGGCGGTCATCGTCACCTGCGCCCGGTCCGGCAGCACGTAGGAGTCGCCGCGGGACCGGAAGCACTTGATGACGCTGAACAGGTAGTCCCAGCGGCCGGCGTTGAGCCCGGCGCAGTGGTCGCGCAGCTCGTAGAGGATCTCCTCCATCTCGAACGCGGCCGGCAGGGTCTCGATGAGCACCGTCGCGCGGACGGTGCCCCGCGGGATGTCGAGGGCGTGCTGGGCCAGCTCGAAGACCTCGTTCCACAGCCGCGCCTCGCGGTGGCTCTCCAGCTTCGGCAGGTAGAAGTACGGGCCCCGGCCGCGGGTGATGAGCTCGCGGGCGTTGTGGAAGAAGTACAGGCCGAAGTCGACCAGCGACCCGGACGCCGGCTGGGTGGAGCCGTCGGTGCCGGTGTACGCCAGGTGCGACTCGAACAGGTGCCAGCCGCGCGGCCGGAACACGATGGTCGGCATCTCGGTCAGCTCCGAGGTGCGCAGCGCGTAGTGCTTGCCGGGGGTGCGGCCGCCGTCGGGCGACGGACCGTCGAACGACAGCTCGCCGCGGATCGCCGAGCGCAGCGCGCGCTGGCCGCCGATCACGTTGGCCCAGGTCGGGCTGGAGGCGTCCTCGGCGTCGGCGAGCCAGACCTTGGCGCCCGAGTTGAGGGCGTTGATGGTCATCTTCGGGTCGGTCGGCCCCGTGATCTCGACGCGGCGGTCGGACAGCCCGGGCGCCCCGGTGGAGCCGGCCACGCGCCAGGACGGGTCGTGCCGGACGGGCCGCGTGGTGGGCAGGAAATCCGGGTCGGTGCCGTCGGCGATCTGCCGGGTGCGGCGCTGGCGGGAGAGCAGCAGCTCGCAGCGCGTGTCGGCGAAGTGGTCGTGGAGCAGGGCCAGGAACTCCAGCGCCTGCGGGGTGAGGATCTCCTCGTCGCCCGGGGCGATCGGGCCGACGACGTCGATCGTGCCCTCGGCCACGGTGGCCGAGTCGGCCAGCGCGATGCCGCGCGGCGGGGTGGCGGGCGAGCCGGTCGAACGACCGGACTGGGTGCGGGGCAGGTAGGCGGTGGTGGTCATGGCGGACTCCTGATCGAAAAAGGGGCCGGGCGTCCCGGTCCGGCGGGCGCGACGTGCGCCGGACCGGGACGCCCGAGGCGAGGGGTGAGTCAGAACTGAGCGGCCTCGGTGGAGCCGGCGAGGGCGAGGGTGGCGGCGTCAGGGTTGAGAGCCGTGGACACGCGGTCGAAGTAACCGGTGCCGACCTCGCGCTGGTGCTTGGTGGCGGTGTAGCCGCGGGACTCGGAGGCGAACTCGGCCTCCTGCAGCTCCACGTAGGCGGTCATCTGCTCACGGGCGTAGCCGTGGGCCAGGTCGAACATGGAGTGGTTGAGGGCGTGGAAGCCCGCCAGGGTGATGAACTGGAAGCTGAAGCCCATGGCGCCGAGCTCGCGCTGGAACTTCGCGATCGTGGCGTCGTCGAGGTGCTTCTTCCAGTTGAACGACGGCGAGCAGTTGTAGGCCAGCATCTGGTCCGGGAACTCGGACTTGACCGACTCGGCGAACTTGCGGGCCAGCTCGAGGTCGGGCGTGCCGGTCTCCATCCAGATGAGGTCGGCGTACGGGGCGTAGGCGTGGGCCCGGGTGATGCAGGGCTCGATGCCGTTGCGGACCTTGTAGAAGCCCTCCGACGTGCGCTCGCCGGTGAGGAACTGCTGGTCGCGCTCGTCGACGTCGGAGGTGATGAGGGTGGCCGCCTCGGCGTCGGTGCGGGCGATGACCACGCTCGGCACGTCGGAGACGTCGGCGGCGAGCCGCGCGGCGTTGAGGGTGCGCACGTGCTGCTTGGTGGGGATGAGCACCTTGCCGCCGAGGTGGCCGCACTTCTTCTCCGAGGCGAGCTGGTCCTCCCAGTGCACGCCCGCGGCGCCGGAGGAGATCATCGACTTCATGAGCTCGTAGGCGTTCAGCGGGCCGCCGAACCCGGCCTCGGCGTCGGCCACGATCGGGGCCAGCCAGTTGCGGGTCGGGGCGCCGTTCTCCTCGACGTCGATCTGGTCGGCGCGCAGCAGCGCGTTGTTGATGCGCCGCACGACGGCCGGCACCGAGTTGGCCGGGTAGAGCGACTGGTCGGGGTAGGTCTGGCCCGAGAGGTTGGCGTCGCCGGCCACCTGCCAGCCGGACAGGTAGATGGCCTTGAGCCCGGCCTTGACCTGCTGCACGGCCTGGTTGCCGGTCAGCGCGCCGAGGGCGTTGACGTAGTCCTCGGTGTGCAGGAGCTCCCACAGCAGCTCGGACCCGCGGCGGGCCAGCGTGTGCTCCTCGCCGACCGAGCCCCGCAGCGCGATGACGTCCTCGGCCGTGTAGTCGCGGGTGACACCGGCCCAGCGGGGGTCGGTGGCCCACTGCTCGGCCAGGGCCGCGGCGGTGGTGACCTGGTCGCCCGTGCGCGGGGTGGTGGTCGTCGTCCCGTTCGTGGAACCGGTCTCGAGGGTCGCGGTCATCGTCGTCGCCTTTCGTCGTGCGGTCCGTCGCGGTGCGGACGGACCGCCTGCTGCCTGTCTGGCGAGGGGGTCCGACGGCGGTCCTCGCGGTGGTGAGCACCGCCTCGAGTTCCGCCGTCGTCGTCCCTCGGTATCGACTCTGCGCCCTGCGCAACCCCTGTGGCGAGGTTCTGAGAGAAGAACTTTCTCGGTTCTTCTCCTTGGCAGAAGGAGTGGCGCATGTCACCCTGGGGCATGGCCTTCACGACGACGTCGCGGCCGCCGGCGACGCCCCCCACGCCGCCCCCGGCCGAGTCCGAGCCCGACGCGCTGACGATCGGGCGACGCATCCGCCACCTGCGCCTGCAGCGGGGCATGACCCTCGGAGAGCTCGGAGAGGCGGTCTCACGTGCCCCGTCGCAGATCTCCATGCTGGAGAACGGCAAGCGCGAACCGACGATCGCGCGGCTGCAGGCGGTGGCGAAGGCGCTGGGCACCAGCGTCGACGACCTGCTGTCCCCCGAGGCCCCCTCGCGACGGGACGCCCTGGAGATCGAGCTGGAGCGGGTGCAAAGAGGACCGCTCTTCTCCGCGCTCGGGGTGAAGCCGGTGCGGGTGGGCAAGTCGCTGCCGACCGACGCGCTGGAGGCGATCGTCTCCCTGCAGGCCGAGCTGGAGCGGTTGCACTCCGAGCGGGCGCTCACCCCGGAGGAGGCCCGCCGCGCCAACACCGACCTGCGTGCCGACATGCGCGCGCAGGACAACTACTTCCCCGACCTGGAGATCGTCGCGCGCAGCCTCCTCGACGACGTCGGGCACACCCACGGCCCGGTCCCGCAGCGGGCGGCCGTGGACATCGCCTCGCACCTGGGCTTCTCCATCCACTACGAGTCGGACCTGCCGCACTCCACCCGTGCGGTCATCGACCAGCGCCACCGGCGCGTCTACCTGCCCAGCAACGGCATCCGCGGCCGGTCCGACGCCCGCTCCGCGCTGCTGCAGGCCCTGGCGTCGCACGTCCTGGAGCACACCGAGCCGCGCGACTACGGCGAGTTCCTGCGCCAGCGCGTCGAGGCGAACTACCTCTGCGCGGCGCTGCTGCTGCCCGAGCGGGAGGCGGTCAAGCACCTGCGCGAGGCCAAGGACGCCCGCGCGATCTCCATCGAGGACCTGCGCGACGCCTTCGCGGTCTCCTACGAGACGGCCGCGCACCGGTTCACCAACCTCGCCACGCGGCACCTCGGCATCGGCGTGCACTTCATGAAGGTCCACGAGTCCGGGGCGATCCACAAGGCCTACGAGAACGACGGCGTCCGGTTCCCGGCCGACGCCCTGGGCACCGTCGAGGGTCAGCACGTGTGCAAGCAGTGGACGGCCCGGGTCGTGTTCGACGTCAAGGACCGCCTGAGCCCGTACTACCAGTACACCGACACCTCGACGGGGACCTACTGGTGCACCTCGCGGGTCCAGGACACCCCGGACGGGCAGTTCTCCGTGAGCGTCGGTGTGCCGTACGCGCAGGTCAAGTGGTTCCTGGGGCGGGAGACGACGGCGCGGTCCACCTCGCGCTGCCCGGACGAGTCGTGCTGCCGCCGGCCCTCGCGGCCGCTGGCCGAGCGCTGGGACGGCAACGCCCTGCCGAGCGCACGCCCGCACGCCTCCATGCTCGCGGCGATGCCGTCGGGGGCGTTCCCCGGCGTGGACACCACCGCGGTCTACGAGTTCCTGGACCGGCACGCGCCGGCGGAGTAGGCGGGGCCGGGACCTTCCCTGCGGGGCGCCGTGCCCGGGGTGTCGCGCCGAGCGCGCCGCACCACCGGGCACGGCGTTCTCGTCGTGCGCCCCGTGGGCCTGACGGCAGCCGGTCCCAGCGATAGCATCGGGACGACCCGAGACCCGGGTCACGGTCCCGACGGAGAACGAAGAGGTTCATGACCGACGAAGCTGCTCTGCGCCCCGAGATCCGGGATGCCGTGGACGACCTCCCTGCCGACCTGCGGCGCTGCGCCAACCACCTGCTGAGCGTCTACACCGACGACGACATGACGGAGCGGGAGCCCCGCGACGTGGTCGGTGCGGCCGCGTCCACCTGCCGGTTCGCGCACCGGCGCGACCCGGGACAGACGCTGGTGCGCGCCTTCACCCCGACGCTGCGCGAGGACGGCTGGACGTCGCGGCGCACCGTCGTCGACATCTGCACCGACGACGTGCCGTTCCTGGTGGACTCCGTCGACGGCGCCATCGCCCGCCACGGCGGGACGGTGCACCTCATGCAGCACCCCGTGGTCGGGGCGCAGCGCGACGAGTCCGGCGAGCTGCAGGGCCTCCACGCCCGCGGCGGTCTGCCCGAGTCGTGGATGCACGTGGAGACGGACCGCATCACCGACGACGACGACCGTGAGGCGCTCGTGACGCGGCTGCAGGAGGTCGTCGCCGACGTGCACGCCGCCGTCGAGGACTGGAGGGCGATGCGCCGGGCCTGCCTCGACATCTGCACCGACCTGCGCGTGCAGCCGCCGCCCACCGCCGATCCGGCGACGGTCGCGCCCACGATCGAGTTCCTCACCTGGCTCGCCGAGGACCACTTCACCTTCCTCGGCTACCGCGAGTACAGCCTCGACACCGTCGACGGCGAGGACGTGCTGCGCCCCCTGTCGCACACCGGCCTGGGGATCCTGCGCAAGCCCACCACCGACATCGTGCACCTGCGCCCCGAGGCGCAGCGCACCGCGCGGGAGCCGCGGCTGCTGACGATCACCAAGGCGAACTCGCGGGCCACGGTGCACCGCGACGTCTACCTGGACTACGTCGGGGTGCGCACCTTCGACGACGAGGGCAACGTCACCGGCGAGCGCCGCATCGTCGGGATCTTCACGTCGGCCGCCTACGCCTCCTCGGTGCTGACCCTGCCGATCGTCGCCGCGAAGGCCCGCGCCGTGCTGAGCGCCTCCGGGTTCGCCCCGACCTCGCACTCCGGCAAGGACCTGCTGCAGGTGCTGGAGCAGTACCCCCGCGACGAGCTCTTCCAGGACAGCCCCGAACACCTGCACGACGTCGCCAGCCAGGTCATCCGGCTGCGCGAGCGCCGGCAGAGCCGCATCTTCCTGCGCGCCGACGAGTTCGGGCGCTTCGTCTCGGCGCTCGTCTATCTCCCGCGCGACCGGTACAACACCACGGTGCGGCTGCGCATCGAGGACCTGCTGCGCGAGGCGTTCGCCGCGGAGCGCGTGGAGCACACCACCCGCGTGGACGACTCGCCCCTGGCGCAGCTGCACTTCGTCGTGCGGGTCCCGAAGGACACCGGGATCCCCGCGGTGGACGAGGAGGACCTGCAGCGCGGCCTCGAGGACGCGGTGCGGACATGGACGGCGGCGCTCGTGGACGAGCTGCACCACGTCCACGACGAGGAGACGGCGGCGCAGATCCTGCACCGGTACGGCACGGCCTTCTCCGAGGCGTACAAGGAGCACATCACCCCGGCGGCGGCCGTCGGCGACATCGGGCGTCTCGAGGGGTTGACCGAGGCCGAGCCGATCGCGGTGCACCTGTACACGCCGGAGGACGCCGACCCGAGCGTGCGTCGGCTGACCGTGGCGTCGCTCCGCGAGCACCGGCTCACCTGGGTGCTGCCGCTGCTCACCGGCCTCGGCGTCGACGTGCTCGACGAGCGGCCGTACACGGTGCAGCCCGCGGACGGCTCGACGCGGTACATCTCCGACTTCGGCATCACGGCGCCCGACCCGGCGCTGTGGCAGGCCGAGGGGGCCGCCGCTGCGCTCGAGGACGCGTTCCGCGCCGTCTGGTCCGGCGCCGCGGAGAGCGACGGACTCAACGCGCTCGTCCTGCGGGCCGGCCTGCCGTGGCGCGACATCGTGATCCTGCGGGCCGTCGGACGCTACCTGCGCCAGGCCGGGTCGGCCTTCTCGATGGAGTACATCGACGAGGCGCTGATCGCCCACCCGCAGCTCGCCGCCGACCTCGTGCAGCTCTTCGCGCTGCGGTTCGACCCCGATCTCGACGAGTCCGACGGCGACCGCGACATGAGGGCCGCGCGGGCGAGCGTCGACCTGCTGGAGGCCTTCGACGACGTCGCCAGCCTCGACCACGACCGCATCCTGCGGTCGTTCCTCGGCGTCATCAACGCGATGCTGCGCACGAACTTCTACACCCGCGACGACGCCGGCGACCCCAAGCCGTGGGTCTCGATGAAGCTCGACTGCTCGCGCGTGCCGGACCTGCCGCTGCCGCACCCGATGGCCGAGATCTGGGTGTACTCCCCACAGGTCGAGGGTGTGCACCTGCGGTTCGGCAAGGTGGCGCGCGGTGGCCTGCGCTGGAGCGACCGGCGCGAGGACTTCCGCACCGAGGTGCTCGGGCTGGTCAAGGCCCAGATGGTCAAGAACGCGGTCATCGTCCCGACCGGGTCCAAGGGCGGCTTCGTCGCCAAGCAGCTGCCGGACCCGTCGGACCGGGCTGCCTGGCTCGCCGAGGGGAAGGCGGCCTACCGCACCTTCATCCGCGGCCTGCTGGACGTCACCGACAACCGTGACGGCGGCGAGGTGGTCCCGCCGGAGCGCGTCGTGCGGCACGACGGCGACGACCCGTACCTCGTCGTCGCGGCCGACAAGGGCACCGCGTCGTTCTCGGACATCGCCAACGGGATCTCCGCGGAGTACGGCTTCTGGCTCGACGACGCCTTCGCCTCCGGCGGGTCGGACGGCTACGACCACAAGTCGATGGGCATCACGGCCCGCGGCGCCTGGGAGTCGGTCAAGCGGCACTTCCGCGAGCTCGGGCACGACACCCAGACCGAGGACTTCACCGTGGTGGGTGTCGGCGACATGTCCGGGGACGTGTTCGGCAACGGCATGCTGCTCTCGGAGCACATCCGGCTGGTCGCCGCCTTCGACCACCGGCACGTGTTCGTCGACCCCGACCCGGACGCCTCGACGTCGTACGCCGAGCGGCGGCGGCTGTTCGAGCTGGCCGGGTCGACCTGGGACGACTACGACCGTGAGCTGATCTCCGCCGGCGGCGGAGTGTTCCCGCTGTCGGCGAAGTCCGTGCCGGTGAGCCCCCAGATGGCCGAGGCGCTCGGGCTGGACCGCGGCGTCACGGCGCTCACCCCGAACGAGCTGAAGCGGGCCGTCCTGCTGGCTCCGGTGGACCTGCTCTGGAACGGCGGCATCGGCACCTACGTCAAGGCGTCGACGGAGACGAACGAGGACATCGGCGACCGGGCGAACGACGCCATCCGGGTCGACGGGTCCGCGCTGCGTGTACGGGTGATCGGCGAGGGCGGGAACCTCGGCGTCAGCCAGCGGGGCCGGATCGAGGCCGCGCTGTCCGGCGTGCAGGTGAACACCGACGCGATCGACAACTCGGCGGGGGTGGGCACCTCCGACCACGAGGTCAACATCAAGATCCTGCTGGGCGCGGTGATGCGCGAGGGCCGCCTGGACATCACCGACCGCAACAAGCTCCTGCAGTCCATGACCGACGAGGTCGCGGCCCAGGTCCTGCGCGACAACTACGAGCAGAACGTGCTGCTGGGCAACTCCCGGGCCAACGCGGCGGTCATGCTGCCCGTGCACGCACGGCTGATGACCTCGCTCGAGGAGCGGGGCGACCTGGACCGTGCCCTCGAGGTGCTGCCCGGTCCGGCCGAGATCGAGGAACGGATCGAGCAGCGGCAGGGACTCACCCGCCCGGAGTTCGCGGTGCTGATGGCCTACGCGAAGCTGGCCCTCAAGGACGACCTCAACGAGACAGACCTCGCCGAGGACCCCTGGTTCGCCCGCACCCTGGCCGACTACTTCCCGACGGAGGTCCGCGAGCTGTTCCCCGACGACCTCGTCGACCACCCGCTGCGCCGCGAGATCGTCGTCAACGCCGTCGTGAACTCGATGGTCAACCGTGGTGGCATCACGTTCGCCTACCGGGCCGCCGACGAGACCGGTGCCCCGACCGAGCAGGTCGCCCGGGCGTTCGTCGCCGCGCGCGAGATCATGGACCTGCAGGGCTTCGTGGAGGTCGTGGAGGCCACGGACAACGTGGTGTCCTCCCAGGTGCAGACCGACCTGTACCTCGAGTTCCGCCGGCTGCTCGACCGGGCCGCACGGTGGTTCGTCCAGCACCGGTCCGACCTCATCGACGTCGGCGCCGAGATCGAGGCGTTCGCCGAGCCCGTGCGGTCCTACACCTCGCGGCTCGGTGAGCTCTACCAGGGCGAGGAGCTGCGGCAGTACCAGGCCGAGTTCGCCTCCCTCGAGGAGGCGGGGTGCGGTCCCGAGCTCGCCCGGCGCGGCGCGAGCCTGCTCGGCGCCCTGCCGCTGCTCGACGTCGCCGAGCTCGCGGCGACGCGCGAGTGGGACCTGGACGAGGTGGCGCAGACCTACTTCACGCTGTCGGGCCGGCTCGGCGTGCCGGACATGCTCACCCGCGTCTCGGCCCTGCCGCAGGACGACCGCTGGGACTCGATGGCCCGGGCCGCGCTGCGTGACGACCTCTACGCGGTCACGATTGCGCTGACGGCGTCCGTGCTCGAGCACACCGATCCCGGGGACGCCACGGAGCGGATCGACGCCTGGATCGCGGCCGGGGGGACGACCGCCGAGCGGGCCCTCCACGCGATGGCCACGGCCGATGCCGTGGAGGACCCGGGGATCGCGACGCTGTCGGTCGCGCTGCGGCAGCTGCGCTCGCTCGCCCGCTGACCCGCGCTGACCCGCTCACCGCTGTGGGCAAGAAAGATGCGGCCCGGCGCCGGCGGACGGCCGCCTCAGTCATGCCCACAGCGGGCCGGGCGGCCGGGCGGCCGGGCGGCCGGGCGGCCGGGCGGCCGGTGGGCGGGGGTGCCGTCGGCGCCCCCGCCCGGGACGGCTCAGGCCTCGAGCAGCAGCGCCTCGCCCTGCCCGCCGCCGCCGCACAGCGCGACCGCTGCCCGGCCCGTCTGCCCGTCGGCCCGGCGCCGGGCCAGCTGGTGCGCGGCGTGCACCGCGAGCCGCGCGCCGGACGCCCCGATGGGGTGACCGAGCGAGATGCCGCCGCCGTGCGGGTTGACGATCTCGGGGGAGATCCCGAGCACCCGCCGCGAGGCCGCCGACACGACGGCGAAGGCCTCGTTGATCTCGACGTGGTCGAGGTCGTCCGCGGTCCATCCCTCGCGCGCCAGCGCCGCGGAGATCGCGTTCGCCGGCTGCGAGTGCAGCGAGGTGTCCGGTCCGGCGACCTGGCCGGCCGACCGGACCGTGGCCAGCACGGACACCCCGGCCGCCTCGGCCCGGGCCCGGGTGGTCAGCACGAGTGCCGCGGCGCCGTCCGAGATCTGCGAGGCGTTGCCCGCCGTGATCGAGCCCTCGCGGGAGAAGGCCGGGCGCAGCCGGGCCAGGCTCTCGGTCGTGGTGTCCGGCCGGACCCCCTCGTCGGAGGAGACCACGATCGGGTCGCCCTTGCGCTGCGGCACCTCCACCGGTGCCAGCTCGGCGGTGAACACGCCGTCCTTGGCGGCACGGGCGGCCCGCTGGTGCGACGCCGCCGCCACCTGGTCCTGCTCCTCGCGATCGACGTGCACCGAGCCGGTGTTGTGCTCCTCGGTGCTCAGCCCCATCGCCTGGCCGTCGAACGCGTCCGACAGCCCGTCGCGGGACACGGCGTCGAGCAGGGTCGCGTCCCCGTACCGGAAGCCGGCACGGGCCCCCGGCAGCAGGTGCGGCGCGTTCGTCATGGACTCCTGGCCGCCGACGAGCACGGCCGTGGCCTCGCCGGTGCGCAGCAGCCGGGCACCGTCGATGACCGCGGTCAGCCCGGACAGGCACACCTTGTTGACGGTCACGGCGGGCACCGTCATCGGCACGCCCGCGGCGACGGCCGTCTGGCGGGCCGGGTTCTGGCCGGCGCCGGCCTGCAGCACCTGGCCGAAGACGACGGTGTCGACGTCCCCGGCGACCGCGCCCGCCTCGGACAGCGCCGCCCGGGCCGCGACGGCGCCGAGCTCGACCGCCGAGAGCGAGGCGAGGGCCCCGCCGAGACGCCCCTGGGGTGTGCGGGCGGCGGAGACGACGACCACGTCGTCGGGTCGGGGTTCGGTCGTGCTGGTCATGAGGCTCGCTCCTCGTCGTCGAGGGCGGTGTCGGGGTCGCCGACGGCCGCCACGGCTGGGGTGGTCCGGACGGTGGCGCGCACGGCGTCCACGACGAGCGCGAGCACCTCCTCCGGGCGTTCGAGGTGCGGCGAGTGGCCGACGTCCTCGAGCACCTCTTCACGGTACGCCCCGCCGCGGGCGGCGTAGGCATCCAGCACCGCCCGGGTCTGGCCGACCATGGGTTGCGGGGGGCACTCCACGGCCCCGGGCCACCCCGGGACGGCACCGAGCTCCCCGAGGCGGGCCAGGTCGAGGGCCGAGGTGTCCGAGACGATCGCGTCCAGCGCACCGCGGACCCACAGCACCGGCGGCTGCGGCTCGACCGCCGCGAACCCGGACAGGTCCAGGTACCGCGGGGCGATGGCGTTGTTCATGCCCCGGGTCCCCGGGGCGACCCCCGGCCAGTGGTCGGAGGTCGTCAGGTCGCCCGGGTAGTGGTCCGGACCGGTCCGGGTGCTGAGCACCGAGTCGAGCAGGTCCTCCTCGTCCGCGGCGATCGTGGCCGCGTCGGCCACGTAGAACGCCCGCAGGACGCCACGGGGCGACCCGGGGTCGTCGGACCGGTCCCCGGCCGCGATGGCGGCCACGAAGTCCGGGTTGGCCGTCCCGCCTCCCGACCCGGCGTGGTCCGGGGCCGTCGGGGTGCCGACCAGGTCCCGGGTGCCGCCGAACCCGTAGGGGGACATCGGCGCCTCGAGCACCAGGGCGGCGAACCGGGACGCGTCGTCGATCGCGAGCTGCAGCACCACCCCGGCGCCGGCCGAGTGGCCGAGCGCCGTCAGCGGGGGAGCGTCCGCCCCGGCCAGCCCGAGGGCGTCGACCACGGCCGCCACGTCGTCGGCGAGGTCGCCCAGGCCGCGGGTGGCGTCGATCGGCAGCGGCTCGCTGTCGCCGAACCCGCGCAGGTCCACGGCGACACCGCGGACGTCGGCAGGCAGGGAGGCGAGCAGCCGGGAGAAGAACGCCGACGACGAGCAGTTGCCGTGCACGCACAGCAGCGTCGCCGACCCGCCCGGACCGGTGTCGCGCACGTGGAACGTGCCGCGCCCGGTCGTCACGTCGGTGCGGTGCACCGACCGCGCCGTCACGCGTCGCCGCCGACGACGGCGGGCGGCCGGACGGCGTGCGGGGCCGAGGCGAGGGGGGCGTCGTCCAGCTCGACGGTCAGCTCGGGCTCCGTGCGCTCGCGCACCTCGTCCTCGGTGACGCCGGGGGCGAGCTCGCGCAGCACCAGCCCGTCCGGGGTGACGTCGATGACCGCCAGGTCGGTGATGATGCGGTGCACCACCTCCCGACCCGTCAGCGGCAGGGAGCACTCGTGGACGATCTTCGGCGAGCCGTCCCGGGCGGTGTGCTCCATGACGATGATGAGCCGGGACGCGCCGTGCACGAGGTCCATGGCGCCGCCCGGGCCCTTGATCATCTTCCCGGGGATCATCCAGTTGGCCAGGTCGCCGGTGGCGGAGACCTGCATCGCCCCGAGGATCGCGGCGTCGATCTTGCCGGCGCGGATCATGGCGAAGCTCGTGGCCGAGTCGAAGATCGCCGCACCGGGCAGCGTCGTGACGGTCTGCTTGCCGGCGTTGATGAGGTCCGGGTCCACCTCGTCCTCGGTCGGGAACGGCCCGACGCCGAGGATGCCGTTCTCGCTCTGCAGCACCAGGTGCTTCTCCGGCGGCACGTGGTTGGGCACGAGCGTGGGCAGCCCGATGCCGAGGTTGACGTACCAGCCGTCGAGCAGCTCGCGGGCCGCGCGGGCGGCCATCTCGTCGCGGGTGAGCGCCATCGCTCAGCCCTCCTTCCCCGCCGTGGCGGACTCGTCGGTGGTGCGGACGGTGCGGCGTTCGATCCGCTTGGGGGCGTCGGGGCCGACGACGATCATCCGGTGCACGAACACCCCAGGCAGGTGGACGTCGTCGGGGTCGATCTCGCCGGGTTCGACCAGCTCCTCGACCTGGGCCACGCAGACGCGGCCGGCCATCGCCGCCAGCGGGGAGAAGTTCCGTGCCGAGCGGTGGAAGACCAGGTTGCCGAACCGGTCGCCCTTGGCGGCGTGGACGAGCGCGAAGTCGGTGCTGATCGCCTCCTCGAGGACGAACTCCTGCTCGTGCACGCCGTCGGCCGCCACCACCGGGAAGGTGCGGATCTCCTTGGCCGGGCTGCCGACCGCGATCCCGCCGGACCCGTCGTAGCGTCGCGGCAGACCGCCGTCGGCGACCTGCGTGCCGACGCCGGTGCGGGTGTAGAACGCGGCGATGCCGGCGCCGCCGGCGCGCAGCTTCTCGGCGAGCGTGCCCTGCGGGGTCAGCTCCACCTCGAGCTCACCGGTGAGGAACTGCCGCTCGAACTCCTTGTTCTCGCCGACGTACGACGACGTCATCTTGCGGATGCGCCCGGCGTTCAGCAGGACGCCGAGCCCCCAGTCGTCCACTCCGCAGTTGTTGCTCACGACCGACATGTCGTGCGTGCCCTGCTCGAGCAGCGCCTCGATCAGCGCGATCGGGTTGCCGCACAGGCCGAACCCGCCGACGGCGAGCGAGGCGCCGTCGGGGATGTCGGCCACGGCCTCGGCAGCGCTGCCGACGACCTTGTCCAGACCGGTCGGTTCTGCGGCGGGGGGAAGGGGTGTGCTCATCGGACCTCCTCGGTGAGGGCGCCGAGCAGGGCGCCCGTCTCCGCCGCGACGGCGGCGCTGCCGTCGCGGCTCATGACGATCGTGTAGTGGTTGACGTCCGGCACGTCGCGGGGCCGCAGCGCCGGGGCCCGCTGGACCCACCTTGCCATGTGTTCGGGGTCGTACAGCGCCACCGGTTCGTCCAGCAGCCCGCGCGGGGCCCTCAGCAGGGTCGTCGGGCGCTGCAGACGGCCCAGCGCGGCGGCGACCGGGCCGTCGGCGTGCAGGTCGAGGGAGTCCGCCGCCACCGCCTCCGGGTTCGAGGCGGGGCGCATGCCCTGCGGGGACGGGACCAGGTCGTAGTCGACGTAGTCCAGCACGACCGGACCCCACACCGCGGTGAACGCCGGGTGCTCCGACCAGAACGCCCGGTACGCCGCGGCGTCCGGGAAGGTGCGGCGCAACCGCTCCGCGGCGGGCCCCAGCACGACCCGCAGCCGCTCGGCCGGGGTCGCCGCGGGGTCCAGCCCCGGAGGTTCCGGCAGCGGCACACCCCCGTCGACGAGCAGCAGGCCGGCGACGACGTCGGGGTGCCGGTCGGCCAGCACCACGGCGACGAAGGCCCCCATGGAGTGCCCGACGACCGGCACCGGCCCGTCGGCGACCGCCCGGGCGACCGCGGCGACGTCGTCGGCGTGCCGGGCCATGCCGAACGGACCGGGCAGGTCGCTGCTGCGGCCCCGTCCGCGCAGGTCCGGCGCCACGACCCGCACGCCGGACAGCGCGCCGGCCAGCAGCGGCCAGGCGAGGTGCGAGGCGGTGATGCCGTGGACCGCCAGCACGGTCGGTGCCCCTGCGACCACGTCGCCGGCGTCGTCGACCGGGTCCCACACGCCGATCCGCAGGGCACCGCCGTCCACCGGGACGTCGAGGGTGCCGTAGCGGTGGCCCGGCACCGTGTGGCGCAGGGTCGGGACGGCGGGTGCGGCGCTCATCGCGCGCTCCAGCCGCCGTCGACGGTCCACGAGGCGCCGGTGACCATGCGGGCCGACGGCCCGGCGAGCCAGGCGACGAGCTCGCCGACCTCCGCGGGCTCGGTGAGGCTCTTGATCGCCGACTCGGTGAGCAGCACCTTCTCGAGCACCTCGGACTCGTCGATGCCGTGCACGCGGGCCTGGTCGGCGATCTGCTTCTCCACCAGCGGCGTGCGCACGTAGCCGGGGTTGACGCAGTTGCTCGTCACGCCGTGGGGGCCGCCCTCCAGCGCCGTGACCTTCGACAGCCCCTCGAGCCCGTGCTTGGCCGCGACGTACGCCGACTTGAACGGCGAGGCGACGAGCCCGTGCACGGAGGAGAGGTTGACGACGCGGCCCCAGCCGCGCTCGTACATGCCGGGCAGCACCGCCCGGACCAGGAGGAACGGCGCCTCGAGCATGATGCGCTGGATGAGCCGGAACGCCTCCGGGTCGAACTCCTCCAGCGGGCTGACCCGCTGGATGCCGGCGTTGTTCACCAGCACGTCGGCGTCCAGCGACAGGTGGTCGAGCTCGCGGGTGTCGGCCAGGTCGACGACCCAGGCCTCGCCCCCGACGTCGTCGGCGACCCGCTCGGCCGCCTCCGCGTCCCGGTCCGCCACGACCACGTGGGCCCCGCGCGCGGCGAGCGCCGCGGCGGCGGCGGCACCGATACCGCTGCCGCCGCCGGTGACGACGGCGCGGCGGCCGTCCAGGTACGTCTCGTCGCTCATGCGCGGGGTCCCTCCTTCGATGTCGGGCCTGACGCCCCGGGTGCCGACGGGGGGTCGGCACGCGGCGCCAGCGCTCGTTCGATGAACTGCATGGTCTGGTCGAACACGTCCTCGGGGATCTCGGGCAGGCGGTCCTCCTGACCGGGACCGGCGCCGTCCGCGGGACCGTCGGCACCGCCCCACAGCACCCAGCGCATCCCGACGATCTCGCCGATGCCCATGAGCGCCCAGGCGGCGACGGTCGGGTCGACGTCACCGACCTCGCCGTTGGCCCGGGCCTTGTCGAGGCCCGTCACGTACCCCTCGACGATGCGCTGGTAGTGGCGGCGCAGCGCGTCGGGCGCGACGAACTCCGCCTGGCGGATCACCCGGTACAGCGCCGGGTGCTCGGCGGTGAACCGGAAGAAGGCCCGGAACCCGGCCCGCTCGGCCTCCAGCCGGTTCGGTGCCTGCGAGCTCGCCTCGTACATGGCCTGGCGCACGCGCTGGTTGAGGTCGTCGACGAGCTCGACGAACACCTCGTGCTTGCCCTCGAAGTACAGGTAGAACGTGCCCATCGCCACGCCCGCCGCCTCGGTGATCTTCACGATCGAGGCGTCGTGGTAGCCCAGGTCGGCGAACACCTGCTCGGCGGCGGCGAGGATCTTCGCCCGGGTGCGGTTGCCGCGGGCGGTGCGCGGAGCGGTGCTCATCGGGCCTCCTCGGTACGGCGCGCCCGCAGGGCGTGCCGGGGGATCTTGTGCAGGGACGTGCGGGGGAGCCGGTCGACCAGCTCGAACCGCTGCGGCACCTTGAAGTGCGCCAGCTCGCCGCGGCAGTACGTCTCGAGCTCCTCGGCGTCCGTGGCGTAGCCGGCCCGGGGGACGACGAAGGCGTGCCCGACCTCGCCCCACCGGGCGTCGGGCACACCGACCACCGCGGCCTCGGCGACCCCCGGGTGACGGTGCAGGACGGCCTCGACCTCGGCGGGGGAGACGTTCTCCCCGCCGACGATGAACAGGTCCTTGAGGCGGTCGACGATCCGGTGGTACCCGTCGGCGTCCCGCTCGACGAGGTCCCCGGTGCGCAACCAGCCGCCGGCGAACGCCGCCGCCGTCGCCTCCGGGTCGCGGAAGTACCCCGTGAAGATCCCCGGCCCGCGCACCAGCAGCTCCCCGGTCGCCGCGCCCTCGAGGTGCTCGCCGGTGGCCGGGTCGGCGATCGCCACGTCGACGTGCGGGTAGGGCTTGCCGGCCGACCCCGGACGGTCGCGGGCCTCGTCGTCGGGCAGGCACAGCACGTTCGGGCCGGCCTCGGTGAGGCCGTACCCCTGGGTGAGCGCGACGCCGCGGCGGTGCCACGTGCGCAGCAGCGGCTCGGGCATGGGGGCGCCGCCGACGACGGCGGTGCGCAGCGAGGACAGGTCGGCGCGGGCGAATCCCGGGTGCTCGGCCAGCAGCAGGTACTGCGTGGGCACGCCCATCATGGTGGTGACGCGCCGCTCGGCGATCAGGCGCAGCACCCGCTCGGGTTCGAAGGTCCGTTCCAGCACGACGGTGGCGCCGCTCCACCAGGCCAGCAGCGGCTGGATGTTCCAGCCGCCGGCGTGGAACTGGGGCAGGACGCTGAGCACGACGTCGTCGTGGGACATCTCGACCGTGCGGCTGAACGCCAGGTTGGTCCAGAAGCAGCTCCGGTGCGTGAGCACGGCCCCCTTGGGCCGACCGGAGGTGCCGGACGTGAACAGCAGCAGCAACGCGTCGTCGTCGCGGACCTCGCGCTGCTCCGGGGCGTCGTCGGCGCCGCGGCGCGTGGGCGCCGGCACGGCGGCCTCGACGCCGGAGCGGCCGAGCGCCGCGGACCGCGGCGGCACGGCGAGACGGTCGAGGGCCGCGCGCGCCAGGGTGGCGAACTCCTGCTCCACGAGCACCAGGGCCGGGTCCGCCTGGTCGAGCTGGTCGGCCAGCTCGCGCGGGGAGGACCGCCAGGACAACGGCGTCAGCACCAGCCCCGCCCGGGCGCAGGCGAAGAAGAGCACGACCTGGTCGGCGCTGTTGCCGGTGACGGTGGCGACGCGGTCGCCGACCCCGTACCCGGCGGCGCGCAGGGCCGCGGCGAGGCGGGCCGCGCGGTCGTCGAGCTCGGCGTAGGTGAGCGTGACCCCGCGGTCGTCCACGGCGACACGGCGCGGCGTGGACGTCGCCCGGTCCCGCGTCCAGCGGCCCAGCGTGTGCAGGTCCGTCATGCCGACTCCTCCATGAGGTCGCGCGCCCCCTCGCGACGTCGCCGGTGCGACAGCCGCTGCGCCGCGCCGGCGATCCCGCCCGGCAGGAACAGCACCACGAGGATGAACAGCGTTCCCAGGATGAACAACGGTTCGCTCAGCGGCACCCGGAGGACGGACGGCAGACCGGCGATGGCCTCGGAGGCGGCGAGCGCCCCGAGCCGCTGGTCCAGCAGCGTGTACAGCACGCCGCCGACGACGGCGCCCCACCGGGAGCCCACACCACCGAGCACGACCATGACCAGCAGCGTGAGCGTGAAGTCGGCCGAGGTCACCCGGGGCACGGCCCCGGACTGCAGCAGCAGGTAGGCCATGCCGACCGCCGTGGCCAGGGTGGCCGCCACGACGAAGACGAGCAGCTTGACCAGGTAGGGGCGCCCGCCGACGACGCGGACCCGCATCTCGTTCTCGCGGGTCGCCGCGGCCACGTGCCCGGCACGGGAGCGCTCGACCCACAGCACGACGGCGTAGACGACGACCAGCACGACGAGGGCCAGCCAGTACAGGTTGCGCGTGTTCATCACCCCGACGAGCGCGTCGGGCACATGGGTGGTGTCCAGCGCGAGCCCCTCCTCGCCGCCGGTGGCCCCGGCCGGGTTGCGCCGGACCAGGACGTTGCCGGCCTGCGCGAACGCGAGGGTGACCATGGCGAACGAGATCCCGGTGACCCGCAACGAGATCGCGCCGACGACGTGCGCGACGACGATCCCGCCGACGAGCACGACACAGGCGGCGGGCAGCAGCGGCAGGTCCGTGCGGTCGAGCACGATGGCCAGGCCGTAGACGCCGACGGCGAAGTACAGGGCGTGCCCGAAGCTCAGGAGTCCGGCGACGCCGAACAGCAGGTGGTAGCTCAGGGCGAGGGCCCCGACGAGGAGCGCCAGCGCCAGCACCTGCAGCGTGCCCGGGGTGTAGGTGGGCCCGGGGAGTACGCCGGGCAGGGAGATGGCGAGCAGGGGCAGGCAGGCCAGCAGGACGACCAGGCCGAACCCGCCGGCGAGCATCAGCCACCGGCGCCGGGCGGGCGCGGGGACGTTCTCGTCGTGGGGGAGCGGCGCGGCCGGGCGGTCGGGCGGCGTCGAGGTCTGCTGCGTGGTCGGCTGGCTGGTCATGCGCTCCTCCCCAGGAGGCCGGAGGGACGGACGAGCAGCACGAGCGCGAGGAGCAGGACGACCACCAGGTCGCCGACCCCCCAGTAGTAGTTCGCGAACTGCTGCAGGACCGCGACGAGGACGGCGGCGACCGCGGCCCCGGTGAGGGACCCGAGCCCACCGATGACGGTGACGATGAAGGCGAAGATGAGCAGGTGCGCGCCGAGGTGGGGGGACACGTACCCGAAGTACTGCGAGGCGAGCACCCCGCCGAGCCCGGCGGCGGCACCGCCCACGGCGAAGACCAGGGTGAAGGCCTTGCGCACGTCGATGCCCAGCGCCGTGACCATGGCGCGGTTCTCCACGCCGGCACGGATGATCAGGCCGAACCGCGTGTAGCGCAGGAAGAGCACGATGCCGACCAGGACGAGCACGGCCGCACCGATGGCGAGGAACCGGTCGTTGGGGATCGGGGCGCCGGCGACGTCGGTCGTGCTGCGCAGCCAGGCGGGCCCCTCGATGAACTCGGGGTCGGACCCCCACGTCCCCTCGAACAGCGCGACCGTCGCCAGCGCCAGGCCGACGGTCACCAGGACCTGCTCGATGTGGCGCTCGTACAGACGGCGCACGAGCAGCAGCTCGGTGAGGGCGGCGAACGCGGCGCCGACCGCGGCGCCGACGACCAGCGCGAGGCCGAAGATGCCCCAGCTGTCGGCGCCGAGCCGACGGGCCACCTCCCAGCCGGCGAAGGCGCCGAGGGTGAGGAACGAGCCGTGGGCGAAGTTGAGCACGCCCATCAGCCCGTAGATGAGGGACAGCCCGGAGGCGACGAGGAAGTACAGGGCACCGAGGCCGAGCCCGGTGATCAGGAGCAGGACGATCGTGCTCATGCGGCGTTCTCCGAGGTGTGCACGCCCAGCAGGCGCTGGATGCGGTCGGGGTCGTCGAGCAGCTCGGCGGCGTCGCCGGTGTGCACCACGCGTCCGGCGTCGATGACGACGACCGTGGTGGCGAGCCGGGAGATGACCTCGAGGTTCTGCTCGACGAGGAGCACCGGGGCGCTCGCGGCCGCCTCGGCCAGCGCCGTGGCGACCTCGGTGACGATCTTGGGCGCCAGGCCCTTCGTCGGCTCGTCGACCAGCAGCAGGCGGTTGTCGTTGAGCAGCGCCCGGGCGAGCGAGACCATCTGCTGCTGCCCGCCGGAGAGCGTCCCCGCCCGCTGTGCCGACCGCTTGACCAGGTCGGGGAACAGGTCGGAGACGAGCTCGCGGCGCGGCGACGCGTCCCGTTCGGCGAGACGCAGGTTCTCCGCGACGGTGAGCCCGGCGAAGACCTCGCGGTCCTCGGGCACGTAGCCGACCCCGCGGCGCACGATGCGGTCGGTGCTCAGGCGGTCGATGCGCTCGCCCGCCAGGGTCACCTCGCCGGTACGGTCGTAGAGGCCCAGGAGCGCCTTGAGGGTCGACGTCTTGCCGACGCCGTTGCGCCCGAGGACGGCGGTCACGCCGGTGGCCGGGACGTCGAAGGTGACGTCCTCGACGACCTGCTGGCCGGCGACGGTGGCCCGCAGGTTCCGGACTTCGAGGATGGGCTCGGTCACGCGACGTCTCCCAGGTAGGCGCTCTGGACGGTGGGGTCGGACATGACGGCCTCCGGGGTGTCGTAGGCCAGCAGCTCGCCGTGGTGCATCACGGCGACCCGGTCCACGAGCCCGAGGACCACGTCCATGTGGTGCTCGACCATGAGCACCGTGCGGCCGCTGCGGTGCAGCCGGCGGATGACCTCGCTGAGGCCGGGGACGTCGGACGAGGAGACACCGGCCATGGGCTCGTCGAGCAGGATGACGCTCGGGTCGGTGGCGAGCAGCACGGCGATCTCCAGCTTGCGCTTGTCGCCGTGGGAGAGGTCCCCGGCGGCGACGTCGAGCCGGTGCGCGAGGCCGACCTCGGCCAGGTGCTCGACCGCGCGCCGGGTGGCGGCGTCGCCCCGGTGCGGGAACGCGAGCACCGACAGGCTGCGGCCCAGGTGGGTCTGGGCCGCGAGCCGGACGTTCTCGAGCACGTCGAGCCGCGGGAAGACGCTGGACGTCTGGAACGTGCGGCCCAGCCCGGCACGGGCCCGCCGGGCGACGGGGTCGCCCGTGACGTCACGGCCCGCGAGCCGGACGGTGCCCGCCGTGGGGCGCAGCACCCCGGAGACGAGGTTGAACAGTGTCGTCTTGCCGGCCCCGTTGGGGCCGATGACGCCGATCATCTCGCCGGGCGCGACCTCGAGGGTCACGTCGTGCAGGATCTGCGCGCCGCCGATCTGCAGTCCGAGGCCGCGGACGGCGAGGGCGGGCACGGAGGGGTCCGTGCCGGGCTGGTGCTGGGGCATGGTCAGTCGGCCTCCGGCGGGGCGACCGCGTCGGCGGGCACCTCCTCGACGAGCTCGGGCATCCAGGAGCCGTCGGACTCGACGAGCCCGACCTGGTACATCGGCTGGATGACCGCGTGGTCCGTCTCGCGGATCGTCGTCGAACCCTTCGGGCCGTCGAACGTCCAGCCCTCCAGCGCGCCCACCATGGCGTCGACGTCGTCGCCGCCCTCGGCGATCGCGTGGACGATCATCTGCGCCGCGACGAAACCGTCCGGGGTGAAGAGGTCGGGGGTGCCGCCGGCCTCCTCGACCGCGGCGACCATCGCGTCGTTCACCTCGTTGTCCGGGGCGCCGGGGAAGTAGTGGTTGAGGAAGTCGACCTTGCCCGCGGCGTCGCCGTAGGCGTCGAAGGTCGCCGCGTCGCCGAGGCCGGTGACCACGGTGGTGGCGTCCAGGACGCCCTGCTGGTCCAGGCCCTGCCACATCGCGCCGGAGGAGGCGCCGGCCCACGCGACGAACACGAGGTCGGGGTCGGCGTCGACGACCTGCCGGGCGAACGGGGTGAACTCGGTGGCGTCCTCGGGGACGAGGACGCTGTCGACGTCGGCGCCCTGCGCGCCGAGGACCCCCTCGACGGCGGCGAGGTTGCCCTGGCCGAACGCGTTGTCCTGGGCGAAGACGAGCACCTTGGCGCCGTCCGGGTCGACGAACGTGCCCGCCGTGGCGACGTCCTGGAGGGACTGGCGGCCGGACCGGAACGTGTAGTCGTTGATGCCGGTGATCGCGTCGGCGGCGGCCGGGCCGGAGACGTAGAGGACCTGGTTCTGCTCGGCCTGCTCGGCGAGCTTGAGCGCGATGCCGGACGAGACCGTGCCGCCCATGATCTGCACGCCCTGGCCGATGATGTCCTTCGCGTGGTTGACGGCCTTGTCCGGGTCGCCGGCGTCGTCGAGATAGGTGACCTCGATCGGGCGTCCGTCCACCTCGCCGGTGCCGTCCGTGGCGTGGTCCAGACCGGCCTCGAAACCCTCGTGGTACGCCTCGCCGTAGGCGGCGAGCGGCCCGGTCTTGGAGTAGATGATGCCGACCTCGACAGGTTCGGCCGCGGCGCTCTCGCCGCTGTCTTCGGTACCGCCGACCCCGCCGTCCGCCGGTGCGCACGCGGCCAGCGTGAGCGCCGTGACAGCGGTGGTGGCCAGTGCGAGGGACCTCTTCGTGACCCGCATGACTCCGCCCTTCGTTGGGATACCACCCGCAAACATGACAGGTGATTCAGGTATGAGGATCTTGGGTGCGGAGGTGTCCGACTGTCAAGACGGTGCGGCGCGGATCCGGTCACGATCCGGTCACGGGCGTGGCGCCGTGGCAGCACGAAGGCCGCCGCCCGGCGTGGGCGACGGCCTTCGGGACGGTGGTCCCGGGCTGCCGGGACGGCGGCCGGACCTTAGTGGTCCTTGCGGTCCTGCTCGTCGCCGATGAGCGTGGTGACCTCGTCGGGCAGGTCGTCACGGTTCATGTCCGGACCGCGCTCCTGCTTGACGTCCCACCGCAGGGTCAGGGCGCCGAGCGTCGCGGCGAGGACCGAGGCGATGAGGATGGCTGCCTTCGCCCCGAGCGTGAACTCCGACCCCTCCTCGAAGGAGAGCTCCGCGATGAGCAGGGAGACGGTGAACCCGATCCCCGCGAGGAAGGCGACGGGAAGCAGGTCGCGCACCCCGATGCCCTGGGCGAGCCGCAACGGCGTGACCCGGGTGACGAGCCAGGTCGTGCCCAGGATGCCGATGAGCTTGCCGAGCACCAGACCGGCCACGATGGCGAAGACGATGGGCTGACCCAGGATCTCGGCCGGACCCCCGCCGTCGACCAGGTTCACGCCCGCCGAGAAGAACGCGAAGATCGGCAGCGCCAGCCCCTGCGACCACGGCTTGACCACGTGCTCGTAGTGGTGGGTGCGGGTGTCGGTCTCGCCGTGGATCGGGCGGGCGGTGGCCGCGAAGCCCATGAGCACGCCCGCGATGGTCGCGTGCACGCCCGAGGCGTGCATGAACGCCCAGGCCACGACGAACAGCGGGATGAGCAGCCACCACTTCGGCGACCGGGTGCGGATGTACCAGGCGAAGACCGCGATGACGACCAGCGACCCGCCGAGCCAGGCGCCGTTGATCTCGCTCGTGTAGAACACCGCGATGATGATGATCGCCAGCAGGTCGTCGACCACGGCGAGCGTCAGCAGGAACGTGCGGATCGCGACGGGCAGCCCCTTGCCGAAGACGGCCAGGACGGCGAGGGCGAAGGCGATGTCCGTGGCCGTCGGGATGGCCCAGCCGTGCAGCGCCTCCGAGTTGCCGAGGGAGAGCACCATGACGACGTAGATGATCGCCGGCAGTGCCATGCCACCGACGGCAGCGAGCATGGGGACCCCGGCCTGCTTGGGGCTGCGGAGCGAGCCGGCGACGAACTCGTGCTTGAGCTCGAGGCCGACCGTGAAGAAGAAGATCGCCAGCAGGCCGTCAGCGGCCCAGGAGGCCAGCGACAGGTCGAGGTGGATGTACACACCGCCGATGTAGGCCGGTCCCACCACCGTCTGGGAGAGGGTCTCGTAGGCCTCTCGCCAGGGTGAGTTGGCGAGCACCAGGGCGATCGCGGCGGCGCCGATGAGGAGGGCGCCGCCGGTCGTCTCCCGTCGCAGGAAGTTCCCGAGACGGGTGCCGAAGGACTGGGTCGTCGTGTCGTGGCTCAGGGCATGCTCCCGGGTCGTCGATGGGCACGGGCCGGCGTTCCAGCCGACTTCACCGACCAGACTTCCCGGCTCGCCAGGGGATCATGCTACCCGGGGACCCGCCGCGTGCCCTGCGGTCACGCCGACCCGTCACACATCGCCTCCAGGCGCAGCACCGTCCGCCAGTTGCGGCCCGTGGTCCAGGTCCCGGTCGCACGGTCGAGACGCGCGCTCGTCAGCCGGCTGCGGCCGATCCCTGCCGGGTAGTGCACGAACAGGGCCCCGCCGCGGGTCGCGAGCCGCTCCGGACCGTCGTGGTCGGCCGCCAGTCGGGCCACGCCCTCCTCGTCCACCGCCGTCGGACCCACGTGCAGCTGCAGGTGCGACGGGTCGTCGCGGGCCGCATCGGGGAACGGGTTCGCCGCGACCAGGTGTGCCAGCCGTGCCGCCGACAGCGCCAGCAGCGGGACCTCGGTCCCGAGGGCGGCCGCCAGGGCGTTCGCCGTGCGGGCAGCCACGTCCTCGGCGTCCCCGCCGTCCGCCGTCGCCACGAGGTTCCCGCTGGTCGCGTACGTGCGCGCGCCCGTCAGGCCGGCGGCCGAGGCCGCGGCGCGCAGGTCGGCGGCGCCGACGCGACGGTTCGACCCGATGTTGACCCCGCGCAGCAGCACCACGAAGCTCGTCATGCCGCCATCGTGCCGCGTCGGCCACGTCGGTGTGAATTCTCGATGACGTCTTCGCGCCACGCCGTCCGTGTGACCCCGATCACGTCCCGCGGGTCGTAGCGTGTCGCTCAGGACACCCACCCAGGGCGTCCCCGGGAGGCCAACCGATGGAGTGCTCGCTCCGTGCAGGAGGGCCGGCCCCGGTCCTGGTGCACGTCGTGCACGAGGCCGGTCGCCCGCCCCACCCGCCCTTCGGCTCTGCATGAGGGAGCACACCGTGGCCCACACCGAAACCACCCCCGCCGCCCGGACGTTCGTCATCGACACGTCCGTGCTGCTGTCCGACCCCCGCGCGATCCAGCGGTTCGCCGAGCACGACGTCGTGCTGCCGGTCGTCGTCGTCACCGAGCTCGAGGCCAAGCGCCACCACGCCGAGCTCGGCTACTTCGCGCGCAGCGCGCTGCGCGCCCTGGACGACCTGCGCGTGACGCACGGACGCCTGGACGCCCCGATCCCGATCGGCGAGGACGGCGGCACCCTGCGTGTCGAGCTCAACCACACCGACCCGGAGGTGCTGCCGGCGGGGTTCCGGCTCGGGGACAACGACACCCGCATCCTGTCCGTCGCCGCCAACCTGGCGGCCGAGGGGCGGGACGTGACCCTGGTGTCCAAGGACCTGCCGATGCGGGTCAAGGCCTCGGCGGTCGGCCTGCGCGCGGAGGAGTACCGGCACGAGCTCGCCGTCGACTCCGGGTGGACCGGCATGCGCGAGATCGCCGTCACCGACGACCAGCTCTCCGCCCTGTACGACGGGACCGAGCTCGATCTCACCTCGCTCGCCCCGGAGGTGATGGCGGAGGCCTCACCCCTGCTGTGCCACACCGGGCTGGTCGTCCACGGAGGTGGCGGGTCGGCGCTGGGCAGGGTCACGGCGGACAAGCGGATCAAGCTGGTGCGCGGGGACCAGGAGGTCTTCGGCGTGCACGGGCGGTCGGCCGAGCAGCGGGTCGCGATCGACCTGCTCACCGACCCGGACATCGGCATCGTGTCCCTCGGCGGCCGCGCCGGCACCGGGAAGTCGGCGCTGGCGCTGTGCGCGGGCCTCGAAGCGGTGCTCGAGCGGCGGCAGCACCGCAAGATCCTCGTCTTCCGACCGCTGTACGCCGTCGGCGGGCAGGACCTGGGCTACCTGCCGGGTTCCGAGTCCGAGAAGATGAACCCGTGGGCCCAGGCGGTCTACGACACCCTGGGCGCGCTCGTCTCCCCGCACGTCGTCGACGAGGTCATCGACCGCGAGATGCTCGAGGTGCTGCCGCTGACGCACATCCGCGGCCGGTCCCTGCACGACGCCTTCGTCATCGTGGACGAAGCGCAGTCGCTGGAGCGCAACGTCCTCCTCACGGTGCTGTCCCGGGTCGGGCAGGGGTCGCGGGTCGTCCTCACCCACGACGTCGCGCAGCGTGACAACCTGCGGGTCGGCCGCCACGACGGCGTCGCGGCGGTCATCGAGGCGATGAAGGGGCACCCGCTGTTCGCCCACGTCACCCTCACCCGGTCCGAGCGGTCGCCCGTCGCGGCCCTCGTCACGGAGATGCTCGAGGGGCTGGAGATCTGAGTTCGGCCCCCGCCCCGGGTCGTTGTGGGCGTGAAATCTACGGTTCTCCGTCGTCGGCACCTGCAGATTTCACGCCCACAACGAGCGGGAGGGGTCAGCCCTGGGCGGGGCGGGAGGCCGCCACGCCGATCATGTGCCCGCGCTCATGACGACGCCCGGGTCCGGAGCACTCCGGACCCGGGCGTCGTCACGACGGCCGGTCGTCGACCGGTCAGCTCGACCGGCGCAGCCTGCGCGAGACCAGGACCGATCCCGTGCCGAGGCCGAGCACGGCGAGCGCGACCCACAGGAGGGTCAGGTCGCTACCGGTGGTCGGGAGGTCCGGCGCCGTCGGCACGGTCGGCGGAGTCGGCGGGGTCGGCGTGGGCTTCGGTGTCGGGGTCGGCGTGGGCTTCGGCTTGTCGGGGAGGTGGTTGGTGACGGTGACGGTGACGTTCGGCTCGTTGTCGTCGATCAGGACGCCCTCGGTGTCGGCGCCGGTGGGGTCGTAGGTGACCTCGGTGCCGGCGGGCAGGGTGTCGGTGGTCTCGACCACGACG